>NZ_JAHLJD010000001.1:0-12315 GCF_020496225.1 Pseudonocardia sp. ICBG162
CGGCCCAGGCGGAGACCTCGGCCGGCGTGCCGACCTCGAGGCCCTCGTCGGCGGCCTTCTGCCGGGACTTGGAGCCCTCGGGCAGACCGATCTTCACCTCGACCCCGGAGTCACGCAGGGACAGCGAGTGCGCGTGCCCCTGGGAGCCGTAGCCGATCACGGCGACCTTGCGGCCCTGGATGATCGACAGGTCGGCGTCGGCGTCGTAGTAGATGTTGACACTCATGGCTCTGGGACGGTTCCTCTCGGAGGTTGTGTAGCGACGACTGTCTAGCGGACGGCCGCGGCGGTGATGGACCGGGGCCGCGGCCGACGGCCACCATCCCGGACTTCACCATCTCGCGGATCCCGTAGGGCTCCAGCATGCGCAGGAGCGCGTTGAGCTTGTCGGCCGACCCGGTGGCCTCGACCGTGACCGCCTCCGGGGAGACGTCGACGACCTTGGCGCGGAACAGCTGCACGGTCTCGACGACCTGGCTGCGCACCGTGGCGTCGGCCCGGACCTTGACCAGCAGCAGCTCGCGCTGCACCGAGGCGTCCGGCTCCAGCTCGACGATCTTGATGACGTGCACCAGCTTGTTGAGCTGCTTGGTGACCTGCTCCATCGGGAGCTCGTCCACCTCGACGACGATCGTCATGCGGGAGACGTCGGGGTGCTCGGTCGGGCCGACCGCGAGCGAGTTGATGTTGAACCCGCGCCGCGAGAACAGCCCGGAGACCCGGGCCAGGACACCCGGCTTGTCCTCGACCAGGACCGAGAGGGTGTGGAGCTCGCTCACTTCTCGCCCTCCAGGGCCTGCTCGGTGACGTCGGCGACCGCGTCGACCGACGCGGCCAGCTCGTCGTGCTCGAACTCCGGCCGGATGTCGCGCCGGACGTTGATCTCGTCGTTGCTCGTGCCCGCGGCGACCATCGGCCACACCTGGGCGTCGGCACCGACGACGAACTCCACGACGACCGGCCGGTCGTTGATCTCCATGGCCTGGTGGATGACCCGGTCGACGTCCTCCTTGGACTCGACCCGCAGCCCCTCGCAGCCCATCGCCTGCGCGAGCATCGGGAAGTCCGGGATGCGCAGCTTGTGGGTGTTGAGGTCGGTGTTGGAGTACCGCTCGCCGTAGAACAGGTTCTGCCACTGGCGGACCATGCCGAGGTTGCCGTTGTTGATGACGGCGACCTTGATCGGGATGCCCTCGATCGCGCAGGTGGCGAGCTCCTGGTTGGTCATCTGGAAGCAGCCGTCGCCGTCGATGCACCAGACGACGGCGTCCGGCTCGCCGACCTTGGCGCCCATCGCGGCCGGGACCGCGTAGCCCATGGTCCCGAGCCCGCCGGAGTTCAGCCAGGTCCGCGGCTTCTCGTACTTGACGAACTGCGCGGCCCACATCTGGTGCTGGCCGACGCCCGCGGTGTAGATCGCGTCCGGCCCGGCGATCGCGCCGATCCGCTCGATCACGTACTGCGGCGAGAGCGCGCCGTCGGTCGGCTCGTCGTAGCCGAGCGGGTAGCGGTCGCGCAGCCCGCCGACCTGCTTCCACCAGGCCGACAGGTCCGGCTCACCGTGCTCGGCGCGGTCCGCACGGACGGCCTCGACCAGGTCGGCCAGGACCTCCTTGCAGTCCCCGACGATCGGCACGTCGGCGCGCCGGTTCTTGGAGATCTCGGCCGGGTCGATGTCGGCGTGGATGATCTTCGCCCCGGGGGCGAAGCTCTCCAGCTTGCCGGTGACCCGGTCGTCGAACCGGGAGCCGAGCGCGACCAGCAGGTCGGACCGCTGCATCGCCGCGACCGCGGCGACGGTGCCGTGCATCCCGGGCATGCCCAGGTGCAGCGGGTGGCTGTCGGGGAACACACCGCGCGCCATCAGGGTGGTGACGACGGGCGCCCCGGTCAGCTCGGCCAGCTCCCTGAGCTCCTCGGCGGCCTCGGCCTTGAGGACACCGCCGCCGACGTAGAGCACCGGCTTGGCCGACTCGCGGATGAGCCGGGCGGCCTCGCGGATCTGCTTGCCGTGCGGCCGGGTCGTCGGCCGGTAGCCGGGCAGCTGCAGCTCCGGGGGCCAGGAGAACGTGGTCTGCTCCTGCAGCACGTCCTTCGGGATGTCCACCAGGACCGGGCCGGGCCGGCCGGTGGACGCCAGGTGGAAGGCCTCGGCGATCGCGCGCGGGATCTCCGTCGCGTCGGTCACCAGCATGTTGTGCTTGGTCACCGGCATGGTGATGCCGGTGATGTCGGCCTCCTGGAAGGCGTCGGTGCCGATCAGCGGCCGGGTCTGCTGACCCGTGATGGCCACCAGCGGCACCGAGTCCATGTGGGCGTCCGCGATCGGGGTGACCAGGTTCGTGGCCCCCGGCCCGGACGTCGCCATGCAGACCCCGACCCGGCCGGTGGCCTGCGCGTAGCCGGTCGCCGCGTGTCCGGCGCCCTGCTCGTGGCGCACGAGGATGTGACGCACCTTCGTCGAGTCCAGGAGCGGGTCGTACGCGGGCAGGATCGTCCCGCCGGGCAGCCCGAAGACGACCTCGCAGCCGATCTCCTCGAGCGAACGCACCAGGGACTGGGCGCCGGTCATGGGCTCGTCCACGATGCGCGGGCCGGGCACGGTGGTCTCACCGGGTGCCGGGGCCGCGCTGCGGGACGTGCCGGAGGCCGCGGACCGGCCGGGCGGCGGGCCCGGCTTCGGGCCGGGCGAGCCGGGCTTGGCGGGGACGGTGGTCATCTGGGTCTGCCTCGCTGGAGATCGTGTCGATCAGATGCCGGACATGGGCTGGACTCGGAGCTGGACATGAAAAAACCCCCGCCGCCCGGCACTCCGGGCGCTGCGAGGGTGAGCGCGTCGTCGTTCGAGAAGGTCGAACTCAGGCGACGACGCGCCCAAGAAGTACGAGAATTCGAACGGCGAACATGCATCGACGCTAGCACGCGTCCCACGGACGGAGTCAAACGACCCCACCCGTCCGGGCCGTGGGGTCACGGTCCGGATTTGTCACACTGGGGTCGTGAGCAGCACCGACGACCGCGCCGTCCCCCCCCGACCCCGCCTCCGCCGACCCGCAGCCGGCCCCGGGGGCGTCCCAGCAGGTGGACAGCGAGCTGGCGTGGACCCCCCGGGTCCGCGACGAGGGCCGCAAGCTCCGCGTGGGCTCGCGCGCGCTGGTGTTCAAGCCGAGCCGGCTGACCATCTTCGCCATCCTGGTCGCGGTCGTCGGGTCGACGCCGCTGGTGTTCAGCCTGCCGTGGTTCTGGGTCGTGCTGCTGGCCCCGGCCGCGGCGATCGCCTGGATCCTGCGGGTCCGCACCACCGTGGACCCGGAGACGCTGACCGTCCGCGGCGCGTTCTCCTCCCGCACCGTGGACTGGGACGACGTGCGCGGTCTGCGGATCGGCTCGCGCTCGCGGGTCAGCGCGGTGCTGGGCGAGGACGACGCCCTCGTCCTGCCCGCGGTGCACGCGCGCGACCTGCCCGCGCTCTCGGTCGCCAGCGGCGGCCGGTTCGCCGACCCGGCCGCGGTGACCGACCCGGAGGATCCGGCCGAGGGTCACTGACGCCCGTCGCGGGGCGTACGGTTGCGGGCGATCGGCCCGCCGGCCGGCGGGACGCGACCCGCCCCGCCGCCGTCGCGCCGCACCCCCCGGGCGGCTCGTGCCCACGCTCCGCGACGCGCCCACCGGGGTCCCTCACGAACCACCACGGAAGACCCGGCTGGAGAAGACCGATGCCCGCCCTGCGTTCCCGCGTCACCACCCACGGTCGCAACGCCGCCGGAGCGCGTTCGCTCTGGCGCGCGACCGGCATGGGCGACGACGACTTCGGCAAGCCGATCGTCGCGATCGCCAACTCCTACACCCAGTTCGTGCCCGGCCACGTGCACCTCAAGGACATGGGTGACCTCGTCGCGGGCGCGATCAAGGAGGCGGGCGGGGTCGCCAAGGAGTTCAACACGATCGCCGTCGACGACGGCATCGCGATGGGCCACGGCGGGATGCTCTACTCCCTGCCCAGCCGCGAGATCATCGCCGACGCGGTCGAGTACATGGTGAACGGCCACGCGGCCGACGCCCTGGTGTGCATCTCCAACTGCGACAAGATCACGCCGGGCATGCTGAACGCCGCGATGCGGCTGAACATCCCGACCGTGTTCGTCTCCGGCGGTCCGATGGAGGCCGGCAAGGCGGTCGTCGTCGGCGGGGTCGCGCAGGCACCCACCGACCTGATCACCGCGATCTCGGCGTCCGCGTCGTCCGAGGTGGACGAGGCCGGCCTGGCCGAGGTCGAGCGCTCGGCCTGCCCGACCTGCGGGTCCTGCTCCGGGATGTTCACCGCGAACTCGATGAACTGCCTCACCGAGGCGCTCGGGCTCTCGCTGCCGGGCAACGGCTCCACCCTGGCCACGCACGCCGCGCGCCGCGAGCTGTTCCTGAACGCCGGGCGCACCGTGATGGACCTGGCGACCCGCTGGTACCGCGACGACGACGCGTCCGCGCTGCCCCGCAACATCGCCACCCGCGAGGCGTTCGAGAACGCGATGGCGCTCGACGTCGCGATGGGCGGCTCCACCAACACGGTGCTGCACATCCTGGCCGCCGCCCAGGAGGGCGAGATCGACTTCGACCTCGCCGCGATCGACGCGATCTCCCGGCGCGTGCCGTGCCTGAGCAAGGTCGCGCCGAACTCGGACTACCACATGGAGGACGTCCACCGGGCCGGTGGCATCCCCGCCCTGCTGGGCGAGCTGTGGCGGGCCGGGCTGCTCAACACCGGGGTGCACACCGTGCACTCCCCCACGCTGGAGCAGTGGCTCACCGAGTGGGACATCCGGTCGTCGGCCCCGTCGGAGACCGCGGTCGAGCTCTACCACGCCGCGCCGGGCGGGGTCCGGACCACGCAGGCGTTCTCGACGGAGAACCGCTGGTCCTCCCTCGACACCGACGCCGCGGGCGGGTGCATCCGCGACCTCGAGCACGCCTACTCCGCCGACGGCGGCCTGGCCGTGCTGCGCGGGAACCTCTCGGTCGACGGCGCCGTGATCAAGACCGCGGGCATCCCCGAGGACATCTGGGAGTTCGAGGGCCCGGCCGTGGTGCTGGAGAGCCAGGAGGACGCCGTCTCGGCGATCCTCAAGAAGGAGATCAAGCCCGGCGACGTGCTGGTCATCCGCTACGAGGGCCCCTCGGGCGGGCCGGGCATGCAGGAGATGCTGCACCCGACCGCGTTCCTCAAGGGTGCCGGGCTGGGCAAGGTCTGCGCCCTGATCACCGACGGCCGGTTCTCCGGCGGCTCGTCGGGCATCTCGGTCGGCCACGTCTCCCCCGAGGCCGCCGCCGGCGGCACGATCGGGCTGGTGGAGAACGGCGACCGGGTCCGGCTCGACGTCCGCGCCCGGTCCCTGGAGCTGCTCGTCGACGCCGAGGTGCTCGCCGACCGGCGCGCCAAGATGGAGTCCTCCGAGCGGCCGTGGCAGCCCGTCGACCGGCAGCGCGTCGTGTCGAAGGCCCTGCGCGCCTACGCCCACATGGCGACCAGCGCCGACACCGGGGCGGTCCGCCGCATCCCCTGATCAGCACGTCCCGACGGCCCCGGTCCGCGCCCTGCGGACCGGGGCCGTTCGCGTCTAGGTTGGTTGTCATGGCTACCGGAATGCGTCTCGGAACCCGCCGTCTCGGCGACCTCACCGTCTCCGCCCAGGGCCTGGGCTGCATGGGCATGAGCCAGGCCTACGGCGACACCTCCGACCGCGCCGAGTCGATCGCGACGATCCACCGCGCCCTGGACCTGGGCGTCACCCTGCTCGACACCGCGAACGTCTACGGCGACGGCGCCAACGAGGAGCTCGTGGGCGCCGCGATCGCCGACCGCCGCGACCGCGTGGTCCTGGCGACGAAGTTCGGCATCGTCCGCGACGCCGCGGGCAACCAGGGCGCGCAGGGCGACCCGGCCTACGTGCGGCGGTGCGCCGAGGAGTCGCTGCGCCGCCTCGGCGTCGACCACATCGACCTCTACTACCAGCACCGCGTCGACCCGGACACGCCGATCGAGGAGACCGTCGGCGCGCTCGCCGGGCTGATCGAGGAGGGGAAGATCCGCCACTACGGGCTCTCCGAGTGCGGCGCGGACACCGTCCGCCGCGCCCACGCCGTGCACCCGCCCGCCGCGGTGCAGTCGGAGTGGTCGCTGTGGACGCGCGGCATCGAGGAGTCGGTCGCGCCGACGTGCGCCGAGCTGGGCATCGGCGTCGTGCCGTTCTCCCCGCTCGGACGCGGCTTCCTGACCGGCGCGATCACCTCGACCGGCCAGCTCGGCGAGGGCGACATGCGCCGCGGTCTGCCCCGCTTCTCCGACGAGAACATGGCCGCGAACCTCGCGATCGTCGAGGCGCTCACCGCCATCGCGCAGCGCCGCGGGGTCACCGCCGGGCAGCTCGCGCTGGCCTGGGTGCAGAGCCGCGGGGAGCACGTCGTGCCGATCCCGGGGACCAAGCGGCGGACCTACCTGGAGCAGAACGTCGAGGCCGCCGTGCTGGAGCTGTCGGCGGACGAGCTGGCCGAGATCGAGGCGGCCGCCCCGTCGTCGGCGGTGGCCGGGGAGCGCTACCCGGCGCACCTGCAGCGCAACGTCGGCCGCTGAGCCGGGCGCCCGGCCGTCGTCTCAGCCGGAGGCGGCGGCCGCGGCGCGGCGCTGTCCCGCGGCCTGCGCCCGCCGGGCGTACAGCACGGTCCAGCCGATCAGCACGCCCAGCACCGCGAGCGGGACGACGGCGTTCACCACCACCATCGTCGCGACCGGGAGCCGGTAGGTCAGCACGATCCGCACGACCGCCTCGGCGACCAGCACCACGCCCCACACCGCGGTGAGCACGCGCTGGGTGCGGCGGAAGCCGGCGTACTGCCAGAGCCCGTCCCACCAGGCCACCCGGGCCGGGTCACCGCCGGTGGCGAAGCGACGGCCGAACCAGAACATCAGCGGGCGCGGGAGCAGCACCAGCGAGCCCAGCAGGAGCAGGCCGAGCACGCCCGTCGTCGCGGACTCCTTGAGCAGCAGGATCCGCGGGTCGGAGAACACCAGCCCGACCACGGCGCCGACCACCAGGAACACCAGCACGAGCACGCCGAACTCGTCGATCCGGCGGCTGCGCAGCCAGGTGATGCCGATGTCGAGCAGCGGCCCGATGCTCCCGGCGAGCAGGGCGGGGACCGGGCCGACCCCGCGGTCGGTGAGGACGTCGTAGACCACCACGGGCACCGCGATGCTCAGCACGATCATCTGCGCCCAGGACAGTGCCTGCCCCATTCCGTTCCGGCCCGCTGCCTCTACCATCGGTTCCCCCGAACTGGACGGAATGGTTCACGACCGTGAGCAGAGGTGTAGAGCTGGGCGCGCTCGTGGCAAGGCGCAACCCGACGAGCGGTGTGGTCGCGTCGCTGCTGCGCGTCGCCGGTCGTGACGAGCTGCCCGCCGCCGTGCTCGTCGGGCTGCTGGGCGATCTCGGCATGCGCGAGCCCGCCGCGCGACGGCTGCTGGCCCGGATGCGCGAGGACGGCCAGCTCGCGGGCCGGCGCGACGGGCGCGCCGTGCACCTGCGCCTCGACGGCCCGTTCGGGGCGGCGGTCCGGCGCCTCGGCGACGACCTCGGCGCCCGTCCCCCGGAGTGGACGGGCTCGTTCCGGGCACTGCTGCACGCCGTCCCGGAGCAGGAGCGGGCCTACCGCGACCGGCTGCGGCGCACCGCCGTGCTCGCCGGGTACGGGGTGCTGCAGCCGGGCGTGCTCATCGCGGTGGCCGACCGCGGCGCCGAGCTCGCCGAGGTGCTGGCCGACGCCCCGCCCGGTGCCCGGGTGACCGTGGCCGGGCTCGCGGTGGACACCGCCGAGGCGGCCCGCGTCGCGGTCGGGGCGTGGGACCTCGACGGGGTCGCGGCCGTCCTGGCCGGTCACGCCGACCGCCTGGCCGCCGCCGCGGCGTCGCCGCCCGGGGGCGGTGCCGGGTGCCTGCGCCGCCTCGTCGAGCTGACCAACCCGGTGTTCGTCGACCTGGTCCGGGCGCCGGCGCTGCCCACGGTCCTGCTGCCGCCGGACTGGCCCGCCGCACGTCTGGTCGACGAGCTGCGCGGCGTGCTGGACCGCTGCGTCCCACCGGCACACGCCCACGTCCGGGCCCGGCTGGAGGCGGCAGGCGTGGGGTGACGAGGCGGACCCGATGTTTGCCGGTCCCCCCGCGGCGGACATCCGTCGGATAGGAGCGCGACCCGCGCCACCCCACGACGGAAGGGCACCATGACCGCCTACGTGACCACGAACCCCGCCACCGGGAAGACCGAGAAGACGTTCCCCGAGCTCGACGACGCGGCGGTCTCCGACGTCCTGGGCCGCGTCACCGACGCCTACCCCGGGTGGCGCGCGACCCCGGCCGCCGACCGGGCACGGATCCTGGTCCGGGTGGCCGAGGCCTACGAGGCCCGCAGCGACGAGCTGGCCGCGCTGATCGCGACCGAGATGGGCAAGCCCGTCAAGGAGGCAGCGGGCGAGGTCGCACTGGCCGCGTCGATCTACCGCTGGTACGCCGAGCACGGCCCGGACCTGCTGAGCAGGGAGACCCTGGACCCGCAGGGCGCGCAGGAGTCGGTGGTACAGACCGAGCCGATCGGGCCGCTGGTCGGGGTCATGCCGTGGAACTTCCCCTACTACCAGGTGGCGCGGTTCGTCGCGCCGAACCTGGTCGTCGGGAACACGATCGTCCTCAAGCACGCCCCGATCTGTGCCGCCTCGGCCGAGGTGATGGACGAGATCTTCCACACCGCGGGCGTCCCGGCCGACGTCTACGTCAACGTCTACGCGACCAACGAGCAGATCGCCGACATGATCGCCGACCCGCGGATCCAGGGGATCTCCCTGACCGGCAGCGAGCGGGCCGGTGCCTCGGTCGCCGAGACGGCGGGGCGCAACCTGAAGAAGGCCGTCCTGGAGCTGGGCGGGTCGGACGCGTTCATCGTCCTCGACGACGCCGACGTCGCCCGCACCGCGAAGGTCGCCGCCCGGGCCCGCCTGATGAACGGCGGCCAGGCCTGCAACTCCCCGAAGCGGATGATCGTGCCGACCGACAAGGTCGAGGAGTTCGTGTCGGTGCTGGTCTCGACGTTCGAGGCCACCGAGCACGGCGACCCGACCGACTCCGGCACCCGGCTCGGCCCGCTGTCCTCGGTCGCGGCGCGCGACGGCGTCGCCGAGCAGGTGCGCCGCGCCGTCGAGCAGGGCGCCACCCTGCACACCGGCGGCGAGGTGCCCGACGGCGACGGCGCGTTCCTCCGCCCGGCCGTGCTGACCGGCGTCACGAAGGACATGGACGCCTACTCCGAGGAGATCTTCGGACCGGTCGCCGTGGTCTACGGCGTCGACTCGGTCGACGAGGCGGTCACGCTGGCCAACGACGTGAGCTACGGGCTCAGCGGGTCGGTGTGGAGCGGCGACATCGAGCGCGCGCAGGAGATCGCCGACCGGCTCGAGGTGGGCATGGCCTACGTCAACGAGCACGGCACGACGCTGCCCGGGCTCCCCTTCGGCGGGGTGAAGCGCTCCGGCTTCGGCCGTGAGCTGGGCCGCTGGGGCATGGGCGAGTTCGTCAACACCCGGCTGCGTCGCACGGCCAAGCCGAAGGGCTGAGCCGGGATCAGCCGCGGCGGGCGGTGGCGAGCAGGTCGCCCAGCTCGTCGAGGGCCGCGGCGGCGACCCGGACCATCGAGGTGACCCGGTCGGGGTCCTGGTGGTCGGCGGCGAACGGCAGGAACTGCACGTGCGCCGCCGCCCGCGCCCACGCCGTCTCCACCGCGACCATGGCGGGCGGGTCCGGCGCGCCGAGCGCGGTGTGCAGGGTGTCCCGGTAGACCGCGGGCACCGGCGACGACGGCGCGTCGGCCGGGCCGTCGGACGGGGGCGCGGCCAGCACCACGACGTCGAGCGACCCCACCGCGACGCGGGCATTGCCCCAGTCCAGCAGCACCGCACCGGCCGGACCGGCGACGACGTTGCCGCGGTGGGCGTCGCCGTGGCACAGGGTGCGGGGCAGGGCGCGCAGCGCGGTGCGGGCGCGGTCGTCCCCGGCCCAGGCCACGACGGACGCGGCCGCGGCGTCGTGCCCGGCCGCCGTCAGCCGGTCCGCGGCGTGCCCGCACAGCCGCGCCCACCAGGCGTCGTCGACGACGGGGACGCCGCGCGGCCGGTTGCGCCGCCAGTGCGCGTGGACCAGCGCGAGGGTGCGCCACACCTCGTCGGGTACCGGGGCCCCGGCCGGCAGCGGCGCGCCGGGCTCGTGGTCGAGCAGCACCCAGCCGTCGCCGGAGCCGAGCATCCGCGGCAGCCGGACGGACCCGTTCACCACCGCGACGGCGCGCAGCGCGGCCGTCTCCACCGCCCCGGTGTGCTTGAGGACGACCGCGGTGCCGTCGTCGAGGTCGATCCGCTCGGCCCCGCCGGAGGCGTACCCGCCGGTCAGCGGGGTCCGGGCCCGCACCGCGAGGTCGCGACGGCGGCGCCGGGCGAGCGGGCGCAGCCACGCGTCGTCGGCAGGGGTCACCGGCGCAGCACGAACAGGACCAGCAGCGACACCGCGACCGCGACCAGCAGCGACAGCACCGACCACGGCAGCGGGCGTCGCTGATAGGTGCGCCCGGCGTCGAGGGCGATCCGCCCGGCCCCGGCGAACACCAGCGCCGCGGCCCCGGCGCCGAGCAGCAGGTCCAGCTCCAGGGAGTTCGCGCCGTCCGAGGCGAACAGCGGCACCGACAGGGCCGGCACCAGCGCCACCACCACGGCGACGACCTTCGTCGCGAGCAGGCCCGCCGCGGCGAAGGGCGTCAGCAGCCCCAGCACGAGCAGCACGCCGAGGACCAGCTGACCGACCGCGAGCACCCAGGCCAGCGGGCCGGCGAAGGACGTGAACCCGGCGTCGGCGAGCGCGGTCGCGCTGGCGTCGAGGCCGATCCCGCCCGCGACGCCGAACAGCTTGCGTGCCCCCGCCGCGGCGAAGGACGCCCCGACGACCAGCCGCAGCACGAGCAGCCCGATGTCGGAGGAGAGGTGGGCGGGGACCGGCATGCGCTCCGGGCGGGTCTTCTCCGCCGGTTCGTCGCCGGAGATGTTGCCCCAGTCGTACTGCTGCGTGGGCCCGCTCATGGTCGGCGACAGTACCGGCGCGCGCCTAGTAGGCGCCGGTCACGAGGTTCGGCGGCGCGTCACCGGCGGCGAACGCCGCGAGCTGCTCGGCCGCGACGCCGTAGGCGCGGCGCATCGCCAGCGGCACGCTGCCGCCGACGTGCGGGGTGAGCAGCAGTCCGGGCGCCGACCACAGCGGGTGGCCCGCGGGGAGCGGCTCGGGGTCGGTGACGTCGACGGCGGCCCGGATCCGCCCCGAGGTCAGCTCCGCGACCAGCGCGTCGGTGTCCACCACCGGCCCGCGCGCGCCGTTGACGAGCAGCGACCCGTCGGGCATGGCGGCCAGGAAGCCGGCGTCGACCATGCCGCGGGTCTCGTCGGTGAGCGGGACGATCAGCACGGTCGCGTCGTAGTGCGGCAGCAGCGCGGGCAGCTCGTCCCAGCCGTGGACGCCGTCGCGGGCGGTGCGCCCGACCAGCGCGGTCTCCACCTCGAAGGGCTCCAGACGGGCCCGGGTCTTCTGCCCGACGTCGCCCGCGCCGACGATGAGGATCTTCTTGCCGGCCAGCTCCTCGGTCTGGTGGTAGTCCCACTCGCCGCGGTCCTGGGCACGCACGAATCGGTCCAGGTGCCGGTAGACGGCCAGCAGCACCGACACCACCCACTCGGCGGTGGCCCCGCCGTGCGCGCCGCGCCCGTCGGAGAGGCCGACGCCCTCGGGCAGCCGCCCGATCCACGTCTCGGCGCCCGCGGTGAGCAGCTGCACCAGCTCCAGGTTCGGGACCTGCTCGATGATCCCGACCGCGTCGGAGCCCGCCAGGAACGGCGCGACCAGCACGCGGGCGTGGGCGGCCTCGTCGGGCAGCGGCTTCTCCGGGTCGTAGACGACCGGATCCAGGCCGTCCACACCGGACAGGATCTCGGCTCCGACGGTGTGCGGCACCAGGACGGTCACGGGGCTGCTCATGACGCCCGACCGTACTCACCGGGCACTCACCTCGCGGGGCCTAGCCTGGTTCCTCGTGACCGCCCGGCTGCTGCTGATCGTCGCGACGCTCGTCGTGCTGCTGAGCGGCTGCGCCACCTTCCCCGACGCGGGCTCCCGCGACTGGCGCCCGCAGGCCGAGGGCGAGGGCGAGCTCGGCGGGCCGCCCCGGGTGGCCCGGAGGAGCA
>NZ_JAHLJD010000002.1:0-31476 GCF_020496225.1 Pseudonocardia sp. ICBG162
GGGCGGTGTCAGGCGGCGTGCACCGCGGCCGTCGGGACGGTGGCGGCGGTCGTGGGCTCCGGCAGGGCCAGGAGTGCGTCCGCGATCCGGCGCGCGGTGCGGCGGACCGCGACCGCGGGCAGGCCGTCACGGCTGCCGTGCACGGTGGCGATCACACCGGCCGGGGTGTCGATCAGCAGGTCCTCCCGCTCCGTCGCGACGAGGTCGTGCAGGACGGTACCGGCGGTGCGGGCCGCAAGGGTGAGCGCGATGCTGCCGGTCACGGCGAGTGCCGGGTGGGTGCGCCCCATCGACAGCATGCGGACGGCCACGTCGGAGCGGCCCGGCGCGCCCTCCGCGACCAGCGCCAGCTTGGGGACGGCGCGGGCGGCGTCGCGCGGGGTGTCGGCCAGGCCCATGCGGACGGCCGAGGCCCGGCGGAGCACGTCCAGCCGGTCGAGCAGGCCCGGCACGGCGTCGATCTCGGCGGGCGACTCGTGCCCGGTGATCCCGACGGCCGCCGCCGGGACGACGACGACCGGGGCGCCGGCGTCGACGAGGGTGACCGGCACGCCGTGCACGACGTCGGCCGGGTTCCCGCTGGGCAGCAGCGACCCGGTCGTGCGACCGGCCGGGTCGACGAACCACATGCGGATGCCGACGCCGGGGGTCGGGACCCCGGGGATGTGCTCGTGGCCCTCCTCGACGACGCGCCCGCCGGGGGTCGGCACCTCCAGCACGATCAGCTGGCCGGTGTTGGTGTTGTGCACGCGGACCTCGGTGACGTCCCCGGTGGGGACGACCCACCCGCGGCGCAGCGCCCACGGCCCGACGACCGCGGAGCAGTTCCCGCAGTTGCTGGTCCGGTCGACCCGGCCCTCGGCGATGCCGACCTGGGCGAAGGTGTAGTCGACGTCCGCGCCGGGCGGGGGCTGCGGGAGAGGACGACGGCCTTGCTGGTGGTGGACGTCGCGCCGCCGACGCCGTCGATCTGGCGCGGGTCCGGCTGCCGTAGAGCCGGAGCAGCACCTCGTCGGCGGTGCGGCCGTCGACCCGGAGGTCGTCGGCGTCGAAGACCCAGCACTTGCTGGTCCCACCGCGCATCCACGTGGCGGAGATGTCTCGCATGGCTGCTCCCGGGGTTGCGGCGCGGCCGCCGGGGGTCGGCGACGTCGTCGACGGTGACGCCGACCGACGTGCAGCACAATCACGAGTTGTGGCACCCTCGTGAAGTCCTGCTTCAGGATCACGAATGCCGAAACGGAGCGAAGGACCGGCACGACCTCGTGATTATGCAGTTCATCAGCGTGAAGCAGAACTGCACGACCCCCAGCAGAACGCTGATTCACAGACTCCTCGTCATCGGTCGCTTCGCGCGGCCGACCGGCCCCGGAGGCCCCGTGCTCGACGTCCGACGGCTCGCACTGCTCGCCGCGGTGCTCGACTCCGGCTCCATGACCGCGGCCGCCGATCAGCTCGGCTACTCACCGTCGGCGGTGTCCCAGCAGCTGCGCCGGCTGGAGAAGGAGGCCGGCCAGCCGCTGCTGCAGCGCCAGGCCCGCGGGGTGCTTCCCACCGAGGCCGGCGCGGTGCTCGCCGGGCACGCCCGGCACGTGCTGCGCCGCCTCGAGGCCGCCGAGGCGGACCTCGCCGAGCTGGCCGGGCTGCGCCGCGGGACGCTCGCGATCGGTACGTTCCCGACGATCGCGAGCGCGCTGATGCCGCGGGTCGTCAGCCGCTTCCGCCGCCAGTACCCCGACATCCGGCTCGACGTCCGCAGCGCCCGCCACGACGAGCTGATCGCGATGCTGGAGAGCGGCCGGGTCGGGATCTCGCTGCTCTGGGACTACGCCTGGGACCGGGTCGACCCGGCGCAGTTCTCGCTCACCCCGCTGCTCGACGACCCGACCGTCCTCGTCGTCGCCGACGACCACCGCCTCGCCCGCCGCCGCAGCGTCACCATGGCCGAGCTGGCCGACGAGGACTGGATCGTCCGCGCCCACGACCACCCGGTGGCCGAGGTGCTGGAACGCAGCTGCCGGGCCGCCGGTTCTCCCCGCGCATCGCCTTCGAGGCGAACGACTACCAGGAGGCGCAGGCGATGGTCAGCGTCGGCGTCGGGGTGGCGCTGGCCCCGCGGACGGCGGTCAGCGCACCCCGTCCCGACGTGCGGGTGCTCGGCCTCGGACGGGAGGCGCCGTCGCGGCGGGTGCTGCTGGCGCACCGGCCGGACCGGCTGCGGGCGCCGGCGGAGCTGGCGATGCACCAGATGCTGGTCGACGTCGCGCGGGAGTACCAGACGCAGCCGTGAGCCCGGGACGGTCGCACCGGTGTCCCCGTACCTCCCCGCGCCGGCGCTCTCAGCGCCGCCACAGCACCGGCGCGGGACAGTTGCGCGGTGAACACCGCCGATGCACAGCAGGCCGCGGGACTCGTCCTGACACTCGGATGGCTGCTCGTCGCGGTCGTCCTGTTCGCCCACCGGGCGGGCCTGGTGACGTCGGGCCCGCTGATCGGTCGCGATGTCCGGGTCCCCGGCCCGTTGCTGTGGGGATCGGGTGCGGCGGTGGCGTTCTACACCGGGCAGGCCGTCGTCGTCGACGCGGTGGAGGACGCCCCGAACCGCATCGTCGCCGGTGCCGACCGGCCGGTACTGGACTGGATGATCGCCCACCGCACCCCGGACCTGACGGCGCTGATGGAGGCGGTCAGCCGCTACGGGGGTACGAACGGGACGCTGCTGCTCGCGGCGGCGGCCGTCGCCGTCCTGCTGGTGACGCGTCGCTGGTGGGACGCACTGGCCGTCGCCGTCGCGACCGGCGGTGTGGCGGTGCTGGTGCCGACCTTCAAGGACCTCTACGGCCGCACCCGCCCGCCGGTGGCGACCCAGCTGGTCGTCGAGCCCGACCTGTCGCTGCCCTCCGGCCACGCCCTCGGCGCGATCGTGGTCATCGGGATCATCGCGGTGGTCCTGGGGCGCGCGGTGCGGTCCACCGGGTGGCGGGTCGTGGTCGGCGCCGTCGCCGCCGCCGCGGTCCTCACGATCAGCCTCAGCCGGCTCTACCTGGGGGTGCACTGGGTCACCGACGTCGCGACCAGCTGGACGCTCGGCGGGGCCTGGCTCGCGGTCGTCGTCACGGGTCTGATGTGGGTGACCGGACGAGGCTCGGGTTCCGGCGTACGCGGTCGTCCGGTCCGGCGTCCCGGACCGCTCGTCGGGGGCTGACCAGCTCGGCGCGCAGCACGCGGCCCGGCGCGGGCGACGACCTCGTCCCGCATCGCCGGTCACGGACTCGGAGTGGTCGGGGCGGTACGCGAGGTCGACCGGTCCGGTACCGGCTCGGCCGGGATCCTCGTCTCGAGCACACCGGCCTCGACGGCCTTCGTGGACCTCGCGCACCAGGGCCGATGCCTCGCAGGGGTCCGAGTTCGCACGGATCCGCTCCGCCACCCCGGCCGGGCCCACCGCCCGGACGGCGGTCCCTCGGGCAACCGCCCTATGGATTCGCCTCGGCTCGGCCCGCCCCGAGGCTGCCCACGCGTGCCGCCGTCCCGTCGACGATCTCGGGATCCCGCGGCCCGTCGTCGCGGGTTCCCGTCGCGGGGCCGTCCGGCCGGACGCCGGCAGAGCCCGGCGCGTGGGCGGACCGGTGCGCGGGCCGCACCGGCACGCCACTCGGGCGGAGGTACCGCGCGCGCGACCCGTCGCTGCTGATCTGGATCTGTCCCCGCAGGACAAGCTCCCCGTCCAGTTTTGTCCGTCGGTTCCATCGGAGCACGTGGTGATTGGCGGCACTGTGACCCACACGACGCCGAGGTGCCGTGACCGGCCGGCCCCGCGGGACGTCGCCGGTCCACCCGAGTTCAAGGAGGAACTTCCATGGCCGAGGTACTGGCCGAGGGCTACAACGTCTTCGACACCGGCAAGTCCCCCAGCGGAACCATCAAGTACCTGTCGTCCCCGGCCGACGTCATCTCGCTGATCCAGTCGGGGAAGCTGCAGGAACACATCCTCCTGGTGCAGGGCGGCACGACCACCTTCCTGGCTCCCGCGCTCAGCATGGGCGCCATCGGTGTGATCACGATGTCCGGTGCTCCGGAGTCCCACCTGGGGATCCTGTCCCGCGAGTTCCAGACGCCCTGTGTGATGACCGCCCACCTCACCAGCAGCGACTCGCGCTACGTCGTCGGCAGCACCGACCCGTCGCACTTCGACGAGATCGCGACGGCCCTCGACGGCCGCAAGGTCCGCCTGGACTGCACCGACGGGGAGGTCGGCCGCGTCGTCGCCGACGACTGACCCGGTCCCGACAACGACCCCCTTCCACGACGCCGACGAACCGGGACAGGAGCACAGCGCAGTGACCGCAACCGAGGGCAAGAAGGCGACCTACAAGCAGCGATACGAGGAGGGCGACGACGGCCTCCGGTTCCAGGACCTGACCTACACCGGCAACTTCGTCGGCCTCGAGCCCGTCACCGACGGCATCAAGGGCGACAAGATGCTGAAGGAGCGCGCGAAGTCCGGCGTGCTGGAGAAGGTGTCCAAGGAGGACGTCCTCAAGGACCGGTTCAGCATCGACGAGCTGAACGACCTCAACAACTACCTGGCCTGGAACATCTGGGACGTGCTGGTCATGCGCGCCACCGAGGGCGTCAGCGGCATGATCCCCCGCCAGGAGTACGAGATCCTGGCCTTCATGCACGAGTTCTACCGCTGGCCGGAGATCCTGCGCATGACCACCAACGAGGTGGGTGCGCAGGGTGTCATGGACATCGGGGCCAGTGCGCGGCGCGAGATCGGCACCAAGGTCAACTCCGTGCACGACTGGTGCATCGGCGCCGTCGGGTTCGGCATGGGCCGGTGCGGCCTGCTCGCCCTGGAGGCCATCGGCCCGGACGACTACGTCGCCGAGTCCAACGAGATCCTCAAGTTCATGCAGCGCGTGCTGTGGGGCAAGCGCCAGGACGGCTACATCCTCAACTCGCAGGACCGCTACCGCTGCCGGATCCACGAGGAGGACTTCCTGCAGCAGCTCACCTCGCAGATCGAGCCCCTCGACCACGGCAGCCCGAAGCACGCGGCGTTCACCCAGTTCAACGCCGCCACCGAGCTGCTGGCCTTCCTGCACCACTACGACAACCGGCTCGGCCTGGGCGACACCGGGCCCTACGAGCTCCCCGACGGCACCCTGCTGATCCTGCGCGACCTGTTCGTGAACGAGGAGATCTACCACTGGTCGGACGTGAGCGAGGACGCGAAGCTCCCGCACGCGTACACCCTGGCCATGATCATCGACCCGGAGAAGATGGGCCTGGAGGAGATCCGGGTCAACGACATCTCCACGACCTTCACCCGCCCGAAGAACTACATCGAGGCCATCATCGGCGGCGCGGTCTTCGCCCGCGAGAAGTGGGACACCCCGATGGGCGAGGTGTACCCGATCGCCGTCGACGACCTGTCCGACCACCTGGGCCGGGTCCAGCAGGCGACCCTGAAGCTGTACACCAAGACGTCGAAGATGTGCCGCCGCGACCTCATCTGGAACGGGCAGTACGTCTACTACATCGACATGATCCTCCCGCACCTGCGCAAGGCGGGGACCTACGAGAAGGCCTGCCGCGACTACGACCTGTGGGAGATCGACCAGCGGGTCTCGAACTACTACTACGAGATCACCAAGCGCGGCTTCGCCCAGGAGACCGTGCCCAGCAAGATCTTCTCCGGCGCCGGCTACCTGCCGTTCTCCGACAAGGCCGACCTGCGCAGCTCGAAGGGACGCTGGCTCTAGACCCGCCGCACCGGCCCGCCCCGCGGGCCGGCCCGCCGACGAGCCGACCGGACCGGGCGGCGTGGCGCTCCCCGCCACGCCGCCCTGCCACGTGAAGGGACACCCATGTCCGCAGCCGTGCTGGACAAGACGGACTACGACGTCCTCGACGTCGTCGCCCTGAAGAAGATGGCGACCGCCCAGGTCGTCGCGGCGGCCTCCGGCGTCGCCGCCGACCGTGTCGACGCGGTGCTGGAGGATCTGGCCGGGCGGGGCCTCGTCGTGGTCGCCGGGGGTGCGGCGCTGCCGACCGACGAGGCGGAACCGGCGCTGCGGGCCGCCGCCGCGGAGCACTACGCGCGGGTGCGCACCGACGACGACGTCCTCGCGCTCGTCGACCGGTTCGAGACGACGAACACCCAGTTCCTCACCACGATGTCGTCCTGGCAGCAGATCGACGTCGGGGGACGGAAGGTCACCAACGACCACACCGACCCCGACTACGACGACAAGGTCATCGCCCGGCTCGAGAAGCTGGTCGCCCGCCTCACCCCGCTCCTGGAGGCGCTGGCCGCCTTCGACGCCCGCTTCGCGCTGTACGGCCGGCGGTTCGAGGCCGCGATCGGGTCCGTCGACGAGGGACGGCACGAGTTCGTCTCCTCGCCCACGATCGACTCGGTGCACAACATCTGGTTCGAGTTCCACGAGGACCTGCTGCGCACCCTCGGCCGGGAGCGGACGGAGTGACCGTGGCCGAACCGCAGAGCGCCGGGCGCCCGGGCGTACCGGCCACACCGGGCTTCACCCGCACGTTCGCCGAGGCCGATCCCGCCGATGTCGACCGGCTCGGCGGCAAGGGGAGCGGTCTGGCCCGGATGAGCCAGCAGGGGCTCCGCGTCCCGCCGGGGTACGTCATCGGCACCGACGCGTGCCGTCGCTACCTCGCCGAGGGGACGCTCCCGGCCGGGCTGGCCGACGAGGTAGCGGCCCGGCTCGCCGAGCTCGAGCGGGACTCGGGGAAGACCTTCGGCGCCGGTCCGACCCCTCTGCTGCTGTCCGTGCGGTCCGGGGCCCCGGTCTCGATGCCCGGGATGATGGACACCGTCCTGAACCTCGGCATCGGGCGGGAGGCCGCCGTCGCGCTGGGCGCCGTCACCGGGGACGCCCGCTTCGTCGCCGACCTGACCGCCCGGTTCCACGCGATGTACGCCGAGACCGTGCTCGGCGCGCTCGACCCGGGCGAGGGGTGCGACGCGCTCGTCGCCGCCGTCGACCCGGCCGAGGAGGTGGGCGCGGTGTACGACCGCATCTGGTCGGCCTGCGAGGCCGCGCTGGAGGAGTCCGACGGCGAGTCCGTCCCGGCCGACCCCACGGCCCAGCTGTTCGGCGCCGTCGAGGCGGTCTTCCGGTCCTGGAACACCCGCAGGGCCCGGACCTACCGGGAGTTCCACGCCATCCCGCACGACCTGGGCACCGCCGTCGTCGTGCAGTCGATGGTCTTCGGCAACCTCTCCGACGACTCCGGCTCCGGCGTCGTCTTCACCCGGAACCCCGCCTCCGGCGAGCCCGGCCTGTTCGGCGAGTACCTCGCGCACGCCCAGGGCGAGGACGTCGTCGCCGGGACGAGGACCCCGGACCCGGTCGACCGGGCACTCGCCCCCGCCCTGCTCGACGAGCTGCGGCGCACCTGCGCCGACCTGGAGCGGGACCGGGGCGACGTGCTCGACATCGAGTTCACCGTCGAGCGGTCCACGCTCTACTTCCTGCAGGTCCGCAGCGCCAAGCGCACCCCGGAGGCGGCGGTGCGGATCGCCGCGGACTTCCTCGCCGAGGCACGCGTCGCCCCCGCCGTGGCCCTGCGCAACCTCAGCCCCGAACAGGTCCGCCAGGTCCAGCGCCCCGGCTTCGACGACGACGAGGTCGCCCGTGCCCGCGCCGGGGACCGGCTGCTGACCACCGGTATCGGGGCCTGCCCCGGCCAGGTCAGCGGGGTCCTCGTGCTGGACCCGGACCGGGCGAAGGAGCGTGCCGACGCGGGCGAGGACGTCATCCTGGCCCGCGCCGTGACCAGCCCGGCCGACCTGCACGGGATGATCGCGGCGAACGGCATCGTGACCGCCACCGGCGGCTCCACCAGCCACGCGGCGGTCGTCGCGCGGGCGCTCGGCACGTCCTGCGTGGTGGGCGCGTCGGCGATCACCGTCGACGAGGCGGCCCGCACCCTGGTCGTCGGCGGCCGGACCGTCGCCGAGGGCGACGAGGTCTCCCTCGACGGCGCCGGCGGAGAGCTGTTCCTCGGCCGGATCAGCACCGCGACGCCCGCGGCCGCGACCGGGGCGCTGGGCTCGGTGCTCGCCGCCGCGGCCGGGGCCTCGGGCTGCGAGGTGCTGGTGCGGGTGACGCTGCCCGCCGACGTCGCCCGCGCCCGCGAGGCCGGCGCGAGCGGGCTGGTCACCGCCGTCGACGACGTCCTGGCCGCCACCGGCCACCTGGACGGTCTCGTCGAGGAGCTGCTGTCCGACGCCGGGGTGCAGGAGCGCTTCGACCGCGTCGCGGACCTGGTGGAGCAGGAGCTCACGCCGCTGCTGGACGCGGCGGGGGACCTGCCCGTGGGGGTCCGCGCCGTGGACCTCGTCGCCGACGAGGCGCGGGAGCTGCTCCAGCAGACGGCGGTCACCACCCGGCACCCGGAGCTCGCCCTGCCCCTCGGCCGCCCCGCGCTGGTCGAGGCCCAGCTGCGCGGCCTGACCCGGGCGGCCGCCGCCGCGGGCCGCACGGGTGGGGTCCACCTCGCGGTGCGGCACCTGTCCGACCCGGCCGAGGCGGCGGCGCTGCGTGCGCTGGCGACGGAGGTGCCGGGCGCGGTCGCCGTCGGCGCGTACCTGACCAGCCCGCGGGCGGCCGCCGGTGCGCCGGACATCGCGGCGTGCGTCGACGTCCTCTGGGTCGAGGTCCGGGCGCTGCAGTCCGCGGTGTTCGGGATCCCGGCGCGCCAGCTGCTGACCTCCGACCCGTTGGACGACTACCTGCGGCGGGGGCTGCTGTCGGTGGACCCGCGCACCGCGCTCGACCCGGTCGTGCGGTCGCTGCTCGGCACCGTCGCGGCGGCGCAGCGGGCGGACCTGCCGGTCGGCATGCGGCTGTCGGGGGAGGTCCCGGAGGAGGCGGCCGCCCAGCTGTACGGGCTCGGGTTCCGCCGGTTCGCCGTCGACGTCGACGGGGCCCGGCCGCTGGTGCTGGCACTGGGGAAGGCGGCCCTGGGCGACTGAGGCCCGGCGGCCCCTCGCCCGGGGCCGGAGCAGCGCGGCGGCCCTCCCCGGACCGGGGAGGGCCGCCGCGGTGTCCGTGGCACGGTCAGCGGCCGGCGGGCACCAGGAGTCCGTCGCGGAGCTGCCGCGGCACGGACGCGGCGATCCCGCGCCGCCGCGCCCAGCCGTGGGCGCCGCCGTGGTCACGGTCGAGCGCGGCCAGGAACCCGCGGATCGTGTACTCGCGTGCCTCGTAGACCGCGGGCGGGACGACGTCGATGTGGTCGCGGTAGCGCGGCCAGGTGCGGAAGCGCTCGACGATCCGGACCATGTTGGGCCCCGAGCGCAGGTAGTCGGCGACGATCTCGTCGTCGTCGACGCCCAGCAGCCGCAGCAGGAGCGCGGTGACCAGCCCCGTCCGGTCCTTGCCCGCCGCGCAGTGCAGCAGCGTCGGGCGCCCGGCCAGCGCGGCGACCACCCGCACCACCGTCGCCAGCGGCGACGCCGGTGACGACAGGTGCTCCAGGGAGAACGACAGCGACTGCTCGTGGGCGGGCAGGTCCGAGACCGGGAGGTCGAGCAGGGGCGCGTTGAGGTAGCCGACCGGCCGCAGGGCGAGCGGCCCGCGGCCCTCCTCGACGGCCTCGGTCCCGCTCCGCAGGTCGACGACCAGCTCCAGCCCGAGGCCGGACACCAGGTGGTCGACGTCGGCAGGGGAGAGCGCCTGCAGGGTGTCGCTGCGGAACAGGGCACCGGGCCGGACCCGCAGGTCCGGACCGGCACGCAGCCCACCGAGGTCGCGGAAGTTGTAGACGCCGTCCATCCCGCGGGGCGGGGTCGTCATCCGCGCACCACCCGCCGCACGGCGTCGAGCAGCTCCTGCCCGGCGGCCGGGCCCGGCGGCCCGGGAGGCGCCTCAGCCAGGGGAACGGAACCCGAGCCGGGGGCGGTCCCCGCGACACCGGCCGCGGGAGTGAGGCCGGCCGCGGCGGTCCGGCGCCGGTCCCGGCGCACCCGGGCCGCGCTGCTCAGCGGCGCCCGGAGCGGGTCGCCGCCGCAGCCGCACCCGCAGTCCCCGCCCCCGGCCGAGGCGTCCCGCACCGGCGCGCCGGCGTCGTCGGACGGCTCCCGGGCGGAGCCGGTGCGCGGAGGGGTCGCGCAGGCGGGGGCCGTACCGCCGGCCGGGACCGCGCAGGCCCCGCCCGGGGGCAGCGCGGCGGCGTCGCCGAGCAGGTGCGCGGTGATCTCCTGCGGCCACAGCGCGACGAACTCCGCCCCGGCGGCGAGCAGCTCGTCGGGGGAGTGCATCCCCCACGCCACCCCGACCGCGCGGATGCCGACCTCGACGGCGTCGCGGACGTCGCCCGCGGTGTCGGTGACCAGCACCGTGCTGGTGAGGTCGGGGGTCTGCAGGCGGCCGCCCTCGTCGTAGTCGGCGGAGCAGCGGCGCCCGTAGGAGTTCGCGGCGTCGGCGAGGAAGGTGCGCATGGCGGTGCGCTTGTCGGGGGCGACGTCGCCGCCGAACACGTGCGCGAAGCAGTACGCCAGGTCGTTGCCGGTGAGCACCCGTCGCATGACCTGCATCGCGTTGGACGACATCACCGCGAGCGTGCAGTGCCCGGCGAGCCGCCGGACGACGTCGGCGACCCCCGGGACCAGCGGCGGGTCGTACTCCTCGCGCAGCAGGGTGAGGAAGGCGTTCTTCACCTCCGCCGCGTGGGCCTCGTCCCGGCAGAGCTTCGCGATCGAGTCGTAGACGTTGCCGCGGAAGAGGTCGAAGTACTGCTCGGGTCCGTCCACCCCCAGCCCGAACCGGTCGTTGATCGTCGAGAACACCGTCCAGGAGGCGATGCGGGTCTGCACCAGCGTCCCGTCGAGGTCGAACAGCACGGCCTCGACGGGCGGCGGGGGAGTGGGGGTCACGTCCGTGGCCTCATCTCCGGCCGTGGGCCCTGTCGTAGACCGCGCCGAGCTCGCCCATGCCGACGAAGTCCATGCACTCGCCGTAGGCGGTGCGGCCGTCGAGGTCCCAGCGCAGCAGCGCGTTGTGCCCGACGACGCCGGGCTGGGACTGCCACGGGAAGGTGGTCAGGGCCTGGCCCTCGGCGTTCCAGACCCGGTCGGCGGAGTCGGTGACGCTGATCGAGATCCGTTCCGGGTAGAGGTGCGAGCGCTTCGTGACGCCGCCGCCGGCCTTGAGCCCGCGCAGCTCGCCGTTCTCGACGACGTAGCCGTGGGTCAGGCGCAGCGGCGACTCGCCGTCCGGGCCGTTGTCGGTGGAGAAGTCGAACAGGCCGTGCAGCACGAGGTCGGTCCCGGCGTGGGCGTGCATCCAGCTCAGCCGCGAGGTCTGCCGCTCGGCGCGCACCCCCCAGCTGTGGTCCATCGTGGACACGCAGTCGATCGGGGTCGTGACCCCGCGGAGCCGGATCTCGCCCTCGTAGTGCCCGGACTGGTCGAAGTGGCCGGCGTAGGCGTGGCCCCAGGTCTTGGCCATGTCCTTGCCCGCGGCCAGCGGGTCCATGTCCGGGTCGTTGATGTCGTAGGGCTCGTGCAGGGCGGTGTAGCGGAACCGGATCTCCAGGTCCGCGGCCGGGTCGGAGTAGGAGACGTCCCAGATCCGGTGCGGGTCGGTCGCGACGACCTTCAGGCCGTTGGCCAGCTCGTAGTCCAGCAGGTTCGACGGCTGCGGCACGACCAGGTGCTCCCAGGCGTCCCAGTAGTCGGCCTCCCAGGGGGCCCGCACGCGGCGGCTGTTCACCGAGACGGTGGAGCCCACCACGCCCAGCGGCTCGCGGAACAGCCCGTAGAGGCCGATGTTCATCGGCCGGTCGGTGTCCTGGCCCGCGTAGAGGCCGAAGTAGTTGGTCTCGGCCCAGAGCGGGTCGTCGCTGGTCGGCGGGTGGAACTGTGCGTCCTCGGGGCGGATCACCGATGAACCTCCTGGCGCGCGGGGGCCCGGTGCGGCCGGGCCGTGGTCTACGTCCTGCACGCTCCCGCGGTGCTCCCGGTCCGGCCACGGCGCCGAAGGACAACGGCCGCCGGTCACGTTGTCCGGAACGGATAAGGCTGCGGGGATCGTGCCGGTCCTACTGTCCCGGCAACGGTGGTCCGGCTCGCGCCGAGGCCACCCGGCTTCTACCGACGGAGGTGGTCCGGGCATGCAGCTGGCCAAGGTGCTCGGCCAGGTCGTCTCGACGATCAAGGGCCCCGGACTCGAGCGGTTCACCCTCCTGCTGGTGCAGGAGGCCGACTCCGACGACCCGGAGCGCGACGGCGGAGCCGTGTTCGTCGCGGTGGACACCGTCGGTGCCGGGGTCGGCGAGATCGTGCTGGTCTGCGCGGGCGGAGCCGCCCGGGTGGCGGCCGGCCCCGACGTCCCCACCGACCGCGCGGTCGTCGGCATCGCCGACACCGTCGTGCGGGTCGGCAGCGTGACCTACCAGAAGACATGACGACGGTCGCCGATCCGGCACCGTCGGCACCACACCGGCATCAGGAGGAAGACATGGCTCCGACGACTGGAACCCCGGCCGTCCCGGCCCTGCGCGGCGCGCTGGGACTCATCGAGACCAAGGGGCTGGTCGGTGCGATCGAGGCGGCCGACGCGATGGTGAAGGCCGCCAACGTGCAGGTGCTCGGCCACCGCGAGATCGGCGGCGGCCTCGTGACGATCATGGTCCGGGGCGACGTCGGCGCGGTGAAGGCCGCCACCGACGCGGGCGCCGTGGCCGCGGGCAAGGCGGGCGAGGTCGTCTCGGTGCACGTGATCCCGCGGCCGCACGACGAGACCGAGAGCATCCTCGCCGTCCTCACCCGGCCCAAGGGCTGACCGGCCCCACCCCACCCCGGCCGGGCCCGACCCGCACCGGTGCACGCCCGACGTGCAGCGGTGACCGGGCGTGCCCGCCCACGACAGAGACGGAGGTGTGGGGATGACCGCGACAGCGCCCGCCGACCCGCGCGGGCTCGACGCCGACCTGGCCGGACTCGCCGACGTCCGCGCCAAGGCCCGCGCGGCGAGGGCGGCCTTCGACGCGATGGAGGGGACCGACCAGGAGACCCTCGACCGCTACGTCCGGGCGATGGCACGGGCGGGCACGCAGGCCGCCGAGGAGCTGGCCCGGCTCGCCGTCGACGAGACCGGCTACGGCGTCTACGAGCACAAGATCTACAAGAACCGCTACAACACCGGCTTCGTCGCCCGGTGGATGCTGGAGCGCCGCGCCGTCGGCGTGCTCTGGGTCGACGACGAGGCCCGGGTGACCGCGGTCGGCTCCCCGATGGGCGTCATCGCCGGGATCATCCCGGTCACCAATCCCACCTCGACCGCCCTGTTCAAGTGCCTGGCCGCGGTGAAGTCGGGCAACGCGATCGTGCACGCCCCGCACCCCCGTGCCGCCCGCTGCACCCTGCGCGCGGTCGAGATCATGGCCGAGGCCGCCGTCGCGGCCGGCGCCCCGGAGGGCCTGGTCTCCTGCCTGGAGCACCCCACCCTGGCGGCCACCGCGGAGCTCATGCGGCGCGAGGAGATCGCGCTCGTCATGGCCACCGGCGGGCCGGGCATGGTGCGCGCGGCCTACTCCAGCGGCAAGCCGACGATCGCCGTCGGGGCGGGCAACGTCCCCGCCTACGTCGGGGCGAGCGTCGCCGACCCGGCCGAGGCCGCCGAGATGATCATCACCTCGAAGTCGTTCGACAACGGCACGGCGTGCGTCGCCGAGCAGTCCGTCGTCGTTGTCGAGGCGGTGGCGCCGGCCTTCCTGGCCGCGTTCGAGCAGCGTGGCGCCTACTGGATGAACGCCCCCCAGCAGGCCGCGCTGGCCCGGGTGCTGTTCGACGAGCGCGGCGCGATGCGCCCGGCCTCGGTCGGGCAGACCGCGATCCGCCTCGCCGAGACGGCGGGGTTCGCCGTGCCGTCGTCGACCCGGGTGCTCGCCTGCGAGCTCGACACGGTCGGCGTGGACACCCCGCTCTCGCGGGAGATCCTCGGCCCGGTCCTGTCGGTCTACCGCGCCGCCGACCGCGACGCCGGGTGGCGCCGCTGCCGGGAGATCCTGGCGCTCGACGGCGAGGGGCACACGGCCGCCGTGCACGCCTCGGACCCGGAGGAGATCGCCCCGTTCGGTGCGCTGCCCGCGGGCCGGATCGTGATCAACACACCGGCGCTGTTCGGCGGGATGGGCTACTCCACCGACGTCGACCCCTCCTTCCAGCTCGGCACCGGCAGCTGGAGCGGGTCGATCTGCTCGGACAACGTGACCCCCCTGCACCTGATCAACATCAAGCGGATCGCGCACGAGGTGCGTCCGTGGCGCACCGTCTACGACCCGGTGGAGCTGTAGCCGTGGCGACCGCGACCGCGGGTCGCCGCCCGGGACGCCGGCGTCCGGCGCGCGCCGCCGAGACGCGCCGGACGCCGGACCAGCTGCTCACCGCGGCGGCCGCCACCGCCGGGTCGGTGGCCCGCGACGGCGCCCCCGACGGGCCCGCGGCCGCCGCGCTGGCCGCCGCGGCCTCGCTGCGGGCCGGGGTCGACCTCGGGACGGCCAGCTGCGTGCTCGTCGTCCTCGCGGTCGCCCCGGACGGCACCGAGCACCCCGTGTGGATCGACGCGTCCCCGTCGGGTGCGCTGGCCGACGGCGTCGTCGTCGACTTCGCCCGCGCAACCGCGACCGTCCGCCGCCTGCGGGAACGGGCCGAGGCCGGGCTCGGCGTCGGGCTGGGCGCCGGCGTACCGGTCGCGACGGCCCACCCGCCGTGCATCCCGGCCGCCGACGCGAAGGCCTGCAGCTACGTCTGCGAGACCGCCGGGTTCGACCGGGTCGCGCTCGTCGACGAGGTCGCGGCGGCGCAGCGCACGCTCGGGATCCGCGACGGCGTCGTCGTCGACGTCGGGGGCGGCTCGACCGGGGTCGGGGTCTACCGCGACGGCGCACTGGTCGCGCTCGACGACCGCGCCGGCGGCGGCCACCACCTCGACCTGATGCTGGCCGGGGGCCTGGGCATCGCCGTCGAGGAGGCCGAGCCGTACAAGCGGGCCCACCCGGACGAGGCGTTCCCCCTCCTGGTCCCCGGGGTGCAGCGCATCGCGGAGAACGTGCGCGCGCTGACCGTGGGCGCCGAGGACCTGCCGCTGCACATCGCGGGCGGCGCCCTGATGATCGCCGGTGCGCAGCGCGTACTGGCCACGTACCTGGAGCGAACCGTCGTGACCCATCCGCACGCCCTGCTCATCACCCCGATCGGTATCGCCCGTGCGGAGGTGCCCGCATGAGCAACGGGACCCCGACCCTGCGCACCTATGCCTTCGTCGACCGGATGCAGCCCCAGTGCGCGGCGCACATCGCCGCGACCAGCCCCGGCGACGTCCCGCTCGCGGGGATGGCCGAGCTCTACATCGAGATGGCCCCCGGCAACGAGGTGTTCCGGGCCGCCGACATCGCGCTCAAGGCGGCCGGTGTGCGCCCGGCCCTGCAGATCATCGAGCGCGAGTTCGGGCTGCTGGAGATCCACTCCGAGCAGCAGGCCGAGGTGCTCGCCTCCGGCCAGGCGATCCTGGACGAGCTCGGGATGACCGAGGCCGACCGGATCCGGCCGACGATCGCCTCCACCCAGTTCATCACCAACGTGCACCCCTACCAGGCGCAGCTGCTCAACAAGTGGCGCAAGGGCTCCATGCTGATGCCGGGCCAGAGCCTGTTCGTCATGGAGGTCGCGCCCGCCGCCTACATCGCGGTCGCCGCCAACGAGGCGGAGAAGGCCGCGAACATCACCGTCATCGAGCTGCGCGCGGTGGGCCGGTTCGGCCGGATGTTCCTGTCCGGGACCGAGAGCGAGGTGCAGTCGGCCCGCGACGCGGCGGTCGCCGCGCTGGAGGGCGTCCACGGCCGGGAGCTCGCGCGATGAGCGTCATCGGAGCGGCGCAGGTCGACGACGCCGCCGCGGCGAAGGTCCTGCGGGTCACCGCCCGCGACGTCGTCACCCCGCTCGCCCGCGAACGGGCCCGTGAGCTGGGCGTGGAGATCGTGACCGGCCCGGCCTCCGCCGGGACGGCGGGCACGTCCGCCACGCAACCGGCACGACCCCCGGTCGCCGCGGCGGGCCGGCCGGCCGCACCACCGGGGGGCGCGCCCCCGCCGCCCCGCCCGGTCGCCTCGGTACCGCAGCCGGCCGGCCGCCCGGTCACGCCGCCGCCGTCGCCGGTCGGGCCGGTCCCGTCCGCCGCGGCCGTCGCGCACCTCACGGGGGCGGCGCCGCCCCCGGTGCGTCCTCCCTCGGGTGCGCTGTACCGGCGTGGTGCGCCGCTGCCGGACGTCGTACGGCCGGGCGGTGCCGGGTCGCGTCCGGGCGCGGGCCGCTCCGGCCGGGTGGTCGTCGTCGGCGCGGGCAACGTCGGCATGATCGCCGCGATGCGGCTCGCCGACGCCGACGTCTTCGCCGAGGTCGTGCTCGTCGACATCGACGCCGGCCGGGCCGCGGGCGTCGCGCTGGACCTCACCCACACCGCCGCGCTGTCCGGGTTCGACACCCGGGTCCGCGGGGTCGGCACGGTCGAGGAGGCCGGCCCGGCCGACTACGTGGTCATCACCGCGGGCCGGCCGCGCAACCCCGGGATGAGCCGGTCGGACCTGATCAGCACGAACGCCGCCATCGTCGGTGACGTCGCGGCGCGGGTGGCGGTGACCTCGCCGGGAGCGGTGATCGTCGTCGTCACCAACCCGCTCGACGAGATGACCCAGCACGCCTGGAAGGCCTCGGGATTCCCCTCGGAGCGGGTCCTCGGCATGGCCGGGGTGCTCGACACCGCCCGGTTCCAGGCGCTCACCGCGCTGACCGGCGTCGCCCGCGCCGACCGGATCGACGCTTGGGCGCTGGGCAGCCACGGCGAGGAGATGGTCATCCCGCTGTCGCGGGCCACCGCGGACGGGCGGCCCCTGAGCACAGCGATCCCCGCGGCCGACCTCGACGCGATCGTGATGCGGGCCCGGGGTTCGGGCGGCGAGGTGGTCGGGCTGCTGAAGAAGGGCAGTGCCTTCATGGCACCCGGCCTGTCGGCGGCCCGCATGGTGCTGGCGATGGCCGCCGACTCCGGCGAGGTCATGCCCGCCGCGGTGCTCGCCGACGGCAGCTACGGCATCCGTGGGGTCTACGTCGGGCTCCCGGCCCGGCTGGGCCGCGGCGGCCTGACCGGGATCGTGACGATCGACCTGCGGCCCGCCGAGCTGGAGGCGCTGGCCGAGGCCGCGGCCCGGATCCGCGAGCGGCTCGCCGACCTGGCCGAGGCGGCCTGACGCCGTGCGCGCGGTGACCTACGCGGGGGACGGCGCGGTGCGCGTCGCCCCGGTGCCCGACCCCCGGATCGAGCAGCCGACCGACGCGGTCGTCGAGGTCCGCAGATCGGCGGTCTGCGGAACGGACCTGCACCTCCTCGCGCACGACGAGGGGCTGCCCGCCGGCACGGTGCTCGGCCACGAGTTCGTCGGGCAGGTCGTGGAGACCGGCACCGCGGTGCGCGGGCACCGCGTCGGCGACCTCGTCGTCGGCGCCGACTTCGTCGCCTGCGGCACCTGCTGGTGGTGCCGGCGGGGTGACCACTGGGAGTGCGCGGAGCGGCGGTTCTTCGGCACCGGCACCGCGTTCGGCCCGCCGCTGGCCGGCACGCAGGCGGAGCTGGTCCGGGTGCCGCACGCCGACACCGTGCTCCGGACCGTCCCCGACGGGGTGTCCCTCGACGCGGCCGTCTTCCTCGGCGACACCCTCGCGACCGGCTACGCGGCGGTGCGCCGCGCCGACCTGCAGCCCGGCGACACCGTCGCGGTGGTCGGCGGTGGCCCGGTCGGCCAGCTGACGGCGCTGGCCGCGCAGGCCTGCGGCGCCGGAGCGGTGCTGCTCGTCGAGCCGGTCGGGTCCCGCCGCGCGGTCGCGGGCCGGGAGGGCTCGGTCGCCGTCGCCCCGGAGGAAGCGGTCGCGGCGGCACACGGGCTGACCGACGGGCGGGGCGCCGACGTCGTCGTCGACGCGATCGGTGGCCCGCGCGGGCTCGGCACGGCGTTCGAGCTGGTGCGCCGCCGCGGCACCGTCGTGTCGGTCGGCGTGCACGACGGCACCTGGGACCTGCCCGCCGGACGGGCCTTCGCCGACGAGCTCACGCTCCGGTTCGCGATCGGCGACCTGATGCGCGACGGCGACCGGCTCCTCGCCCTCGTCCGTTGCGGCGCAGTCGATCCGACGGTCCTCGTGGAGGACCGGGTGTCCCTGACCGACGCACCGGACGCCTATCAGCGGATGTCACAGCGACGTACGCTGAAGTCGCTGATCGTGTTCTGACGGCTGGGGGTGGGATGACGACACTCGACCGGGTCGGAGCGACGACGGGCGTCGACGCCCTCGGCAGGCTCCTGGGCACCGTCCCGCCGTCCCCGGCCGCCGCCGCCGAGCTGCTCGTCGGCGCGGCGACCCTGCTGGCGGGCACCTCGATGACCGTCGCGGCCTGGCGGGACGGCCGGTGGCAGGTGCTCGCCGGCTCCGGGGTCGGGATGGCGGGTCTCCCGCCGGGCGGCCCGTCGGCGGCCGAGGCCCGGTCCGGCCGGATCGTCGGGCCGGACGGCGCCGCCGCGCTGTGCTGGGACCCCGAGGTCCGGCTCGCCCCGGAGCCCGTCGGGCTCCTCCGGCAGGCCCGGGTGTGGATGTCGTTGCAGCTGGCCGGGGCCCGCGCCGACGACGAGGAGTACGCGGCGACGGTCGAGGCCGACGCCGTCCGCGAGGTGTCGCGGCGGCTGCTGTCGGTCCGCGACCTCGACCAGGTCCTGCTCACGGTCTCCGAGCAGACACTGCGCCTGCTCGAGTCCGACATCTGCGGGGTGATGCTCCGCGAGGGCGACGTCGTGCGCATGCGCGCCTGCGTCGGCAACCGGGCGACGCAGACCGCGCGGCTGACGATGCGCCGCGGTCAGGGCGTCGCCGGGCTGGTGTTCCTCACCGGGGAACCCGCCAGGATCGACTCCTACCTCGACGACGAGACGATCAGCGACGACTTCAACTCCCTGGCAGAACGGGAGGAGACCCGGTCGGCGCTCGCGGTCCCGCTGCAGCTGCAGGGGGAGTTCCTCGGTGTCCTGGAGGTGTGGCGGCGGCGCCGGTCGGTGTTCACCGACCGCGACATGCGCCGGATGGTCACCCTCGCCGACTTCGCGACGATCGCCATCGACAACGCCCGCCTGCACGACGAGCAGGTGGCTGCCGCGGCCGAGCTGAGCCGGGCCCACGAGGCGCTGCAGAACCAGCACACGCTGCTGGACCGGGCGTCGCGGCTGCAGCAGGAGCTGCTGCGCATCGTCGTCGGCGGTGGCGGTCTGCCCGCGGTCACCCGGACCGTCGCGACCGAGCTGGGCTGCGAGGTCGCGGTCTACGGTCCCGACGGTGCGCGGGTGGCGGGCCACCGGGCCCGGGACTTGGTCTCCCGGCTGCCCGCGTCGGTGCCGACCCGCGGCGGGGAGATCGTGCCGACGCCGGAGGACCGGGCCTCGCTGGCGCACCCCGTCTACGCCGACGGCGACCAGGTCGGCCAGGTGCTGTTCGCCCGGTGCGGACCGTCGCAGGACCTCCTGGCGGCCGTCGCCGGGCAGGTGGCGATGGCCTGCTCGCTGGCGCTGATGCGCGAACGGGCGGTGGGCCGGGCCCGGGCCGAGGCCGCCGAGCAGGTGCTCTGGGACCTGCTGCAGGGCTCGGTCGAGCACCGGCTCGCCGCGCGCACCCGCGCCCAGCACCTCGGCATCGCCCTGACCGGGGGCCTGCGGGTGCTGCACGGCCGGATCGAGAACGTCGAGGTCCTCACCGCCCAGCACGGCTGGGACACCTCGCAGGTCGACCGGGTCCGGCGCCGGGTGCTGCGGATCGTCCGCACCCTGCACGGCCGCGGCCTGTCCCTGGCCAGCCTGCGGGGCGACCTGCTCGTGGCCGTCGCCGCCGACCTGGACCGCATCGGCGCGAAGAACCTGGTGAACGCGTTCTCCGGGGCCGTGCACTCCGAGCTCCCGGAGCTGCGCCTGCGGTGGGGGATCAGCCGTGAGTACCACGAGGCCGTCGACCTGCCGAGCGCGTTGAACGAGGCCCGCACCGCGCTGTCGGCCGCCAAGCGCTTCGGCGGGCAGGACGTGTTCCTCTACGAGGAGCTGGGCATCGTGCGGCTGCTGCTCGGCTCGGGCGACGACCCCGACCTGCAGACCTTCGTCGACGAGGTGACGGGCCCGCTGCTGGACTACGACCGCGACAACGACGGCTCGCTGATCCGCACGCTGCGCGCGTTCTTCGACGCCGACTGCTCCCAGAAGCTGGCCGCGGACCGGCTGTTCGTCCACCACAAGACCCTGCGCTACCGGCTGGAGCGGATCCGGAAGCTGACCGGCCTGGACCTGGGTCGCCATGAGGACCGGATGCGCGCGGACTTCGCCTTGCGGCTGCTGCAGGTCACCCGGCACGACGACCCGGAGGACACCGACCCGGGCCGCTGACCCGGGCCGCCGGGGCCCGCCCGCTCAGGTGGTGCGGGTGGGCTGCACGGCCTCGCCGATGACGCCCTCGGTCTCCTCGTGCGGACGCGGGATGACGTGGCTGCTGTACAGCTCGCCGACCCGGGCCGCCGCGGCCGTCCCGGCCGCGACCGCGGCGTTCACGGCGCCGACGTCGCCCCGGACCAGCACCGAGACCTGGCCGTTGCGCAGGGTGCGGTACCCCTCGACCTCCACGTTGGCGGCCTTCACCATCGCGTCCGCCGCCTCGATCGCCCCGACCAGGCCCCTGGTCTCGACCATCCCGAGGGCGCCACCGGCCCGTCGTGCGTCCGACATGGAGCCGTCTCCTCTCGAGCGGGACACCGACGCCTGCGTCGGCCCGACCCACGGTAGGTCCGTGCGGCGGGGGGCACGCTGTCCCGCCCGGACAACGGGACCGGCGGGGGTTGTCCCCGGCGGAGCGGCCGCGCGGCCGCTCCGGGGAGGGACCCAGGTGGGTCAGCCGGCCGGCCGGGGCGTCGTCGGGCCCGCCCGGCGCGCGATCACCCCGACGACGTCGGAGGCGGTGACGATGCCGTCGATCCGGTCCCCGTCGGCGACGAGGACGGCGTCCCGCCCGTCCGCCGCCATCGCCGCGGCGGCCGCCGACAGCGGCGCCGACGACGGCAGCACCGTGACCGGGCCGTGCACCTCGGCGACGGTGAGGACGGACCGGCCCAGCGGCCCCCACTACGCGGCGACGCCGCGGAGCAGGTCGGACTCGGTCACCAGGCCGGTGCACCGCGGGCCCGCGAAGACCGGGAGGTGGTGGACGTCGTGGGCGAGCATCAGGTCGAGCGCGGTCCGGACCGGTGTCTGCGGGGTGACCGCGACCAGGCGCGGCGACACGACCGTCCGCAGCGGCGGGTCGTCGTCGAGGGTCTCGGGCGGGGCGTCGGGCCGGAACCCCGCGCGGCTGTCCTGCTGGCTCATGGTCATCCCTCCGTCGACCGGCGCCGTCAGCCTGCGCCGCGAGGGACCCGGCGGGGACGGGCCGGAGGTCCCGCCGCGACCACCGGCCCGGACCCGGATCCCGGTGACCTCCGGCCCCGGCGCGGCGGGACCTCCGCCCCACGCCACCGGCACCGGCGCCGGGCAGCGTGGGGACTCCGGAGGAGAGGGGCACACCATGACCACATCGAGGGACCTGCCGGACGTCGTGGGCGTCGACGGCTCGGAGGCCGCGCTGGACGCGGTCCGCTGGGCGGTCCGCGACGTCGCGGGCCGGGGACGGCCGCTGCGCCTGGTCGCGGCGGTGCCCGGCACCCCCGTGACGACCGGCGCCCGGGCGCGGGCCTGGGACGACCGGCGCAAGGCCGCCGTGGCCGCCGCGGAGGAGAACCTGCGGGTCGCCGCGGCCGTCGCGACCGACACGCTGCCCCTGGGGGCGGTCGGGACCGCGCTGCGCGAGGGGACCCCCGCGCAGGTGCTGGCCGAGGAGTCGCAGCGGGCGGCGACCGTCGTCGTCGGGCACCGCGGGCGGGGCGGGTTCCGGGGCCTGCTGCTGGGGTCGACCGGGGTCTCGCTGGCCGCGACCGCCGGCTGCCCGCTGGTCGTGGTGCGGGGGAGCGCACCGGCGACCGGTCCGGTCGTGGTGGGCGTCGACGGCTCGGGGGACGCGGCCGCGGCCCTGGACTTCGCGGCCGACGTCGCGGCGCGCCGCGAGGTGCCGCTGGTCGCGGTGCGTGCCTGGTGCGACCCGGCGACGGACCCCGCGGTGGCGCTGCTGCTGGACCCGGAGGCGGTGGAACGGGAGGAGGCCGAGGAACTGGAGCGTGCCGTCGCCCCGCTGTCCGAGGAGTTCCCCACCGTGGAGGTCCGGACCCGGGTCGTGCACGGGTCGCCCTCGGCGGTGCTGACCGGTGCGTCCGACGGCGCCGGGCTGGTCGTCGTGGGGACGCGCGGGCGGGGGCCGCTGTCGGGCCTGGTCCTCGGCTCGGTCGCGCAGGCGGTGCTGCACCACGCCGGGGCGCCCGTGGCCGTCGTGCGGGACGGTGCACCGCCTAATCGATAATGACATCCGGTACTGTCAGGGCGTGGCCCCTCCCTCGTTCGGCGTCATGCTGTTCACCCACCGCTTCCCCGGGCAGAGCGCGACCGAGGTGTTCGCGCTGGCCGCGGACGTCGCGCAGGCGGCCGAGGCGCACGGGTTCGCGTCGGTGTGGACCACCGAGCACCACTTCCTGACCGGCTACGGGATCAACCCCTCCGCGACGACGCTGGCCGCGTTCCTGCTCGGCCGCACCCGGCGGGTGCGGGTCGGCACGGCCGTGACGATCCTGCCGACGCACCCGCCGGTGCACGTCGCGGAGCAGGCGGCGCTGCTCGACCAGCTCTCCGGCGGCCGGTTCGACCTCGGCGTCGGCCGGGCCGGGCCGGTGGTGGACCACGAGGTCCTCGGCACCGGCATCGAGCGGTGGCGCACCGGGCTGCCCGAGGCGCTCGGCCTCGTCCTCGACTCCTTCACCGGGCGGGTGTCCGCCGACTCCGAGCACTACCGGTTCCGCGAGGTCGCACCCGGCCCGGAGCCGTACACGCGTCCGCACCCGCCGGTGCACGTGGCCGCGACCTCGGCCACCGGGGTGGAGCTCGCCGCCCGGCACGGCCTGCCGATGCTTTTCTTCTTCTCCCAGACCGCCGACGAGCAGGCCCGGCTGGTCGCCGACTACGAGCAGCTCACCGCGGCGCGGCCGGTGCACGGCACCGCGGCCCTGGCCCATGTCACCGACTCGGTCGCCGAGGCCGAACGGGTCGTCCACGAGCGGCTGGCGCCGGTGTTCGCCTCCGGCTACGCCGAGTACGTGATGGTCGAGGAGTACGGCGGCCCGCGGCCCACCCCCGACGAGCTGGCCGCGGGCATCCTCGCCCGCCAGCCGATCGGTCCGCCCGAGCTGTGTGTCCGCCGGCTCGTCGACCTGGTCCGGGGGAGCGGGGCCGGACGGGTGCTGCTGCACGTCGAGTCCTCCGGTGAGCGCGACGCGGTGCTCGCCAACGTGGAACGCCTCGCGACCGAGGTGCTGCCCGCCGTCCGGAAGGAACTGGAGAACCCGTGAACGACACCTACGACGTGGTGGTCGTCGGCGGTGGGCCCGCGGGCCTGTCGGCGACCCTCGTGCTCGGCCGCCAGCGGCGTCGCGTCCTGCTCGTCGACGCCGGCGAGCCGCGCAACGCCCCGGCCGCCGAGATGCACATGTACCTCGGCCGCGACGGCGCGGACCCGGCGCAGCTGCTCGCCGACGGCCGCGCCGAGGTCGACGCCTACCCGACGGTGACCCGCCGGGCGGGCCGGGTCACCGGCGTCCGCGGCGCCCTCGACGACTTCACCCTCGACCTCGACGACGGCACCGTCGTACGGGCGCGGCGGCTGCTGCTGGCCGGCGGCCAGGTCGACGAGCCGCTCGACGTGCCCGGGCTGGCGCAGCGGTGGGGCGGCTCGGTGTTCCACTGCCCGTTCTGCCACGGCTACGAGACCACCGGCATGGCGCTCGTGGTGATCGGCAACGGCCTGGCCGGGATGCTCGCCGCCTACGTGCGGGACCGGTTCAGCGACGACGTCGTCCTCGCCACCCACGGCCCCGCCGAGCTGCCCGGCTGGGTCGCGGCGAACCTGGAGGCGCGCGGGGTGCGGGTCGTGGAGTCCCCGATCACGGCGATCGAGGGAGACCTGGGCGCGCTCGAGCTGCGCTTCGCCGACGGCACCACCCTCGCCCGCGACGGCATCTACCACCGCGCCCCGACCCGTCCCGGCACCGTGCTGGCCGGGAGCCTCGGCGCGACCGTGCTCGACGACGGCGCGATCGCCGTCGACGAGTGCGGCCGGACCTCGGTCCCGGGGGTCTCCGCCGCCGGCGACGCGGCCCGGCAGCCCGGGCTGCCCGACGGCGTGACGCTGGTGAGCGTGGGCGCCGGGAACGGCGTCGCCGCGGCGGTGTGGCTGGAGCAGGAGCTGTTCCGGACCGGTCTGCCGGTCGCCCCCGGCCAGGGGTGAGCCCCGCCGGGTGCCCCGGGCGCCGGCCCGGGGCACCCGGGTCAGTACCGCAGCTCGTCCACCGAGGGGTCGGCGGACAGCCGGGCGGCCGTCGTCACCGGGTCGAGCACCTCGGCGGCCCGGCCGACCCCGGGCGGGACCCGGCCCGCCAGCACGTCGGTGACGGCGAGCGCGGTGAACGCGCCGGTCAGGGCGAGCGAGTCGGTGGACCGCAGCAGCACGCGGCGGGCGCCGTCGGCGTAGCGCGCCGAGGCGAGCAGCGTGATGGCGACGCCGTGCGCGGCCACGTCGGCGTCGGCGGCGGCGATGACGGCGTCGACGTGCGCCAGCGGGTCGCCCGACGCCCAGGCCGACGCGAGGGTGTCCGGCAGCCCCGGCCCCGGGAACACCGAGTAGGCCCGCAGCTGCGCCGCACCGGTGTCCGCGGCCAGGCGCTGCGCCTCGGCGGTGAGCAGCGGCACGGCGTGCACCGGACCGTCGAAGCCCGGCAGCGACACCGCGGGCTGCACCGCCAGCGCGGCCTCGACGGGTCCGCCGTCGCGCCACAGCGCCCGGGGCAGCCCGTAACGGGGCGGGACCGACAGCAGCACGTCCGCCGCCGCGGCCGGGGTCAGCCGGTCGGCGCCACCGGCGTAGAGGGCCAGCCGCCGGGCCCCCGGCGGGAGCAGACGCGGCAGGAGCCCCGACAGTCCGGGCACCACCCCCGTACCCAGCACGACCGAGCGGTCGCCGGTCGGGAACGGGTCCAGGTCGCCGGCCGGGTCGACGAGGTGGGCCCCCGCGGCGAGCGCCGCCGCCAGCACGGCCGGGGTGAGCCGCAGCGACGGTCCCGCGCACTGCACGACGACGGCCGCGCCGGCGCAGAACCCGGCCAGGGCGTCGGCGTCGCCCGCGTCGACGCGCACGGCCTCGGCCCCGAGCTCGGCCGCCGGTGCGGCGAGCGCGGCCGCGTCGCGGGCCCCGAGCCGCAGCCGCACCCGGCCCGTCGCGGCCAGCCGTCGCGCCGCGGCCCGCCCGGTCGCCCCCGAGGCGCCCAGCACGGCGACCAGCGGACGGGGGGCCCCGGCCATCAGGACGCCCGTCCGGCCGCCGCGACCCCGGCGACCGTCGGGTCGGCGAGGAAGGCCCGTACCGGCACCGGGTGGTCCAGCTCGGCGGCGAGGCGGGCCAGCACCCGGATCGCGAGCAGCGAGTCGCCGCCCGCGGTGAAGAAGTGCACGGTGCGGTCCAGCACCGGGATCTCCAGGAAGTCCTCGAACACCTCGGCCACCGCCTGCTCCGCGCCGTCCGCGGGCGGGCCGGGAGCGTGCGTGCGACCGGTCCCGGGCAGCGCGCCGATGCGCAGCCCCTCCCCGGGGACGGGGTCGAGGGCCTCGGGCAGCTCCGGCACGGCGTCCCAGCCGGGTCCGTCGGCCAGCGCCGTCGCGAGCTCGACCAGCTCGGCGAACGCGGCCGTCACCTCGTCGTCGACGAACAGCTCCGCGACCAGGGAGAACACCAGGACGAGCTGCTCGTCGATCTCGAAGCAGCGGGTCTCCAGCGCCACCTGCGGGGTGCGCAGGTGGTGGGTGTAGTCCCCGGCGCGCACCCGGCCCAGCGGCCCGGCCTCGCTCGGCAGCGGGCTGCCCATCGCGGCGTCCATCCCGATCGTGGACTGGAACACCACCGGTGCCACCGGGCGGTGGGTGCCGCGCCGGCGCCCGACCTCCCGGGCCACCTCGACGCCCGGGACGAGCGTGTGCGCGGCGTGCTCGGCGAAGGTCCGCTGCACGGACCGGGCCAGCTCGGCGAACGACGCCCCGGTCTCCGGGACGACCGGCAGCAGCATGGTGGTGGCGAAGCCGCCGATCATGCGGTGCACGTCGGGGTGCAGCGGCAGGCGTCCGGTCTGCAGCGAGTTGAGCAGCATCCGCCGGTGTCCCGACCAGCGGGCCAGCACGACGGAGAACGCCGTGAGCAGCGCCGTCGCCGGGGTGACCCGCTGGTCGCGGCAGGCCGCGCGCAGCGCCGCCCAGCGGGCCGGGTCGAGCCGGAACTCGCGGTGCTGCATGACGGTCGGGGTGACCTCCTGCGGGTCGACGACCAGCGGCAGCGCGGGCGGGGCGGGCAGCGCGTCGATCCGCTCCCACCACCAGTCGCGGTCGGCGGTCCGGCCGCGGGTGCCGCGCAGCGCCCCGACCGCCTCGACGTAGTCGCCGGGGTCGATCTCCAGGGGGTCGAGCACCGCGTTCCAGTCCTGGGCGAGTGCCAGCAGCTCGTGGGTGAGCACGCCGGCCGACCAGCCGTCGAAGAGCAGCAGGCTGAACGCGCCGTGCAGCAGACCGGCGTCGCCGGGCAGCAGCGTCAGCCGGATGTCCAGGCCGGGGCCGGACACCGGGTCGGGCCCGCTGACGTTCATCAGGTCCCGCAGCGCGGCGAGCCGGGCGTCGATCTCCTCCGGTGCGGCGTCGCGCAGGTCCAGCACGGTCGGGGCCGGCAGCGCCCCCGGCGCGCCGGTGGGCAGCACGTACTGGCGGCCGTCGGCGTCGACCCGGGCGCGCAGGCCGGGCTGGCGCCGGGCCAGCCGCTCCAGGGCGTCGGTGAGGGCCTCCGCCGCCTCGTCGCCGTCGATGGCGTCGAGGGGGTAGTCGACGTAGTAGTGCGCCGAGGCGTAGGACAGCTCCCAGCCGTCCTGCTGGCCGACGAAGTAGCCCTGCTGCAGCGGCAGCAGCGCGAACGGGGCGTGCGGGTCGGCGCGACGGCGGGTGATCGCGGGCAGTGACCCGGCCGACGGATTGCTCACCCGATCGGTGACGAGTGCGGCGATCTCGCCGACGGTCGTGTCCACCCGGACCTCGGCCAGGCCGAGCGCGACGCCGAGGCGCTGCCGGATCAGCGCCGACATGCGCACCGCCAGCACCGAGTCACCGCCCAGGACGAGGAAGCCCACGTCGTCGGGGATCTCGGCGGGTGGCAGGTCGAGCAGTTCGGACCAGACGGTCGTGATCTCGGCGGTGTGGTCGGCGGTCGGTGGGGCGGTCATACCGGAGACCGTAGACGATATTGACAATCAGACTCAATAAGGCGAGAGTCGCTGCGGCGCCGAGCTCGTCACCCACCCGTGTCACGCGTGCGCCACCGCCCCGAACTCCCGTACCCGGAAGGGACAACCGCATGACGGTCCGGCTCGACGACGTCCTCGCCTGCCTCGCGGAGGTGCTGGACCGGCCCGACCAGCTCCCACCGGACGTGCCGCTGACCGAGCTGGGCCTCGACTCCTTCACCGCCGTACGGCTGCGCCGGCGGCTGCGCGAGGAGACCGGGCTCAGCCTGCCGCTGCCGGACTTCCTCGGTGGCGCGACCGCACGCACGGTGGTCGGGACGGCCGCCGGCGAGCCCGCTCCCGCGGCGGACCCGCCGACCGCCGGGACCGCCGCACCGGCGTCGCCGCCGGACGGCACCCCGTTCCCGCTGACCGCCGTGCAGAGCGCCTACCTGGTCGGCCGGGACCCGGCGTTCCCGCTCGGCGGGGTCGCGACGTTCTGGTACCAGGAGTTCGACCGGGTTCCCGACGGCGACCCGTACGCCGACCTCGACCGCCTCGCGGCCGCCTGGGACGTCCTCGTGCGCCGGCACCCGATGCTGCGGATGGTCGTCGGCGACGACGGCCGCCAGCGCGTGCTCCCCGAGGTCCCCGCGACGCGGATCGCCACGGCCGACCTGCGCACCGACCCCGACCCCGACGCCCGGCTGGGCGCGCTGCGCGAGGAGTGCTCGCACCAGGTGCGCGAGCCGGGGACGTGGCCGCTGCACGACCTGCGGGCCGCGCTGCTCCCGGACGGGCGCACCCGCCTGCACATCGGCATCGACGTGCTCGCGCTCGACCTCACGAGCTGGATGGTGCTGATGCGGGAGTGGGGCGAGGTCGTCGCCGACCCGGACGTCGCGCTTCCGCCGCTGCCGACGACCTTCGCGGCCCTCACCGCGCGGACGACAACCGATCCCGCCGAGCGGGCGCGCCGCGACCGCGACCGCGCCTACTGGGCGGACCGCGCACCGCTGCCCGCCGGACCCGCCCTGCCGTGGACGGGGCTGCCGTGGACCGACCCGCCCGGCGACCCGGCACCCCGGATGACCCGGCACACCGCCGTCCTCGACACCGACGCGTGGAGCCGGCTGCGCGCCGCCGCGGCCCGGCACGGGCTCAGCCCGACCGGCGCGCTGCTCGCCGCGTTCGCGTTCGTGCTCCACCGCTTCGGCGCCGAGGAGCCCTTCGCCCTCAACACCACCCTGTTCGACCGCGACGACGTCGCCGCCGGTGACGACACCCCGGGCCTGGACCGGGTGGTCGGCGACTTCACCAGCACCGTGCTGGTCGCCGTCGAGCCGCCGGACCTGCGCGCCTGGGACGGCTTCGCCGGGTTCGCCGAGCGCGTCAACCGGCGGTTCTGGGCCGACCTGGAGCACCGCTCGGTGCCCGGGGTCGAGGTCACCGCGGGCACCGCCGGGCCGCGCGACCCGCGCACCGGGCTGCCCGCCCCCGCGCACCCGGTGGTGTTCACCAGCGGACTGGGGCTCACCGGGGACGGCCCGGCGGCCACGGACTGGCTGGGGGAGGAGGTCTTCGGGATCTCCCAGACCCCGCAGGTGCTGCTCGACCACATCGTCCACGACGCGGGCGGCGTGCTCCGGGTGCACTGGGACCTGCGGGCGGACACCCTGCCCGCCGGGTTCGTGCCCGGGCTGCGCGACGCCCACCGCACGCTGCTGCGCCGGCTCGCCGACGAGCCCGGCGCCTGGACCGACCCCACCCTGGGGCACGACCCGTCGACGGCCGCGGCCGGGCCGGTCGGACCGAACCCGTTCACCGCGTACGGCCCGCTCCTCGACGACCCCTGGCGCGCCGCGGTCCGGCCGGGCCGCCCGGCGCTGCTCGACGCCCGCGGCTGCGTCGCCGCCGACGTGCTCGCCGCCCGCGCGGACCGCACCGGCGCCGCGCTCGCCGGCCTCGGTGCCGGGCCGGGCGAGCTGGTCGCGGTCTGTGTGGACAAGGGGACCGCGCAGGTCACCGCCCTGCTCGGGGTCCTCGCGAGCGGCGCGGGCTACGTCCCGGTCGAGCCGTCGTGGCCCGCCGCACGGATCGCCTCGGTCTGCGCCCGCTCCGGCCTGCGGCACGCACTCGTCGCGCCGGGGGACACCACCGCATGGCCCGACGGGGTGCGCACCCACGTCCTCGACGCCGACGGGGTCCTCGACGGCGACGCCGCAACCCCGCGCCGTCCCGACCCGGGCGACCTCGCCTACGCGATCTTCACCTCCGGGTCGACCGGCACCCCGAAGGGCGTCGGGATCGCCCACCGCGCGGCCCGCACCACCCTCGACGACCTCGAGGCCCGCTACCCGCTGCGCGCGGACGACCGGGTGCTCGCGCTGTCGGCGTACAGCTTCGACCTGTCGGTCTACGACGTGTTCTCGGTGCTCGGCGCCGGCGGCGGGGTCGTGCTGCCCGACGCCGACCGGCAGCGGGACCCCGGCCACTGGCTGGACCTCATGGCGGCCCACCGCGTGACCGTGTGGAACACCGCGCCCGCGCTGCTGGAGATGCTCGTCGAGTACGCCGAGATCGAGCCCGACGCGACGCGGCGCGCGCTGGCGTCGCTGCGCCAGGTCTTCCTGTCCGCCGACTGGATCCCGGTGACCCTGCCCGACCGGCTGCGCGCACTCGCCCCGCAGGCACGGGTGGTCGGTCTCGGCGGCGCCACCGAGGCGTCGATCTGGTCGATCTCCTACCCGGTCGACGAGGTCGACCCGGCCTGGCCGAGCATCCCCTACGGCCGCGCACTGGGCGGCCAGAGCTTCCACGTCCTCGACCCCGACGACGGCAGGCCCTGCCCGGTGGGCCGGCCCGGGGAGCTGTTCATCGGCGGCGACGGGCTCGCCGAGGGCTACGTCGGCGACCCCGACCAGACCGCGGCCCGCTTCGCCGTGCACCCGACCACCGGCACCCGCGTCTACCGGACCGGTGACCTCGGACGGTGGCGCCCGGACGGCACCATCGAGTTCCTCGGCCGCACCGACCGGCAGGTGAAGATCCGCGGTCACCGGATCGAGCTGGGGGAGCTGGAGGCGACCCTGGACCGGCTGCCCGCGGTCCGCCACGCCGTCGCCCAGGCGGTCCGCGGCCCGGACGACCGGCCCCGGCTCGTCGCGTTCGTGGTGCCCGCGGACCCGGCGACCCCGCCCGGCGACGGCGAGCTGGCCGCCGCGCTGCGCGCGGCGCTGCCGCCGTACATGGTGCCCAACCGCTTCGTCGTGCTGGCGGAGCTGCCGATCACCGCCAACGGCAAGGTCGACCACGGGGCCCTGCCGAACCCGTTCGCGGCCCGGTCCGGGCCGGCCGCCCCGGTGCCCCCGGCCGCTCCGGTGCCCCCGGCCGCGGCGGCCACCCCCGCCACCCCCGTCACCGGGGTGCCGGCCCCCGCGCCCGCGGTCGCGTCGACCGGGGCGGAACCGGCCGTGGTCACCGCGGCGGGCGGTCGGGCGCACGCGGCCCCCGGATGGCCCGTGATCCCGCCGCAGGGCATCGAGCTGCGGCTGACCGTCGGGTGCGACGGCATCGGTCCCGTCGACGCGCTCGCCGTCGCCGCGCCGTGGGTCCAGTGGCTGCGCGCCGAGCTCCACACCCACGGCGCGACCGTCGCCGAACGGACACCCGCCGAGGGGCTCGTCGAGCTCGTGGTGACGGCCCCGGCCCTGTCCACCGCCCCGACCCCGGCGACCCCGACCCCGACGCCGGCGACCCCGGCCGCGCCTCCCGCACCGGCCTCCCCGCCCGCGGCCACGGGAGCCCGGACCCGCTCGTCGAGCGGACCGTCGCGCGGGTGTTCAGCGACCTGCTCGGCGGACCGGTCGAGGTGGGCACCCCGTTCTTCCAGCTCGGTGCGTCCTCGCTGACCCTG
>NZ_JAHLJD010000003.1:0-15421 GCF_020496225.1 Pseudonocardia sp. ICBG162
AGAAGATCTTCTACCCGCAGCTCCTCGCGCACGGGGAGGACCCGGAGGACGAGACGCTCGACGCCATCGGGGACCACAACGAGATCCGCGACGGCGTCGCGCAGGCCGAGCGCAGCCCGGTCGGCAGCGGCCAGTGGTGGGAGGGGGTGTGGGCCGCCCGCCGCGCCAACGACGAGCACATGGGCGAGGAGGAGAACGAGGGCCTCGCCAACTTCCGCCTGAACGCCACCACCGGCCTGCGCGAGTCGCTCGGCCGGCAGTTCGCCGAGTTCCTCGACGCCCACCCCACCACCGCGGGCCTCGACAACTCCGACAAGGACCCCGAGGGCTACGTCGAGGAGGTCCAGGCCGAGATCGACCCGTCCGACCCGACCCGTGACGGGCTCGGCATCGGCAGTCTGAAGGGGAAGTAGACATGGCCGTGCACGACCACCTCCTGCGGGAGAAGGCACCCATCCCCACGACCGCCTGGAAGGCCGTCGACGACGAGGCGCGTGAGCGCCTGACCCCGCTCCTGGCCGGGCGCCGCCTCGCGGACTGGACCGGGACCGCGGGCTGGCAGACGTCGTCGGTCGACCTCGGTCGCTCGCAGCGGCTCGACGGGCCGCCGCCGGGCGTCGCCGTCGACGGCATCACGGCCCGCCTGCGCCGGGTGCAGCCGCTCGCCGAGTTCCGGGTCCCGTTCACGGTGTCCCGCGACGAGATCGACGACCTGCAGCGCGGCGCCCAGGACCCGGAGTTCGACGACCTCGCCCGCGCCGCCCGTGCGGCCGCCGCGATCGAGAACCGCGCGATCTTCCACGGCTGGCCGGAGGCCGGCTTCGAGGGCATCGCGGACGTCTCGCCGTACGACACCGTGGCCCTGGGCGACAACCCCGAGACCTACCCCGGCGCCGTCGCCCGTGCGGTGGACCAGCTGCGTCGCAACGGCATCGAGGGCCCCTACGCGATGGCGATCGCGCCCGAGGGCTACACCCGCATCGTGGAGACCGCCGAGCACGGCGGCTACCCGCTGTTCGAGCACCTGAGCCGCATCCTCGGCGGGCAGATCCTGCGCGCCCACGGCCTCGACGGTGCCGTGGTCGTCAGCCAGCGCGGCGGGGACTTCCTGCTCGACGTCGGCCAGGACCTGGCGATCGGCTACTCCGACCACGACGCCCGCGAGGTGCACCTCTACCTGGAGGAGAGCTTCACCTTCCGCGCCGTCGAGCCGGACGCGAGCGTGCGCCTGCGCTGACCCGCGGACCCGCCACCGGCCGTGCCCCGTCGTGATCCGGCGGGGCACGGTCGTGTGCGGAAAGTGTGCCCCCGCAGGACTCGAACCTGCGACCTAGAGATTAGAAGGCTCTTGCTCTATCCAGCTGAGCTACGAGGGCCGGCCGCCCCGGACCTCGTCCGGTGCGCTCCCACCGTAGCGAGGAGGGCAAGCGATCACGGCCGCGGCACCGCCGTCAGGAACCACCCGATCCGGCCCGTGTGCTGGGCGGAGTGCCATCCGACCGGTTGAAGCACACGCCGAACGGGCCTCGCCTGCGACGCTGACGGACCGTGACGTCCATACTGTCCCCATGGTGCTGGGACTGCGATCCGCGCTCGGGTCGGATGTGGGCCGTCGCCGGACGTCGAACCAGGACTCCGGAGCGACGACCGGCCGACTGCTGATCGTGGCCGACGGGATGGGCGGTCACGCCCACGGCGAGATCGCGAGTGCGACGACGGTGTCGGTGTTCACCGAGCTGGAGGCCCGCCTCCCGCAGGACCTCACCGACATCGACCTCGCCGCCGAGCTGACCGAGGCGCTCAACGACGCCACGGACCGGCTGGCCCGCCGCGCCGCGGACGAGCCGGAGATGCGGGGGATGGGCACGACCGTCGTCTCGCTGCTCCTCACCGGCGACCAGCTCGCGCTCGCCCACATCGGCGACTCGCGCATCTACCTGCTGCGGGGTGGCGAGCTGAGCCGTCTCACCCACGACCACACGATGGTCCAGCAGCTCGTCGACCAGGGCCAGATCACCCTCGAGGAGGCGGCGCACCACCCGCGCCGATCCGTCCTGATGCGTGCGCTGAGCACCGACCACGCGCCGGACCCGGACCTCGACCGTGTCGACATCCTTGCCGGGGACCGCTACCTGCTCTGCTCGGACGGCGTCACCGCGGTGCTCGACGACGAGGCCCTGCACCGCGAGCTCGCCTCCGGCGCCGAGCCGGACCAGGTCGTCACCCAGCTCATCGCGCTCGCCAACGAGGGCGGCGGGCCCGACAACATCACCGCGATCGTCGCCGACGTCGTGGAGATCGACGACGTCGACGGCCCGGGTCAGGACCTGCGGATCGCCGGGGCCGTCGCCGAGATCGCCACCGCGGACTGACCCTCAGCGCCGGGCCACCACCCGGCGCAGCCGCACCGTGCGGACCGCCGAACGGTGCGCCGCGAGGTCCGCCCGGGCCCGCTCCGGCAGATCGGGTGGGTAGACGCCGGCCGCGCACAGCTCGTCCGCCCCGTCCGATGGTTCGACCCCGTCGAGGGTGAAGTCGAGACGGTCGTCGGCGAGCACGGCGAAGTCCGCGGCGGCCGCGAGCCACTCCGGGTGCTCGACGGCCGACCGGTGCCGCCACGCGTCACGCACCGCCTTCCTCAGCGCGCCCCCACCCCAGCCGAACGACCGGGGCGCCGGCACCAGGACCGAGATGAGGCCGTGCGGGGCGAGTACCCGCCGCAGCTCCGCGAACAGACCGTCGATGTCCCGTAGGTGGGGGAGCAGCATCGGGACGGCGACCCGGTCCACCGACCGCGTCCGCAGCGGGAGCGCCACGGGCGACGCCGTGATCCACAGGGGCTCACTGTTCCCCGCCTCCACCACCAGCCGCCCGGCGACGACGGTCGCCCGGACCCGACTCGTCGCACCCGGGTTCGGCACCAGGCCGCTGCGGTGAGCTCCGCTCCGGCACGCAGCCGGTGCAGGACGGGCGGGAGGACGTCTCCGTCGGGCTGCACGCGCCGAGTCTCGCGTGCCAACGGACGGCTCCCACGGGGCACCACGACGAACGGCCACCCGCGGACGACGATCGTGATCACCCGCCCCGGCCGGTCCCCGTCGAGGACGAGCTCCCGCCTGCCGACCGCTCGTCGCGACCGGACGCCACGACGGACGGTCGAAAAAAATCTTGAAATTAGTTGGCGGGCAGGAGGGCGCGGGACGAACGACGGGTGGAGCGCTGGTTCCGGCCCCCATCGCGAGCTTCCACTTGCGCGATCGGCGCTGGTCAACCAGTATCCGGAGTGAGCTCGTCAGGGCGACCGTTCGTCGCTCGACAGGGTCGGGCTCGACCGTGGTGCTGTGCGGCCCGGAGACGGGTCTGCCCAGGTCAGCACGGGTTTCCGACCCCGGTTTGACGTGCCCGAATGCCATGCCGTAACTTTCTTCCTGTCAGCGAGTGAGCCGGACAGAACGGGCCCTGAAAGGCTCGGTCAACAGGCCCCGCGGACAGCGACCCCCGGTGGTTCACCGAGTTTCTCGGTGTGGTTACCTTTGTGGGTCAAGGCGATCCGTCTTCAGGATCCCGCTCTTCTTGAAGAGTCCGGGTGATTGCGGTGCGGGTGTCTTTTGAGAACTCAACAGTGTGTCGAGCTATTTATTCGGTTTGGCGTTTTGTGCCAAATTGTTTGTTTGGTTGCAGCATTCGATCCCGTCGGGTGTTGTGGCCAGTTGTTTGTTGTAAGTCAGGGTTTTGTTGGAGAGTTTGATCCTGGCTCAGGACGAACGCTGGCGGCGTGCTTAACACATGCAAGTCGAGCGGTAAGGCCCTTTCGGGGGTACACGAGCGGCGAACGGGTGAGTAACACGTGGGTGACCTGCCCTCCACTCTGGGATAAGCCTGGGAAACTGGGTCTAATACCGGATAGGACCACTGATCGCATGGTTGGTGGTGGAAAGTTTTCTCGGTGGGGGATGGGCCCGCGGCCTATCAGCTTGTTGGTGGGGTGATGGCCTACCAAGGCGGTGACGGGTAGCCGGCCTGAGAGGGCGACCGGCCACACTGGGACTGAGACACGGCCCAGACTCCTACGGGAGGCAGCAGTGGGGAATATTGCGCAATGGGCGGAAGCCTGACGCAGCGACGCCGCGTGGGGGATGACGGCCTTCGGGTTGTAAACCTCTTTCGCCAGGGACGAAGAGCAATTGACGGTACCTGGAGAAGAAGCACCGGCCAACTACGTGCCAGCAGCCGCGGTAACACGTAGGGTGCGAGCGTTGTCCGGAATTATTGGGCGTAAAGAGCTCGTAGGCGGTGTGTCGCGTCGGCCGTGAAAACTTGGGGCTTAACTCTGAGCGTGCGGTCGATACGGGCATCACTTGAGTTCGGCAGGGGAGACTGGAATTCCTGGTGTAGCGGTGAAATGCGCAGATATCAGGAGGAACACCGGTGGCGAAGGCGGGTCTCTGGGCCGATACTGACGCTGAGGAGCGAAAGCGTGGGGAGCGAACAGGATTAGATACCCTGGTAGTCCACGCCGTAAACGTTGGGCGCTAGGTGTGGGGACCATTCCACGGTTTCTGTGCCGCAGCTAACGCATTAAGCGCCCCGCCTGGGGAGTACGGCCGCAAGGCTAAAACTCAAAGGAATTGACGGGGGCCCGCACAAGCGGCGGAGCATGTGGATTAATTCGATGCAACGCGAAGAACCTTACCTGGGTTTGACATGCACCAGACATCCCTAGAGATAGGGCTTCCCTTGTGGTTGGTGTGCAGGTGGTGCATGGCTGTCGTCAGCTCGTGTCGTGAGATGTTGGGTTAAGTCCCGCAACGAGCGCAACCCTTGTTCCATGTTGCCAGCACGTAATGGTGGGGACTCATGGGAGACTGCCGGGGTCAACTCGGAGGAAGGTGGGGATGACGTCAAGTCATCATGCCCCTTATGTCCAGGGCTTCACACATGCTACAATGGCTCATACAGAGGGCTGCGAGACCGTGAGGTGGAGCGAATCCCTTAAAGTGAGTCTCAGTTCGGATCGGGGTCTGCAACTCGACCCCGTGAAGTTGGAGTCGCTAGTAATCGCAGATCAGCAACGCTGCGGTGAATACGTTCCCGGGCCTTGTACACACCGCCCGTCACGTCACGAAAGTTGGTAACACCCGAAGCCGGCGGCCCAACCCTTGTGGAGGGAGCTGTCGAAGGTGGGACTGGCGATTGGGACGAAGTCGTAACAAGGTAGCCGTACCGGAAGGTGCGGCTGGATCACCTCCTTTCTAAGGAGTCCCATCATGTGATGGGGCACCACACGCTCGTAAGTGAGTTGTGCTCATTTTGGGTGTCTGTGGTTCCTTCATTGAATCGCATCAGCGGCCCCGTTCGTGGGTTGGGTGCGTTGGGTGGAACGCAGCACGTCGGACCGTGTTGGCTTGGCACACTGTTGGGTCCTGAGAAGACATCTGCGGTTCTTCGGAACGGTGGTTCTTCTTTGGCCGCTCTGGTCGGGGGCTTCCTAACGCCTGCTTGTGTGTGGGTGGTGGTTGTTTCTTGGTCGGGTGTGGTTGTGGGTTGAGTGTTGCATAGTGGATGCGAGCATCTTGTTGTGGTCAAGTTGTTAAGAGCACATGGTGGATGCCTGGGCATCAGGAGCCGATGAAGGACGTGGGAGGCCGCGATAGGCCTCGGGGAGCTGTCAACCGAGCTGTGATCCGAGGGTGTCCGAATGGGGAAACCCAGCGCCCGTCATGGGGCGTTACCCGTACCTGAATTCATAGGGTGCGTGGAGGGAACGTGGGGAAGTGAAACATCTCAGTACCCACAGGAAGAGAAAACAATAGTGATTCCGTGAGTAGTGGCGAGCGAAAGCGGAAGAGGCTAAACCGTGTCCGTGTCAAGCCGGCAGGCGTTGCGGGTGCGGGGTTGTGAGACGTGTCGTTCATCTTCTGCCGAGGATGGGACAACTTGGATCTGTGTTAGCGGAACGACTCTGGGATGGTCGGCCGTAGTGGGTGATAGCCCCGTACGCGAAAACACTGGGTTCTGTTGTGGGCGTGTTCTCGAGTAGCAGCGAGCCCGTGAAATTCGCTGTGAATCTGGCGGGACCACCCGTCAAGCCTAAATACTACCTGATGACCGATAGCGGACAAGTACCGTGAGGGAAAGGTGAAAAGTACCCCGGGAGGGGAGTGAAATAGTACCTGAAACCGTGTGCTTACAAGCCGTCAGAGCCTGCAGTGCTTTCGTGGTACAGGGTGATGGCGTGCCTTTTGAAGAATGAGCCTGCGAGTTATGCTTCGTGGCGAGGTTAACCTGTGTGGGGTAGCCGTAGCGAAAGCGAGTCCGAATAGGGCGCTGTAGTCGCGGGGTGTAGACCCGAAGCGGAGTGATCTACCCATGGCCAGGGTGAAGCGTCGGTAAGACGTCGTGGAGGCCCGAACCCACCAGGGTTGAAAACCTGGGGGATGAGCTGTGGGTAGGGGTGAAAGGCCAATCAAACTTCGTGATAGCTGGTTCTCCCCGAAATGCATTTAGGTGCAGCGTCGTGTGTTTCTCACCGGAGGTAGAGCACTGGATGGCCTAGGGGGCCGACAAGCTTACCGAAGTCAGCCAAACTCCGAATGCCGGTGAGTGAGAGCGCGGCAGTGAGACTGCGGGGGATAAGCTTCGTGGTCGAGAGGGAAACAGCCCAGATCACCGGCTAAGGCCCCTAAGCGTGCGCTAAGTGGGAAAGGATGTGGGATCGCCCGGACAACCAGGAGGTTGGCTTAGAAGCAGCCACCCTTGAAAGAGTGCGTAATAGCTCACTGGTCAAGTGGTCCTGCGCCGACAATGTAGCGGGGCTCAAGCGCACCGCCGAAGCCGTGGCAATGACATCTTTAGGTGTTGTTGGGTAGGGGAGCGTCCTGCATCTGGTGAAGCCCGGGAGTGATTTACGGGTGGAGGGTGTGGGAGTGAGAATGCAGGCATGAGTAGCGAATGCAGAGTGAGAATCTCTGCCGCCGGATGACCAAGGGTTCCTGGGCCAGGTTGTTCCGCCCAGGGTGAGCCGGGACCTAAGGCGAGGCCGTCAGGCGTAGTCGATGGACAACGGGTTGATATTCCCGTGCTCGTGATAGTGCGTCCATGCTGAATCTGGTGATGCTAACCATCCGAACCCACCTCGGCTCCTTCGGGAGTTGTGTTTGTGGGGGAGCGTGGGATCCGATCTGGTAGTAGGCAAGTGATGGGGTGACGCAGGAGGGTAGCTCCGCCACGCGGTGGTTGTCGTGGTGTAAGCCTGTAGCCCGAGTCCTAGGTAAATCCGGGGCTCATATAAGGGTGAGAGGTGATGCGTAGCCGATTGAGGCGAAGAGGGTGATCCCATGCTGTCGAGAAAAGCCTCTAGCGAGTGCTGTTGCGGCCCGTACCCCAAACCGACACAGGTGGTCAGGTAGAGAATACCGAGGCGATCGAGCGAACTGTGGTTAAGGAATTCGGCAAAATACCTCCGTAACTTCGGGAGAAGGAGGGCCGGTTGTCTTGAGGCTCCTTGCGGGCTAGGGACGGCCGGTCGCAGAGACCAGGCCCAAGCGACTGTTTACTAAAAACACAGGTCCGTGCGAAGTCGCAAGACGATGTATACGGACTGACGCCTGCCCGGTGCTGGAACGTTAAGAGGACCTGTTAGCTCCTTCGGGGCGAAGCGGAGAACTTAAGCGCCAGTAAACGGCGGTGGTAACTATAACCATCCTAAGGTAGCGAAATTCCTTGTCGGGTAAGTTCCGACCTGCACGAATGGCGTAACGACTTGGGCGCTGTCTCGACCACAGACTCGGCGAAATTGCACTACGAGTAAAGATGCTCGTTACGCGCGGCAGGACGGAAAGACCCCGGGACCTTTACTATAGCTTGGTATTGGTGCTCGGTTCGGCTTGTGTAGGATAGGTGGGAGACTGTGAAATCGCCACGCCAGTGGTGGTGGAGTCGTTGTTGAAATACCACTCTGGTCGAATTGGGTGTCTCAACCTCGGGCCATGATCTGGTTCAGGGACAGTGCCTGGTGGGTAGTTTAACTGGGGCGGTTGCCTCCCAAAGAGTAACGGAGGCGCCCAAAGGTTCCCTCAGCCTGGTTGGCAATCAGGTGTTGAGTGTAAGTGCACAAGGGAGCTTGACTGTGAGACTGACGGGTCGAGCAGGGACGAAAGTCGGGACTAGTGATCCGGCACCACCTTGTGGAAGGGGTGTCGCTCAACGGATAAAAGGTACCCCGGGGATAACAGGCTGATCTTGCCCAAGAGTCCATATCGACGGCATGGTTTGGCACCTCGATGTCGGCTCGTCGCATCCTGGGGCTGGAGTAGGTCCCAAGGGTTGGGCTGTTCGCCCATTAAAGCGGTACGCGAGCTGGGTTTAGAACGTCGTGAGACAGTTCGGTCCCTATCCGCCGCGCGCGTTGGAGACTTGAGGAAGGCTGTCCCTAGTACGAGAGGACCGGGACGGACGAACCTCTGGTGTGCCAGTTGTCCCGCCAGGGGCACGGCTGGTTGGCTATGTTCGGGAGGGATAACCGCTGAAGGCATCTAAGCGGGAAGCCTGTTCCAAGATGAGGTCTCCCACCACCTTCGAGTGGGTAAGGCTCCCAGTAGATGACTGGGTTGATAGGCCGGAGATGGAAGCCCTGTGAGGGGTGGAGTTGACCGGTACTAATAGGCCGAGGGCTTGCCACAACGAGTTGTTCGCATCCACTGTGTGACCCTGAGTCCACAACCATCCACGTTTCCCCGGTGATCCGGGGGAGTGTGGGGTGGTGTGTGTGCTCGACCCCTGCCCCTAGGTTTTTGGGGGTGGGGTGATAGTTGGATAGTGCTGTCGGTGGTCATTGCGGTAGGGAAACGCCCGGTCCCATTCCGAACCCGGTAGCTAAGCCTTCCAGCGCCGATGGTACTGCACTCGCCAGGGTGTGGGAGAGTAGGTCGTCGCCGACATTCAACTTTGATGGGATGTGCCCCGGACTTTCGAGTCCGGGGCATTTCTCATTTCCGGACCCTTTTTCGCTCCGATGCGTTATGCCGGTCCGGGGCGGGATCGGTGCATCCGTTCCCGGCCCTGGCACGGGGTCCTCCGGGGCCGGGGGTCGAGGCGCGTGCTCCCTCGTGGAGTCGCACCCGGTCCCGCACCACCGGTGGGCCGGCGCACCTCGCACGCTTTCCTGCGACCTCGCACCCTCTGCAGGGGCTGCGAGGTCGCAGGAACGTGTGCGACGTGCGGTGCCCGGTGCGGCGTGCGCGAAGGCTCCGTTGTAGGAGCGCGGTATCGGTGACTCGTTCCGCCGAGGGAGCTCCTCCGCCGGCGAGAGCGGACACGGTGGCGACGAGCGGGGTCGTGCCGTCTGCTCTCAGTCGCAGAGCGTGCGAGGTCGACGAAGGCTGTGCGAGGCGGCACAGGGTGGCCCGGAGAGCGCTGTGTGCGCCGCGGGGCCCGTCGGCCGATGCCGGGCACGTCCGTCGGGTGCGGTGCGCGGCTCGTGGCGGCCACACGGCTCCGCCACCGGGGCGGCCGCCGCCCGCGTCCGTGACGTCCACGGTCGGCGGCCTGCGACGAATCGTGTCGGGGCACGCCGCTGAGCGTCGGAGGCTCGATGCTGTGCGATCGAGAGCCCGCGTCCGGTGCGAGAGGGAGCAGGAGGCGTCGGGCGGGCGATGGTGTCCGCTCCGATCAGGCGGCGGGGTCCCCAGGGCCCGTGTCTCCGGTCGGCAGGGGATAGATGACGTGACGGCGGGATCCGTGCGGCCGCGGTGTCACCGCCCCGGGATGCCGGCTACGGGGATGGACATGTCCGGGTGGGGGGAAGCACACCGGACCGACAGTCGTCGTGGCCGAAGCGGGTCGGGACGGCCGGTCATCCCCAACGGGCACGGTTGTCCACAGGCTCTGACGTGACCCCGTCGACGGGGCGTGGGCGGGTGAAGCTCATGGGGACAACGCACCCCAGAGCCTCGGAGGATCCGATGAGCGACAACACCGCCACCATCGTCGGCAACCTGACCCGCACCCCCGTCCTGCGCTACACCGCGAACAGCATCCCGGTCACGGACCTGACGGTCGCGGTCAACCACCGTCGCAAGGACCCGATGACCGAGCAGTGGCACGACGTCGCGTGCACCTACTACACGGTGACGTGCTGGCGGACCCTGGCCGAGCACGCGGTGCGGACGTTCGAGAAGGGGCACCGCGTCATCGTCATCGGCCGGATGTACGTCGAGGAGTGGACGGGCCGGGAGGGCGACGTGCGGCAGAGCATCCGGATCGAGCCGTCCAGCGTCGGGCTCGACATCCGCTTCTCCCCGGCGGCCGTCGCGCCCCGGCCGTCGGTGTCACAGGGGCCGTCGGTGCCGCAGGCCCGGGGCACCGACGACGCCGCCATGCGATGGGGCACCCCGCCCACCGAAGAGCCGGACCACGACGGGTACGACGACGCCCCGGACGAGGTCGAGAGTGCGGAGCTCGACGAGCTCGCGAGGCTGGCGACCGCACCGGCCTCGAGCGGCTGAGCGGGCCCGATCTACCATCGCATCGTGGCGGATCTGATTTACACGATGCGGAACGTGCGTAAGGCGCACGGCGACAAGGTCATCCTGGAGAACGCGTCGATCAGCTTCCTGCCGGGGGCGAAGATCGGCGTCGTGGGCCCCAACGGCGCCGGGAAGTCGACCGTCCTCAAGATCATGGCAGGGCTGGAGAACGCGAACAACGGCGACGCCTTCCTCAAGCCCGGGGCGACGGTCGGTATCCTCCAGCAGGAGCCCCCGCTCAACGAGGAGAAGACCGTCCTCGGGAACGTCGAGGAGGGCCTCGGCGACGTGAAGGTCAAGCTCGACCGGTACAACGCGATCGCCGAGGAGATGGCGACCAACTACACCGACGAGCTGATGGAGGAGATGGGCCAGCTCCAGGAGGAGCTCGACCACGCCGACGCGTGGGAGATCGACTCCCAGCTCGAGCAGGCGATGGACGCACTGCGTTGCCCGCCCGGGGACGCCGAGGTCACCCACCTCTCCGGTGGTGAGCGCCGGCGCGTCGCGCTGTGCAAGCTTCTGCTGTCCCAGCCCGATCTGCTCCTGCTCGACGAGCCCACCAACCACCTCGACGCCGAGAGCGTCCTGTGGCTCGAGCAGTTCCTCGCGAGCTACCCGGGCGCCGTCCTCGCGGTCACCCACGACCGGTACTTCCTGGACAACGTCGCAGGCTGGATCCTCGAGCTCGACCGCGGACGCACCTTCCCCTACGAGGGCAACTACTCCACCTACCTGGAGAAGAAGGGCGAGCGCCTCGCCGTCCAGGGCAAGAAGGACCAGAAGCTCCAGAAGCGCCTGAAGGAGGAGCTGGCCTGGGTCCGCTCCAACCCGAAGGCCCGCCAGGCGAAGAGCCGCTCGCGGCTCGACCGCTACGAGGAGATGGCGACCGAGGCCGAGCGGCACAAGAAGCTCGACTTCGAGGAGATCCAGATTCCGCCGGGCCCGCGCCTGGGCAGCCAGGTCGTCGAGGTCTCCCACCTCGACAAGGGCTTCGACGGCCGCCAGCTGATCAAGGACCTCTCCTTCACGCTGCCGCGCAACGGCATCGTCGGCGTGATCGGTCCGAACGGTGTCGGTAAGACGACGCTGTTCAAGACGATCGTCGGTCTGGAGCACCCGGACTCCGGCGAGGTCAAGATCGGCGACACGGTCAAGCTGTCGTACGTCGACCAGAACCGCGGCGGGATCGACCCGAAGAAGACCGTCTTCGAGGTGGTCTCCGACGGGCTCGACTACATCCAGGTCGGCAACACCGAGATGCCGTCGCGCGCCTACGTCGCGGCGTTCGGCTTCAAGGGCCCGGACCAGCAGAAGCCGGCCGGGGTCCTGTCCGGTGGTGAGCGCAACCGCCTCAACCTGGCGCTGACGCTCAAGCAGGGCGGCAACCTGATCCTGCTCGACGAGCCGACGAACGACCTGGACGTCGAGACCCTCGGTTCGCTGGAGAACGCGCTCGAGCAGTTCCCCGGCTGCGCCGTGGTCATCTCCCACGACCGCTGGTTCCTCGACCGGACCTGCACGCACATCCTGGCGTGGGAGGGCACGGACGAGAACCCGGCCGAGTGGTTCTGGTTCGAGGGCAACTTCGAGGCCTACGAGAAGAACAAGGTGGAGCGCCTCGGCGCGGAGGCGGCGCGACCGCACCGGGTCACCCACCGTAAGCTCACCCGCGACTGATCACCGCCCGGTCCGGACCTCCCCATCCGGTCGGGCCGGCCCCGGCGACGGGTGACCGGCTCCCTCGGGAGGTCCGGACGGTGGTGTCACTCAGGGGAGGCGATGTGACGTTCGACCTGGGAGGTCGGGCCGCCGGCGCGACGACGGCCGAACTGCGCACGGCGGCGGCCCTGCGCTGGCAGCGGCCCCTGCTCACCGCGGAACTGGCGGAGCAGGCGTGCGCGCGAGCCGTCGCAGACGGTGACGATCTGCGCTGGCTGCAGGCCGCGGGCTGGCTGCTCGACGGCCACGCCGCGGGTGGGGACGCCCGCGACGTCGCCACCGCCGTCGTCGCCGGGGTGACCGGTCATGTCAACCCGGGTGACAGCACGGTCCCCGTGCCCCTCCGCGCGCCCGGCACCGAGGTCCTCACCCGTCCCGAGGGCGCCCGTCTGCGGGTGGAGCTGGCCGGGGTCGCCCAGGCCGACGGGGAGCTCGAGGCGGCTCGGGCACTCGTCGTCGGACTGCCGGACGACGCCCCGGGGGAGGACCAGGGGCTGCTGCGCCTCGACCGGCTCGCGGTCGAGGTGCGCTGCGCACTCGCCGGCGCCTCCGCCGCCGAGCTCGAACGGCTGCGCAGCGACGTCGACGCCTGCGGGTCCGGCTTCGGTGGCGAACCCGCGGCGTACGCGGACCTCGTCGTCGGGTCGGTGCACCGGGCCCGGCGCGAACACGACGCCGCCGTGGACCGCGCGCTGCGCGGCCTGGCCCAGCTCGGATGGACACCGGAACGGCCCGGGTCCCGCCCGCTGTCGACCCACCTCGCCGCGGCACTGCTCAGCCAGTGGATCACTGCGCTGCTCGACTCCGGGCACGTCCCGCCCGACGCGGTCGCCGCGGCCGCCGTGCAGCGCGACGCCGGGGACGCCGGTCGTCAGGGCGTGCTGCTGCGGCTCACGCTCGCCCGGGTGCAGGCGGGGCGCGCGGACCACGCAGCCCGCGCCCTGGTCGAGGCCGAGACGGCCGCGACGGCGCCGAACAGGCGGGCGTCCCCGCGCTGGTTGCAGCCTGCCGAACCGCCCAGTCCGAGCTGCACGAGGGCTCGGGCAGGTACCGCGAGGCCCTCGAGACGATGCGGGCCGCGATGGAGGCCGACCAGGTCGATCGCGACCGCGGGACGCGCTTCCGCGCCGCGGTGGCGGCGTTACTGCCGCTCGCCGCCGTCCGCACCAGCACCGCCGAGCGACCCACCCCGTTCCCGCGCACGGGCGGAGCGCCGGCCGTACCCGCCGAGCGTCCGGCTGCGACCGGAGGCGCCGTCGCCGGTGCTCCGACGGGCGGGCCCGGTGTCGGTACCCGGGACAGCGTCGGTCGCGGTACGCCGGAACCGGGGTTCGCCGCGTCCCGCTCCGGCGGTGCGGAGTCGTCCTCCGGCGGGGACCAGCGAGGCGGAGACGACCCTCCCGCCCGGACGCCCGTCGAGGAACGCACGGTCGGTGCCGGGACCGACCGCCCCGCCGGAACCGGCCACACCGAGCCCGAGCACGATCGCCCGACCGACGATCGGCCCCGGGCCGACCGGTCCTCCGCCACGGTGAGCAGGGACGGTCGCGGAGCCGGAGCCGGAGCCGGGGACGACGGCGCCACGGGAGCCGGGGCCACGAACGGCCGTCCGGCGAACGACCTCCCCGCGGCCCGGACGCTTCCCGGTGCGCTGGGCGCCGTCGGAGAGCCTGCTCTTGGCCCCGGCACGACGAACGGTGCCCAACGACGCCGCAACCGCCGCCCGTCGCCCGCCGACCGCACCGTGGAGCGGTCCACCGGCGCGAACCGGAACGGTCACCGTCCCGGCGAGGCCGCCTCACGACGGATGCGTCGTCGGCGACCGGTACGCCGGGCACGACCCACACCACAGGGACCACCGGTACGCCGGACACGACGGGCGCCGCAGGATCGTTTGACCGGGCGTCGGACGACACGACGGACACCGGAGGTCGACGACCCGCGGGCATCGACCCCGCCGACCCGCTGGGCGTCTCCGGGCTCCTCGCGGACGGGCCGGCACCAATGGCACCCCGGGACCCGTCGTGGACCGGGCCGTCGTGGACCCCCGACGCGGCAGGCGGTTCGCCGCTCGCCGACGCCCTCCTGGCCGAGTGGCGCGCCCCCGAGCCGCCTGCGGCCACGCACCGCAACGGGTCCCACGGCCCGGCTGACGTCGTTCCGCGGAACGGAGCACGGCACGACGGGGCCCACCGGTCCGGCGACGGCGACGGGGCCGACCGGCAGCCGGGCCAGGCCCCGTCGACGGTCACCGGAACGGGGCTCCCGCTCCGGAGCCGGCCGTCGTCGCCGAGCGGGCTGCGGGCGAGTCGACCCTCGCCGAGGCCGACCGAGGTCCGGTCGGCGAGCGCGCGCGCCGCGGCCCGTGTCCCGGACAGCGGCCCGGCAGCGGCACCGACCGCCCCCGCGGCCCCGACGGGTCCACCCGGTCCGGCGGAGCGGTCGATCGTCCTCGACCTCGTCGACGGCGACCTCGAGACCGTCACCGGTACGGCGGCGGTGGGGGCCCTGCACGACGTGGTCACCCGGGCCCGCCGGTTGGTTCCGCCATCCGGGACCACACGTCGCGACGACGACACGGTGCGGGTCACCCTGCCCGACGTCGACCACGTCACCGTCCTGCTCTGGGCACGGTCGCTCGCGACGCACCTCGGCGGTCGCGTGCGCCGGGGCGGGCTGCCGGCGGGGACGTCCCTGCGGATGCAGGCCGTCGGACCGCACGGTGTCGAGGGCGACGAGATCGTCACCGAGCTGACCGGGCCGGACACGCCGGCGCCCCTCCCTGAGGCGCCCTCGGCCCGGGTCGGTGGGCACTCCGGCGCCGCGCAGACCGGGGACGCGGGGTCGGGTGCCGGTGAGCCGTCGGCCGCCTCGGAGCCGGTCGCGGGGCCGGCGCTGGCGACGCCGCTGGACCTGTCCGGCGAGCGCGCGGCCCGGGGCGGGCGGCGACGGGCCGCCGGCGACGGGACGGCGTCGTGAGCGCCGTCGGTCTCACCGTGCGGCCCGGGAGCGGCGGGCGGCGGCGCTCCGACGGAGCCGTCCGGGACCCGGCGGCCCGCGACCGGACCGTCCGGAGCCCGGCCGCCCGCGACTCCGGTGCCCGGGATCGTGGCCCCGGACACCTCGCCGAGCCGCACCCCTCCGCCCGCGACGAGGCCCGAGACGGGGCCCGC
>NZ_JAHLJD010000004.1:0-17027 GCF_020496225.1 Pseudonocardia sp. ICBG162
GGTCGGCGTTGATCCCGTTGGTGATGAAGTCTTCGCGCCGTTGACGACGTAGTGGTCGCCGTCGCGGATCGCGGTCGTCGACATCGACGCAGGTCCGATCCGATGCCCGGCTCGGTCATGGCGATGGCGAGGATCGTCTCGCCGCTGACGACGCCCGGCAGCCAGCGCTGCTTCTGCTCCTCGGTGCAGTAGGTGAGCAGGTAGGGCAGCACGATGTCGTTGTGCAGGGTCAGGCCCAGGCCGGACCCGGCGGCGCCGACGCGCAGCAGCTCCTCGCTGATGACGGCGTTGAAGCGGAAGTCCTTGACCCCGCCGCCGCCGAACTCCTCCGGTGCGTCGATGCCCAGGAAGCCGTTCGCACCGGCGGTGGTGAACAGCTCCCGCGCGACGGCGCCGTCGCGTTCCCACTGCGCCTCGTGCGGGACGATCTCCTTCTCGACGAAGGCGCGGAACGCCTCCCGGAAGTCCTCGTGGTCGGACTCGTAGAGCGTGCGCTTCACGGCGCCGCCTCCCCTCGGGTGGTGGTGGTTAGCGCGGCTGCATCCGGATCGCGCCGTCGAGGCGGATCGTCTCGCCGTTGAGCATCGGGTTCTCGACGATGTGGGCGGCGAGCTTGCCGTACTCGGTCGGCTGGCCCAGCCGCGACGGGTGCGGGACCTGCTTGCCCAGCGAGGTCTTGACGTCCTCGGGCAGCCCGGCCAGCAGCGGGGTCTCGAACAGGCCGGGGGCGATGGTGTTCACCCGGATGCCGATGCTCGCCAGGTCACGGGCGATCGGCAGGGTCATGCCGACGATGCCGCCCTTGGACGCCGAGTAGGCGGCCTGCCCGATCTGGCCCTCGAACGCCGCCACCGAGGCGGTGTTGATGATGACGCCGCGGTCGCCGTCGACGTGCTCGGCCTTGGCGATGCGCTCGGCCGCCAGCCGGATCACGTTGAACGTGCCGATCAGGTTCACGTTGACGACCTTGGTGAAGTCGGCCAGCGGGAACGGGCCGGTCTTGCCGTAGGTCTTGATGCCGTTGCCGATGCCGGCGCAGTTGACCGCGACGCGGACGGTGCCGAGCTCCTCGGCGGCGTCGAGGGCGGCCGAGACCTGCTCCTCGTTGGTGACGTCGGCGGCGACGAAGCGGACGTTCTCGCCCAGCTTGTCGGCGACGGCCTCGCCCTGCGATGACGGCAGGTCGATGATCAGGACCTTGGCGCCGAGCTCCACGAACTTCTCCGTGGTGGCGAGGCCCAGGCCGGACGCACCGCCGGTGACGACGGCGACGGAACCGTTGATGTCCATGTTCTGTCTGTTTCCTTCCGGGTGGGGAGCGGGTGTCAGAGGAGCTCGAGGATGGTGGCGTTGGCCTGGCCGCCGCCCTCGCACATGGTCTGCAGGCCGTAACGGATGCCGTTGTCGCGCATGTGGTGGATCAGGGTGGTCATGATCCGCGCGCCGGAACCGCCCAGCGGGTGACCGAGTGCGATCGCGCCGCCGTTGGGGTTGAGCCGCTCGGCGACCGAGGTGTCCTCACCGGCGATGTCGGCCAGCCAGGCCAGGGGCACCGGGGCGAAGGCCTCGTTGACCTCGAACGCACCGATCTCCTCCAGCGACAGACCCGACCGCGTGAGTGCCTTCTGCGTCGCGGGGATCGGCGCGGTCAGCATGATGACCGGGTCGGCACCGGCCAGCACCGCGGTGTGCACCCGCGCGATCGGGGTCAGACCCAGCTCCGTGGCCTTCTCGCTGGTGGTCATCAGCAACGCGGCCGAGCCGTCGGAGATCTGCGAGGAGTTCCCCGCGTGGATCACCCCACCCTGGTCGGCGTCCTTGAACACCGTCTTGAGCTGGGCCAGGCCCTCCAGGGTGCCGCCCCGGCGGATGCCCTCATCGGCCGAAACGCCCGCGATGGGTGCGATCTGGCCCTCGAAGCGGCCGTCGTCCTGCGCCTGCGCGGCACGCTCGTGCGACAGCAGCGCGAACTCGTCGAGCCGGGTACGGGAGAAGCCCCACTTCTCGGCGATCATCTCCGCGCCCACGCCCTGGTTGGGGGCCACCCCGTAACGCGCGGCGAAGTCCGAGCCCAGCGGGTCCTGCCCCTGGCTGGAGGAGAACATCGGGACACGGGTCATCGACTCGACACCACCGGCGACGGCGACGTCGTACTGGCCCGCGATCAACCCGGCCGCGGCGAAGTGCACCGACTGCTGACTCGACCCGCACTGCCGGTCCACGGTCACACCGGTGACGGTCTCGGGGAACCCGGCGGCCAGCGCGGCGTTGCGGCCGATGTCGAAGGTCTGCTCGCCGACCTGGGACACGCAGCCCCAGATGACGTCGTCGATGTGGGCCGGGTCCACGCCGGACCGCTCCACCAGGCTGCGCAGCACGTGCGCGGAGAGGTCGGTGGGGTGGACGTCCGCCAGGCCGCCCTTGCGCTTGCCGACCGGGCTGCGTACGGCCTCGACGATGACTGCGTCTCGCACGGTGTTCGCTCCTTCGCGACGGTGGACGGCGCCCGGACGGGGCCGTCGACTCGCCACGACGGTAGCAGGAAACAGTCAGTGTTGACTGCCACGGGGCGGTGCGACCCGGGTCACGCCGACCACGGAGCTGCCCCGGCCGGCACGCCCCTGTCGATCAGTACCTCGGCGCTGCCGGGGCGCGCCGGGGCAGCGCCGAGGTACTGATCGATTCCGGACCGGCGGCGCGCGGCCCGGGCGCGTCGGACCGGTGCGCGACCGGGGTCAGGCGGAGGTGGCCGACACCCGGTCGGCCGTCGCACCCTCGCCGGAGGCGGTGGCCTCGGTGGGGTCGGTGTCCTCGGTGGCGTCGATGGGATCGGCGGCGTCGCGCCCGAGGATCCCCTCCTGCGCCGCGACGAGCGTCGGCACGGTGATCTGCCCGGCGACGTTGGTGGCGGTGCGCATCATGTCGAGGATCGGGTCGATACCGATCACGACCGCGATCCCGGCCGCGATCACCGCGGGCGGCATCCCGACCGCGGCGAGGGTCAGGGTCAGCATGGTGAACCAGCCGGTCGTCCCGGCGGTGGCCAGCGCCCCGAACACGGCGACGGCGACGATCACCAGGTACTGCCACGCCGCGAGCTGCACCCCGGAGACGTGCGCGATGAAGATCGTCGCGAGCGCCGGGTAGACCGCGGCGCAGCCGTCCATCTTGGTGGTGGTGGCCAGCGGGACGGCGAACCCGGCGTAGTTGCGGTCCACGCCGAGGTCGATCGCGGCCTGCCGGGACATCGGCAGGGCGGCGCCGGACGAGCGGGACACGAAGGCGAACTGCAGCACCGGCCAGGTAGTGCCGAAGAAGCGGCGCGGCCCGATGCCGGCCACGACCTTGAGCAGCAGCGGGTAGACGCCGAACAGGACGATCGCGCAGCCGAGGTAGACGGTGACGATCAGCCCGGCCAGGGACCCGACGACACCGCTGCCGTAGGTGGCGAACGCGTTGCCGATCAGGCCGAGCACGCCGATCGGGGCGAGCACGACGATCCAGCGGATGATCGTCAGGACGATCTCGAAGGCGGAGCGGGAGAACGCGACGAACGGCTCGGCCTTCTCCCCCAGCGCGTAGGCGGCGGCACCGACCAGCAGCGCCGCGACGACGACCTGCAGCACGTTGTCCGCGGCGAACGCGGCGACCGGGTTGTCCGGGACGAGGTTCGACAGCAGCGCCTCCCACGAGCCCGCGGTCTTCGCGCCCACGGCCTCGACGTCGGCCGGGTCGGCGGCGATCGTGACGCCCTCGCCGGGCCGCCCGATCAGCCCGATCGTGATGCCGATCAGCACCGCGACCAGGGAGGTCCCGGCGAACCACGCGACGGTGCGCCCGCCGAGCCGGGCCGCGGTGCGGCCGCCGCCGAGGTCACGCAGGCTGACGATGCCGACGACGATCGCGAGGAACACCAGCGGCGCGACGGTGAACTGCAGCAGCCCGGTGAACAGGCCGCCGACGGTGTCCAGCGTGGACGCCAGCCCGGTGGAGCCGGTGACCCGAGCGGTCAGCCCGAGCAGGGCGCCGAGGACGAGCCCGGCGACGGTGAGCAGTGCGAACACGCGCGGGCGCTGCCAGGCGCGTGCGGCACGGACGGCGAGTGACACGGGGATCCTCCAGGAGGTGTGCGGACGGACGTGGGCCATCGGGAGCCCGGACAGCCCGTCGCGGGGCGGCGGCACAGGTCGATCACCCGCCGGCTCACCAGCCACACACCCGTCCCCCGCACAGGTGGGAGCAACGCGCCCGTTCGCCGCGTTCTTCCCGCCGGACGGAGGTACGCAGCGTGACCCGTACCTCCGTCCGGGACCGTCACCGCACCGGTGGGGTGGTCGCGTGCGCGGGTTGCTCGGCCCCGTCGAGGCCGGCGGTCGCGAGGTCGATCCCCCGGGTCTCGGGCAGCAGGTACACCGTCAGCCCGGACACCAGCAGCAGCGCGATCGCGTAGCCGAGGAACAGGCCGGGCCTGCCGATCTCGGCGAACAGCGTCTGCAGGTAGGGCGCGGTCCCGCCGAACAGCGCGACGGAGATCGAGTACGGCACGCCGAGCCCGGCGGCGCGCACCCCGGTCGGGAACATCTCGGCGTAGAGGGCGGGTCCGACGGCGCAGCCCGCCCCGATCAGCGCGAGCGCGACGGTCATCGCGACGAACAGCGTCGGCCCGTCGTGGATCATCGCGTCGAGCGGGAACAGCGCCAGGACGAGCACCGCGCCGGGCACGAGCAGGGTGCGGCGGCGGCCGAACCGGTCCGAGGCCGCGCCCCACAGCGGCAGCAGCACCATGAACACCGCCAGCGCGCCGGCACCGGCCCACAGCGCCGCCGCCGGGTCCACCCCGCGCGCGGTGATGGCGTACGCCGGGGCCGCGACCGACCAGACGTAGTAGACGACGGTCAGGCCGCTGGTCAGGAACACCACCCGGGCCAGCGCCTTCGGCCGGGCCAGGACCTGGCGCCACAGCGACGGGCGGCCGGGCGTCGCGGTGCGGGCCTCCTCCTCTCGGGAGTAGGTGTCGGACTCACGCATCCGCAGCCGCATGACCAGCGCGTACAGCCCGAACAGCCCGCCCAGGACGAACGGCACCCGCCAGCCGTAGGCGGCCATCTCCTCGCGGGTGAGCACGCTCGACAGGACGGCTCCGAGCACCGTCCCGACCAGGATGCCCGCGGTGCCGGAGAAGTAGATGAGGCTCGACCACAGCCCGCGCCGGGCGGGCGGGGCCATCTCGGCGAGGTAGGTCTGTGCGGCGGGCAGCTCGCCCCCGTGCGCGAGGCCCTGCGCCAGCCGGGCCAGGACCAGCACGACCGGTGCGGCGATGCCGATGACGGCGTGGGTCGGGACGAGCCCGATCACCAGGCTGCCCACCGCGGCGGTCGCCACGCACAGCGCCATCGACAGCTTCCGGCCGCGGCGATCGGCGATCCAGCCGAACAGGAAGCCGCCGAACGGGCGGGCGACGAACCCGACGGCGAACACCGCGAGCGTCTTGAGCAGGGCGGTGCCGGTGTCGTCGCCGGCGAAGAACTGCGGGGCGAAGAACGCCGAGAACGTCGCGTAGACGTTCCAGTCGAACCACTCCATGGCGTTGCCGGCGCCGATCCCGAGGATCGTGCGACGCCGCTCGGTGCGCTCGGTCATGCCGCCACCCCCGCGGCCGGGGCGAGGCGGGTGGTGGCGAGCGCGGCGTACAGCGCGGTCGCGTCGGCGAGGACGCCGTCGTCGAAGCGGGCGAGCGGCGAGTGGTTCATCGGCGCGGTGTCGGGGTCGGCGCCGGGTGGGCAGGCGCCCATCCCGAGGAACGCACCGGGGACGGCGGCGAGCACCCGGGAGAAGTCCTCGGAGCCGCTGACCGGGTTCGGGGCGAGCCGGAACCGGTCCTCGCCGAGCAGCTCGGCGCACACCCCGGCGGCGAACGCGGCCTCGTCGGCGTCGTTGACGGTGCGCGGGTACTCGTCGGTCCAGACGACCTCGGCGCGGACGCCGTGGGCGGCGGCGACACCGTCGCAGACCTCGCGGACCAGCACCGGCAGCGTCGCGGCGTGGACGTCGGAGAAGCTGCGCACGGTGGCCTCGAAGCGGGCCGTGTCGGGGATGACATTGCGCCGGGTGCCGGCGGCGACGACGCCGACGGTCAGCACGACCGGGTCGAACATGTCGAAGCGGCGGGTCACCATCGTCTGCAGTGCGGTGATCATCTCCGCGGCCGCGGCGATCGGGTCCCGGGCGGTGTGCGGGTTGGAGCCGTGGCCACCCGCCCCGTGCACGACGACGTCGAGCGCGTGCGAGGCGGACAGGAACACCCCGGGTCGGGTCGTGACCAGCCCGGCGGGCATCCGGTTGGCGAACACGTGCAGGCCGTAGGCGTGGTCGGCGCGCCGCCCGGCCGCGGTCAGGACACCCTCGGCGAGCATGTGGCCGGCGCCGTCGAAGCCCTCCTCGCCAGGCTGGAACATGAACACGACGTCGCCGGCGAGGTGGTCGCGGTGGGCGCTGAGCAGCCGCGCGGCCCCGGCCAGCGCCGCGGTGTGCAGGTCGTGGCCGCAGGCGTGCATGGTGCCGGTCCGCGCCGCGAAGTCCTCGCCGGAGTTCTCCGTGACCGGGAGGCCGTCCATGTCGCCGCGCAGCAGGACCACCGGGGCGTCCGCGCCGCCGCCCGGGGCGGTGCCGCGCAGGACCGCGGTGACCGACGTCGTCGTGGTCCCCCCGGTGATCTCCAGCGGGAGTCCCGCCAGTGCGTCGAGGACGCGGTCGCGGGTCCGGGGCAGGGTCAGGCCGACCTCGGGGTCGCGGTGCAGCTCCCGGCGCAGGTGCGCCAGGTCCGGCTGCAGCGACCGGGCGTCGTCACGAAGATCCACAAGCGTCCCCTCGGGTCGTACCGGAGGGCCACGCTGCCCGCCGGAGGTCCTGCCCGAGTCTCGGAGCCCGCGCGTTACGGCACGTAACATCGACCGATCCGATCCGGATCGGGGGCCCCGTGGACGGAACCGACCGCCATCCGCTGTCCGAGGACGACTTCGCGCTCGTCCACGCGCTGCAGCTGCACCCGCGCGCGAGCTGGGCCGGGCTCGGCCCGGTGCTCGACGCCGCGCCGGTGACACTCGCCCGGCGCTGGGCCCGCCTGCAGGGGTCCGGGCACGCGTGGATCAGCTGCTACCCGGTGGTCGGCGAGGACGCCATGCAGGTGGCGCTGGTCGAGGTGGACTGCGCCCCGGGGCGGCTCGCGGGGGTCGCCGCGGCGCTGGACTCCGAGCCGTCGGTGATGACCATCGAGTACGCCGCCCGCGGCCGGGACCTGCTGCTGACGGTGAACGCGGCGTCGTTCACGGAGCTGTCCGGGCTGGTGCTGGACCGGATCGGGCGGGTCGCCGGGGTCGCGTCGGTGCGCACGCACCTGGCGTCGCGGGTGCACCGGGAGGGCAGCCGGTGGCGGCTCGACGCGCTCGACGCCCGGCAGGTCGCGGCCGTGCGCGCGCTGCGCCGGGCGGACACCACACCGCAGGCGGGCGGCGTCGACCTGCGGGGTCCGGTGTACGCGCCGCTGGTGCGGGAGCTGTGCGCCGACGGGCGGGAGAGCGCCGCGGAGCTCGCGGCCCGGGTCGGGCGGCCGGCGTCGACGGTGCGCCGGCAGCTGTCGGCGCTGGTGCGCTCGCGGGCGCTGGTGTTCCGCTGCGAGGTCGCACAGCTGCTGACCCGGTGGCCCATCTGCGTGACGTGGTGGATCCGGCTGCCGACCGCCGCGGTCGAGGCCGCGGTGCGCCGGGTCCGGACCGACCCGCGGGTGCGGCTGTGCCTGTCGCTCACCGGGCCGGAGAACCTGCTGCTCACCGCCTGGACGCACTCGCTGGGCGAGCTGGTGGGAATGCAGTCGGCGCTGGAGCGGTCGCTGCCGCAGGCGCAGATCGTGGACACCTCGGTGATCCTGCGGACCCGCAAGCGGATGGGGTGGCTGCTGCACCCCGACGGCCGGGCCACCGGGACGTGCGTCCCGGTGTTCCCCGGCTGAGGCGGCGCCGGGTCAGAGCCAGGCGTCGCGGACGTCGAGGGTGGTCCGGTCCAGCGACGCGAGCAGGTCCAGCTGCGGTCCGGTGCGGGGCAGCTCGTGGCGCACGAAGTAGCGCGCGGCGGCGCGCTTGCCGTCGTACAGGTCGCCGTCGCGGCCCTCGGCGGCGAGCGCCTGCTCCAGCCAGATCCAGGCGAGCACGACGTGCCCGACCGCCTCCAGGTAGACCGAGGAGTGCGCGACGGCGAGCGCCGGGTCGTCCTGGCCGTGCACGGTCCCGGTGACCTCGACGACCCGGTCCGCGGCCGCGGCGACGGCGTCGGCGTGCGCGGCGAGCTCCCCGCCCGCCGCACGGCCCCGCGCCACGGTCTCCCCGATCGTCTCCCGCAGCAGCGTCAGCCCGGCACCCCCCTGCATCACGACCTTGCGCCCCAGCAGGTCCAGGCCCTGGATGCCGTGGGTGCCCTCGTGGATCGGGTTGAGCCGGTTGTCCCGGTAGAGCTGCTCGACGTCGTGGTCGCGGGTGTAGCCGTAGCCGCCGTGGATCTGGATCGCGAGGTCGTTGGCGTGCAGGCACCACTGCGACGGCCAGCTCTTCACGACCGGGGTCAGCACGTCCAGCAGCAGGTGCGCCCGGCGTCGCTCCTGCTCGGTGCCTGCGGTGCGCTCCTCGTCGAGGAGCCGCCCGCAGTACAGGTTCAGCGCGAGCGCACCCTCCACGTAGGACTTGCTCGCGAGCAGCATCCGGCGCACGTCGGTGTGGGCGACGAGCGGGACCTGCGGGCTCGCCGGGTCCTTCGCGCCGGCCGGGCGGCCCTGGGTGCGGGTGCGGGCGTGCTCGAGGGCCAGCAGGTAGCCGGCGTAGCCGAGTGCGGTGGCTCCCGCCCCGACCCCGACCCGGGCCTCGTTCATCATGTGGAACATCTGGGCGAGGCCGGTGTGCGGCTCCCCCACCAGGTAGCCGACGGCGCCCGCCTCGCCACCCGGCGTGGCGCGGCCCTCGCCGAAGTTCAGCACGGTGTTGACGGTGCCGCGGTAGCCCATCTTGTGGTTCAGCCCGGCGAGGGCGACGTCGTTGCGTTCGCCGTTCTCCAGCACCCGGGGCACCACGAACAGCGAGATGCCCTTCACCCCGGCCGGTCCGCCGGGGATCTTCGCCAGCACCAGGTGGACGATGTTCTCCCCCAGCTCGTGCTCGCCGCCGGAGATCCACATCTTGGTGCCGGTGATCCGGTGCGTGCCGTCGTCGCGGGGCTCGGCCCGGGTGGTGACGTCCGCCAGCGACGACCCGGCCTGCGGCTCGGACAGGCACATCGTGCCGAAGTAGCGGCCCTCCACCATCGGGCGCACCCAGGTCTGCACCTGTTCTGAGCTGCCGTGGGTGAGCAGCAGGTTGGCCGCGGCGACGGTGAGCATCGGGTAGGCGGCGGTGGCGACGTTGCCGGCGTGCAGCCAGACGAAGCAGGCCTGGACGACGACGGCCGGCAGCGCCATGCCGCCCACCCGCGCGTCGAGCCCGGCGCCGACGATCCCTGTGTCGCCCAGCACCTTCAGCGCGGCGCGGACCTCGTCGGGGAGGGTGACGCGCTCGCCGTCGAACTCGGGCTCGCGGGTGTCGGAGATCTTGCGGTGCGGCGCGAAGTGCTCGGTCGCGACCTGCGCGGCGAGGTCGACGACGGCGTCGATGGTGTCGCGGTCGTGCTCGGCGTAGCGCTCGCGGTCGCAGAGCTCGACCACCCGCAGCCAGTCGTGGAGCAGGAAGTCGAGGTCGGCACGGGAGATCAGCTGCGCTCGCACGGCACCCACGATCGCACCCCGGGGCGGGTCCGGGGAAGCGGGCCGCTCAGCCCCCGACCGCGAGCGCCGGGGCGAACGCCGGCGACCCGGACCGGCCGGTCCGCACCAGGTCGGCGACGAGCTCGCCGACGGCCGGGGCGTACTTGAAGCCCTGGCCGGAGAACCCGCCGAGGACGACGGTGCGCGGCTCCCCCGGGGCGAGCGCGACGATGCCGCGGCGGGTCGGGGTGTAGCCCTCGACGTAGGACTCCAGCCGGGCGGGCCGGTCGGACATCCCGGCGAGGCGGGCGGCGACCGCACCGGCCCAGTCCCGGGTGTAGCCGGCCTCGACCAGCGGATGGTGGTCGGCCGGCGAGTGGACGCGGGGCTGCGGCTGCTGGTGGTTGATCTTGACGGTGGCGCCGTCGACGGCGGGGAAGAACGAGTGCACCGGTGCCGCGGTGTGGATCCCGGGAGGGAAGACCGCGGGCGCGAACCGGGCGGGGTCGCGCACCCCGAACCAGCTCAGCACGACGCGGCGCTGCTCGATCCCGGTGGCGCCCGGGACGAGACCGGCGCCGTGGCCGGTGGCGATCACGACGCTGTCGGCGACGGTCTCGCCGTCGACGGTGTGGAGCACGACGCGCCCGCGCCGCCTGCCGATGCCGACGACGGTGACGCCCTCCCGGACGGCCGCCCCGGCCCGGCGGGCCTCCGCGACGAGCCCGCGGGTGGCGGTGCCGGCGTCGAGCAGCCCGCCGCCCGGGTCGAGCACGGCCACCTCGTCCGCGCCGAGCAGGTGCGCGGGCCAGCGCACGGCCGCCGCGGCCGCGTCGAGCACGGTGGTCCGGCCCGGCAGCGCGACCGCCCGGACCCGCGGGTCGTCGCGCGCGCCGAGGGTGAGCGCGCCGCAGGCGGTGAACGGCGCGCCGGGCAGCCCGGTCCAGAGCTCACGGCTGCGGTCGAGCAGGCGGACGTGGTCCGGCCCGGTCGCGACGGCGGTGCGGAAGATCCGCGTCTCGCCGCCGGAGCCGCCGTCGGGGTGGCCGACGCGCCCGGACTCCAGCCCGACGCAGGACACCCCGGCGCGGGCCAGCGCGAGCAGCGACGCCGCGCCGAGCACACCCAGCCCGACGACGGCGCACTCGACCGACCCGGCCCGTCTCACGGGTTCTGCGACCGGATCCGGGCGTCCGCGGGCAGCGGCACGCGGGCCGGGTCCCGGGGCAGGCGTCCCGGCCAGACCAGGCAGAGCAGCGGCGGCGCGCCGACCGCCCGCAGCGCGGCGACGGCCGTCACGACGTCCTCGGTGGTCGTCGCGGCGGTCTCGACGACGAGCACGCTCGGCCCGCCGTCGCGCACGGTGCGCAGGTCCTCGTGGGCGAGCCGCGGGACGCGCAGGGCCCGCACCACCGGCGTCCCGGGGGCGACGGTCGTCGCCGGGGCGCCGGGGGTGAGGTCGCGGTAGTCACGCCGGTCCCCCACCAGTGCGGCCGCCTTGACCAGCTCGGACGCGACGTCGCAGGCGGGCTCGCGGGTCAGCTGGACGACGGTGAGGCACTCGACGTCGCGCAGCAGGTCGCGGTAGGCACCGGCCAGGCGCGGCACCGCGTCCGGGGCGGTGCCCGGGGCGAGCACCGGCACGTCGAGCCGGGCCCGGAGCCGGTCCTCGGGGTGGGCCTCGGGCAGCAGCCCGCGGCCGCGGCGGACCGCGGGCACCCCGAGACCGGCCAGCAGCAGCGCCGCACCGGCGCCGATCCCGGCCGCTCCGCCGACCCACCACGCGGTCGGGACCTCCGGTGCGACGACCGGGGCGGGCCCGTCGACGACGACGGTGACCTGCCCGGTCCGGTCGGCCAGCGTCCGGCCGAGCTGCTCGGCGACCGGGTCGGTCCCGGTGGTGCCCGAGTTGCCGGTGGCCTGGGCGTCGGCGGCGCGCCGGTCGATCTCGGCGCGCAGCGGCTGGGTGCCGCCGGTGGTGACGGCGGCGTCGAGGGCGCCGATGCGCTCGCGCAGCGCGGTGACCGCGTCACCGGCCAGCGCGGTGGCGGTCGCGTCGTCGGTGCCGGTGGCGCGGACGGCGACCACACCCGGTTCGGGTGCGGTGAGCACGAGGCGCCCGGCGACGTCGGTGACGGTGGAGCCGGTCAGCTGGGCGACGCGGTCGGTGAAGGCGGCGCTGCCGGCCGCGGCGAGCGCGCGGGTGGTGGCGGGCCCGGGGTCGGCGGTGCCGACCGAGCCGACCTGCACCGACGTCGTCGCGACGGTGGGCGGTGGGAAGAGCACGGCCAGGCCCGCGGCGCCCGCGGCCGCGAGCAGCACGGCGCCGGTGACGGGGACGCGGCGACGGCGCAGGGTCGCGCCGATCTCCGTCAGGGGGCCGTTGCGGTCCGCCCCGGACGGGACGGGTGCCGGTGTCGCGGCCGGGATCGGTGCGGCCGCGGGGGTGGTCGACGGGGCCGGTGCCGCGGTCCGGTCCGGCCGGGGCGCCACGGGCGGGGCCGTCGGCGGGGCCGGACCGTCGAACCCGGCCGGCAGCGCGGGTGCGGATCCCGTCGGGGCCGGGCGCAGGGGTGCGACCGGGGACCGCTGCGGGGCCGGTGCCCGGGTGGGCACGGACGCCGTCGGCGGCACCCGCGGGATCGCCGAGGTGGCCGGGGACGGGCGGGACGGTGCCGTCGGTGCCGGCGCGCCCGACGCTGTGGACCGGGTGGGCAGGGCCGACGGGCCGGTGACCGGCGCCGTCCCCGTGACCGCCGACGGGTCGACGGGCGTCGTGGCCGACGCCGCGCCGTGCGCACCGTTCACGCCGTTCACGCCGTTCACGCCGTTCACGCCCTTCGCGCCGTTCACCGGAGCCGGAGGCGGAGCCGTGGACGTGGCCGGGGTGTCGGTGCGGGGTGAGGTCGGCAGCGACGTCGGGGTCGCGGTGCGGTGGGCCCCGGCGCGCGGCTCGGTGCCGTTGCGTGCGTCGGTGCCGTTGCGTGTCTCGGCCCCGGTGCGTGCCCCGGCCGAGGTGCGCGACTCGGTCCCGTGCTGCGCGTCGGTCCCGTTGCGCGGGTCGGTGCCGTTGCGCGGGTCGGCCCCGGTGCGCGGGCGCGTCTGCACGGTGTCCTCCACCCCGGAAGCGCCGGAAGCAGCGGAGACACCGGACGTACCGGAAGCACCGGGAGCGCCGGAACCGTCCGGGGTACCGGCACCCGCCGGCGACGCGGCGGGCTCGGCGCGGGTCACCGCACCCGGCGGCGGCAGCAGCCCCCGCCGCCGCGACCGGGCCCGCTCCGGCGTGCCGGAACGCGACGGCTCAGCGGAACGCGACGGCTCAGCGGAACGCGACGGCTCGGCGGAGCGGGACGGCTCGGCGGCACCGGTGCCGGGCGACGCCGGGTCGGCGTCGCGCACCGGGACTCGCTCGTCGCCCCGCGCCGGGGCCGCACCGGAGGACGGCAGGGCCGACGCCCCGCCCTGCTGCGGCGGGGCCGCCGTCCCGGCGTTGCGCGCCGGGACCGGCCCCCCACCGGCCGACGACGGGGTGAACGCGGGCAGCGCCGTCGTCGCGGAGGCGTCGTCGACGGCACCCGGGGCACCGCCGGCGGGCTCCTGCGACGCGTTCTCGCGGCGGTAGGGCGTCGGCCGGGACGGCGACGCCCCGGCCGCCGTCTCCGCCGGTGCCTCGCGCCGCGGCGGGACCAGCGGGGCCCGCGGGGTCCTGGTGCGGGCCATCAGCGGGACCCCGCGACCAGGGCCGGGCCGCCGGGCAGGATCTCGGTGACCACACCGGCGGGCGTGACCTCGGTGATCGTGGCGTCGCGCGGCTGCGGCATCCCGGCCGCCACCTCGGGGCCGAAGTGCTCGGCCAGCCACGACGGCCGGTAGACCGTGTCGAGGTAGCGCTCCCCCAGGTCCGGGGCGAGCGCGACGGCCGTGGTCGTCGCGTCACCGTGGCGGCGCAGCCAGTCCGCGGCCCCCGCGACGACGGTGCCCGTCGACCCGCCGAACAGGAACCCGCGGCGGGCCAGGGCGTGGCACGCCTCGAGCGTGTCGGGCTCGGCGACGTGCACGACGTCGTCGATGTAGGACTCGTCGAGCGCCTCCGGGCGGACGCTGGTGCCCAGCCCCGGGATCATCCGGGGCGTCGGCCGGTCGCCGAAGGTGACCGACCCGGCCGCGTCGACCGCGACCACCCGGACCGGCCGCGGCCGGGACCGGAAGTAGCGGGCGCAGCCCATCAGCGTGCCGGTCGTGCCCGCGCCGACGAAGACCACGTCGAGCTGCGGGAACGCCGCCTCGATCTCCGGCCCCGTGGTGACCAGGTGCGAGCCCTGGTTCTCCGGGTTGGCGTACTGGTTGAGCCAGACGTAGCGGTCGTCGCCGGCGACCAGCGAGCGGACCAGTGCGATCCGGGTGGCGAGGAAGCCACCGGCCGCGTCCGGGGTGTCGACGACGCGGACCTCCGCGCCGAGCGCCTCCATCAGCCGGTGCGTCGCCGGGTTGCAGCGCGGGTCGGTGACGCAGACGAACCGGTAGCCCCGGCTCGCCGCGATCATGGCGAGCGCGACGCCGAGGTTGCCCGAGGAGGACTCCACGAGCACCGATCCGCGACGCAGCAGGCCGCGCCGCTCGGCGTCGGTGACCATGCCGAGTGCGGCCTTGAGCTTGACCGATCCTGCGAAGTTGAAGCCCTCGCACTTGAGGTAGAGCGACAGCCCGAGGACCCCGGTCAGGTCGACGTACAGGTCGTCGGTGTTGAAGTCTTCGGGTGCGGAGATGACGGTCATCGTCGACCCCTCGTGTACCAGTGGTGGCGGCTCAGCCGTGCCGGCTCAGCTCGTGGAAGAAGTCGTCGACGGTGTGCAGCTCGCCGGCGCGGGCGACCTCGGCGTGGACGAACCGTCCGACGGCGAGGTCGAGGACCCCGAGGCCGAACGGGGAGAACACGACCGTGCGGTCGGTGGGGACGGCCAGCGTGCCGTCGAGCACCTGGTCGAGGGTCCCGTCGACGAAGTCGCGGTTCCCGGTGGCCTGTTCGGCCAGGTGCGGGGAGGTGTCGGCCTTGAGGCAGTGCTCGACGTCGTCGAGGACGTTGAAGGCGCTGAGCACGATGTCCGCGGACAGGTCGCGCAGCGACACGTTGAGCACCAGCGGGTGGTGGTCGAACCAGGCGGGGTCGTGCACATGCGGGGTCCCCGCGACGGTCGCGAAGATCACCAGGTCGCTGCCGCGGACCAGCGACTCGGCGGAGTCGTGGATCCGGACCTCGCCCGCGCGGTGCGCTCGACGTGGCCCCGGAACCCCCCGGCGGAGTCCGCGGAGAGGTCGAAAACGCCGACCTCGTCGAAGGTCCAGCCGGTGCCGACCAGGAACTGGTGGATGTAGCGGGCGATCAGGCCGGTCCCGACGAACCCGACGCGACGCGGCGGGCCCCGTCGCGTGACAGCCGGTCGGCCGCCGAGGCCGCGGACGCCGCGGTGCGCGTCGCGGAGATGATCGAGCTCTCCAGGCAGGCGTACGGGTAGCCGGTGCGGGGGTCGTTGAGGATCAGCACCGCCGAGGCCCGGGGGACGCCGCGGGCGACGTTCTCCGGGAAGCTGGAGATCCACTTGATGCCGTCGACGCCGGTGTCGTCACCGGTGCCGCCCAGCGACGCGGGCAGCGCGATGATCCGCGACGACGCCGGTCCGGGAACCGCAGGAAGTACGACGGCGGGTTCACCGTCGCGCCGGCACCGTGCACCCGGTAGGTGTCCTCGACGAGCTCGACGAGCTCCTTCTCCCGCCCGCCGAGCGCCCGCGCCACCTGGGCGCCGGAGATCACGGAGAAGGCGGGGACGGACTCGGCCGGGGCGTTCATCGGGCTCCCTCGAAGGCGGGGACGGCGACGCCGTCGGTCATGGCGACGACGACGTGCCGGTCACCGGTGTAGGGGTCGCGGCCGTGGGCGAACCGCAGGTTGTCCACGACCAGCAGGTCGCCGTCCTGCCAGGGCTCGCGGACGGCGTGCCGGTCGTGCGCGGCGTTGATCTCGTCGACGACCGCCTCGGGCACCGGGGAACCGTCGCCGAAGCGGGTGCTGAACGGCAGCCCGTCCGGGCCGTGCATCTCCAGCAGGAACTCGCGGACCTCGGGGTCCATCGCGAACTCCGACAGGAACGCGATCTGGTTGAACCAGACCCGCTGCCCGGTGACCGGGTGCATCAGCACGCCGTGCCGGCGCTGGCGGGTGCGGAGCCCGCCGTCGGGCGTCCACTCGGTGGCGATGGCGTTGGCCCGGCAGTAGCGCTCGACGGCGTCGCGGTCGGCGGTGCCGAACGCCTGCTCCCAGGAGGCGCCGATGTCGTCGCCGTAGGAGCGGGTGAGGATCCAGCCCTCGCGCTCGACGCGGTCGACGAGTGCGGGCGGCAGGTCCGCCGCGACCCGGGTGGTGTCGACCAGCGGTGTCGCGCCGCCGGTCTCGGGTGCACGCAGGCAGGCGAACAGCAGCGTGGCGGGCGTGTCCAGGACGTAGGACAGCTCGTGGTGGGCGCACATCGGCTGGCGCGCGGGCCACGGGGTGGCCGAGTAGACGCCGTCGGACAGCAGGGTCCGGGCGGCGATCGCCTCGCGCTCGACGTAGCTGCCGGTCCCCAGCCGGGCGGGCCACACCGGCGACGTCGGCGACGGTGCGCAGGCCGAGCCCGCGCACCAGCACGACACCGTGGTCGTCGAGCAGGTCGCGCAGCGCGTCGCCGTGGCGCTCGGTCCAGCCGGCGGCGTCGCCGCCCGGGCCGGCGTCGAGGACGGGCGGTCGTCCGGGTGCGGGCGCACCCCCAGCAGTGATCCGGTCATGTCTCCCCCTGTGGTGGTCAGAGCTGGTCGGCCGGGAGCAACCCGGCGAGGTCGGTGAGGACGGGATGGTCGAGCACCTGGCGGACCGTGACGGCCCGGCCGAGTGCGATCACGAGCTTCACCGCGGACAGCGAGCTGCCCCCCAGGTCGGCGAAGTCGTCGTCGGGGCCCACCGATCCGGCGGGCAGGTCGAGCACGCGGGTGACGGCGTCGACGACGCGGCGCTGGGCCGCGGTGAGCTCGCCGCCGGTCGGGCCACCCACCGCCGGAGCGACGGCGGCCTGCGCCGCGGCCGCGGTCGCGTGCGCGGTGAGGGTCTTGCGGTCGATCTTGCGTTGGCGGTGACCGGCAGGCGGGTCGAGCCGGTGGACCGTCGGCGGGACCATGTAGGGCGTGCAGCCTGCGCGCCAGCCGGGCCCGCACCT
>NZ_JAHLJD010000005.1:0-453844 GCF_020496225.1 Pseudonocardia sp. ICBG162
CCAGCACCAGCTGCGGGAAGCTCGGATGCCCCCGGTCGGCGCTGAACCGCCGGTCGTTGAGCACGGTGCGGACGTCCTCGTGGCGGCTGACCACCCACGCCGCCCGGCCGTCGGGCAGCCGGACCCGCGCGACCGGGTCCTCCTCCCGGATCCTCGCGTAGGCCGGCGGCGGGGCGAACGGGCAGGTACGGGCCTGCGGGAACTCGTCGATGGTCGTCATGTCGTCCTCCGGTACGTGGGCGGTGGGCGCGGGCGGGTGGGCGGTGCTCAGCCGGCCCCGGCCCGGGCGAAGAGATGCTCGGCCGCCTCGAGGCGGGGCGTGGCCACGCCGAGCCGGCGTGCCTCGGCGAGGGCGTCCCGGCAGACCGCACGCGGCTCCTCGGCCCCGGGATCGGCGTGCGCCGTGAAGCTGAGACGCGCGGGAGGGAGGACGACGGTCGCCAGGGCGAGCGCGCCGCCGACCGCCCAGGCGGGAGCACGCAACGGGAGGAGACCGACCCGGTGCCGGCTCAGGTCGACACCCCGTGCCTCGAGGACCGGCAGCAGCTCACGACCGACCAGCATCGCCGCACGCAGATCCCCCGGCGCCCCGGCGAGGTTCGCCAGCACGCCCCGCCGCAGCCCCTGCGCGTGCATCCCGGCGTCCGCCGCGAAGTGGATCCACAGCCAACCGCGGAAGTCGGGCTGCTCGTGGATCCGCAGGCCGGCCCCGCGGAAGATCGTGCGGACGGCCGACTCGCGTTCGGTGGGCGCCGCGCCGAGGATGCCGAACAGGACCGACGGCAGCAGCATCGCGCGCAGCACGCCGTCCGCGCCGAAACCGCCTCCCGCCTGCGGGAAACCCCAGGCGACCCGATCGACCGGGAGATCGCCGATCGCGGTGAGCGGCTCGTCCCAGATGTTGCCGAAGACCAGCACGGTGGCCCGGCCGATCCGCGGCGCCAGGAACGCGGCGGCCTCGGCGAGGCGGTGGTGCCCCACGCTCAGCACGATCAGATCGACGTCGTGGTCGGCCTCGAGCTCCTCCCGGAGGCGCACCGGCCACCGCTCGACGACGCGCCGCCCCCACGGCCGGTGCCGCAGGTCGGCCAGCTCGACGTCGACCGCGTCGCCGTAGGCCGCGGCGCGCCCCGGGCGGACGAGGAACTCGACCTCGTGGCCGGCCTGTTCCAGCACCCGGCCGTACACCGTCGCGATCACGCCACGGCCGATCATCAGGATCTTCACGCCGCACCCCACCTTCAATTGGAGACTATCTCCACTTCGACGATATGGAGACAGTCTCCAGATGTCAACGCAGACGGGCGCGACGAGGTCCGCCGGGCGGCGGCGGGCGCGGGATCCGGCCCCGGAACGCACGAAGGGCCGCCCTCCCCTGGGGGAGAACGGCCCTTCGCGAACGGAACGTCCGTGGACAGAATTCAGATGGTGGTGGAGCTGAGGGGAATCGAACCCCTGACCTTCTCGATGCGAACGAGACGCGCTACCAACTGCGCTACAGCCCCAGGTGTATCAGGCCCGCCCTCGCGGGCTGACCTGAAGAACCCTAACAGACCCCTATTCACCCACCGCACGCCGGTGGGGGGTACCCGTGTCGAACTCGTCGGGCTCCTCCTCGGCGTCCACGTCGACCAGCGACGTCCCGGCCGGGACGGGCGGCGGCGGGGCCGCGGCGAGGCGCGGGAGCGACGACTCGTGCTCGGTCCCGACGGGTCCCTCGACGGTGCGGCCGCGGGCAGGGAGCACACCCAGCGGCTCGCCGGTGCCGCGGACCCGGGTGGGCTCGCCGTCGTCGGCGGTCCAGTCGTCGTCCTCGTCGGCGCCCGCGGTGACGGGGGCCGCGGTCGCGCGGATCTCGTCGTCGGCCCGCTCCTCGGCGGAGGCGTCGCGGCCGCGGTGGGCCCACTCGTCGAGCTCGGGGTCGTCGGCGGCCGGGGACTGCCGGGTGCCGGCCAGGCGCGCGGCGCGGCGGGCCCGGATGCCCTCCTCGATGCGGACCTGGCGGCGCAGGTAGGTCAGGTAGCCGACCAGGCCCGCGCCGACGACACCGGTGACCCACCAGAACACCGTCGAGACCAGCAGCGCGGCCGCACCGGCGGCGAGCAGCAGGACCAGTAGACCGAGGACGACGCGCTGGCGGAACGCGTACTTGGCGTGCGCGGCCGCGGCGGCGGCCTCGGGGTCGAAGCCCCCGCGGCCGGGGCGGTAGCGGGCCGGCGGGCGGGACCAGCCCTCCTCGTCGATCTCGTCGACCTCGTCGAGGCCGTCGGCGTCGGCCCCGTGCTCGTCGTCGACGTCGACGGGCCCGGCGGGCTCGTGGTCGTCGTCGGACCGGGGGTCGCGCTCCCGGTCCGACCGGACCCGCTCGTCGGGATAGACGTCGTCGTCGTGGTCGACGAGGTCGTGGTCGTCGTGGTCGGCGCCCCCGGGGCCGCGGACCCGGCCCTCGTCGTCGATCTCGGTGTCCTCGACGTCGTCGTAGGCGTAGTGGTCGGCCTCGTCGGAGCGCTCGCGGGGAGCGGGGACGTCGTCCCGCGCCTCCGCCAGCTCGCCGACCGTGGTCGGACCGGATCGCTGTGTCACAAGAACCTCCGGGTGTCGATGCCGCGCGGGACGTTCCAGCACCCGCCCGGACAGCAGCGCCGGGCTGAGCCGGGCCACTTCCTGCTGACGCCGGGCGACGGTCGGAACGAGGATCAGCAGCCAGAGCACGACCAGACCCACGAAGATCAGAGAGCTGGGCACGGCTGCCTCCTCCCCCGACCGGCGCAGTCCACCCGGTGGAACGGCCCCGATCCGCGCCACCACCGATCACCGTAATCGGGCGGACGTCCGCACCCGGGTCACGACGCGCCGTGGTCCCTCGGACGGACGGTGCGAAACCAGGGACGTGCGGTACACGTGTGACTCCGGTGAGTGATCGAACGAGGTGCGGGCGCTGCGCAGGGTCAGGCCCGCGAGGCGCGTCCGTCCCGCACCAGCCGGGCCGCGAAACCACCCGGCGGGACCTCCTCGGCGGTCACCGCGTAGGCGTAGTGGTCGCGCCAGGCGCCGTCGACGTCGAGGTAGCGCTGCAGCAGTCCCTCGCGGCGCAGCCCGAGCCGGGCGAGCACGGCGATGCTGGCCACGTTCTCCGGGCGGACCGTGGCCTCGATCCGGTGCAGCCGGACCGGGCCGAAGCAGTGGTCCAGGACGAGCGCGACGGCCGCGGTGGTGATCCCGCGCCCGCCCAGGGTCGAGTCGAGCCAGTAGCCGACGTAGCCCGACAGCAGCGGCTCCCGCACGACGTTGCCGACCATGACGTGGCCGGCCATCGCGCCGTCGACGGTGATCGCGAACGGCAGCGACAGCCCGCGCCGGGCGGCCCCGCGCAGCAGCCACCAGCGGCCGGGCCACTCCACCCCGGAGTTGCGGCGGGACCACCCGCCGTAGGTCGTCGGCTCCCAGGGGCGCAGGAAGTGCTCGTCGCGCACCCGGATCCGGGCCCAGTCACCGCCGTCGCGCAGCCGTACCGGGCGCAGCCCCACCTCGTGCCCGCGCACCCGCAGCGGTCCGAGGACGGCGGGCCAGCCGGGGTGACCGCCGGGCGGTTCGGGGACGGCGGACGGCGGCACGCGGCTCAGTTCCGCCCGCGGGGAACCAGCTCGACGTGCTCACCGACGGTCATCTCGGTCACGTCCTCGTCGATGACCGCCAGCGCGTTGACCTCGGACAACACGGCCAGCAGGTGGGTGCCCGACACCCCGAGCGGCTGGGCGAGCAGCTCGCCGCCGTCGTCGGAGCGCAGCAGCCGCGCCGGGATGTAGGACCGGCGCCCGGCCGGGGAGACGATCGGGGAGGTCAGCCGGGCGGTCCAGGTGCGCCGCATCGGCTCCTGGCCCAGCGCCAGCCGGATCAGCGGCCGGACGAACACCTCGAACAGCACCAGCGCGGTCGCCGGGTGCGACGGGAACAGGAACACCGGCACGGCGTCCGGGCCGAGCCGGCCGTAGCCCTGCGCGGAACCGGGGTGCATCGCGACGCGGGTGTCGTCGATGCCACCGAGGTCGGCGAGCCCGCTCTTGGCCTCGGCCGCGGTCGTCCCGCCGCCCGCACCGCAGACCACGACGATCTCCGACGCCGGCAGCAGGTCCTCGACGGCGCCACGGATCTCCGCGGCGCTGCCGCCGACGGTGCGGGGCCGGTTGGTCTCCGCGCCCGCCTCGCGGGCGGCGGCGACCACGGCGTGCGAGCAGACGTCGGCGACCTGCCCGGACGACGCCGAGCGGCTCACCTCCACCAGCTCGTCGCCGACCGAGACGACCGACACCCGCGGCCGCGGGTGCACCAGCAGCTTGTCCCGGCCCGCAGCGGCGAGCATCGCGACCTGGGCCGAGCCGACGACGTCGCCCTCGCGGACGGCGACGTCACCGGACTGGACGTCCTCCCCCACCCGGCGCACGAAGCCGGCCGACGGCACGCCGCGCCGGATCGTGAGGCGCGCGGTGCCGCCGTCGGTCCACCCCAGCGGCGCGACGGCGTCGGCGAGGGTCGGCAGCGGCGCCCCCGCCGCGACGCGGACGGCCTGGCCGGGCTGCAGCCGCAGCGGCTGACGGGACCCGGCGGCGATCTCCCCCACCACCGGGACGGTGACCGGGGAGGCGTCGGTGGCCCCGGCCACGTCGACGCTGCGCACCGCGTAGCCGTCGATCGCGGCCTGGTCGAAGACCGGCAGCGGACGCGCCGCGACGACCTCCTCGGCGCTGCGCAGCCCCTGCGCGTCGGTGATCGCGACGCGCACCGGGGCCGGGCGCACCGCCACGTCCAGGATCCGGGACAGGTGATCGGTGACCGTGCGCACTCTCAGTCCTTCAGTCGCTCGTTCAGCCAGGTCCGCAGGTCCTCGCCGTACTCCGGGTGCTGCAGCATGAAGTCGACGTAGGCCCGCGCGTACCCGGCGGGGTTGCCCAGGTCGTGGCGCCCGCCGCGGTGCACGACGACGTGCACCGGGTGCCCCTCGGAGATCAGCAGCGCGACGGCGTCGGTCAGCTGCAGCTCACCGCCCGCGCCGGGGGTGATCCGGTCCAGCGCGTCGAAGATCGCGCGGTCGAGCAGGTAGCGACCGGCCGCGGCGAAGGTCGACGGGGCCTCGTCCGGGGCAGGCTTCTCGACCATCCCGTGGACCTGCTTGACGTCGTCGTCGCCGGTGTCGGAGACCTCGAAGACGCCGTAGGCCGAGATCTGCTCGCGCGGCACGTCGAAGGCGCAGAGGACGCTGCCGCCGTGCTCCTCGCGGACCTGCGCCATGCGGGCGAGGACCCCGGTCGGGAGGACCAGGTCGTCGGGCAGCAGGACGGCGACGGCCTGCTCGTCGTCGGCCAGTGCCGGGCCGGCCTGGGCGACGGCGTGGCCGAGGCCCTTGGGCTCGTACTGGTACACCGAGTCGACCTCGAGCAGGCCGGGGGCGCGGCGGACCTTGTCCGCCAGCTCGCCCTTGCCGCGGCCCTCCAGGGTCTTCACCAGGTCGTCGTCGGTGCGGAAGTAGGCCGCGACCGAGTCCTTGCCCGGGGAGGTCACGATCAGCAGCCGCTGTGCGCCGGCCTCGGCGGCCTCCGCGGCGACCAGCTCAATCCCGGGCGTGTCGACGACGGGGAGCAGCTCCTTCGGCACGGCCTTGGTCGTCGGCAGGAACCGGGTGCCCAGACCCGCCGCCGGGACGACGGCGGTGCGGAAGGCCCCGGTGCCGCTGGACGTCTGCACGCTCATGGTCGGCGAGCCTAGCCACAGCTCTAGCCTGGAGCCGTGACGGCTCGCGCGGAGGACAGGGGTGGATCGTCGCCTGATCAGGGTGGACGAGCCGCTGACGCCAAGCGGTCGCTGCGGCGCACGCTGCTGGCGGAGCGTCGCGGGCGCCCGGTCGCCGACCGGGCCGCGACGACCGCCGCGCTGTCCGCGCACCTGTGCGCGCTCGCCGCCGCGACGCCCGGCCCGGTGGCCTGCTACCTGCCGATCGGCACCGAACCCGGCGGGGCGGGACCGGGCGTGCCGTCGCTGCCCGACGCGCTGGTCGCCGCCGGTCACGAGGTCCTCGCCCCGGTGGTCCCGGACGCGCCGGGACCGCTGGACTGGACCGCCTACCGCGGCCCGGACGACCTGGCCCCCGGGCCGCTCGGGGTCGTCGAGCCGACCGGTCCCCGGCTCGGGCCCGCCGCGCTCGCGTCGGCCGGCCTGGTCGTGGTGCCCGCGCTGGCCGTCGACCGGCACGGGCGGCGCCTGGGCCGCGGCGGCGGCTTCTACGACCGGACGCTCGCGCTCGCCGCGCCCGGCGCCCTGCTGGTCGTCCCGCTGCACGACGGCGAGCTGCTCGACGACGTCCCGGCCGAGGACCACGACGTCGCGGTGGGGGCGGTCGTCCTGCCCCGGGACGGGGTGGTGCATCTCTCGCCCTGACCGTGTGGACGGGTCGGAGCGACCGTTGCCTCGGAGTATGCTGGCACTCGCTCTCGCCGAGTGCCAGCCCGCGGGCGGGCACCGCCCCAGTTCGTCCGGAGGATGTTGTGCCGACCTACCAGTACGCATGCACCGCGTGTGACCACCGCTTCGAGGCGGTGCAGTCGTTCTCCGACGACGCCCTCAGCACCTGCCCGAACTGCGGCGGGAAGCTGCGCAAGGTCTTCTCCTCGGTGGGCATCGTGTTCAAGGGCAGCGGCTTCTACCGCACCGACTCCCGCTCGGGCTCGGTGAGCAGCGGGTCCGGCTCCTCGTCGGAGTCGGCGAAGTCCGACAGCTCCTCGTCGAGCTCGTCGTCCTCGGACTCCACGTCCTCGTCGAGCTCCTCGTCCTCCTCGGACTCCTCGTCGTCGAGCTCCTCGTCGAGCTCGGCCGGCACGTCGTCCTCGAAGGCCGCCGCTTCCTGATCCGTCCACAACCGGCCGGGTTGTCCACAGGCCGGTGGATCGGCCCGTCATCGGCCGTGTCCCGCCCTAGCGTCGGAACGACGACGGCGGAGGGGCGGCCATGGCGGAGCAGACACAGCGGGCGGACCGCCCGTGGGACCGGCTGCTACGGCGGCCCTCCTGGTCACGGGCGTTGCTGGCCCGCCGGGTGCTGGCCGCCGCCCTCGCGGTCGCGGCCGTGGTGGTGGCACTGCTCCCCGCCGCGGGTGACGAGCGGGTCCCGGTGCTGGTCGCGGCCCGTGACCTCGCCCCCGGCACGGCGCTGGGCCCGGCCGACGTCGTCGTGGCCTCCTGGCCGCCCGCCCTCGCCCCCGCCGGTGCGCTGACCGGGCCCGACGCGGTGGCCGGGCGGCTGCTCGCCGGACCGGTGACCGCGGGCGAGCCGATCGGCGAGCTGCGGCTGGTCGGGTCCGCGCTCGCCGTCGTCACCGGTGGGCCGGGCGCCTCGGCGGTGCCGCTGCGCCCGGCCGACCCGGCGGTGGCCGCACTGCTGTCCCCCGGCTCCCGGGTGGACGTCGTGGCGGGCGGCCCGGACGGCGCGCGTGTGCTGGCCGCCCGGGCCGGGGTGGTGGCGGTGCTGCCACCCGCCCCCGGGGCCGCCGGGGCGCGGGCGGACCCGGGACCGCTGGTGCTGGTCGCACTGCCCGAGGCGGAGGCGACCGCGGTGGCCGCGGCGACGCTGGCCGGCGAGGTCACGGTCACCCTGCGCTGAGCCCCGGTGGCGCCGGGCCTCAGCCGGCGATCGTGCCGATCGACTCGTGCTGCTTGCCGAAGAGGACCATCTCGTCGTCCATGATCGCCCGCGGGTTGAACAGGGGGTCGGCGAGGATGCCGTGCACGCGGCGGCGCTGCATGCCCATGTTGCCGCCGTCGTAGATCGGCAGCACCGCGACCTCGCGCAGCAGCTTGCCGAAGCCGTTCGCGGTCTCCAGGCTGTTGACGCCGACGATCTGCATGCACTTGTAGACGCAGTCGATCATCAGCTCGGTCACCTGGATCTTGTTCATCGCGCCGACCAGCTCGGCGTGCTGGTCGTGCTTGTCCAGGTAGTCCGCGGCCCGCCAGCAGAAGTAGCGCGCCATCTCGATCTTCGACGCGACGTCGCCGAGCACGTAGCCGACGTTCTGGAACTCGATGATCGGCTTCAGGGCGCCCGCGGTGTGGTTGCGGGCGAACTCCAGCGCGGTCTCGTAGGCGGTGCGGGCCATGCCGACGGCGGCGATCGCCGCGACCGGCCCGGACCAGGCGAAGTTCCGGTTGATCACGAGGTCGCCGTTGCCCTCGGCGCCCGGTAGGAGGTTCTCGACCGGGATCCGGGCGTCGGTGAACACGATCTCGGCGTTGGACGCGAGCCGGTGACCGATCTTGTCGAGGTGCCGGAACGTCACCCCGGGGGTGTTCCCCTCCAGGATCAGCGCGGACAGCCCCTCGGTGCCGCCCACGTCCGGGTCGGTCCGGACGATGAGGGTGCCGGCGTTCGTGCCGGTCTCGTCCCAGCCGGCCGACGACGGCCAGTACTTGCGCCCGTTGACGACGAAGTGGTCGCCGTCGCGGACCGCGGTCAGGCCGACGCCGGCCGGTCGCGGCAGCGGGATGTCGAAGTTCGCGGTGCCGCCGGGGTTGCCCGGCGGCTCGCTCGCCGTCCACCCGCCGAGGTAGGTGCCGGTCGGGTCGGAGGTGGCCGCCCGCAGGATGCGTTCCTTCTGCTCGTCGTTGCCGTACCAGGCGATCGGCATCAGCCCGAGGCCGTTGCAGAGCACGGTGCAGGCGAAGCCGGGGTCGACCGCGCAGATCTCCTCGGCCGCGATGACCAGGTCGACGCAGGAGACCCCGCCGCCGCCGTACTCGGCGGGCAGCATGCACATGGCGATGCCCGCCTTGTACGCCTCGACGTAGGCGCCCTTGGTCATCCGGAAGCCCTCGAGCGGGTCGGGCTCGGCGTCCGCCGCCGCGACGACCGGCTGGAGGACGTTCTCGGAGAACGCACGGACGTCGTGCTGCAGCTTGCGCTGCTCGTCGGACAAGGTGAAGTCGACAGGCATGGCGCTTCCCTTCGCATCGGGATCGGGGACGGCACCGGGCCGGAACCGGTACCGGACGTACCGGTTCGGAGATGGTCCGGTGGCAGCCGACGATCGGACCGCGGCACGACCGGCGGAAGCCCTGTGGCACGAGCGGTACGGGCCCTGTCACCAGCGGTCGGGCGACACCCTCACGCACCTCGACAGGCCCGTTCGCGACACCGTCCCGACGCCTGCCACACGAGCTTCACCTGGGGAAACACGGCAGTAACCGGTAGATCGGATACTGCTTTCAGCCCCCGCCGACGAGGAGCGCACCCGCCCGTGAAGCACACCAGCCACGCCGACTACGCCCTCCGTGTCCTCATGTACCTCCGGGTCGCCCCGGACGGGCGGGGCTCGGTCGGCGAGATCGCCGACGCCCACCGCGTCTCCCGCCACCACCTGGAGAAGGTCGTCCAGCGGCTCGCCGCCGCCGGGATCGTCGCGACCTCGCGCGGGCGGGGCGGCGGTGTGCGGCTGGCCGCACGGCCGTCGTCGATCACGGTCGGGGCGGTGATGCGGGCGATGGAGGGCGACTTCGCCGTCGTCGAGTGCCTGGGGCCGGCGCGCTACTGCCGGATCGCGGGGGTGTGCGGGGCCCGCAACGTCTTCTCCGAGGCGCTGGACGCCTACTTCGCCGTCCTCGACGCCGCGACCCTCGACCAGATCGCGGACAACGACCTGGGGCTGCGCGGAGCCCTCGAGCTCACCGGGACCGGCTTCCGCGGCCACGGGTCCGGCTCCTCCCGGTGACCGGACCGGCAGGAGGTGCCCGATGGCCATCGACTTCACGCTCTCCCGTTCCCAGCGCGACCTGAAGCGCCGGGCCCGCGAGTTCGCCCAGGGCGTGCTGCGTCCGGTCGTGGAACGGGCCGAGTCGCTCCCCGACCCGCAGGAGGCGTTCCGCGCGACCCGCCCCGCCTACGAGGCCGCCTATGCCGCCGGGCTGACCACGCTGTTCCTGCCCCGCGAGCTCGGCGGTGGCGGGCTGTCCCAGGTGGACTTCCTGGTCGCGGTCGAGGAGCTGTGCGCGGTCGACCCCGGCTTCGCGACGACGCTGCTCGTCAACGGCCTCGCGTTGAAGCCGCTGCTCTGGGCCGCCCCCGAGGAGCTGCGCGACCGGTGGGTGCGGCGCGCGACCGGTGATCCCACCGGACGCTTCCTGGCCGGCTGGGCGGTGAGCGAGCGGGGCGGGACCGCGAACTTCGACCACCCCGACCACCGGGCCGGTGTCCAGCTCGTCGCCACCCACGACCGCGCCCGCGGCGAGTACGTCCTGCACGGTGAGAAGCACTGGCCGTGCAACGCGGGCGGCTGGGACCTGCGGGGCGCCGACCTGACCGTGTGCATCGTGCGGACCGACCGCACGGCGGGCGGGACCTCGGCGCTGAGCGCCGTCGTCGTCGAGCGGGGCGCGCCGGGGCTGTCGTTCGAGGTGATCGACAAGCTGGCCCACCGGACCTGCCAGAACGTGACGATGACCTTCCGCGGCGTCCACGTCCCCGAGGAGAACGTCTTCGCCCACGGCGACGGGGACCTGCTGGTCAACCGGGCCTTCACCTGGTCGGGGCCGATCGCCGGGATCGCCGCGGTCGGCGTCGCGCGGGCCGCCTTCGAGTTCACGCTCAAGTGGGCGCGGACCTTCACCGGCGGCGGCTCGGCCCCGGTCATCGAGCACCAGGCGGTCGGGAACCTGCTCGCCGACGTCGCGGCGCGGATCGAGGCGGCCCGCTACCTGTGCTGGAAGGCCGCGCACTACCTGGACCGGCACGACGGGCAGGGGCAGGCGCTCGCCGGGATGTCGAAGACGTTCTGCACCGAGCTCGTCACGCAGGTGGTGAACGACTGCATGCGGGTGGTCGGGGTGAACGCCCTGGACCGCCGGTTCCCGATGGAGCGCCTCTACCGCGAGGCCGCCGTCTTCCCCCTCTACGACGCCGGCAACCTGGCCATGCAGCGCCGTCGCACCTGGGGGGTCATGACCGACCCCGGCTACACGCCCGACGTCTTCGCCGACGGCGACCCGCTCACCTTCACGCGATCCATGGAGGGCATCGGCACCGTCCCGGGGGTGCGCTGATGCCCGACCGGGACGGCTCACCGGCCTTCACCCGCACCCGGGACGCGTGGGAACGCTTCGCGGCGGGCGACGAGGTGCCCGCGGACGTGCCGCTGTCGATCGCGCTGTCCTGGCTGCGCTGCCGGGACCTCCACCGGCTCGACCCGCTGGCACCGGTGCACGCCCCCGCCCGCGACGACGCGGTCTACCGCCGCGAGCACGCCTCGGTGTTCACGATGCTCGGCGCCGTCGCGGCGGGGATCGCCGGCCGGCACGACGGGTGCGTCGCCGCCGTCACCGACGGCGACGGCCGGGTGCTGGCCTCGTGGGCGGCACGCGGATCGGGCGGGTCCGCCGCGGCCCCGGGCAGCGTCTGGGCCGAGGCGCGGGCCGGGACCAACGGCGCCGGGACCGCCCTCGCCCACCCGCGGGCGGTCTGTGTGCGGGGGCCGGAGCACTGGAGCTCGGCGCTGCACGACCACAGCTGCGTCTCGACGGCGGTGTGCGACCCGGTGCTCGGGACGGCGGTGGCGGCGCTGACCGTCTCCACCCGGGGCCGCTGCCTGCCGGTCCGCCCCGACGACCTGCTCCTCGCCACCGGCCCCGCACTCCGGGTGCTGTGCGACGCCGCGGCCCGCTCCAGTGCCGTGCTGGCGGGCGCCTTCGTCGACCTGGACCGGCGCGAACGGCGGCCGCTGCTCGCGCTCGACGGCGGCGGCCGGGTCGTCGCGGCGAACGCCGCGGCCTGCCGGCGGGGCCTGCTCCCCCGCTCCGACGGCGGCCGGGCGCTCGGCCGGGCCGTCGCGCCCGCGCTGGTCCGGGCCGCCGGGGACGACACCTGGTCGGGGACGGTCGTCGTCGGTGCCGCGGGGGGTGCCGAGCCGCTGGCGTTCCGGCTGCGCCCGGTGCCCGGCGACGCGGGCCCGGTCGGCTTCCTCGCCGTCGCCGACCGCGCCGGGGCGGGCACCGACGACGTGCTGCCGGTCCCGGCGCCGGCCGCCGACGGGGCCGCGCCGGACCGGGTCGCCGCGGTCGGGCGGGGCGGGCGGCTGCACCTGCTGGCCTGCGACGACGTCCGGCACGCCCGCGCCGACGGCCACGACGTCTGGCTGGTCACCGACCTCGGTGTGCTGCGGGCCGCGCACCGCGGGATCGACCGGCTGGCCCGCGAGCTGGCTCCCGCCGGGTTCCTGCGGGTGCACCGCGGGCACCTCGTGAACACCGCGCGGGTCCGGACGGTGCACCGCGGACCGGACGGCATGACGGTGGGCACCGACCGGGCCGGTACCGAACGGATCCCGGTGTCGCGCCGCGCCGTCCCGGCGGTGCGGGCCGCCCTGGGTCTCTGAGCGCGCCCCGGCGGGTCAGCCGCCGTGGTGCGGGGGACGGTTCTCGGTGAACCAGCGGTCGGGGTCCGCGGTGTCGCGCTCGTCGGCGGCGCCGTAGTCGGCCCGCTCGTCGGCGGTGGTCGAGGGGTCGTCGCCGAAGATCTCCTCGATCCGTCGGCGCATCCGGTCCGCGGGCTCGCTCATGACCCCATGGTGCCGTGCGCGGGCGGCGCGGGTGGACACCGATCCCGCGTCACCGTGCCGTGCCGTGCTCGCGACGCCCCACGACGACGCGTCCGGGTGACACCATGGGGTCAGCCGTACGCATCCGCCCGGGCACCCGGGCGACGACAGGAGAGGTGGACCGCTCATGGGGTTCCTGGACAAGGCACGCGAGGCGGCCGAGAACGCGATCGAGAAGGCGAAGCCGCACCTGGACAAGGCGATGGAGCAGGCCGGCCCGCACCTGGAGAAGGCCAAGGAGAAGGCGGGCCCGCTCGTCGAGAAGGCCGCCGAGAAGGTCGACCAGGCCACCGGCGGCAAGTACTCCGAGCAGATCGACGGGGTGAAGGGGAAGGTCGAGGGCGCACTCGGGCACACCGACCCGGCCGCTCCGGGCGCCGGCACGCACGGCGGCGCCGTCCCGCCGGTGCCGCCCGCCCCGCCCGGGGGTGACGCGCTGAAGCCGGAGGGCAACCCGGCCGCGTCGCAGCAGCCGCCGGCCGTGCCGCCGGTGCCGCCGGAGCGCAAGGACGACGGCGGCGTCCCGCCGGTGCCCCCGGCGAACTGACCCGCACACGACGAACGGGCCCCGGCTTCCGCCGGGGCCCGTTCGCGTGGTGCGACCAGCCCGTGGGGCCGGTCAGTCGTCGAGGCCGGACAGCTCCGAGATGACGTGCGGGACGAGCGGGGTCAGCGTCGCCATGCCGTCGCGGACGGCGGCGCGGGAGGCGGCCAGGTTGACCACAAGCGTGCTGCCCGAGACGCCGACGACCCCACGGGACACCCCGGCGTCGACCGCACCGGCGGCGAGGCCGGAGGCGCGGATGGCCTCGGCGATCCCCGGCACCGGCCGGTCGAGGACACCGGTGGTGGCGTCCGGCGTGACGTCGCGGGGCGACACGCCCGTGCCGCCGACGGTCACCACCAGGTCGACGCCGCCGATCACGGCGGTGTTCAGCGCGCTGCGGATGGCCACCACGTCGCCGGGGGCCGAGACCACGCCGTCGACGAGGAAGTGGGCCTCCTCCAGCAGCTCGGTGACCAGCGGCCCGGTGCCGTCGGACCGCTCACCCGCACTGACCCGGTCGTCGACGATCACCACGAGGGCACGGCCGATCTGCGGACCCGACATCTCCATGGCGGTCACCCTAGCGTCGGCCGGGGCGCGGCCCCGGGGAGGCCGTGGCGGTGCGGGGAGGGGGACCGGCACCGACACGACGCTCCGGGCGCATTCGGTGGGGCACCACCGGATACGGGGACACCCCATCACGCCGGTTCTTCACCCGTCAACGACGTGCGGTGCGTGCCACCCACCCGGCCCCGTCCGGTCGGACGGACTGCACCCGGGCAGGCCCTCACTGCTCGCCCAGTGTCACCTCGACGGTCCGGGTCGCCCCGCCGGCGTCGACGACCTCCAACTGGACGACGCTGCCCGGCGGCTGCGACCGCACCGCGGCCTGCAGGTCGGTGCCGGTGGTGATCCGCTGGTCGCCGAGCCGGGCGACGATCTCCTGCAGGCGCAGCCCGGCCTTCGCGGCCGCGCCGTCCGGGGTGACCTCCTGGATCACCGCGCCGCGCAGCTGCGGGTCGTTGCCGACGGTCACGCCGAGCACGGCGTGCGTGGCCTTGCCGCCGCCGCGCAGCTGGTCGGCGATCCGGCGGGCCTGGTTGATCGGGATGGAGAAGCCGACGCCGATCGAGCCGCCGCCCGGCCCGGCCGTCGCGATGGCGGAGTTGATGCCGACGACCCGGCCGTCGGAGTCCACCAGCGGACCCCCGGAGTTCCCGGGGTTGATCGCGGCGTCGGTCTGGATCGCGTTCAGCACGGTGTCGCTCGACCCGGGTGCACCCGACTCGGCGGGGATGCCGACGGCCCGGTCGACGGCCGAGACGATGCCGGTGGTGACCGACCCGCCGAGCCGGAGCGGCGACCCGAACGCGGTGACCTGCTGACCGACCCGGACGCGGTCGGAGTCGCCGAGCTCGACCGTGCTCAGGCCCGGCAGGTCCGTGCGCACGAGCGCGATGTCGGACTGCGGGTCCTGCCCGACGATCGTCCCGATGGCGGTGCGGCCGTCCTGCAGGACCACGCGCAGCGTGCCGCCCTGGGCCGCCGGGGCGACGACGTGGTTGTTGGTGAGGATCAGGCCGTCGTTGCCGACGATCATGCCGGAGCCCTCGCCGCGGTCACCGACGTTGCCCGCGCCGCCGTCGACGCGGATCTGCACGACGGCGGGCAGCACCTTCTCGGCGACGGCCTCGACCGAGCCGGACGGCGCCGTGCCCCCCGACCCGCCCGCGAGGCGCGCGCCGATCAGGCCGCCGAGGGCGCCCGCGACCAGCGCGACGAGCAGCCCGGCCGCGACCAGGACGACACCCCGGCGGCCGCGGCCGGGCGGACGCCGCGGTGCGGGCGGCGCGCCGACCGCCCACGGGGGCGGGGCGGGCTCGCCGGGGGCGGCCGCGCCGGTCGCGTCCGGGTGCGCCGGGAGCTCCCGGGTGCCGTCCGCCGGCACCGGCGTCGTGTCGGTCGGGGTGTCCGGGGTGGCCGCGTCGGGCGTGGCGCCGTCGGAGCCCGCGACGGGCGCGTCGGCGGCGGTGGAGCCGGGGCGGGCCCACGGGTTGGCGGGCACGGCCCAGCGGTCGGTGGGCGGGTCCTGGGTGGAGACGGCCTCGGTGTCGGGGTCGTGGTCGTGGTGCGGGGCGGCGTCCTCGTCCGCCGGGGTGGCGGGGGACGCGCCGGCCGCGGTCGTCGCGGCGGTCGTGCCGGACCGGGTGGACGCGTCGCCGTCGGCGGTCGCGGGGGTCGTCGCGGGCTCGCCGCCCGCGCCGGCCGCGGCGGCATCGCCGGCCGGGCCCGCTCCGGCGCCGTCCCCGGCGGCGCCCGGCGAGCCGGTGGCCGGAGCGTCGGTGACCCCGTCCGACGCGGACCCGTCGGCGGAGGACCCCGACGACGACCGTGGCCCGTCCTGCTCCGGGGCGGCGTCGCCGGAGGACCCGGCCGCTCCCGCGGTGGCGGAGGGCCCGCCCTCGCGGCCGGCCGCGTCCCCGGAGGCCCCGCCGGACGTCCCCGCTCCGGTGCGGGTCGGCTCGTCGGGCGGGTTGTCCTGGGTCATGCGTCCACCGTCCGTCGTCTCCGTCCGTCGTGTCACCGCTGTGTCACGTCGTGTCACACCAGGCTATGGGCTGTCCGACTCCGCCACGTACCGGCCCGGCAGGGCCATCGAGAGCAGCGCACCGCCCTCCGGGGCGCGCCCGGCCCGCACCTCTCCGCCGTGCCGTGCCGCCGCCTGCGCGACGATCGACAGCCCCAGCCCGGAGCCGGGCATGGTCCGCGAGGTGTCGGCCCGGTAGAAGCGGTCGAACACGTGCGGCAGGTCCTCCGCGGCGATCCCGTCACCCGCGTCCGCCACCTCGATGACCAGCCACTCCGGCGAGATCGGCACCATCGACAGCCGCACCGCGCCGCCGGGCGGGCTCCACTTCACGGCGTTGTCGAGCAGGTTCAGCACGGCCCGTTCGAGGGCGCTGGCGTCGCCGTCGAGGATCCACGGGGTGCGGTGGACGTCGAACTCGACCTCCCCCGCGCGTCGCTTCACCCGGTCCAGGGCGCGGTCGACGATCTCGGTGAGCTCCAGTGCCTCGCTGGTCATGGTCGGGGCGTCGTCGCGGGCGAGCTCGACGAGGTCCCCGACGAGGTGGGACAGCTCCTCGACCTGGGCGCGGACGTCGTCGAGCAGCTCGGTGCGGTCCTGGGCGGGCAGGTCGGGGGTGTCCGGCCGGTCGGCGGAGGCGAGCAGCTCCAGGTTGGTGCGCAGCGAGGTCAGCGGGGTGCGCAGCTCGTGCCCGGCGTCGGCGACGAGCCGGCGCTGCTGTTCCCGCGACGCGGCCAGCGCGCCGAGCATCGTGTTGAACGACTGGGTGAGCCGGGCGAGCTCGTCGGACCCGGAGATGGGGATCGGGCGCAGGTCACCGGTCTTGGCGACGCGTTCGGTCGCCGCGGTCAGCCGCAGCACCGGCCGCAGCCCGGTCCGGGCGACGGCGACCCCGGCGAGCGCGGCCAGCACGACCCCACCCAGCCCGACGATCGGCAGCGCGGTGCCCATCCGGGTCACCACCCGGGTCATCGTGTCGAGCCGCTGGGCCAGCACCAGCGCGCGGCCGTCCCCGGCCCGGACCGCGACGATCCGGTACGGCACGCCGTCGAGCTCGGCGGTGCGGCCCGGCTGGGTCGGCCCGCCCTGGGCGACCTCGATCTCCGGCTCGCCCAGCGGCGGCCGTGACGACTCGTCCGCCGAGGTCGCGACGCCCGAGGAGTAGACGAGCGCGATGTGCAGGTCGGCCGCGCCGAGCACGTCGGGCGGGAGCGCAGCGAGCAGCCGCGGGTCGATCAGGTCGCTCTGCGCCGCGGCGTAGGCACGCTGGCGCAGCGTCTCGTCCAGCGAGCTGGTGAGGTTCTGGCGCACGACGAGGAACGCGGCGGCGGACACGAGCAGCACCATCGCGGCGGCGACGAGTGCGGCGAGCACCCCGATCCGGGCGCGCAGCGTGAACCGCTCGCGGTCCGGCTCGGCCGCGGGCCCGCGGCGCCACCAGCGCTCGGCCCGCTCCTCGTCGGGCGGGAGCAGCTGGGTCACGGCGGGGTGTCCCGCAGGACGTAGCCGACCCCGCGCACGGTGTGGATCAGCCGGGGCTCGCCCTCGGCCTCGGTCTTGCGGCGCAGGTAGCCGACGTAGACCTCCAGGGCGTTGCCGCTGGTCGGGAAGTCGTAGCCCCACACCTGCTCGAGGATCTGGGCGCGGGTCAGCACCCGGCGCGGGTGCGCGAGCAACAGTTCCAGCAGGGAGAACTCGGTGCGGGTGAGGCTGATCGGCCGTCCGCCCCGGGACACCTCGCGGGTGTCGGGGTCCAGCGACAGGTCGCCGAAGGTGAGCGCGGGGCTGGTGCCCGCGTCGCCGTCGGCGTCGGGGGTGCGGCGGCGCAGCAGCGCCCGCAGCCGGGCGAGCAGCTCCTCCAGCGCGAACGGCTTGGGCAGGTAGTCGTCGGCGCCGGCGTCGAGCCCGGCGACCCGGTCGGACACCGCGTCGCGGGCGGTGAGCACGAGGATCGGGAGCGCGTCACCGGCGCTGCGCAACCGCCGGCACACCTCCAGCCCGTCGACGCGCGGCATCATCACGTCCAGGACGAGCGCGTCGGGCCGGTCGGTGAGCATCTTGTCCAGCGCGACCTGGCCGTCCTCGGCGAGGTCGACCTGGTAGCCGTTGAAGGCCAGCGAACGACGCAGCGAGTCCCGGACCGCCTTGTCGTCGTCGACCACCAGAATGCGCATGGGCGCCAGTCTCGCCGACGGCTCTGAGAGGAACCTGAGCAGGCCCTGATCAGCGGGTGGTGATCAGCGCCCGGCGATCAGGACGCCTTGTAGGCGGCGGCCATGTCGTCGCCGCCGTGCCCGCGCTCCGACGCCCGCCGCAGCCGGTCCCGCACCGCGGGCGCGACGTCGAGCCGGGTGCCCGAGGCCTCCGCCGCGGCGACGATCAGGCCCGCGTCCTTGGCCGCGTTGTCGACGGTGAAGCTGGGCGTGAAGTCGTCGTCGAGGATCGCCTTCGCCTTGTTCTGCAGGTAGGGCAGGTCCAGCGGACCGCCGGCGACGGCGTCGAGGAAGGCCTGCGGGTCCACGCCGAGTCCCTGGGCCAGCGCGACCGACTCCCCGGTCGCCGCGGTGATCGCCAGCACCCAGCTGTTGGCGACGAGCTTGAGCCGGCTCGCCTGGGCGGTCGTGTTGTCCTCGGCGACCCAGACGGTCTGCCTGCCGACGGCGTCGAGCACCGGGTCGACGACCGGACGTGCCGCGGGGTCGCCGGCGACGAACACGACGAGCTGCCCGGACTCGGCGGGCGCTCGGGTGCCGAGCACCGGCGCGTCGAGCAGGGTCAGGCCGTGGCGCCCGGCGATCGCGCGGAGCCCGTCGAACGGTTCGACGCCGACGGTGGTCGTCTGCAGCCACACCTGGCCCGGCGCGAGACCGCCGGCGGCCTGCTCGAGGACGGCGGTGACGTCGTCGGCGTCCCCCAGCATCGTCACGACCACGTCGGCGCCGCGCACGGCGTCGGCCGGATCGGTGTGCAGGGCCGCGCCCGCGTCCGCGAGCGGCTGCGCCTTCGCCGCGGTCCGGTTCCAGACCCGCAGGTCCAGCCCGGCCGCGAGGATGTTGTGCCCCATCCCGGCGCCCATGATCCCGGTTCCCAGCAGTGCCACGGTCGTCATGGACCCACCGTAGGTCGATCTCCCTGGGAGCGCCGACGCACGCCGGGTCGTGTGGTCCGGAGCGGTCCGTCGCGGGTCGGGCCCCGTCGCGCCTGCGCGGCACTGCCGGCACCCCGACCGGGTACCCGGGTGGGATGAGCGACGAACTCGAGTTCTTCTTCGACCCGATCTGCCCGTTCTGCTGGGTCACGTCCCGCTGGGTGGTGGAGGTGGGCCGTCGTCGCGAGCTGGCGGTGCACTGGCGCCCGTTGCCGCTGGCGATGCTGAACGAGGGCATCTCCTACGAGGAGCGGCGGAAGGTCTCGGAGTCCTACCCGGACTCCCACCTCCGCGGCCTGGAGATGCTGCGGGTGATCGCCGCGGCCGAGGCGGTGGCGGGTCCCGGGGTCGTCGGGGACCTCTACACCCGGTTCGGCGAGCTGGTGTGGGACTCCCCCGCACCCGACGGCGAGGGCTTCGACCCGGTCATGCGCGTCATGGCGCAGCAGCGGGACCTGCGTCCGGTGCTGGAGGACCTCGGCCTGGACCCTGCCCTGGCCGACGCCGCGACGGGCACCGACCTCGACGAGGGCCTCGCCGCGAACGTGGCGGAGGCCCGGCGGCGGTGCGGCGACGACGTCGGTACCCCGATCCTGTCGTTCTCCCCGCCGGACGGGCCGGCCCTGTTCGGGCCGGTGATCGACTCCGTGCCGTTCGGCGAGGACGCGCTGCGGCTGTGGGAGGCGACGTACACCCTCGCCACCTGGCCCGGGTTCGCCGAGCTCAAGCGGAGCCTGCGGTCGTTCCCCGACACCCCGCTGACCGCGCGGATCGCGCACGGGGAGACGACGGTGCGATGACGATCTCTGCTTCACTGAGGACGTGACCGACGCGGGCGATCTCGGCTTCTCCAACCGGACCGGGCGCCCGCCGGGCCGGGTGATCACCGCGGTGTCCCGGTTCGTGCCCGCGATCCGCCGGGTGCAGCAGCAGATCGAGCCCTACGCCGCGTACTGGGAGCAGCGCAACCGCACCGAGCTCGCCCGGACCGGGCCGCTGTGCGTCGCGCTGGGCGACTCGATGGCCCAGGGCGTCGGCGCGTCGGCCCCGGAGTGCGGCTGGTTCGGGCAGCTGGTCCCGCTGCTGCCGGGCTGGCGCACGGTCAACCTGTCCCAGTACGGCGCCCGCGTCGACGACGTCCTCGACGCGCAGCTGCCGGCGGCGCTGCGGCTGCACCCGGACCTGCTGCTGTGCCTGATCGGGTCGAACGACCTGATGCAGCCCAAGCACCAGGAGGGCGTCGGGAGCCGGTACGCGGCCCTGCTCGACCGGCTCCCGCGCGGCACGGTCGTCGGCAACCAGCCGGGCACCTTCGCCGCGGCGGTGCAGGTCAACGGCCTGATCGACGACGCCGTGCGGCGCCGCGGGCTGGTGCTGGCCGAGCTGCGGGACCCGCGGACGCGGCACTGGCGCGGCAAGCTCGCCTCCGACCGGTTCCACCCCAACGACCGCGGCTACGCCGCCATCACCGAGGTGTTCGGGGAGGCGCTGCGTCGCGCCGGTCACTAGGCCCCGGGCAGCGCCACCGGCAGGCCTGCACGTCCCAGTAGCAACGACGGTCGTGCCGGTGCTCCCCGGCGTTCACGACCGCTCCGGACCGTGCACGGCGCGGCGACGGCGCGCGTAGGCCCGTGGCGCGATCCGCGGCAGCAGCAGCCGCGCCGGCCCCGGCGCGTGCGCCAGCATCCCCCGCACCACCTCGGGGTCGGCGTCGTGCATCAGCATCCCGAACACCGTGACCAGCTGCGACGACGGCACGGCGGCGACGCCCGCGTCCCCGATCGCCCGCCACTCGGACCCGCTCAGGTACTGCCCGGCCAGCGGGAGGACCTCGCGTTCCTCGGCCCGCAGGTGGGGGGCGAGCTCGTCGTGCAGGGCCTCCAGCCCGGCGGCGAGGGCCGGCGCCGCGTCGTCGTCGCCGGCACGCCAGCGGCCCCGTGCCTGCTCGACGCGGGCGAGACGGTCCTCGATGCCGGCGTGCTCGTGCTCGCGGGCCTCGACGGTGCGCAGCGCGTCGCGCGGGGCCCGCTCGCGCAGCAGCGGCAGGAGCAGCCGGTCCTCGCCGTCGTGGTGGTGGCCCAGCATGTCCAGGACGAGCCGCAGGTGCCGGGCGGTGCGGGCGCGCCGCCGGGCCGGGCCGGGCGTGGCCCGGGCGACCGCGGCGGGCGCCCAGCGGATCTCCCGCAGCAGCGCGGCGTGCACGACGACCATGTCGCGGGTGTCGACGGCCCCGTCCGGGGTCGTGGTGGTCGGGCCCATGGGGTCCCTCCTCGGGGTGGTCGGTCCGGTTCCGGTCAGACGAACAGCGGGTCGTCGATGACGACGGCCCAGCTGCCGTCGGGGCGGCGGCGGGAGACCTCGGCGGTCGTGCCCTGCTGCGTGACCACCGAGCCGTCCGGCAGGACGATCTCGGCGGTCCAGCTCGCGGAGGTCAGCGCCACGTCGTCGGCGACGACGAGCTTGCGGTCGGTCCCCTCCAGCCGGCGGATGGTCGCGGTCATGGCCTCGAAGGACGTGCGCAGCGCGTCCGGGCCGGTGGTCTCGCTGCCGTCGAACTCGACGACGACGCCGCGCTCGGTGTCGTAGAGGGCGAGCAGGGCGTCGACGTCGCCGGCGTTGACGGCCGTCTCGAACGCGTCGTGGATCTGGGCGGGGTGGGTGATGGTCATGTCCGTGTCCTCCCGGTGCGTCCCGCCGGGCTCTCCGGCGGCGACGGGGGAAGACTCGGCCGCCGGTGTTGCACCGGGCTTGCACGGACCTGTCACCGCGGTCCGGGGCGGTGCATGCTGGTCGGGTGGTCGGTCACCTGCGGCTGCGGGTCCTGGGCCCGGTGGAGATCGGCGACGGCGACACCGCCGTCGTGGTCCGGCGCCCGCTGGAGCGGGGTCTGCTCGTGCGGCTCGCGCTCGCCCGCGGCGTCGTCGTCCCGGACGGGATGCTGGCCGCCGACCTGTGGGACGACGACGAGGGCACCGTCGAGCGGCTGCGCGTGGTGGTGTCCCGGCTGCGGCGCACGCTCGGTCCGGCGGGTGCGGCCGTCGTCCGGGCCGGTGGCGGGTACCGGGTCGACGCCGACGTGCCCGACCTGCGCGCCATGACCGCGGCCGCGGAGCGGGCCGACGCCGCCGCCCGTGCCGGGGACCACGCGACGGCCCGGGCCGCGGCGGGCGAGGCGCTCGGCTGCTGGCGCGGACCGGCACTGTCGGACCTGCGGTCGCTGCCGTTCGCGCGCGCCGAGGCCGACCGGCTCGACGGCCGCCGGGTGGAGCTGACGGTGGCGCGCCTCGCCGCGGAACAGGCGTCGGGGGACGGGGCGCCGGTCCCGGCGGAGCTGGTCGAGCTGGCGGCCCGGCACCCGCTCCACGAGCCGCTGCGCGGGATGCTCGCCGTCGGGCTCTACCGGGCGGGACGCCAGGCCGACGCGCTGGCCGAGCTGGCCGGGCTGCGCCGCACCCTGGCCGACGAGCTGGGTGTGGACCCCACCGCCGCGACGACCCGGCTGGAGCTGCGGCTGCTGCGCCAGGACCCGGACCTGCTCCCGGCCCCCGCGCCCCCTCCGGCACCGGCCGGGCGGGCCGGCGCGGCCGTCGCGCCCGCCCCCGACACCGGCCTGGTGGGCCGCGACGCCGAGCTGGCCGTCCTCGCCGGGGCGCTCGACCGCGCCCTGGCCGGGGAGCCCGCGGTGGTGCTGGTCGAGGGCGGACCGGGGATCGGGCGCACCCGGCTGCTGGAGGCCGCGGGCGTGCTCGCCGCCGCCCGGGGTATACCGGCCGCGACCGGCCGCGCGGTCGCGGGGGGCGGCGCGCCCGTGTTCGGGCCGTGGCGCCGGGCGCTGGAGCGGTGGGCCCGGGAGGTCGGCCCGGCGGTCGCGGGCCCGGTGCTCGCCGGTGCCCCGGAGCCGGTCGCCCGCGTCCTGCCGGAGCTGGGCGGGACACCCCCGCCGCCGGGCCCGGCCCCGTCCGGGCCGGACGAGCGGCTCGGGCTGTTCGAGCACGTCGCGGCCCTCGTCGCCGACGCCGCGGACGCCGGCCCCGGGCTGGTGCTGCTGCTCGACGACCTGCACCTCGCCGACCCGGCGTCGCTGATGCTGCTCGGGCACGTGGCCCGGACCGACCGGCGGTGTCCGCTGCTGGTCGTCGTGAGCCTGACCGACGGTGCGCTCGACGACGACCGGGCCGCGGCCAGGGCCGCGCTGCTGCGGGCGCCCGCGACCGTGCGGATCGCACCGGCCGGGCTGCCCGCCGACGCCGTGGCCGTGCTGCTCCGGCGCGAGTCGGGGCGCGCACCCGACGAGGCGACCGTGGCCGCCGTGGTCCGGCGCACCGGCGGCAATCCGTTGTTCGTCCGCGAGCTGGCCCGCGTCCCGGACAGCGCCGCGCAGGAGCTCCCGGCCGCCGTCCGGGACGTCGTCGCCGGGCGGCTCGCGGTCCACTCCGCACCGGTCCGGGAGGTCCTCGTCGCGGCGGCCGTGCTGGGCGGCGGTGTCGACGCCGACCTCGTCGCCGCCGTGACCGGCACGGCCGTGGTGGACGTGCTCGACCGGCTCGACGACGCCGTCGCCGCCGGGCTCCTGGCGCCCGACCACCACTTCGCCCACGAGATCGTCCGCGACGCGGTGGTGCTGCAGGCCGCCCGCGGCACCCGGGCCCGCATCCACCTGCGGGCCGCGGAGCACCTGGACGCGACCGGCGGCGACGGGGCGGCGCTCGCCCACCACCGGCTGGCGGCACTCCCGCTCGGCGACCGGGCGGCCGCGGTCCGGGCCGCCACCGCGGCCGCCGACCTGGCGCTGCACCGGTTCGCCTTCGAGGAGGCCGCCGCCCTGCTGGAGCGGGCGCTCGCCGCCGGGCCCGGTGGGCCGCCGGAGCGGGCGGCGCTGCTGCTCGACCGGGCCCGTGCCCAGTACCTGGGGCACGACGTCGCCGGGGCCGTGCGGAGCTGCGAGGACGCGGCGGCCCTGGCCGCGCACCTCGACGACCCGGAGCTGCTGGGCCGGGCCGCGACCCTGCTCCCCGAGGTCGGCGACGCCGGGTGGCTCGCCACCAGCCGTCGCTGGTGCCGGACCGCGCTGGCCGGGCTCCCGGACGCCGACTCCCCGCTGCGGGCCCGGCTCACCGCGCAGCTCGCGGCCGCCTCGGCCTGGGACGACGACCGCGCGGGCCCCGACCGCGTCGTCGCGACCGGGACGGCGGCGCTGGCCATGGGCGAGAGGGTCGGCGACCCGGCGGCCTGCGCCATCGCGCTGCGGGCGCTGCAGCTGGCCCGCTCCGGACCGGCCGGGACCCGGCCGCGGCTCGACCTGGGCGACCGGATGACCGCCCTGGCCGACGGGCTCGGCGACTCCGCGGAGCTGTGGGGGCGGCTGTGGCGGTTCGACGCGCTCGTCCAGCTCGGCCGGACCGCCGACGCCGAGGCCGAGCTGGACCTGCTCGAACCCGTCGTCGCCCGGATGCGCCGCCCGCTGCCGCACTGGCACCTGGTCCGCAACCGCGCCTGCCTGCTCAGCGCCCGCGGCCGGTTCACCGAGGCCCGGGCCGCCGCCGACGAGGCGATCCGGCTCGCCGAGCGCGGACACCATCCGGCGGCGGAGTACCCGGCGCACGCGCTGCGCACCAGCATCGCGATGCTGACCGGGGACCCGCTGGACCCGCGGCTGCCCGCGATCGAGCGGCAGCAGCCCCCGCCGCGGCTGCTGACGATGCTCACCGCGCTGTGGCAGGCCCGGCACGGCGACGCCGAGGAGGCCGCCGCCCTGTACGAGCAGCTCCCCCGCCCCGAGACCGTCGCGCTGCGACCGTTCATGGAGGTGCTGTTCCACGCCACGAGCGGCGGGCTGGCCGCGGCGCTGGGCGACGACCGGGCCGCCGACCACGCCTACGCCGCGCTGTCCCCGTGGGCGGAGCTGCACGTGGCCGCCGGGGCCGGGGTCGCGTGGACCGAGGGCTCGGTGCACGGCGTGCTCGGCGTGATCGCCGGCGCGCGGGGTCGCACCGGCGACGCCGTGGACCACCTGCGCGCCGCGGTGGCGGCGGACGCGGCCGCCGGCCTGCTGCCGCACGCCTGCCTCGCCCGTGCCCGGCTGGCGGCGGCGCTGCGCCGCCGCGGCGACGCCGGGGACCGGGCCGAGGCCGACGCGCTCGCCGCCGAGGCCGCAGGCACCGCCGCGCGGCTCGGCCTGGCGCTGCCGTGAGCACCGCGGCAGCACGCGGAGCGGCCCGGACCGCGGCGGTACCGCGAGCCGCCCGGACCGCGGCGGTACCGACGGCCGCTCAGACCGCGGCGACCTCGCGCGCCCGGGACGCCGCCGTCCGGTCCCCACGCCCGGCCAGCACCGCGACGACCAGCCCGACCACGGCCAGCCCGGCCGCGACGACGTTCGGCGAGGCGTAGCCGTAGCCGGCCGCGATCACCGTGCCGCCCAGGGCGGCCCCGATCGCGTTGGCGACGTTGAACGCGGCCTGGTTGGCCGCCGAGGCCAGGTTCGGCGCGTCGCCGGCGCCGCTGATGATCCGCAGCTGCACGGCCGGGACCAGCGCGAACGTCGTCACGGCGAAGGCGAACAGGGCGACGACCGCGGTCGCCTGGTTCTGCAGGGCCGGCACGAACAGCAGCGCGACGACGGCGTCGGCGACGAGTGCGCCGTAGATCGTCGGCATGGTCGCGATGTCGGCCAGGCGGGCGCCGACCAGGTTCCCGACGGTCATGCCGACGCCGAACAGCGCGAGCAGCAGCGTGACCTCGGTCGGGGTGAACCCGGCGACCTCGACCAGCATCGGGGTGATGTAGCTGTAGGTGCTGAACAGCGCGGCCCCGCCGACGGTCGCCACCAGCAGCGCCGTCCACACCGGACGGTGGGTGAGGGCGCGCAGCTCGGCGCGCAGGCGCACCGGGGTGGCGTCGCGGACGTCGGGGACGCAGGCGGCGACGGCCACCGCGGCGACCGCGGCGATCACCCCGACGACGCCGAACACCGGCCGCCACCCGAGCTGCTGCCCGAGCAGGGTCCCGACCGGGACGCCCGCGACGTTGGCCAGGGTCAGTCCGGCGAACATCGTCGCCATCGCCCGGGCCCTGCGGTCGGCGCTGACGAGCCCGCCCGCGACGACGGCGCCGATACCGAAGAAGGCGCCGTGCGGCAGCCCGGCGAGGAACCGGGCGGCGAGCACCGGCAGGTAGCCGGGCACGACGGCGGACAGCACGTTGAACGCGGCGTAGCCGGCCATGAGTCCGATGAGGACGTGCTTGCGCGGGAACCGGTTCGCCGCCGCGACCAGCAGCGGGGCCCCCACGACGACGCCGATCGCGTACGCCGAGATCAGCCGGCCGGCGTCGGGGATGTCGACGGCGAGCCCGCCGGCGACGTCGGGCAGCAGGCCCATGATCACGAACTCGCCGGTGCCGATGGCGAAGGCGCCGACGGCCAGTGCGGCGAGCGCGAAGGCGGGACGAGTGGTGACGGCACGCATCGGGTGCCTCCTCCGGGGAGTGGTGGGACAGGGAGGCGGCGTCGTCGTCGCGAATTAACACGTTAGACGAGTAAATAGGCGACGCGCCAGCCCACCGCGTTGTCCGCCACGTCACCCCGCCTTCTGGTTGGCTGTGCCGCTGAGCACCCCGAAGCTGCCGCGCAAGGTCTACGACGCCGAGCTGCTCCGCCTGCAGGGCGAGCTGCTGCAGATGCAGGAGTGGGTCCGGGCGTCGGGCGCCCGGGTGGTCGTGGTCTTCGAGGGACGCGACGCCGCGGGCAAGGGCGGGGCGATCCAGCGGGTCACCCAGTACCTCAACCCGCGGTTCACCCGGATCGTCGCGCTGCCCGCGCCGACCGAGCGCCAGAAGGGCCAGTGGTACTTCCAGCGCTACGTCGAGCAGCTGCCCGCGGCCGGCGAGATCGTGCTGATGGACCGGTCCTGGTACAACCGCGCCGGCGTCGAGCGGGTGATGGGGTTCTGCACCGAGACCGAGTACCGCCGCTTCCTGCGTCAGGCGCCGGTGTTCGAGAACATGCTCGTCGAGGACGGCATCCACCTGCGCAAGTACTGGTTCTCGGTGAGCGCCGAGGAGCAGGCGCGGCGGTTCGCCGAGCGGCTGGAGAACCCGCTCAAGCAGTGGAAGCTCTCGCCGATGGACCTCGAGTCGATGACCCGCTGGGACGACTACTCCCGCGCCCGCGACGACATGCTGATCCACACCGACACCGAGCACGCGCCGTGGTGGATCGTCGAGGCCGAACAGAAGCGCAACGCGCGGATCAACATGATCCACCACCTGCTCGGGTCGATCCCCTGGGAGCCGGTGGCGCGACAGGTGCTGACGCTGCCGGACCGGAAGCCGTCGACGGGCTACGAGCGCCCGCCGCGCGAGGTGCAGCGCGACGTGCCCGACCACGCGTCGACGCTGATCTAGGTCACACCCACCCGGCCGGTACGACCGGTACCGGATACCGTCCCGACGAGCGACGATGCGGCACGGACGCCGCGCGAGAGGCGGTGCACCCGTGGGTGTCGTGCTGTTCACCGGGTTCCCGGGGTTCCTCGGGTCGGCCCTGCTGCCGCGGACGCTGCGCCGCGCACCCGACGCGCGCGCGGTCGCACTGGTGCAGGCCAAGTTCCTCGACCAGGCCCGCACGACGCTGGCCCGGATCGAGCGCGAGGCGCCGGAGATCGCCGGGCGCACCGACCTCGTCGTCGGGGACATCACCGTCGACGGGCTGGGGCTGGAGCAGGCCGAGCGCGAGCGCCTGCTCGGCGGGCCGCTGGAGATCTTCCACCTGGCCGCGGTCTACGACCTCTCGGTGCCGGCGGACGTCGCCTGGCGGGTGAACGTCGAGGGCACCCGGCACGTCGTGCGGTTCGCCGAGGCCGCGTCGCAGCTGGTCCGGCTGCAGTACGTGTCGACCTGCTACGTCTCGGGCCGCTACGACGGCATCTTCTCCGAGACCGACCTGGAGCTCGGCCAGCCCTTCGCCAACCACTACGACCACACCAAGCACGAGGCCGAGCGCGTCGTGGCGAAGGCCCGCGACGCCGGCCTGCCGGTGTCGGTCTACCGGCCGTCGGTCGTCGTCGGGGACTCGGTGACCGGCGCGACGCAGAAGTTCGACGGCCCGTACTACCTGCTCCAGCTGCTGGCCCGGCAGGGCCGGACGGCGTTCGCGCCGCTCCCCCGCGCCGCGTCGCGGACCCGGTTCAACCTGGTGCCCTCGGACTACGTCGTCGACGGGATCGCCGCGCTGGCCGGGCACGGCCCGGCGGTGAACCGGACGTTCGCGCTGGCCCAGCCGGCCCCGCCGACGGTGACCGAGATGTGCGAGGTATTCGCCGACCGGCTCGGCAAGCAGCTGCGCGTGGTGCCGATGCCGGTCGGGCTCGCCGCGTTCTCCATCGACCACGTACCCGGCGTCGGACGGCTGTTCCAGGTCCCGTCGAGCACGCTGGAGTACCTGACCCACCCGTCGCACTACGACACCGACGCGACGACGGCGATGCTCGGCGGGCTCGGCGTCCACTGCCCGCCGTTCGCCGGGCACGTCGACGCGATGGTCCGCTTCTTCGGGGCGAATCCGCAGGTCGGAACGGCTGCGATGGTCTGACGCCGGGAGGTCTACCGTCTCCGGCGTGGCCATCGAGCGGAACGACGTGCTCCTCGCGGCCGCGACCGTGCTCGTGCAGAACCCGGCCGCGTCGATGTCGGAGATCGCGACCGGCGCCGGCATCAGCCGGGCGACCCTGCACCGGCTCGTCGACGGCCGGGAGGCCCTGCTCTCCGAGCTCAGCGAGATGGGCGTGGAGCGCGGGATCGCCGCGATCCGGGAGGCCCGGACCGACGAGGGCGACCCGATCGAGGCGGTGCACCGGGTCATCGTCGGGCTGCTGCCCTCGGTGGACCTGTGGGTGCTCGCCGAGCGCATCCAGTCCAGCGACGAGGTCCTGGCCCGCTACGCCGAGATGGACACCCTGCTCGTCGAGCTGTTCCAGCGCGGGCAGCGGAGCGGGGCCTTCTGCGTGACCCAGTCCGCGACGTGGATGACCGAGGCGCTCTACGCCCTGCTGACCCGGGCGGTGCTCGCCGCGCACGACGGCAGGCTCGCCCGGCAGGAGATCATCGGGGTCACCGAGCGGACGCTGCTGGCCGGGGTCGTGGAGACCGCCGACCGCAGCCCCGCCACCCCCTGACTCACACGCCCGGTTCCTCCCTTTCGCCCACTACGCTCGGGGTGTGCTGACCCGCGCCTCCGGCATCGCCCGCTCCCTCGCGACCTACCACGGGATCCCGGGCCGGCAGCGCCGGATGCGCCGCTTCTACTCCGCGTTCCTGCGCCCCGGCGACCTCGCCTTCGACGTCGGCGCGCACGCCGGCAACCGGGTGCGTGCCTGGCGGGCCCTGGGCGCGCGGGTGGTCGCCGTCGAGCCGCAGCCGGACTTCACCCGGCTGCTGCGCCTGTTCTTCGGCCGCGACGACGCCGTGACCGTCCTCCCCCTCGCCCTCGGCGCCGCGGCGGGCACCGCCCGCCTCGGGGTCTCCCGCGCCACCCCCACCGTCTCGACGCTGTCGCAGCGCTGGCGCGACACCGTCGCCGACGACGCCGGGTTCGCCCGGGTGACCTGGGACTCCTCGATCGAGGTGCCGGTCGGCACCCTCGACGCGCTCATCGCCGAGCACGGCGTCCCGGCCTTCTGCAAGATCGACGTGGAGGGCTTCGAGGCCGACGTCCTCGACGGGCTGTCCCGTCCGCTGCCCGCACTCTCGGTGGAGTACCTGCCCGCCGCGCACGACGCCACCCTGGACTCGCTGGACCGCATCGAGGCCCTCGGCCGGTACGTCTACCGCTACTCCCCCGTCGAGACGATGACCTGGGACGTCTCGGCCGGGGACCGCTGGGTGGACGCCGCCGCACTGCGCGCCCTGCTCGACCGGCGCCGCCCGCTGGGCCGCTCGGGCGACGTCTACGCCCGCCACCTGCCGGACTGACCCACCACCGGGGAAGATCACCGGACAAGTCGGGCATGCTGGAGCGCCTGATGTTCCGCCCGTCCCGCGGCACCGCCGCCACCGCCCCCGTCGCCCCGCAGGTCGCGGCGGGCGCGGCGCTGCTCGCCGCCGTCCTCGCCGCGCTCGTGCCGACGACCGGGGCGGGCGCCCTGCGGGTCACCACCGCGGCCGTCACCGGCGTCGTCGCCGCGGCGCTGCTGCTGCGGGCCGCGCGCCGCGCCGGGGAGCGGACGCTCGGCCCGGCCGGGGTGGTCACGCTGGCCCGCGGCGCGCTCGCCGTGGCCGTCGTCGCCCTGGTCGGCCTGGACGGCGCCGGGACCGTCGCGCTGGTGACGCTCACCGCCGTCGCGCTCGCCCTCGACGGCGTCGACGGCCCGGTCGCGCGCCGCACCGGCACGGCGACCGCGCTGGGCGCCCGGTTCGACATGGAGACCGACGCGTTCCTGCTGATGGTGCTGTCGGTCCACGTCGCCGCGACGACCGGCCACTGGTGGGTCACCGCGCTGGGCCTGCTGCGCTACGCCTTCGTCGCCGCCGGGCGGGTCGCGCCGTGGCTGCGCGGTGCCCTGCCGCCGCGCTACTCGGCGAAGGTCGTCGCCGCGCTGCAGGGGATCGTGCTGGTCGTGACCGCGGCCGGGGTGCTGCCCACCGTCGTCGCGCTCACCGCGGTCGGGGTCGCGCTGGCCTCGCTGGTGTGGTCGTTCGGGGTGTCGGTGGTGCAGCTGTGGCGGGCCGCCGACCGGCACCCGTTCCACGCCCGCCGGGCCGGGGCCGCGCTGCTCACCGCGCTGTGCGCCGCGCTCGTCGGCGGGGTCCTGGTGCTGCCCGCCGACCCGGCCGCCCTCGACCCGGCCGGGCTGCTGCGGCTGCCGATCGAGGCGGTCCTCGGCGCGGCGGTGCTCGCACTGCTGCCCGGGCGGGTCCGGCGGGTCGCCGCCGCCCTCGCCGGGGCGCTGCTCGGCGTCGTCGGGCTGCTCAAGCTCGCCGACATCGGCTTCCTCACCTTCCAGGGCCGCCGGTTCGACGCCGTGTCCGACTGGTCGCTGCTGGGCAACGCGCACGAGTTCCTGCGCGGCGCCGCCGGTGCGGCCGGGACCGCGGTCGCCGTGCTCGCCGCCGTCGTCGCGGTGGGGCTGGTCGTGGCGACGGCCGCCGCGGCGGCCCGGCTCGGGCGGCTCGCGGCCCGGCACCGGCGGGCCACCGTCGGGACCGCCGCGCTGCTGGCCGCGGCCTGGCTGCTGGTGGGCACCCTCGCCGACGCCCGGCTCGTCCCCGGGGTGCCGGTGGCCGCCGCCGACGGCGTCGCCGAGGTCGCCCACCGCGCCGGGCAGATCCCGCGGACGCTGGCCGAGCGCCGGGAGCTCACCGAGTCCCTCGCCCGCGACGCGTGGGCCGGCCGTCCCCCGGAGTCGCTGCTCACGGCGCTGCGCGGCACGGACGTCGTCATCGTCTTTGTCGAGAGCTACGGCCGCAACGCCCAGCACGCCCCGGAGATGGCGCCGCGGATCCGCCCGGTGCTCGCCGGGGCCGACGCCCGCCTCGCTGCGGCCGGGTACGGCGCACGCAGCGGCGTGCTCACCGCGCCGGTCAACGGCGGCGGCAGCTGGCTCGCCCACGCGACACTGTTCTCCGGGGTCCCGATCGCGGGCCAGGGCGCGCACGACCGGCTCACCGCGTCGGACCGGCTGACCCTGCCGCGCGCGTTCCGCGACGCCGGGTGGGAGACCGCCGTCGTCACCCCGGCGACGACGCGGGAGTGGCCCGAGGCCGCCTTCTTCGGCCACCAGCGGGTGCACGCCGGTGCCGACCTCGGCTACGCGGGCCCGCCGTTCAGCTGGTCGCCGATGCCCGACCAGTACACCCTCGACGCGTTCTCCCGGCTCGAGCTCGACCGCCCCGGCCGGGGACCGCTGCTCGGCACCGTGGTGCTGACCTCCAGCCACGCGCCGTGGTCGCCGGTGCCGCCGCTGCTGGACCCGGCCCGGATCGGCGACGGCGCGGTCTACGGCCCGTACGCCGGCGGTCAGCAGGCCTACGACACGATCTTCTCCCTGGACCGGGCGACGCTGCGCGCGGACTACCTCACCTCGCTGGAGTACGCGCTGCGCAGCGCCACCGGCTGGGTCGCCGACCGCCGCGGCGACGACCGGGACCTCGTCGTCCTGCTGCTGGGCGACCACGAGCCCGGCGCGACGGTGTCCGGGCCCGGCGCGGGCTCCGACGTCCCGATCTCGGTGATCACCCGCGACGCCGGGGTGCTGGACCGGATCGACGGCTGGGGCTGGACGCCCGGGCTGCTCCCGCCGCCGGACGCGCCGTCGTGGCCGATGGCCGGGTTCCGGGACCGGTTCCTGGCCGCGTTCTCCTGACCGGCGACTCAGGACGTGCGGTAGCGCAGCAGCACCAGGTCGCCCATCGGGCGGGCCTCGACCAGCGCCATGCCGCGCTGCGGGCACTGCGGGAACCGGCCGTCGCGCACGAAGCGCGGGGCCCGGGCGTCGCCGACGAAGAACGGCGCGACGACCACGTGCAGCTCGTCGACCAGCCCGGCGGTGAGGAACGCGGTGTGCACGGCGCCGCCCCCTTCGACCAGCAGCCGCCGCACGCCGCGGGCGGCCAGGTCGTCGAGCACCGCGCGCGGGTCCGGCGGGTCCCCCGCGGCGACGACCTCGGCGGCGCCTCCGAGCCGCTCACGCAGCGCGGCCGCGGCCGGTGCGGCCGTGAACACCAGCGGGGCGTCCCCGCCCGCGAACACCCGCGCCGACGGGTCCAGCGACGCCCCGGTGGTCAGCACCACCCGCCGCGGCGACGGCGGGCGGCCGTCGGCGACCCGCGCGGCGCGACGCTGCGCGCAGCGCACCAGCAGCCGCGGGTCGTCGGCGCGGACGGTGCCCGCGCCGACCAGGATCGCGTCGACCCCCGCGCGTACGGCGTCCACGCGGTCGAGGTCGTCGGCGTCGGAGAGCACCAGGGTGTCCGGGCCGGCGTCGTCGATGTAGCCGTCCAGCGACATCGCGACCGACGCCAGCACGTACGGCCGGTCCACTCAGACCACCTCCGCGCACCGGGCCGTCGCCCGATACGTCCGGATACTGTCGGGGCCGTCGGCGCGCCGGGCGCCGGGATCGGGGACGGCGCGGTGGGGCACGAGGCACGGGCGTTCTGGCTGGCCGCGCCGGGGCACGGCGAGATCCGGACGGTGCCGGTGCCCGACCCCGGCCCGGACGAGGTGCTCGTCCGCACCCGGTACACCGCGATCAGCCGCGGCACCGAGACCCTGGTGTTCCGCGGCGAGGTCCCGGAGTCCGAGCACGAGCGGATGCGCGCCCCGTTCCAGGACGGCGGCTTCCCCGCCCCGGTGAAGTACGGCTACCTGGCCGTCGGTGAGGTCGAGCAGGGCCCGCCGGAGCTCGCCGGGCGGACCGTGTTCTGCCTGTACCCGCACCAGAGCCGGTTCGTGGTGCCCGCCGACGCGGTCACCGTCGTCCCCGACGACGTGCCCGCCGCGCGCGCCGTGCTCGCCGGCACCGTCGAGACCGCCGTGAACGCGGTGTGGGACGCCGCCCCGCTGGTCGGCGACCGGATCGCCGTCGTCGGGGCGGGGATGGTCGGGGCGTCGGTGGCCGCGGTCCTGGCCGGGCTGCCCGGCGCGCGGGTGCAGCTCGTCGACCCCGACCCGGACCGGGCGGCCGTCGCCGCGGCGCTCGGCGTCGGGTTCGCCTCTCCCGACGACGCCGAGGGCGACCGGGACCTCGTCGTGCACGCCAGCGCCACCCCGGCCGGCCTGGCGCGCTCGCTGGAGCTGCTCGCGCCGGAGGGCGAGGTGGTCGAGCTCAGCTGGTACGGCACCCGCTCGGTGCCGCTGCCGCTGGGCGGGGCGTTCCACAGCCGCCGGCTCACCATCCGTGCCAGCCAGGTCGGCACGGTGTCCCCGCGCCGGGCGCGCCGCGGCTACGGCGACCGGATGGCGCTGGCGCTGCGGCTGCTCGCCGACCCCCGGTTCGACGCGCTGATCGGCGGCGACTGCACGCTCGACGAGCTGCCCGCCGTGCTCGCCACGATGGCGGCGGGCGGGCCGCCGTCGCTGTGCCTGCGGGTGTCGCACGACGGGGTTCAGTAGCCGGTCGCGGTGTGGCCGCGCGGCGTGTCCGGCGTGGCGTCGACCTGCGGCAGGACGTGCCCGAGCCGGTCGCGCTTGGCGGTCAGGTAGCGCACGTTGTGCTCGTCGGCGGGCTCCAGCACCGGCACCAGCTCGGTCACGACGATGCCGTGCGCGGTCAGCGCCTCGACCTTCGCCGGGCTGTTGGACAGCAGCCGCACCCGGCCGATCCCGAGGTGGCGCAGCACGACGGCGGCGGCACCGAAGTCGCGCACGTCGACCGGCAGTCCCAGCGCGACGGCCGAGTCGACGGTGTCCAGGCCGTCCTCGTCCTGCAGCACGTGCGTGCGGATCTTCGCGAGCAGGCCGATGCCGCGGCCCTCGTGCCCGCGCAGGTAGACGATCACGCCGCGACCCGCGCGGACGACGGCGTCGATGGCGATCGACAGCTGCGCCCCGCACTCGCAGCGGCGCGCACCGAAGACGTCGCCGGTGAGGCACTCGGAGTGCATCCGCACCAGCGGGGCGTCCACCGCCGTGGGGTCGCCGTGCACCAGCGCGAGGTGCTCGGGGCCACCGTCGTACTCGCGGAAGGCGACGGCGCGGAATTCCCCGTGCCGTGTGGTCAACCGGGACTCGGCGAACTCGTGTCGGTCGTCGTGCACCCTCGCTCCTCCATGATCGGGCGGGGCCGTGAGAGCCTCGCCTGCGTGAATCCCCTCCCGGTCGACACCACCGAGGACGTCCGGGAGCGGGGTGCCGCCGTGGCCCTGCTCCCGGTCGGGAGCCTCGAGCAGCACGGACCGCACCTGCCCCTGACCACCGACACCCTCGTGGCGTCCGCGGTCGCCGCCCGGGTCGCCCGGGCCCACCGCGTGCGGGTCCTGCCGCCCCTGACGATCTCCTGCTCCCACGAGCACGCCGCGTGGGCGGGCACCGTGAGCATCTCCGCGACGACGCTGGTCGCGGTCGTCGCCGACGTCGCCGCCTCGTTGCGCGCCGCGGGCACCACCGCGCTGGTCCTGGTCAACGCGCACGGCGGGAACCACGTGCTGCGCAACGTCGTCCAGGAGTCCTCCGTCGGCCCGCTGCCGATGGCCCTGTTCCCCGTCTCCGAGGACTGGACCGCCGCCCGCCGGGCCGCCGGGTGCGAGACCTCGAACACCGCCGACATGCACGCCGGGGAGCTGGAGACCTCGATCCTGCTGCACACCGCCCCCGACCAGGTCCGGCCGTCGTACCGCACCGCCGACCACGTCGCCGACGAGCGGCCGCACCTGCTCACGACCGGGCTCGCGGCCTACTCCGCCACCGGTGTGGTGGGACGGCCGTCGCTCGCCACCGCCGAGAAGGGCCGGGGCCTGCTCGACGCGCTCGTGGTCGCCTTCGCGGGCCACCTGCGGGTGCTCGCCGGGCGCTGACGGCGCGGTCCCCCGGGCCGCGCGGCGGCGCCGCAGCACCACGAGCGCGCCCGGCGCGACTCCGACGAGCGCCAGCACCCCGTAGGCGACGGCGGCGGCGAGGCCCTCGGCGGCCGGCAGCCCGACCGCAGCGAACCCGGCCGCGGCGGCCGCCTCGCGCGGCCCCCACCCGCCGACGGTGAGCGGGATCGTCATCGCCAGCAGCGCGACCAGCAGCAACGGCAGCAGGACGGTGAGCGGTGCGGTCGCGCCGGCCGCCCGCGCGGCCAGCACGAACACCGTGAGGTGGCAGGCCAGCGCTCCGGCCGAGGTCAGCACCAGCCCGGCCGCGGTGCGCGGGCGCAGCACGGTGCGCGCGTCGGCCCACACCCGTCCGAGGCGGGCGCGCAGTAGCCACCCGGCCCCGCCGAGCGCGGCCACGACGGCGAGCACGGGCAGCACCGCGCCGCCCGGGACCGCGCCGGACGCCACCCGCAGCAGGTCCGGCTGCAGCGCCAGGACGACGGCGACGGCCGCCACCGCGACCAGCTGCCCGGCGACCCGCTCGAACACCACGGCCCGGACCCCGGCGCCGAGGTCCCCCTCGCTGCGCCCGTGGCCGACCGCGCGGTGGACGTCGCCGAGCACCCCGGCGGGCAGCAGCGAGTTGAGGAAGGTGGCGCCGTAGCAGTCGGCGACGGCGCGTCCCGGGGTCAGGCCGAGCCCGATCGAGCGGGCGACCATCCGCCACCGCCAGGCGCTGAGCACGGTCGCCACCGCGCCGAGCAGCAGCGCGGCGACGACCGCCGCCGGCCCGACGCCGCGCAGGCGCTCCAGCACCGGCCCGACCCCGATCTGCACGAACAGCACGGCGAGCAGCCCCACCCCGGCGAGCAGCCGCAGGGCCGGACCCACCCGGCCGCTCACGACCGCTCCCCCGGCACCGCCAGCAGGTCGGTGTGGCCGACCGAGACGGTGAGCTCTCCCGCGTCGAGGGCGCGCTCGCGCCGGTCGCGGTAGGCGCCGGCGTGTGCGGCGAGGCCGGGACGCTGCGCGCACGCCGCGTCGAGCCGTCCGGCCAGCCACTCGCGGAGCAGCGCGGGCCGGTCGGGGCCGAGCCGCCACGGCGAGTCGGCGGTGCGCACCCGCGCGCCGTGCCGGGTGAACGCGGCCGCCGCGGCGGCGGGGGCGTCCGGCCCGAGCATCCGTCGGCCGTTCTCGTCGCGGCGCTGGTGGTCGTCGAAGGCGGCGCCGATCTCGGCGTCGAGCGGGTCCTCGGGGTGCAGCCGGACCCGGCCGGACACGGTCAGGGTGACCAGCACGGGGCAGCCGGCGGCGGTGCAGGCGGCGGCCAGGGCGTCCATCTCGTCGGCGGTGAGCAGGTCGAGCAGTGCGGACGCGGTGATCAGCGACGTCCCGGCCAGCGCGTCGGCGCCGAGCCCGGTGAGGTCACCGGGTCCGGCCTCGCCGGTCACGCCGTCGGGCAGCGACGCGACGGCGTGGGAGAGCACGACGGGGTCGCGGTCGTGCAGGACCCAGTGCTGTCCACCGGGCCGGGCGAGGCGCGGGGCGAGCCAGCGGCCCATCGACCCGGTGCCGCAGCCGAGGTCGCGCACCAGCAGCGGGCCCGGCGGCAGGAGGTCGCGGACGGCGTCGGCGAGCGCGGTCGAGCGGGCGTCGGCGTCGGCGGGCTCGCGCAGGGCGAGCCACTCCGGCGGGCAGACCGGGTCGCCCGCCGCACCCTGGATCGGGACGGGGGCGCGGCGGTCGGCGGCGGCGCTCACGGCAGCACCGCGCAGAGGGCCCGGGCGGTGTCGTCCCAGCCGTCGAGCCGGTCCCGGCGGTCCCGGGCGGCGGCGCGCAGGTCCGCACGCGTCCCCGGGTCGGTCAGCCAGGACCGCAGCGCGCCGGCCAGCGCGTCCGGATCGCCGGGGGCGACGAGCAGCCCACCGCCGCCGAGCGCCTCGGGCACCCCGCCGACCGCAGCGGCGATCACCGGGACGGCCCGGGCCAGCGCCTCGGTGACGACCATCCCGTAGCTCTCGGTGCGCGAGGGCAGCACGAGCAGGTCCGCGGAGGCGTAGGCGGCGTCGAGGGCGGGGCCGGTCAGCGGGCCGGTGAGGGTGATCCGCCCGGCCAGGCCGTGCCGGTCCACCGCCGCGCGCACGGCCGCGGTGTGCGCGGGGTCGCGGTCGAGCGGCCCGGCCAGGCGCAACGTCCACTCCCGGTCGGCGACGCGGGCGAGGGCCTCGACCAGCAGGTCGTGGCCCTTGGTCGGGGTGAGCGCCCCGACCGCGAGCAGCCGGGTACCGGCCGGGTGCGCGGACGTCATCGGGGCAGCGTCCACCCCCGGCGACGCGACGTGCACGCGGGCGACGGGCAGCTGGTGCAGACGGACCACCCGCCGTGCCGTCCATTCGCTGGTGGTGACGACGGCGGCCGCCGCGTGCAGCGCCGCGTGCTCCCGGGCCCGGCGGTCCGCGACGACCGCCGCGGCGAGCCCGTGCTCGTCGCCCAGTGGCAGGTGCACCAGGACGACCGCGCGTACCCGGCCGGTGTGCCGGGCGAGGACCCCCGGCGCGGCGCAGGCGACGAGCCCGTCGAGCAGCACCGACGCGCCGTCCGGGACGCCCGTGAGCGCCGCGTCGAGCCGCTCGAGGGCGGCCCGGTCCGGGTCCGGCCAGCCACCCGCGACGGCGATCTCCCGCACGGGGCGGTCGAACGCGGCGCAGACACCGCGGTCGTAGCGGTTCCCGCCGCTCGGGGAGCGCGGGTCGTCGATCCCGGCGGGGACGACGACGTGCACCGCACGCCCCGTGGTGCGGGGCGGTGCGGGAGCCGTCACAGGTCCCGCTCGTAGCTCGCCCACGCGACGTGCGACTCGTGCAGCGTCACCGTCAGGCCGGTCAGCCCACCGGCGTTGCCGCCGAGCCTCCCCGCGCCGATGCGGTCGGCGAGCCGGTCCGCGATCGCCCGGGCCAGGAACTCGGTGGTCGTGTTGACGCCCGCGAACTCGGGGTGGTCGTCGAGGTCTCGGTGGTTGAGGTCGGCGAGCGTCTCCGCGAGCTGCGCGGTGGCCAGCCCGATGTCGACGACGATCCCGTCCGGGTCCAGCTCGGGGCGCCGGAAGGTGGCGTCGACGAGGAAGGTCGCGCCGTGGCGCTGCTGCGCCGGTCCGAAGACCTCGCCGCGCAGGCTGTGCGCCACCATGACGTGGTCCCGGACGGTGATGCTGAACAAGCGGTCCTCCTGCGCACGGCGCTCGCTGAACCGGTTGTCCAGACGAAAAGCGGGCAATGTTCATGAAAGCACCACGCCGGTGACGCGGCGACCGAGCCGCGTCGCGGCGGTGGCCCGCGCTGGTCACGCGCGTGCGCCCGGCTGCTGCGGCCCGTCACCGGTGCTGCTCCGAGCGGATGAGGCGTGACACACGATGGTCACCATTGAGACAATGGTGTCTCACTGGCTACTCTCGTGGTGCGAGTCGGACAGAGCAGCTTCCGAGTCGACCACCACGAGGAGGTAGCCGATGACCACCCACGAGACCCCGATGCCGTCCTGGCCCGAGACCCTGCGGGACGCCGGCCGGCGCACCGGGAACATGCTCCGCGCGATCTGGGTGGGCATCGACACCTGGAGCGCCGTCACGCACGGCCGCACCCCGGCCCGTCGCTGACCCCCGTCCCCCGGTGCGACACGTCCGCACCGGGGGACGCCGTCGTTCAGGCCCGGTCCGCGTCCGGCGGCGCCAGCCGCGGGTGCAGCTGCGCCCAGGCCAGCAGCCCCAGCGCGGCGGCGACGGCGAACGTCCCCGCCGTCCCGATCCGACCGGCCAGCGCCCCGGCCAGCGGTGAGCCCACCGTCTGACCGACGCCCAGGGCGAGGCACGCCCAGGTCACCGCGCGTGCGGGAGCGCCCGGGAGGATGTGGGCGGCCCACAGGATGCACAGCCCGGTCAGCCCGATGTAGCCCGCGCCGAACAGGCCCGCCGAGACGACCGCGCCGGCCAGGCCCGGCTCCGGCAGCGCGAGCAGGGCGATCCCGGCCGAGAACAGGGTCCAGACGACGAGCCCGACCGTCCGCAGCCCGTACCGCTGCGCCGCCCGTCCCACCGCGCCGCCGAGCACGCCGACCACACCGATCGCACACCAGGCGACGGTACCGACGACCGGCCCGGCGCCGAGCTCGTCGAGCCGCGCGGTCGAGAAGGTCCAGTACGGCGCGCTGACCAGCCCGAGCAGCCCGGCGACGGCCAGCAGCGGCAGCACCCGGCCGCGCCCGCGCTCCGTGGGCGCCGCCTCGGGGACCCCCCGCGGCAGCAGCCACGCGGCGGCGGCGGTGACGACGACCGCGACCAGGCCGAACCCGAGCCAGACGGCCCGCCAGTCCCCCGGCAGCAGCGGCGTGAACGCGGTCAGCGCGAGCCCCGCCCCGGTGCCGGTGTTCGCCCAGGCCTGCGCCCGGGTGCGCGCGGCCGCACCGACCGTCTCGACGACGAGCTGCGCCACCCCGGGCGTCGCGATGCCGGCCCCGGCCCCCGCCACCACTATCGCGGCACCGAACACCACGACGCCCGGCGCGAGGGCCATGAGCAGCAGCCCCACCGTCGCGGAGACGGCGGCCGCGATCGTGGCGCCGCGCGCCGACCGCGCCGACAGCGCCGGAGCGGCGAGCAGCCCGAGGACGTAGCCGGCCGTGGAGAGCCCGCCGAGCACGCCGACCGCGGCCGGGGTCAGCCCGAACGTCTCGGTGAAGCGGGGCACGAACAGCCCGTAGGTGTAGCGGGCGACGCCGTAGCAGAGCGCGATCACCCCCGCGCCGAGCAGCGCGGTGGTCCACCAGGGCCGGCCGGTGGCGGGCGCAGGTCCGGGCCGTTCGCAGGTCGCCGTCATGCCGATAGTGAACAGACCTGTCTGTTTGTTTGCAACTCGGCTCGACAGTCAGCGCCGTTTCTGCTGCTAGAGTCGGCCCTCAGAACAGACCGTTCGGTTCACTCCAGGAGGACCTATGGCACGCACACGGCGCGGCGACGCCGGGGCGAAGGTGCTCGACGCCGCGTCCCGGCTCTTCTACCGGGACGGCATCAACGCGGTCGGGGTGGACACCGTCGCCGCCGAGGCGGGGGTCACCAAGACGGCGCTGTACACGAACTTCGGCTCGAAGGACCGGCTCGTCGTCGCCTACCTGCGGGACCGCGACCGCCGGTGGCAGTCCGACATCGACCGGATCACCGCCGACCACGCGTCGCCACGGGACCGGATCCTCGCCGTCTTCGACGCCTACGAGACCTGGCAGTCCCGGGAGGACTTCCGCGGCTGCGCGTTCCTCAACGCGGCCTCCGAGCTGCCGCGCCTCGACCACCCGGCCCGCGAGGTCGTCCGGCACCACAAGACCGCGCTGCGCAGCTACCTGCAGGCCCAGGTCGAGCGGCTGGGGACGACCGAGCCGGCCGCGGCCCTCGCCGGGACCCTGATGATCCTGCTGGAGGGGGCGGCCGCGATGGCGGTGGTCGAGCGCGGGACGGGGCCGATCCGCGCGGCCCGGGAGGTCGCCGACGGGCTGCTCCCGGCGGCCTGAACGGTCACACCGGGACCGGTCCGTGCGGGTGCTGGTCGTCGACGACGAGCCGGTGCGCGTGGGTCCAGCCGTGCACCGAGGGGCTGGCGGTGACGACGTGGGCGTGGTCGGCGTCGTGGTCGTGGCGGTGCCGGACGAGGTCGGCGCCGGCCGTCGGCCAGACCGTGACCGCCACCCCGAGCGCGACGACGGCGAGCGCGGCGAGGACCGACCAGGTGACGGTCCAGCCGCCCGAGACCGCCAGCCAGCCGGTGAGCGGGTAGGTGACCAGCCAGCAGGCGTGCGAGAGCGAGAACTGCGCGCTGAACAGGGCGGGCCGCTGGCCGGGCCCGGCCGAGGTGCGCAGCAGGCGACCGGTGTTGACCATGATCCATCCCGGGCCGAAGCCGACCAGCGCCCACGCGAGCGCCGCGGTCGTCCACGACGGTGCGGCCGCCAGCAGCAGGGTCGCGCCGGCCGCCAGGCAGGAGACCGCCGCGCCGGCCAGCATCACCGTCCGGACCGGCAGCCGTCGGGCGGCCCACGGGGAGGCCAGCGCCGCCGCGGCCGTCCCCGCGCCGGACACCGCGAGCAGCAGCCCGACGTCGGCCTCGGTGCCCCCGAGCAGGTCGCGGACGACGTTCACCGTCGTCACCAGCGACACCACCCCCACCGCGGCGACGACGACGTTCAGCGCCAGCAGCCCCCGCAGCTGCGGGACCGCCCGGAACAGCCGGACCCCGAGCAGCAGCCGGGTCGCGAAGCCGCCCTGGGCGCGGCCCGCGACCGGCGGGACGGCCGTCGACGCCACGAGGACCGCGGAGAACACGAACCCGGCACAGGTGCCGACGAACAGCGTCGAGTAGCTCATCACCGCGACGGCCGCCGCGGCCAGCAGCGGGCTCAGCACCGTCTCCGCGCTGCTCGCGAGCTGCGAGGCCGACAGCGCCCCGGCGTAGTCCCGCTCGTCGGGGACGACGTCGGGGATGACCGACTGGAACACCGGGGTGAACGTCGCCGAGGCCACCTGGAGCACCGCGACCAGGACGAACACCTGCCAGATCCCGGTCACCCAGGGCAGGACGAGCACGACCGCCGCGCGGACGACGTCCGCACCGACCATCAGCATCCGTCGCGGGACCCGGTCGGCGACCGCGCCGACGACCGGCCCGACGACGACATAGGCCACCATCTTGATCGTCAGCGCCGAGCCGAGGACGAGCGCGGCCCGCTCGCCGGCCAGGTCGTAGGCGAGCAGCCCGAGCGCGACCGTCGTGAGCCCGGTCCCGACCAACGCGACGGCCTGGGCCGTGAACAACCGGCGGAACCGCGTGTTCCGGAACAGCGATCGCACTGGCCCTCCCCCGTCGACTGCGGGGACCGTAGAACGATTTCCCGATCGCCCCAACGAATCAGTTGCCAGAGGGGAGCGGCAGCCTCCCGGCGTGAACTGCGAGGTGGCGGTGGCACCGTCCCCGTTCCGCGATTCCGCAGGTCAGCGGGGTCCGCTCCGCAGTTCCGACTGCGAGGAGGTCGCTGTCGCCGGGAACTCGCAGAAGCCTTCCGGTGTCGTAGTGGGCGAGGTCACGGCGACGATTCCCGGATTCCTCGCGGACGGCGGATCCGCCGTTCCGCGGCGTGGCGGGCAGCACCGGCGGTCGGGCGGGGAGGCGTCCGGGTAGGCTCCCCTCAGGCCCTCGTAGCTCAGGGGATAGAGCACCGCTCTCCTAAAGCGGGTGCCGCAGGTTCGAATCCTGCCGGGGGCACGCAGGTCAGAGGCACAACGACGATCCTCCGACCGGAACCCGGAGCTCGACGACACCGTCCCGGTTCAGGCGGCGCCGTTCCCGTCCCGGCTCCCGCGCGGGCCGATCGTCCACGCGGGAACGGAACCACGGACGACACCGACCATGACCACGATCATCACCACGCGGAGCGCGATCCCCACCACTCCGCCCTCCGGCCCGTACTCGCCGCCGGTCAGCCACGACGGGCCGGTCGTCGACTGGTCGAGGACCGGTGTGGCCAGCGCGTAGCCGCTCACGGTGAACCCGAGCGCGACCTGCAGCGTGTTCCAGGCCCAGCGCATGCCCACCCCGAACCAGATCCGCCCGGTCCGCCACCGCGCGAGCCCGTTGACCAGGTTCGTCGCGACCGCGCCGACGACCGGCAGCACCCCGCTGCCCGTGGAGAACACGTACGGCACCGCCACCAGCACACTCGTCACGACCAGTGCAGCGGTACGACCGACGACCACCCCCAGCCCGGTCATCAGCAACGCCCGGAACACCACCTCCTCGACGAGGAACAGCACCAGGAAGTAGACCGCGACACCGACCAGCACCGCCGTGACGCCGGCGAACGGACCCGGCCGCAGCGTCCCGGTCGCCGCGAGCGCCCCGTAGAGCACACCGACCGACACCGCACCGAACAGCACACCCCGGGCGAGGTCGGGAAGCGGTCCCGGCCGGACCGACAGCCCCAGCCGGGTGCGCCCCCGGCGACGCGCGCGCACGGCCAGTACCCCGAGGACGGCGGCCGGGACGAGGAGCAGGGCGTTGGCCACCATCTGCGTGTCCATGGCGACACCCTGGCGCCATTCCTGATCACCGGCAAGACGGACCCGGCGGGTGCCGACAGGCCCGACGCGAGGCCCCGCCCCGCGAGCAGGTCACCGACGGGCTGCCCGGGATGCGCCGCCGACGCGGCCACCGTCCGTGTCAGCCGCGGTGCGGTTCCCCCTTTCCGCCGGCCCAGGCCGGACGGAGCTCGTCGCCGCCGGCCAGCGGTGGCCACGACCCTTCCCCGCGCCGGTCCCGGGTGGTCGTCGCGGCGGCGTACAGCTGGATGTCGCGCAGACCGACGCCGACACCGGCCCGTCGCAGGTGCCGCACGAGGGGGACGACCTCCTGCTCCCACCACCGTTCGGCGAGGGCGCGCCGGTCCGTCAGGGGAGCGTCGCGCAGGGACTCGCGGAAGCCCCACGCCTCGGCGGCGTCCGCGAGCCGCATCCAGTCGGCCGAACGGTCGAGCCACAGCTCGGTGCGCACCGGGTCGGGCAGCGGGATGCGGGTCAGGAACTCCCGCTCGGCGGCCTTGCTGGGCAGGTGCATCACCCTCAGACAGGCCAGCGCGTAGGCGACGGTGCACACCCACCGCACCCGGGCCGGGATGACCGCGTGGCCGCGTGCGCGGGCGACCGAGACACGGTGGTGCCCGTCGACGACGAAGTACATCTCCCCCAGACGCAGCAGGTCGATCCGGGCGACCGGCCCGCCGGGGCGGGCCATCAGATCGGCGACCGCGTCCCACCGGTCCCGCAGGTCCGAGTTCCTCAGCCGGAACTCGGCGTCGAAGTCCTCGGCGCGCCCGACGGTTCCGACGATCCGCTCGACGCGGACGTCGTCGTGGTACTCGAGCATGTCCCCGCGACGGCCGAGAGCGAGCACGGCGTCCTCGTACGGGACGAGCCGGTCCACTCCCGCCGCGCTCCGGAGTAGGTTCCGCACCCGGAGACCATAAGGACATGAGCGACGACGGCGCCACCTCGCCGAGGGGGAACGCGTTCCCGTGACGTCCGCACGACGGACGGCGTCACGGGTCGGGTGGGCTCACCGGACCCGCTCCCCCGCGATCCAGACCCCGGCGATCGCGCGGGTCGCGCCGATGTCCTCGGTCGGGTCGCCGTCGACCAGCAGCAGGTCGGCGCGCCGGCCCGGTTCGACGACGCCCCGGTCGTCGAGGCCGAAGATCTGCGCGGTGAGGCCGGTGGCGCTGCGCAGCGCCTCGACCGGCGTCAGCCCGGCGTCGACCATGAGGCCGAGCTCGTCGTGCATCGACTCGCCGTGCCGGGGCGCGAACGGGGCGCCGGGCGCGGAGTTGGCGTCGGTGCCGACCAGGAGCCGGACGCCCGCCGCGTGGAGCGCGGTGACCGAGTCGCGGGCGTGCTCGTACCGGAGGCCCGCCGCGGCCCGCAGGTCGGCGACGCCGCGCATCATCGTCAGCGTCGGCGAGCAGACCGTGCCGGCGTCGCGCATGCGCTGCACGGTGGCGTCGTCGAGGACCGCGTCCAGGGGTGCGTGCGTGCTGATGTCCACCCCGGCCGCGACCGCGACGTGGACGGCGCCGGTGGTGACCGCGTGTGCCACGACCAGCAGGCCGTGCCCGTGTGCCGCGGCGACGATCGCGTCCACGGTCTCCTGGTCCATGCCCTCCGGCGGGGCCGCCTCGGTGACGATCTTGATGTAGTCGGCGCCCTCGGCGACGCGGCGGTCGACGAACGCGCGGGCCTCCCTCGGACCCGTGACGACGCCGTCGGCCGGGAACCCGGGCATCCGGGCGTGGTTGCCGCCGGGGCCCACCGCGGGCGTCGTCGCGCTGAGGATCTGCGCGACGCCCGTCTGCCCGCGCATCGCGGTGACGAAGGCGCTCGGCCAGGCCGCCATGTCCAGCCCCGTGGTGACACCCCACGTCGCCAGGTCCTGCAGGTCCTCCCGGCCGCGCACGGTGTGCATGTGCGCGTCGACCAGGCCGGGCAGCAGTACCCGCCCCCGGCCGTCGACCACGACGTCCGGCGTGCGCCCGGTGCCGATCTCCGCCCCGTCGAGGTACACCCGCCGCGGCTCCGTGAGGCCGTCGCCCGTGAACACCCGGACGCCGTCGATCGCGGTCACCGTTCCCATGGCAGCTCCTCCAGATAGCTTTCTGTAAAGCTATCACGAAAGCTTTCGTCGGGTAGGCTGCGACCGTGACCCGCGACCGGAGGAACGTGTCCCCCGACGAGCGCCTGGCGTTGGCGTTCTCCCAGCACGTCGTGCGCCTGCAGGGGACGCTCGCGCAGGCGATCGCCCCCGCCCTGTCCGCGCACGACCTCACGCCCGCGGAGCTGGACGTGGTCGCGACGCTGCTGACGACCGGCGAGCCCTACCGGCAGAAGCCGAAGGAGCTGACGGCGCACCTGCTGCTGACGACGGGCGGCCTGAGCAACGTCCTGCGCCGCCTGGAGAACCGCGGGCTCGTCTCCCGGGTACCCGACCCCGCGGACCGGCGCAGCAACGACGTCCGCCTGACACCGGACGGCGTGGCCGTGGCGCGCGCCGCGACCGGCGCGGCGAACGCGGCGCTCCGGCGCCTGCTCGCCGAGGTGCCCGCCGCGACCCTGGAGACCGCGCTGCACCAGCTGGGATCCGTCCTCGACGCGGTCGGGGACACCCGCGCCGGATGACCCGACCGGCCGCGCGGGTCAGGCCGCGGACCGCCCCGCCACCGGACGACGCCGCAGCTGCGGGTCCAGCAGCGCCGGCGGCCGGAACTCCTGGTCCAGGGCGCTGACGTCGACCCCCGGCGGCACGATCCCGTCGATGCGGTCGAGCAGGTCGTCGCCCAGCGCGAGGTCCACCCCCGCGAGCAGGTCGTCGAGCTGGGCCATGGTGCGCGGCCCGAGCAGCGCGCTGGTCACCCCGGGATGGGCGACGACGAACGCGACGGCCAGGTGCGTGAGCGGCACGCCCGCCTCCTCGGCGAGCGGGACGAGCTGCTCCACGACCTCGATGCGTCGCTCGTCGGACAGGTGCCGCAGGAGCCCCACCCGGCGCAGGTCGTTCGCCTCGCCCCGGCGGACGCGGCCGGTGAGCATCCCCTGGCCGAGCGGACCCCAGATCAGCGTGCCCATGCCGAAGCGCTGCGCGGCCGGCAGCACCTCGCGTTCGGCACCACGGTTCAGGATCGAGTAGGCGCACTGCTCGGTGCGGAACCGGACCAGCCCGCGCCGCTCGGCGACCCACTGGGCCTCGACGATGCCCGAGGCGGGGGCCTGCGAGGTCCCGACCGCCCGCACCTTCCCGCTGCGGACCAGGTCGGTCAGCGCGGAGAGGGTCTCCTCGATGTCGGTGTCGGGATCCGGGCGGTGGAGCTGGTAGAGGTCGATGTGGTCGGTCCCCAACCGGCGCAGGGAGTTCTCGACGGCGGTGACGATCCAGCGGCGCGACGCCCCGCGGTGCGCCGGGTCGTCGTCGACGGCGCGGCCGAACTTGGTCGCGAGCACCACGTCGTCGCGGCGGCCCTTCAGCGCACGGCCGACCACCTCCTCCGAGTCGCCGTAGGCGTCGGCGGTGTCGACGAGGTTGATCCCGGCGTCGAGCGCCCGGTGGATGATGCGCGCGGAGTCGGCGGGGTCGGGGTTGCCGAACGACGTCGCGAACATCATCGCGCCGAGCGCGACGGGGCTGACCATGATCCCGGTCCGGCCGAGCGGGCGGTACTGCATGGCGGGTCTCCCGGTGTGCGGTGGACTAAGCGGAATGGCTTTCCGTATCGACGATACGGAAAGCCATTCCGGTTCTCAAGGAGCGCGTGGCACAGTGACGGGATGAGTGGGAGGACCGGGGCCAGACGTCCGCGCTCGGACGCGCAGCGCAACGTCGAGGCACTGCTCGACGCCGCACGGCGGGTCTTCGACACCTCGGGGGTGGACGCCCCCGCGAAGGAGATCACCGACCTGGCGGGCGTCGGCGTCGGCACCCTCTACCGGCACTTCCCGCAGCGGGCGGACCTGGTGAAGGCCGTGGTCGAGACCGGCATCGACGCCCTCGCCGACGCCGGCCCGCAGCTGGCCTCCGAGCACCCACCGGTCGAAGCGCTGACGCACTGGCTCGACCGGTTCATCGACCTGCTCGCGACGAAGCGGGGCCTCGCCTCGGCGCTGCACTCCGGCAACCCCGCCTTCGACGGGCTGCCCGGCCACTTCACGCATCGCCTGGGCCCCGCACTGGCCGCACTGCTCGACGCAGCGGTCGGGGACGGCGCGATCCGGCGTGACGCCGTCTCCGCCGAGGACCTGCTGTTCGCCGTGCCGCAGCTGTGCCGGGCGGCGTCGGACGCCGACCTCGCCCGCGGTCGCCGGCTGGTCGCACTGCTCGTCGAGGGCCTGCGCACCGGACGGCCCTGAGCCCGGCGAGCCGGAGGCGGGAACGGCCGGCGCCGCCCCACGCGCGACAGTGACGTCACGGCGCGACATCAGTGCTACAGTGATGTCACACCGCGACATCACCTCCGGGTGAGGCGGCTCCGGACGACGACGCGGGCCCCGTCGGCTTCCGATCCTCGACCACCGCACGTCGACGAGAACGGATCAGGACGATGCTGAGCACCGACGACCGCCACGAGATCGACGACGTCCTGGCACTGCACGGACACCTCTTCGACCGAGGCCATCTGGACCGGCTCCACGAGATCTTCACCCCGGAGGTCGTCTACGACCTCAGCGACGCGGGCGTCGGGACGTTCGAGGGGATCGACGCCGTCCGGGCCGCGGCGATCCGGCTCGGGGACGACAACCCGCTGGCGCACCACGTCACCAACGTCGTCATCGCCGAGCAGACGGCGGACGAGGTGACGGTCCACTCCAAGGGCCTGGTGATCATGGCCGACGGGACGCTGTCCGGGGTCGACCACCGGGACACCCTGCGCCGCCACGACGGCCACTGGCGGATCAGCCGCCGGGTCGTCACGGCGGCGCGGCGCGGCGGGACGACCTCGTGACGGCCGTCCGGTTCGGGCCGCCGGCACCGGGGCGGACGGTCGTCGTCGTGTCCACGGGGCCGGGCGCGACGCGGGCGGCGCCGTGACACCGGGCGGATAGGAGTCCGGCCGTGCCCCGCTGGGAACAGGGCAGCGAGGAGCGGCTGAGGACGGCCGCCCTGGAGCTGTTCGAGGAACGAGGCTTCGACGACACGAGTGTCGTCGAGATCGCCGACCGCGCCGGCGTCACGACGCGCACCTTCTTCCGGTACTTCCCGGACAAGCGCGAGGTGCTGTTCGCCGAGTCGGACCGGCACCGGGCGGCGCTCGTGCAGCAGATCCTCGACACCCCCGACGTCACCCAGCCGCTCCGGGTGATCACCTCGACCCTGGCCGGGTTCGACTGGACCGGCCCCGGCATGGACCTGCTGCGCCGGCGGCACGCGGTGATCGCGGCGAGCCCGGGCCTGCTGGAACGCGACCTGATCAAGCGCGACGACATCGCCGTCGCGTTCGCCGACGCCCTGCAGCGACGCGGGGTCGAGGCGGACGCGGCCCGGCTCGCCGCCCGTGTGGGGATCCAGGTGTTCCTCACCGTGTACGCCCAGTGGGTCGAGAGCGACGGCCACGCGGACCCCGCGGCGCTCACCGACGCCGCCATGACACTCCTGGCATCCCTGGTGCCCGCCACCCGGGCGACCGGCTGACCACCGCGCACACCTGCGTCCGGCTCGCCGGTCCCCCTCTCCATGACCCGACCGGCGGCGACGCCCGTCGGGCCCGATCCGATCCGAGGTTCTGGCCATCGGCTCCGTGTTCCTGGCCGTGCCGGCGGTCGCGCGTCGCCTCGGGCGCCGGGACCGGCTGAGCCGGACACGGGAACGGCCGGCCCGTCACGGCGTCGTGCCGGTGACGGGCCGGCCGTCGGTCCGGGGCGGCTCGGCGGATACCGCCCCGGGTCCCGGGAGGCCGGTCAGGCCTTGAGCTCCGGGAAGTCCTCGTAGCGCCACTCCCCGCCCGCGGCCGCCCCGGCCTCGTCGCGCTCCCGGGCCCGCAGCTCCACCCGCCGGATCTTGCCCGAGATCGTCTTCGGCAGCTCGAAGAACTCGATGCGCCGCACCCGGAGGTAGGGCGCCAGGTGGTCCCGGGCGTGGGCGAAGATCGCGGCCGCGGTCTCGCGGGTCGGCTCGTGGCCGGGGGCGAGCGCGACGTAGGCCTTCGGCACGGCGAGCCGGACCGGGTCGGGCTGGGGCACCACGGCCGCCTCCAGCACCGCCGGGTGCTCGACGAGCACGCTCTCCAGCTCGAACGGCGAGATCTTGTAGTCGCTGGCCTTGAACACGTCGTCGGTGCGGCCGACGTAGAACAGGTAGCCGTCCTCGTCGCGGGTCGCGGTGTCACCGGTGTGGTAGAAGCCGCCCGCCATGGCGTCGGCGGTCTTCTCCGGCATGTCCAGGTACCCGACCATCAGGCTGGTGGGCCGCCGGGACAGGTCGATGCAGATCTCGCCCTCGGTCTCGGAGACCTCGCCGGTGAGCTCGTCGACCAGCACCACCGGGACACCGGGCAGCGGACGCCCCATCGACCCGGGCTTCACGACGGAGCCGGGCGTGTTGCCCACCGACGCCGTCGTCTCGGTCTGGCCGAACCCGTCGCGCAGGGTCAGGCCCCACTGCGCCCGGACCTGCTCGATGATCTCCGGGTTGAGCGGCTCGCCCGCCGCGATGACCTCACGCAGCGAGCCGGGCCCGCCGGACAGGTCGGCCTTGATCAGCATCCGCCAGACCGTCGGCGGGGCACAGAACGTGGTGACGTCCTTGTCCCGGATCTGGCCGAGCAGCGACGCCGCGTCGAAGCGGGTGTAGTTGTAGAGGAAGATCGTCGCCCCGGCGATCCACGGCGCGAAGAAGCAGCTCCACGCGTGCTTGGCCCAGCCCGGCGAGCTGATGTTGAGGTGCACGTCGCCCGGGGTGAGACCCAGCCAGTACATGGTGGACAGGTGCCCGACCGGGTACGACGCCTGGGTGTGCTCGACCAGCTTCGGCCGGCTGGTGGTACCCGAGGTGAAGTACAGCAGCAGCCGGTCGTCGGCGGTGGTGCCCGGGTGCTCGACCGGGGCGTCGTCGACGTCGTGGGAGTCGGTGTGGTCCAGCCAGCCCTCGGCGGACCCGCCGACCGAGACCGCGGTGAGCCCGTCGAGCAGGCCGTCGAACTTGTCCGTGCACGACACGTCGGCGATCACGAACCGCGCTCCCCCGCGCTCCAGGCGGTCCGGCAGGTCCACGGCGCCGAGTGCGGTGGTCGTCGGCATGATCACCGCGCCGAGCTTCATCACCGCGAGCATCGACTCCCACAGCTCGACGCGGTTGCCGAGCATGACCAGCACGCTGTCCCCGCGCCCGACGCCGTGCGAGGCGAGCCAGCGGGCCACCTGGTTGGAGCGGCGGCGCAGCTCGTCGAAGGTCCAGGCGCCCTCGGCACCGTCCTCCTCCACGATGCGCAGCGCGGTCCGCGACTCGCCGTCGGCGATCACGTCGAACCAGTCGTGCGCCCACTGGAACGCGCCGTCGAGCTGCGGCCAGGTGAAGTCGGCGACGGCCTTCTCGTGCTCGCCGTGCAGCGCGACGAGCCGGTCACGGGCGTCGCGGTAGATGTCGTGGTTGCCCATGGGTACGGACGTCCTCCGGGTCGGTGGGATGGGGCGGACCGCGGATCGGAGCGGTCCGGGCATCGCGTCGATCAGAGGGGCACCGCGGCGGTGGTGGAATGCATGCGGGGCTCCTCGTCGAGCGCAGCCGGATCTGTCGGGAGGAGACTCTCCGCAGCGGTCCGGGCGCCGCTACCAACCGAAGTCGGTAGTCGCGGGAGTCCGGTGCGGACCGGTGACCTGGTCCGCCGTCCGCGCCGGTGGCAAGCTGGGCCACGTCGGGCGGCCGATGCCGCCCGTGGGGACGGGAAGGAGCACTCGTGCAGGACGACGACGCGGTCGCCCGGGCGCTGGACCGGGTCATGCCCCGCCGGCTCCACGAGCTCAGCTCGACGACCGGCCTGCCGGTCGTCTTCGGCGGGACGACCCGGACGGTGCGCGACGGCCAGCAGCTCACGATCAACCAGCTGATCGGCACCTTCGGCGACTCGCTGCGGCTGCTCAGCGTCCTGTCCGGGCGCGGTCTCGGCGGCGCCGCGATGGCCCGCCGGATCCCGTGCCGGGTGAGCGACTACGCCTCGACCCCGGGGATCACCCACGACTACGACCACGTCGTCGTCGAGCACGAGCGGCTCGCGTCGATCCTGGCGTACCCGATCGTCGTCCACGGCTCGGTCCGCGGTGTGATGTACGGGGCGATGCGCGAGCACCGGCCGATCGGCGACGTCGCCGTCCGCAACGCCGGCATCGTCGCCGCCACCATCGCCCGGGACGCCACGGCCCTGCTCGACCAGCACGCTCCCCCGGCCGTCGTGCCGCCGGGCGCCGCGGACGCCGAGAGCCGGGCCGGCGCGCTGCTGGAGCTCGCCGCGCTGATCGAGAGCACCGGTGACCCGGAGCTGCGCGAGCGGCTGAGCCGGATCCACGACGGCCTCGCCGGGACGCGCCCCGCCGTGGCCCGGCCGGGCGGGGAGGCCCCCGCCCTCTCACCGCGGGAGGTCGAGGCGCTGCAGCACGTCGCGGTGGGGGCAACCAACGCCGAGATCGCCGCGCAGCTCGGGATCACCGTGGGGACGGTCAAGGCCTACCTGCACAGCGCGATGCGCAAGCTCGACACCCAGAACCGGGCCCGGGCGGTCATCGCGGCCCGCGCCGCGGGCCTGATCTGACCCGCGGCACACGGCGGCGGCGCAGGTGGCGTCGGGGGGCGTGCGCGATGCGGGGTCAGACCATCGGGCGGCCGGTGGCCGAGGACTCGGCGGGCACCTCCTCCTGGACGACGTCCCAGTGCTCGACGATGCGCCCGTCCCGCAGGCGGAAGATGTCGACGATCACGACGGGCGTCGGGGCCCAGCCCAGGACCCGGCTGTGGGTGAAGACGAGGTCGCCCTGTGCGGCGACGCGGGCCGGCCGCCAGGAGAAGCCCTCCAGGGTCGGCACGACCGCGCGCAGCGTGTCGAGCCCGTCGGGCATGGACGGGTTGTGCTGCGTGTACGGCTCGGCCCAGTAGCGGTCGATGGCCGTGAGGTCCTTCTCCTCGAACAGCTCCCGCATCGCGGTCAGCACGATCCGGACGTTGCGCTCCTCGGGGCCCTCCACGGCGCTCACCGGGCGGTCCGGGTGATCGTGCCGACGAGCGCGTGCAGCGTCCCGTCGATCGTGATGTTCGAGTACAGCGTGCCGTTCTCGAAGTCCTCCACGTGCGTCACCGTCGCGCCGCTCGCCTCGGTCCACGAGTTCAGGTAGACGCCCTCACGGATCTCACGCAGGTCGATGCGCACCGTCTCGGTGTGCCCGTCGGGAGCGAGCCCGGCACCGTCCTCCACCACGAAGGTCGCCTCCGTGCCGGAGTCGAAGCGGTACCGCACCCGCAGCCCGCCCAGCTCGAACCGGTACTCGTGGCCCACCGGCCGCGGGGTCGTCATCGCCCGCCTCACCCCTGGTCCCCGGCCGGGTCCAGCAGCACGTACAGGGCGGAGACCCGCCCGTCGCGCAGGAGGAGCACGTCGCGGCCGGACGCGACCGCGGGCCCGCGGCCGACACCCAGGGTCCAGGCGTAGGTGACCAGGTCCTGGGCCGTGCCGATCGGACCCGACCGGCTGATCACGGCCCCCGGCACCTGGGCGTGCAGAGCCGCGATCGCCCGGGACATCCCCTCGTGCCCGCGGTGCGCGGCGTCGGGCTCGCCCACGAACACGTCGTCGGTGTAGACCGTCCCGACGGCCCCGTCGCGCACGGGTCCCTCCGGCGCGTTCCAGGCGTCCAGGTGTGCGGCGACGATCCCGGCGGGGTCGGCTCGGTCGGGCATCGGGTCCTCCTCGACGGACGGCCGGATGCCGCCCGGGCCCAGTGTCAGCGCGCCGCGGGCACCGCCGGATCGGTCGCCGGATGGGTCGCCCGGCCACCGATGGGCCCACCGGTGGGCCGCCGTGGGAACCCCGGGCGGCATCCCGCCGCAGGACCCCGCCGTCGGGAGGTCACCGACCCGACCGGCGCCCCGGGGGCTCCGCACGACCGATCGCGTGACCGATCCGGGGACGGCCGGGCCGACCTAGCGTCGTGGCGACGGAGCCGCCGGGACCCCGACGGCCGCGGCCCGGGCAGGCCACCCGCCCCCGGGCCACCCCACGACGGAGGTCACAGCCATGTCCGGATCGGCGACGCCCGACGCGGCCGGGACGCCCGAGGTCACGCACCGGCCCACGACGCACCGCTACGAGGTGCGGGTGGACGGCGTGGTCGCCGGGTTCACCGCCTACGTGGACCGCGACGGGCAGCGGGTCTTCTTCCACACCGAGATCGACGACGCCTTCGCCGGGCGCGGGCTGGCCGGGACCCTGGTCGCGCGGGCCCTCACCGACTCGCGCGACGCCGGCCGGCGGATCGTGCCGGTCTGCCCGTACGTCGCGCGGTGGGTACAGCGTCACCACGACGTCGACGACGTGCTGGACCCGGTGACGCCCGCGGCGTTCGCCGCCGTGCGCGACCTCGTCTGAGCGCGGCCCGCGGGCCGCCACCCCCCGGAAGGACCCCCGTGCAGTTCGGCATCTTCACCGTCGGCGACATCGGCGCCGACCCGCTCACCGGGCGCACTCCGGGCGAGGCCGAGCGCCTCCGCTCGATCGTGCGCCTCGCCCGGCACGCCGACGAGCTCGGCCTCGACGTGTTCGCGCTCGGCGAGCACCACAACCCGCCCTTCGTCCCGTCGTCGCCGCCGGCGATCCTGGGTCACATCGCGGCGGTGACCAGCAGGATCGTCCTGAGCACGGCGGTCACGCTGGTCACGACCAACGACCCTGTCCGGATCGCCGAGGACTTCGCGACGGTCCAGCACCTCGCCGACGGGCGGCTGGACCTCATGCTCGGCCGGGGCAACACGGTGCCGGTCTACCCCTGGTTCGGCAAGGAGATCCGCGACGGCGTCGCGCTCGCCCTGGAGAACTACGCGCTGCTGCACCGGCTCTGGCGCTCCGACGTCGTGGACTGGGAGGGCCGGTTCCGCACGGCGCTGCAGGGGTTCACCTCGACCCCGCGGCCGCTCGACGGCGTGCCGCCGTTCGTGTGGCACGGCGCGATCCGCACCCCGGAGATCGCCGAGCAGGCCGCCCACTACGGCAACGGCTACTTCGCCAACCACATCCTGGCGCCGAACCTGCACTTCCGGCCCCTGGTCGACTTCTACCGCAAGCGCTGGGCCCACCACGGCCACGGGCGCCCCGACCAGGCGATCGTGGGCCTCGGGGGGCACGCGTTCGTCGCCCGCCGCTCCCAGGACGCCTACGCCGCGTTCCGTCCCTACTTCGAGAACCACGTCCTGTTCCGCGGGACCCGCCTCGAGGACTACGCGGACCGCACGCCGCTCAGCGTCGGCAGCCCGCAGGAGGTCATCGACAAGACCCTGACCTTCCAGGACGGCTTCGGGGACTACCAGCGTCAGCTGTGGGCGCTGGACAGCCTCGGTGTCCCGGAGGGCACGGTGCTCGAGCAGGTCGAGCTGCTCGCCACCGAGGTCGTGCCGGTGCTGCGCCGCGAGATGGCGGCACGCCGCGCGCCCGGCGTCCCGGAGGCGCCCACCCACGCGTCGCTGGTGCGGGCGACCTACGGCGAGGAGTCACCGCGCGATCCGCGGCCCCGCCCCAACCGGGGGGACAACCTGACCGGGGACGCCCCGTACCTCGACAGCGACACCACGACCCCGACCCGCTACCCGGCCGCCTGACCGCGGTCCGGCCGCGTCCACCGGGGTGAACCCCTCGCGCCCCGCGCACGAACCCAGGGTGGAGGTGAGGCGGATGCTCCTGACCGACGACGAGTCACGGGCCCTGGAACTGCTCGACGCGCGCGAGGTGGACGTCGACCTGCTGCGCCCGGCGGTGGCCCGGCACCTGCTCGCCCTCGGCCTCATCGACGCGGACGGGAGCGTCACCGCGGCCGGTGCGGCCGCCGTCGAGGAGGTCTACGAGGAGCGGTTCGCCGACGGCGTCGCCGAGATGAAGGCCCGCATCCGGCACCACCGGCTCGGCCGCCCCGGGGGCTGAGCCCCGCCGCACACGCTCCGCTGCCCGGGGCCCGGAACACGTCACCCGCGGTGATATCCGGGCCCCGGGACATTTTTCCCCGCATTTCTCCGAACCCCCGCGCTCCGGCCGTCGAATACAGGAGCAAAGGTCGCCGGGAATCGCCCGTCGGTCGGTGCGATCCAAGGAGAACCACAATGGCGAATTCCGTACGACGTGTGATCGGCCTGGCCACGATCGGCCTGGTCGCCGCCGCGACGACCGCGCTGGGCGCCGGGGTCGCCTCCGCACAGGAGACCCCTCCGCCGGTCGCGATGATCTCCAACCTGACCGGCAAGAGCACCTCGGTCGCGCTGGACAAGGGCTTCACCGACGCGCTGACCTCGCTCGACGTCACCCCCGGCCCGTTCGGGTCCGCCTCGATCTCCGACGGCACGGCGTCGTTCCCGATCACCGGCGGCAACGTGACCGTCTACAAGCCGAACGAGGTCCTGCCGTACGTGCAGGGCAAGATCGAGCACATGGGCAGCGGGCTCACTCTCACCAAGGGTGACACCGAGGTCACGCTCGACAACTTCGTGATCGACCCGGGCGACCCCGCCGTGCTGACCGGCCGGGTCCGCGCCGGCGGCCAGACCGTCGCCGAGTCGACCACGCTGTTCGACCTCAACGGCTCGACCCTGAAGCCGATCACGATCGACCAGTCGGCGGGCACCGCGACGCTGACCGGCACGACCGTCACCCTGAACGCCGGGGCCGCCGAGGCCCTGAACGGCGCCTTCAAGACCGACGCCCTCAAGGGCGGCACCACCATCGGCATCGCGACGATCGTCGTCAACACGACGAGCGGGACCATGCCGATGCCGCAGGGTGGCGTCGAGACCGGTGGTGGCAGCACCTCGGGCACCGACACCGCGCTGGTCGTGACCGGTGTCGCGCTGCTCGCCGGCTCCGCGCTGGTGCTCGTCGTCCGCCGTCGCGGCGTCCGCGGGCACTGATCCACTCCGGGGGTGCCGTCCGCACAGGCGGGCGGCACCCCCGGCTCCGGTCGTGGTGGACCACCACGACCGGTTCCCCGATCGGCACCAGGACCGGAGCACCCGATGACCGCACCACACCCGTCCCGCCTCCGGCGGCTGCTCGCTCCGCTGGGCGCGCTGCTGCTGGGCGTCGCGGGTGTGGTCGTGCTCGTGCTGGCGCTGACCGCGGGCGGTCCCCCGGAGCCGGTGGCCGCGGCCACCGGCCCGGTGGGACCGGCCGTGGTGGGCACCGCGCCCGCGGGGGCCCGGCCGGTGGGCGAGGTGCTCCCGCCCTCCCCGCCCCGGTCGATCTCGATCCCGTCGATCGGGGTGGAGTCGGTCGTCGACCAGTCCGGTCTCGCGCCGGACGGCACCCTCGAGGTCCCGGCCCCGGGCCCCGGCTACGACCGGGCGTCCTGGTACCGCGGGTCGTCGGCACCGGGCTTCCGCGGCCCGTCGGTCATCCTCGGCCACGTCGACTCGGCCTCCGAGGGACCGTCGGTGTTCTACGACCTCGGCCGGATGCGTCCGGGCGAGGACATCACCGTGACACGGGCCGACGGGATCGCCGCGACGTTCCGCGTCGACGAGGTCCGATCATTTCCCAAGAACGAATTCCCGACCGAGTCCGTCTACGGCGACGTCGACCGGGCGGAACTGCGTCTGATCACCTGTGGTGGATCTTTCGACTCGAGTGCACGGAGTTATCGGGACAACACCGTGGTGTTCGCCCATCTCGTCGGCAGCAGCCGCGGCTGATCACGACGGTCGGTCCCCGGCATCCGGCCGGTCGGTGGACAGGCAGCGGTCCCGTCGTCGTTGCAGCGCCACCTCGACTCCCGCGGCCACGGTGAAGACCGCGGCCCCGCTGAGGCCGACGAGGAAGAACCAGGGGTTGGCGGCCCGGGCGGCCGCGTTCAGCATCTGCGCCCACATCAGCACGGCCAGCGCCGACGGCGACACGAGTCCGGCCCCGCGCTGCGCCGTCCACGCCCGGGCGTAGGCGAGGTGCCCGGGAGGGATGTCCTCGGGCCTCCCCCGCCGCAGCGCCGTCGCGACGGCCGCGCGCTGGGCCGGCGGGACGGCCCGGCGGAGGACGACCATCGTCCGGTCGTGCGGGTACGGCCGGGTCGACTCCCGCCAGACGACCGCGGCGAGCGGCACCACGACGGCCAGGACGACGACGGTCAGCACGTCGCCCCACCGGCCGAGATCGCGCTCGCTCGCGAGCCCCCAGGGGGAGCTCACCAGCACGAGCCCGACGAGCGTCACGCTCGTCCCACGCCTCCGCCACACCCGGCCGCGACCGGGCTCCTGCAGCCGCTCGTGATCGGGTCCGCCCCGCATCACTGGTCCCCCTCTACAGCCAGGTGGCGACCCCACCGTGCCCTGAGCACGTCCCGGACCGGGACCGGCTGTGGCTGTAGGTGCCGTCCTTGCACTTCGCCGTCGCCCCGGCCGGGGCGTCGCCGCCGGACCGGGTCGGGCGGGGCACGCAGGTGCCGGCCGAGTTGACGTAGTGCGTGTCCGTGTCGCACGCCGACGGTCGCGCGGCCGGAGGCGGCTTCGCCGTCGTCGTGCGGGGTGTGGGGGCCGACGCGAGGGCCTGCGGCCGCGGGGACGCGGCCTCCTGCGAGGCCGGCGCCGTCCGCAGCTGCGCCTCCGGCGCGGACACGGGTGCCCGCGTCGTGGTCGGCGACGGCGCCGCCGCCGGAGCCACCGGGGGGTTCTCCCCGGCCGGGGCGGGCACCGGGGTCGGCGTCGTGGTCGGGGCGGCGACGAGGGCGGCGGCCTCGGTGGTGCCGGTGGTCGTCGGGACCGGGGACGGGGCGAGCACCACGGCGGCGACCACCAGCGCGGGCGCGGCGACGAGCGCCGTGACCGCACGGCCACGGTGGGGCGCGCGCCCGCCACGACCTCGCCACGCGGCGATCGCGGCGCACCCGGTCGCGGCCAGGGCCAGCAGAGCACCCATCGGGATCGTCGCCGTGGTCAGCAGGAACGCCGCCGACAGCACCACCAGGACGATGCCGACGGTGGCCAGACGGTTGCGGGCCGGAGGGACGACGCCCAGCCGCTCCGTCGGCGAGTCGTCGTACCACGATCTTCCGGGTCCGTTCACGAGTGCTGCATCGATCGGGATGATCAGGACGTTGCGGACGTACGGGCGTTACCGCCGGTAGTACGCAAAGTTGGTGAGACGGCCGGCGGGCACCGCTCCTTGACGCCCGCTCCGACGGCCGGGTTGGCTGGTGCGCCCGGCGCACCACGTCCGAGGTGCCCGCCCGCCACCCCGTCGGAGGCACCATGCCGCCCCTCGCCACCGACCGGCTCCCGGTCGTCGACCTGTCCCGCTTCCGCGCCGGTCCGGACGAGCGGGCGGCCTTCCTCGCGGAGCTGCGTCGCGCCGCGCGCGAGGTCGGGTTCTTCTACGTCACCGGTCACGGCGTCCCCGACGACGTCCTGACCGGCATGGACGCGCTCGCCCGCCGCTTCTTCGCGCTGCCGCCGGCGGACCGTCTCGCGATCGAGAACGTCCACTCCCCCCAGTTCCGCGGCTACACCCGGACCGGGACCGAGCACACCGGCGGCACCGCCGACTGGCGCGAGCAGATCGACATCGGACCCGAGCGCGCCGTGGTCGAGCCTGGCCCCGGGGAGCCGGACTGGCTGCGGCTGATCGGGCCGAACCAGTGGCCGCCGGCACTGCCCGAGCTGCGCGAGGTCGTGCTGGGCTGGCAGGCCGAGGCGCTGCGGGTCTCCCGTGAGGTGCTGCGTGCCCTGGCCGCCGCGCTCGGCCAGGACGAGACCTACTTCGACGGCTGGTTCGACGAGGAGTCCTCGCTGCACCTCAAGATCGTGCGCTATCCCGGGCGCCCGGACCCGGACTCCGACCAGGGCGTCGGCGCCCACAAGGACTACGGCTACCTCGCCCTGCTGCAGCAGGACGAGGTCGGCGGGCTGCAGGTCGAGGGCCCCGACGGCGGCTGGATCGACGCCCTCCCGGTACCGGGCTCGTTCGTGGTGAACATCGGCGAGATGCTGGAGATCGCCACCCGCGGCTACCTCACCGCGACCCGGCACCGGGTGGTGTCGCCGCCGCCCGGGGTCGACCGGATCTCGGTGCCGTTCTTCCTCGCGCCGCGCCTGGACGCCGTCGTCGCGCCGCTCGACCTGCCGGCCGAGCTGGCCGCGGACGCGCGCGGGATCAGCGAGGACGCCGACAACCCGCTCGACGCGCGCTACGGGGAGAACGCGCTGACCGGCTGGCTGCGCTCGCACCCCCGGGTCGCGCAGCGGCATTGGTCCGACGTGCTGGCGCGACGGGCCGCCCCGCCGACGGTCAGGTGACCCGCAGCGCCACGATCGCGGTGTCGTCCTTGGTCATGCCGCGGGCGTAGGCGGACACGCCCCGGTGGACCGCGGCGACGGTGCCCGCGGCGTCGAGCCCGGCACACGTGCGGAACAGGTCGGTGAGCCGGTCGTCGCCGAACAGGTCGGCGCCCGCGACGGGCCGGGCCTCGGTGACGCCGTCGGTGTAGAGCAGCAGCGCGTCGCCGCTGCCGAGCCGGACCACGTCGGTGGCGACCCGGCACGGGATCGGGAGGCCGAGCATCGTGCCGCCGGTGCCGTGGCGCTCCACGGCGCCGTCGGCGCGGAGCACCAGTGCGGGCTCGTGCCCGGCGCTGGCGATCTCCGCGCGCAGCCCGCCGTCCGGGTCGTGTTCGAGGACGACCACGACGACGGTCAGCATCGCCCGCTCGTCCATGGTCCGGACGGTCCCGTCGACACTCGCGACGATCGACCCGACCTCGAGGTCCCGCGCCGCGGCGCCACGGATCGTGTAGCGGGCCACGACCGCGATCTGCGACGCCTGCACACCCTTCCCGCAGACGTCGCCGATCACCAGGCAGTACCGGTCGCCGACGGCGAACAGGTCGTAGAAGTCCCCGACCACGTGCTCGCCCACCGCACCAGGGACGTAGACGGCGGCGACCTCGGCCCCCGCGATCTCCGGGAGGACCGGTGGCAGCAGCCCCGACTCCAGCAGGTCGGTACGCCGCTGGGAGTCGCCCAGCTCGTCCGACAGCGTCTGCTGCTGGGACTCCGACCGGGCCAGCCGGGCGCCGAGCCGGTCGGCGAGGTCCTGGCTGACCCGCATCGACCCGGCCATCCGCAGGTGCGCGCCGAGGGTCCGGGCGAGGGCGGTCAGCAGCCGTACCGTGCGGGGCGTCCACTCGCCGGAGCCGGTGCGCGCCACCCGCAGCGCGGCGACGACGTGGCCCGCCTCGCCGAAGACCGGGACGCTGCACACCGAGCCGGACCGGCCGGGGGTGTCCGGGGCGGGGTCGCCGCCGTCCGGGGTGCCGGGCAGGGCGTCCAGCACCAGGGGTACGCCGGAGTCGACCACCGCGTGCTCGACGGCGCCGCCCGCGCCCTCCACCGTCCCCGCCGCCGGCCCGTCACCGCTCGCGGCGCAGATCCACGACGTCACGCCGTCGGTCGCCGACACCGTCGCGTAGCCGCCGGCGGCCAGCTCCCGGGCCACGTCGCACAGGTCGGACAGGACCCGGTCGTCGGAGGCGGTCGACAGCCCGGCCCGGTCGACGGCGCGCAGCCGCTCCGCCGACCGGCGTGCCGTCGACACGGAGTGCAGCGGTGTGGGGCGCTGCACGGGGACCTCGGTCACTGCTGTCACCTCCGGACCGGTGCGGGCGACCGACCCGGACCGTACCGGTCGGCGGGACCCGGCGGCGTCGACGGATCATGCGGGTCGGCGGACATGACGGTAGCGTTCGCACCACGGTCTCCCGACCGTACGAGAGATGCGTCCGCCGCCCCTGACCCCGGCGACGTTCCGACGGTGATGGAGCAATGGTGGGTCACGACGGCGACATGCGGAATCCGGCGGAGCTGCAGCGGGCACCGGAAGGTCTGGTCCCGAGCTCGCGTGAGCTCGCCGCGCTGCTCCGCGCGATCCGCGACGGGGACCTCGACGCGCTCCGTCGGTTGTACGACGGGACCGGGACGCTGGTCTTCGGGCTCCTGCGCACCGCGCTGCGGGACCAGGACCGGGCCGCGGAGGCGACGGAACGCTGCTTCCTGTGGGTGTGGCGCACGGCGCCGACCCTCGACCCCGGTCACCCCTGCGCCCTCACGTTCCTGTTGCGCGCGGTGCGGCAGGAGCTGGAGGACCATCCGCAGGGTCCGTGACCCCGGCCTCGGGCAGGACCTCGACGGGGGCCCCGGCGTCGGAGGTCAGCCACCGGGCGACGTCCGGGAGCTTCATGTTCGTCGCCTGTGACGCGCCGACCAGCATGCGGAAGGCGCGGTCGGCGTCGATCCCGTGCCGGTGCATCAGGATGCCCTTGGCCTGCCCGATCAGGTCGCGGGTCTCCAGGGCCCGTTCCAGGTGGTAGGCCTTCGTGGCCCCGTGCAGCGCGACGGCGGCCTGCAGCGCGAACGCGTCGGCGATGGCCGTCGCCGAGGTGTCGAAGCCGTGCCGGGTCCGTGAGTAGACGGTCACCGCGCCCCGGACGGCGCCCGGCCGCACCAGCGCGACGGACAGGACGCCGTGCACGCCCCTGTGCACCGCGGCGGGCGCGAACCGCGGCCACCGGTCGCGCTCGTCGTCGAGGTCGCCGACCGCGACCACGGTGGGCACCCCGCCCCGGATCGCGTCCAGGCTCGGCCCCTCGCGCAGCCCGATCTGGAGCCGGTCCAGCTCGGCGAGGTCCGCACCGGGTGTGGTGCAGACGCCGTACCGGTCCCGCAGCGTCAGGCCGACCAGGTCGGCCCCGGGGACGGTGCGGGCGGCGACCCGGGTCAGCTGGACGAGCCGCCGATCCCACGAGGTGTCCCCCGACTCGTCGGTCAGGGGCGCGGTCAGGCCGGTGGCCGCCCGGACCAGGGCGGTGCGCACGGCGTGGTCGTCGCTGGCGCTCACGCGCCTCCCTCCGGTGGGGCCGTCGTCTCCGTCAGGCGTCGGTGCGCTCTCCTCCTGCTCCGGCCAGCAGCGTCGCGACGTCGTCGTTCCCGGCCGCCGACGCCCGGTCCAGGCAGCGCCGCGCGTCGGCGTCCGAGCTCTCCGGCGGCACGACGAGCAGGCACAGCCGGCCGTGCGCCCCGAACACGTCGACGACGTCGGGCGGGGTGCTGGCGAAGCCGCCGAGGCGGACCAGGTGCCCGTCGGTCGTGGTCCGGCGCGGCACCGACGGCCAGATGCGCAGGTTGTACCCGACCCGGGTCACCGGGCCGAGCCGGTCGTCGACGCCCGCGCTCAGCTCGCGCAGCTCGTCGACCAGGACGCGCGAGCGCGGCCACCAGGCCCCGTCGACCTCCCCGACCGGCCTCGGGTCGTCCTTGAGCGCGACGCGCGCCGCGGCGGGCTGCGCCGGGGCAGGCTGCGCCGGGGCGGGACGACGGGTGGGTGACGGGGTGCGCGGTGCGCTCACGGTGTGGCTCCGTTCGGCCGCCGCGGACCGCCGCACGGCACCCTGCAGGGCGGCCGTCCGGGGACGCGGGCGTGGTCACGGCGGAGCGGGACGCCTCGCCGTGTGGACCCGGGAACCCCGGCAGATCCTCCGGATCGTGCGTGCCCCGAGGTGGTGGGGCATCCGGCTGTCCAGCAGCACGTGGCCGTGCCACCGACGGTACTCCGACCGGGCGGGCCCCGCGGGGTCGGACGCGACGCTCCGTGTCCACAGCCCCTCCTCCCGGTGACCCGAATGTCATCGGCCGGGGGCTGGGGCTGACGTCGGTCCCGACGCTCCCCGCCGCCCGGTCGGGTGTCAACGACCCTCGCGGGGCAGGGCCCCGGGTGGCTACGCTCGTCCGGTGGATGCCGGCGCCGGGGTCGAGGCCGCCGCCCGGCGGGTGCGGCACGCCCGGCACGTCGGTGACGTGGGCGCCCACGTCCGCCCGGTCGTCGCGGAGTCCTGGCAGCGGTCGGTCGACCTGGGCGTCGACCTCGCCCGGTCCGCGACCTACGTCGGGCACGAACCCGGCCCCGCCGCCGTCGCCGAGGCGGACGAGGTGTTCGACCGCTTCCTCGCCGGCGCCGACGACCTGGACTGCTCGGTGCTGCTCGTCGACGGCGACGGGGTGGTCCGCCTCCGCCACGACGCCTGCCCGGACCTCGCCGCGCTGCTCGACGCCGTCCTGGTCGCACCGGGCTTCCGGATCGCCGAGCAGGACGTGGCGACGACGGCGTCCGCGCTCGTGCGGGCCACCGGTCGCCTCGCCCGGGTGGACGGTCCCGAGCACCTCCACCCCGACCTCGCCTGCCTGGCCGAGGCCGCCGCACCGGTGCCGTCGGACACCGACGCGGCACCGCAGACGGTGGTGGTCGTGACGCACCTGTCGACGCCGGGCGGTGCGTCGGCGCTGCGTGCGGCCGTCGCCGCGGAGCTGGCCCGCCAGGTCGGCGAACGCGTCCGGGACCGCGGGCTCCGGGCCGGGCGGATGCTGCACGCCCGCTTCGACGAGGTCTGCGCACGGTCCGGGGCGGAGTGGGTCGTCGCGACCGACGGCCGGGCGACCCTGTGCAACCCCGGGTTCCGGGCCCTGCCCCGCGAGGACCGGGACCACCTGCTCGACCGGGCGCTCGCCGACGCCGCGCTCGCCGAGCCGCCGCCCACCGGATCCACGGCCGACCTGCCGTCGGGGCGCCGCGACGACGTCGTCACCTGCGTCGTCCGGGACCACGGTGCCGTCGTGGGCCACGTCAGCTCCGGGCGGCGCTGCGCGCCCGTACCGGCCGGGTCCCGGACGGCGGACGCGATGCGACGCCAGGGGTCGCACGTCGCGCCGACGGCCCGCCGGGACTTCGCGGCCGACTTCCGGGACGCCCACGCCGACGGCGCCGCCGCCGAGGTGCGGCGCCGCGCGAACCGCGAGCTGCTCAGCCCCTACCTGCGCGCCCGCCGCGACGTCGCGACCGCGGTCGCCGCCCGGACCAGGCACCTGCTCCTCGTCGGCGAGCCGGGGGTCGGGAAGCAGACCCTGGCCGTCGAGCAGTTCCGCCGCAGCCACCCGACCGGGACGGTGCAGGTGCTCGACTGCGCGCGGATCGCGGAGTCCGGCGGCCCCCTCCTGCCGACGGTACGCGGCACCGACGGGGACCGGCCGCGGCTGCTCGTCCTGCGCCGGCTCTCGCTGCTCGGGTCGGTCGCCGCGCGGCGCCTCGACGAGTCGCTGCGGCTGCTGGTGGCCACACCCGCGGCACCGACGGTCGTCGGGTGCATCGACACGCCCTCGGTCGACGCCACCCGGCCCTACGGGCTGCTGCTGCGCCACTTCCACGACACGGTCCGGGTGCCCGCGCTGCGGTACCGGGCCGACGAGCTCGGCGAGCTCGCGCGGTCGGTGCTGCACTCGCTGTCCGGCGGCCGGTCGCTGAGCCTGAGCATGCAGGTGGTGCGGGTCCTGGAGGGCTACGCCTGGCCGGGGAACCTGCGCGAGCTGGAGGACGTGCTGCGCTACGTCATCGCCCGCAAGCCGGTCGGCGTCGTGCAGGCACCGGACCTGCCGTCGTCGTGCTTCACCGGCGGCGCACCGCGGATGTCGATGCTCGAGGCGGCGCAGTGCGACGTGATCATCCAGGCCCTCTACGAGGCGCGCGGCAACCGCTACCAGGCCGCCGAGCTGCTGGGGATCGCCCGGTCCTCGCTCTACCGCAAGATCGACGCGTTCGGGATCAGCTACATCGGCTGAGGTGTCCCGGGACCGGGACACACGGCCGTCGCCGGGGGTCGTGCCGCCCGCGGAGTCGTCCCAGAACGGGACAGTCACATGCGCACTCCCGCATTAGCGTCGGGCCCGCCGACGCTCTCGGCACCCCCTGCGACCAACGGAGTGAGCAGATGAAGGCACTCGTCTACCACGGACCGGACGCCAAGGCCTGGGAGGAGGTCCCGGACCCGACGATCCAGGACCCCACCGACGTGATCGTCAAGGTCGACACCACCACGATCTGCGGCACCGACCTGCACATCCTGCAGGGCGACGTCCCGGCCGTCACCGACGGCCGCATCCTCGGCCACGAGGCCGTCGGCACGATCACCGCCGTCGGTGACGCCGTGTCCGGCTTCGCCGTCGGCGACCGCGTCCTCGTCCCGGCGATCACCAAGTGCGGCCGCTGCGACTACTGCCAGCGCGGCATGCCGTCGCACTGCCAGACCGTCGGCGGGATCGGCTGGATCTTCGGCCACCTCATCGACGGCACCCAGGCCGAGTACGTCCGGGTCCCCTACGCCGACACCTCGCTCTACGCCGTGCCGGAGTCGGTCACCGACGAGCAGGCGATCTTCCTCGCCGACTCGCTGCCGACCGGCTACGAGGTCGGTGTGCTCGCCGGGAACGTACGGCCGGGTGACACCGTCGCCGTCGTCGGCGCGGGTGCGGTCGGCCTCTCGGCGATCCTCACGACCGGCCTGTGGGGCGCGTCGAAGGTCATCGCGATCGACTCCAACAAGTTCCGGCTGGAGAAGGCCATCGAGTTCGGCGCGACCGACAGCGTCGAGGTCGGGCCGGGCACCGTCGCCGACGTGACCGCGCTGACCGACGGGCTCGGCGTGGACGTCGCGATCGAGGCCGTCGGCTACCCGGAGACGCTGCTGACGGCGGCGTCGCTGGTGCGCCCGGGCGGCACGATCGCCAACGTGGGTGTCCACGGCACCCCGGTGGAGCTGCCCATGCAGGACATGTGGATCTCCAACGTCACGCTGACGATGGGCCTGGTCGACACCGTCTCCATCCCGACGCTGCTCAAGATGGTCGCCGGCGGGCGGATCCCGGCGGAGAAGATGGGCACCCACTCGTTCACCTTCGACCAGATGGACGAGGCCTACGACGTGTTCAAGAACGCCGCGGCCAACCAGGCGCTCAAGGTGGTCATCACCCCGGCCTGACGTCCGCTCCGGGGCCCCGCCCGCGCCGGGGCCTCGTGCGGGGCCGTCAGGAGAACGCGTTCAGCCCGGTCACCGCCCGCCCGACGATCAGCGACTGCACCGTGTCGGTGCCCTCGTAGGTGTAGACGGCCTCCATGTCGGCGTGGTGCCGGGCGACGTGGTGGTCGAGCAGGATCCCGTTGCCGCCCAGGATGTCGCGCGCCATCGCGCAGACCCGCCGCGCGCCCGAGGCGGTCTGCAGCTTCGCCAGCGCCGCGTGCTCGATCCCGACCCGGCCCTGGTCCTGCAGCTGGGCCATCCGCAGGCAGGTCAGCTGCATCCCGGTGATGTCGGACAGCATGTGCGAGAGCTTGTCCTGGACGAGCTGGAACCCGGCTATGGGGCGCCCGAACTGCTCGCGCTCGCGGGCGTAGGCCAGTGCGTACTCGTAGGCGCCGATCGCGTGGCCGAGCCCCTCCCAGGCGATGGCCTGGCGGCTCTTGGTGAGCGCCTTGTTGGTGTCGGCGAAGGTCCGGGCGCCGGCCAGCCGGTCGTCGGCCGGGATCCGGACGCCGTCGAGGTGGATGTCGGCCTGCCAGAGCGCCCGGTTGCTGGTCTTCCCGGTGATCACCGACGCGTGGTAGCCGGGCAGCTCGCCCTCGCTGCGGTCGACGACGAACCCGCCGACGTTCCCCTCCTCGTCGCGCGCCCAGACGATGACGACGTCGCCCATCGTGCCGTTGCCGATCCAGCGCTTGCGGCCGTCGAGGACCCACTCGTCGCCGTCGCGGCGGGCGGCGGTGGCGAGCCGGACGACGTCCGAGCCGTGGTCGGGCTCGGTGAGGGCGAACCCGCCGAGCAGCTCGCAGCGGGCCATCCGGGGCAGCCAGCGCTCCTTCTGATCCTCCGAGCCGAGCATGTCGATCGCCGACATGACCAGGCCGCCGTGGATGGAGTTGAACGTGGAGAAGCTGCCGTCGCCGCGGGCCAGCTCGGTGGTCACCAGTCCCTCGGCGACGGCGCTCATCCCGGGACAGCCGTGGCCCCGCACCGAACCGCCCGCGACCTCCAGCGCGGCGTAGGGCTCGATCAGCTCGCGCGGGAACTCCGCGGCCTCCCAGTAGTGGTTGGCCACCGGGACCAGGCGCTCGTCGACGAAGGTGCGCACCCGGTCGCGGATCGCGCGCTCGTCGTCGGTCAGCCAGTCCTCCGTGGAGAAGAAGTCGGTGCCCTGGGCCCGGGCCAGATCAGAGCTCGGCTCGACGGTCGTCATCGGATCACCCTGGCAGCTCAGCCGGTGATCGTCCTCCTGCGAGCGCGGTAGGCGGCCGCCTTCACCCGGTTCCCGCACTCGTCCATGCCGCACCAGGTGCGCCGCGCGCCGCGGGAGCGGTCGAGGTAGAGCCGGGTGCAGGCGGGCCGGCCGCACTCCTTCACCGGTGTGTCCCGGTCGGCGAGGACGGCGACGGCGTCGCGCGCCAGCTCCGCGAGGACGGCGTCGGCGTCGCCGGTGCGGCGGGTGCCGTGGTCGTCGAGCTGCACGGTCAGGCCGGGACCGCGGGCCGTGCCGTTGACGACTGCCAGCGCGGCGGGGTCGAACGCCCGCCCGGCCAGCCGGTCGGTCGCGAGCCGGTGGACCGCCTCCCGCAGGTCCCGCGCGCACCCGAGGACCTCCGGGGTCACGGTCACGCCGTCCGGGAGGTCGGCGCAGGCGTCGAGCCAGCGGGCGAGGTCGGCGGGCCCGGTGAGCAGCTCGGTCGGGTCGGTGCGCCGCCAGGTGACGGTGCCGACCAGGTCGAGCGCGGCACTGCCGCTCACGAACGCGAAACCCACGTCACCATCTTGACCGGTGACGCATCGGTCCCGCAAACTGCGTCACCAGTCGAACCGGTGACGCCGTCGCCGGACGATCCCGGGGAGCCGCTGATGACGATCGACGTCGTCGTGTTCGACGTGCTGGGCACGCTGGTCGACGAGCCGTCCGGCCTGCGCGACGCGGTCGCCGCGGCCGTGCCCGGCATGGACCAGGACACCGCCGCGGACCTGGCCCGGCTGTGGCAGGCGCACGTCGCGGGCGAGCAGGAGCGCATCGTCGGGGGCGGGCGGGCGTTCGTGCCCGGCCACGTGCTGGACGCCGAGGCCGCGGCCGTCGTCGCGCGGGCCGCCGGGGTCGACGACCCGGACGTCGTCGCGACCCTCGGCGACGCCGGGACCCGGCTGCCGGCGTGGCCGGACTCGGCCGACGGCCTGGCCCGGCTCGCCCGAGCGTTCCCGGTGGTCGGCCTGTCGAACGCGAGCCGCACGACGCTGCTGCGCCTCGCCGCCGGCGCCGGGCTGCGCTGGCACCAGGCACTCTCGGCGCAGGACGCGCGCACCTACAAGCCCGCGCCGGCGGTCTACCGGCTCGCGGTCGACCTCGCCGGGGCCCCACCCGGGCGGACCCTGCTCGTCGCGGCGCACGCGTGGGATCTTCGGGGTGCGGCGGCGGCCGGGATGCGCACCGCGTACCTGCCCCGCCCCGGCGGGGACCCGCCCGCCGACGACGACTGCGTCGACCTGCACGTGACCGACATGGCCGAGCTCGCCGCGACGCTCGCCACCAGCCGACCGGGAGCCCACCCGTGCTGATCACCTTCTCCTTCACCCGGCTCGCCGTACAGGTGCGGCGCTGGTTCGAGATCGGGCCGGACGCCACGACCGAACGCGGCGCCCGGGTGGAGCTGCTCCTGCTCGACCCGCAGCCGCACCGCGGCAGCGAGTCCGCGGCGCAGCGGCTGGTCGTGGACACGCCGTTCTGGCGGGCCGACCTGTTCGACCGCACCGATCGGCCCGGCGCGTGGGCCGCAGCCCACGTGCACCCCCACTTCGACGGCGTCGAGCCCAGCGACCGGGTCTTCTCCCCCGGGCTGACCGCGGACCCGTGGGGCTGGCTCACCGAGCAGCTCTCCCACCCCGGGGAGCGACTGCGCGACGCCGGCCTGGACCCCGCCGTCGCCGGCGACGACCTCGACGACCTGCGCACGGAGGTGCCGCACATCGTCGGGGCCGCCCGCCGGTTCGGCCCGGAGCAGCCGATGACCCGTGACGACGACTTCCACCTCACCCGCGACGCCGCCGAGCGGGTCCGGCGGATGCTCACGCTGATCCCGCCCGGCGTCGGCTACGACCGCGAGCACCTGCGGCCATGGCTGGAGCAGCACTGACTCTCGACCGACCGACGGTCGGTCGGCTACGCTTTCGGCATGAGCGACTCGACGTCCCCCGCGACCGACGGGTTCACCGCCGGGGTGCTGGTGGGCAGCATCCGGCGCGACTCGGTCAGCCGGAAGGTGGCGACGGCGATGGCCGGGCTGGTCCCCGCCGGTCTCACCCTGCGCCCGCTGCGCATCGACGACCTGCCGCTCTACGACGAGGACCTCGACGACGGCCCGCCGCCCGCGCCGTGGGCCCGCTTCCGGGCCGAGGTCCGCGCGGTGGACGCGATACTGTTCGTCACCCCGGAGTACAACCGGTCGGTGCCCGCGCCGCTGAAGAACGCCGTCGACGTCGGGTCGGCCCCACACGGGCGGAACGTGTTCGCCGGGCGCCCCGCCGGGATCGTCAGCCTGTCCCCGGGGCGCATGGGCGCGTTCGGCGCCAACCACCACCTACGGCAGTCGCTGGTGTTCCTGGACATGCCGACCATGCAGCAGCCGGAGGCCTACCTGGGCGGCAGCGACGAGATGCTCGGCACGGACGGGACGCTGCGGTCCGACGCGGTGCGGGAGCTGCTGACCGGGTTCCTCACCGCCTTCGACGTCTGGGTCGCCGGCCACGTCGCGGTACCCGCGTGAGCCGGACCCTTCCGGCGTCGCAGCGGCGGGCGGCGCTGCTCGACGCCACGCACGAGCTGGTCGTCGAGCACGGCGTGGGCGGCACGAGCATCGACCGCGTCGCCGCCCGCGCCGGTGTCTCCAAGGGCGCGGTCTACCACCACTTCGCCTCGAAGGACGAGCTGGTCGCAGCCCTGGAGCAGCGGTTCACCGACGGGATCCTGGGCCGGGCCAGGGCCGCCGCCGACGCGGCGCCGGAGGGCGCACCGCCCGGGGAGGTGCTCGCGGCGTGGACCGCGGGCGTCGTGCACGGCTACCTCGACGACCTGGCCCTGCACGACGCGCTGTTCCACGGCAGGCCCGTCACGGGCCGGGAGGCGCTCTCGGACAACGTGCTGGTCACCGACCTGCGGGCGTTCCTGCTCGACCGCGGTGCCCGGGAGGCGGACCTGGTCGCCGGGTTCGTCGTCGGCGGCATCACCACCGCCGTGGACCGCGCCGTCCTCGCCGGGCGCAGCGAGCCCCGCGATCCGGTGGTCGCCGTCGCCGTCGCGTGCGCCCGCGGCGCGGCGGGCTTGACCCTGACACCGTGACAGGCGCTGGGGTGGCGGTCATGACACCACCGGACATCACCGCGTCCCTGTCCGCCACCGACCCGTCGGTCCGGCTGCGGGCCGCGCTCGCCGCCGGGTCGGCCGCCGACCCGGCCCTGCTCGACGCCCTGGTGGTGCGCTGCGGCGAGGAGCCGGACTTCTTCGTCCGCGACATGCTGTCCTGGGCGCTGACCCGGCTCCCCGCCGCGACCGTGCTGCCCCGGCTGTACGTCGAGCTGGACTCGCCGCGGCCGCGGGCCAGGGCCCAGGCGCTGCACACCCTGTCCAAGATCGCCGACCCGGCGAGCGCGGCCCGGGTCACCCCCGCCCTGCTGCGCGACCCCGACGACGAGGTCGCCCGCACCGCGTGGCGCACCGCCGTCGTGCTCGTCCCCGCCGACGGCCGGCCCGCGCTCGCCGCGGAGCTGGGCCGGCAGCTGGGCCGGGGCGACCGGGCGGTGCGGCTGAGCCTGTCCCGGGCGCTGACCGACCTGGGCGAGGCGGCCGACGCCGTCCTGGCCCGGGCCGCGGCCGCCCCGGACCCGGCGGTCGCGACGCACGCACGGGCCACCCTGCTCCTGCGCGCCGACCCCGACGCGGGGTTCGACGACGCCGTGGAACAGGCCCGCCGGGTGGTCGCGCTCGGCCCGGGACACGAGGTGGCGTCGTGCTGATCGGGGAGGTCGCCCGCCGCAGCGGGGTGAGCGTGCGGATGCTGCGCCACTACGACGCCGTCGGCCTGCTCCGGCCGACCGGACGCACCGTCGGCGGCTACCGGGAGTACTCCCCCGCCGACGTCCGCAGGCTCTTCCACGTGGAGGGTCTGCGGACGCTCGGGCTCTCGCTGGCCCAGGTCCGCGACGCCCTGAGCGACCCGGGGTTCGACCCGTCCGCGCTGGTCACGGACCTGGTCCGGGCCACCGAGGAGCGCCTGGAACGGGACCGGGAGCTGCTCGCCCGGCTGCGCACCGTCGACGCCGCCGGGCCGGGGACGTGGGCGGAGGTCGCCGACGTCGTCGGGCTGCTGCGGGAGCTCGCCTCGGCCACGGCGGGGCGCCGCCAGCAGGCCGCGCTGGCCGCGGGCGACGGGCCCGCGCTGCCCGCGGAGGTGCTGGCCCGCACGCTGCTCGCCGAGACCGACCCGCACGCCGCGGGCGCGCTGCGCTGGGCCCTGCGCCGGGCCGTGGCCCGCGCGGGCGACCCGGACGGGGCGGCCGTGGCCGCGCTCGCGGCGGGTCTGCGCTCGGGCGATCCCGGGGTCCGGCGGAGGGCGGCCGACGCGCTGGCCGACGCCGCACCGTCCCCGGCGGCGCACGCGGCGCTCGTCGACGCCCTCGCCGACCCGGACCCGGTGGTGCGTCGCCGCGTCGCGACGGCCGTCGGGCGGGCCGGCGGCGTCGGAGCCGTCCCGGAGCTGGTGGCGATGGTGCGCGCGGGCGTCGACGACGTCGAGGCCGCGGAGATCCTCGCGTTGCTGTCGCACGAGGACCCGGCGACCACCGGGCACGTTCTCGCTGCGCTGACCCGCGACCTGGACGGCACCGACCCCGCGACCCGGATCCGGGTCGCACAGGCTCTGGTCGAGCTGCCCGGCCCCGGCCCGCAGGACGTGCTCCGCCGGCTCGCCGACGACACCGACCGGACCGTCGCGCTCGTCGCGGGGGCCTTCGCGGAACGCCGGGTCTGAGCGCACCCCACACGTCACCCGGCGTGGCGGGACCGGCCGCGCACGGACGGCCCGGCACCCGTGGCGGCGTCGTCGTGGCCGCGACCGCCGGCGAGGAACGCGACGAGCGGCAGGAGGACGCGGGCCTGCACGATCCGCATCAGCAGGGCGTTGGCCCGGATGCCCCACCGGGTCCTCGGCGCCACCATGCGGACGCGCCCGGGGAGGAGCTTCTGCGCGGCGGTCGCGCGGGGCCGCATCGCGGCCTCGAACGTCGAGAAGGCCGCCCGGATCCGTTCCGCGGTCGGCTCCGCGGACACCGCATGCCCCCGCAGCGCCGCGGCGAGCTCCGCCGCTCCGCACAGACCGAGCGCGGTGCCGAGTCCGCTCAGCGGGCTCGCGCACCAGGCGGCGTCGCCCACGAGCACGACCCGCCCGTCGGACCAGGATCCGTCGACGTGGATCTGGTCGTAGGTGTCGAGTGCGAGGTCCGGGGCGGTGCGTGCGGCGGCGAGGAACTCCGCGGCCCGCCACCCAGCGCCCCCGAAGGCGTCCTCCAGCGTGGCGAGCCGCGCGTCCCGGTCGCGGGGGACGGCCGAGGCCGCGAACGTCATCCCGACCTCCTGCTGCCCCGCGTGCCCGGGCCGCGCGGTCAGCCCGCGGCACCCGGGCTCGTTGTAGGACAGCGCCCACCCGTCGAGCGGCGGCGTGCCGGGCCCCTCCTCCAGCGTGAACCAGGCGTGGGCCAGGCCCAGCGGCCGCCGGTACGCCTGCTCCGGGCCGAAGCGCAGGGACCGGATCCGGGAGTGCGACCCGTCCGCCCCGGCGACGATGTCGAACACCTCCGCGGAGCCGGAGCGGAACCGCACCTCCACACCGTCCGCGGTATCGGTGAGCTGCTCGACGGTGTCGGCGAACCGGTGCTCGACGCCCGCGTCACGGGCCGCCGCGTGGAGCACGCGGGCGAGGTCGGACCGGAGGAGCTCCTCGGTCGAGATGAGCCCGTTGCCGCCGAAGGCCTCGACCGGCATCGCGGCCGTCCGGCTGCCGTCGGCCCTGATCCACGCGATTCCCCGCTGCGGCACGAGGTGCCCGAGCACCTCGTCGATCAGCCCGAGGTCGACCAGGACCTGGCGGGAGTCCCCGCGCAGGTCGACCGTCTGACCACCGGTACGGAGCGCCGGCGCGATCTCGACCACGGTGACGCGCCATCCGTCCCGGGCCAGGGTGACGGCCAGGGTCTCGCCGGCGATCCCGGCCCCGACGACGAGTGCGTGTGCCATCCGCGTTCTCCCCACTCATGCAACTCCGACTGCGTTAACGGTAGACCGACAACGCCTGCAAACGCAATCGGCGATGCATTACTGTGGCCGCATGCCCGAGACGACCGGATCGATACGCCCGGGTGGACGCACCGCGCGGACCCGGGAGGCCGTCCTCGCCGCCGTCCGCGAGACGCTCGCCGACCCGGACGCGGAGCTCACCGTCCCCGCGGTCGCCGAGCGCGCCGGGGTGCACCCCACCACCGTCTACCGGCGATGGCGGACCATCGAGTCGCTGCTGCTCGACGCCGTGGTCGGTGACGTGCAGACGTCGTCCCCGGTCCCGGCGAGCGGCGACCTGCACGCCGACCTCACCGACTACGTCGGCCGCCTCCTGACCAGCCTGCGCGGCCCGCGCGCACTCGGGATGCTCCGTGCGCTGATCGCCGCCTCCCGCGCCTCGACGGACCCGCAGGAGGTCATGACGATCATGCAGCCGCGCGTCGACGACTTCCGCGCGATGCTGGAGGCCGCCGGCGTGACGGGCGTGGGCGGACTGCAGCTCGTCGAGCTCGTGATCTACCCCGCGTACGTGTGGGCGCAGCTCGGCGCCCCCCTCGACCCCGCGACCGACACCGGGCGCCTGGTCGACGCCGCCCTGGCCGTCGTCCGGGCGTCGTCGACGCCCGACACGGCCGAACGGTCCGCGGGAGCGGTCGACGACCGGCACCCGGGATAGCGGAGTCGGCCACCCCCGGCGGCCGCCGCCACTCGGACGGGCCGGCCGGCATCACCCGTCCGTAGACTCCCGCCGTGGCCAGGAGCCTTCGCGACACCCTGAGCGCTCCGGCGCGACCCGTCCTGCGGTACTGGAACAACCTCCCCATGCGCGTGCAGGGGCGCATCACGATCGGCCTGCCGCTCGTCGCGGTGCTGATCTCGGCCGGGCTGGCCCTGACCGGGAACCTGCAGCGCGTCGACATCGAGACCGACATCCAGCGCAAGTTCGAGATGACCGGCTCGCTCGGCGAGCTCACCACGCTCATGGTCGACGCCGAGACCGGTGTGCGCGGCTACCAGCTCACCGGGCGCACGGAGTACCTGGAGCCCTTCACCGACGCGTCGGCGGAGCTCCCGACGGTGCTGGGACGGCTGGAGTCGCTGGCCGCGGCGGAGCCCGGGGAGAAGCCGCGCACGGACAAGCTGGCCCGGATCGCCGAGCTGCAGGACCTGACGTCGAAGCAGATGATCGACCTGGCCCGGCAGCGCGACGTCGTCGCCGCGGGCGGGGACACCGACGGCGAGATCCGGCAGGACCTCGCCTACGGCAAGAACCTCATGGACGGCATCCGCAGCCGCGTCGACCAGATGCGGACCGGCGAGCGGGAGCTGCTCGACGACCGCATCGACGAGATCAACCAGATCCGCCTCCGCGACTACCTGTCGGTCGGCATCGCGCTCGCGGTCGCCGTGCTGACCCGGTTCCTCGCCTGGTTCCTGCACCGCAACGGCATCCTGCGCCGGGTGGACCGGCTCGCCGACACCGTGCGCGTCATCCGCGAGGGCGGCCCGGTGCCCGAGCCGCCGCCGGTGAAGCGGGACCGGATGGGCGAGCTCGAACGGGAGGTCCACCTGCTCGAACCGGCGGTCCCGGCGCGGCGCGACGACGCCGTTGACGGACGCGTGTGACGCGGGACACGATCGGGCGCCCACCCGCTGCCCGAGGAGCCCGCATGAGCACCGACGCCTCCGTATCCACCCGCGCACCCGGCAGGCTCGGGGACCCGGCGACGACGATCGGCGACGACCCGCGGGCCGACCCGCGGATGGTCGCGGTGCTGGAGGGCTTCGGCCTGACCGGGCACGCCGACGACGCCCCGCTCGACCGCACCGCGGGCCGCCCGGCGCTGCTCGGCTTCGTCGACGCCGCCGAGGAGGGCTTCGAGGGCCTGTTCGCCGCGCTCGCCACGGGCTGGACCCCGCTGGCCGGGGTCGACCGCACGACCCGGACCGTCCCGGGCGCCGACGGGCACCCGATCACCCTGTACGTGCACCGCCCCACCGGCGTCGACGGGCCGCTGCCGGTGATCTACCAGGTCCACGGCGGCGGGATGGTCATGCTGGCCGCCGAGGGACCGCTCTACGTGCGCTGGCGCGACGAGCTGGCCGCCGAGGGCGCCGTCGTCGTGGGGGTCGAGTACCGCAACGGCGGCGGGCGGCTCGGGCCGCACCCGTTCCCGGCGGGCCTGGACGACTGCGTCACCGGCCTGCACTGGGTGCACGAGCACCTCGCCGAGCTGGGCGGCACGCACGTCGTCGTCACCGGGGACTCCGGCGGGGCGAACCTCGCGCTCGGGCTGGCGATCCGGGCCGGGCGCGACGGCTGGTCCGGGCGGATCGCCGGGGTCTACGCCCAGTGCCCCTACGTGCTGGGGTCCTGGGACCGGCCGCCCGCGGACCTGGCGTCGCTGTGGGAGAACGACCGCTACTGGCTCAACCGGGAGCTGTTCCCGCTGCTCGCCGAGGTCTACGACCCCGGCTCCGCGCACGCCGACGACCCGACCTGCTGGGCCGCGGCCGCAGGCCCCGAGGACCTGCAGGGGCTCCCGCCGCACGTGATCGCGTGCGCGGAGCTGGACCCGCTGCGCGACGAGGGGCTCGCCCACCACCGTCGGCTGCTCGCCGCCGGGGTGCCGTCGGTCGGGCTCGTGTACCCGGGGCTCTGCCACGTCGGCATGATCCTGTTCCGCGACGCGATGCCCGACGTCTACGCGCACGCCGTGCGCGACGTCGTCGGCTTCGCCCGGTCGGTGCGCGGCTGAGCCCGCCGGGTCAGGACACGGCGGGCGGGCCGGCGGGCGGGGCCGGGTCGTCGCCGGTGTCCGGGCGCACCCGGCGGCGGCACCCCAGCACGACCAGGTGTGCGTCGAGCACCCGGGCGAGCAGGACCCGGTCGGCCCGGGCACCCGCCGCCGGGTCGGTCAGCATGTCGGCGACGTCGTGCTCGGTGCCGGTCCCGCCGAGACCCGCGTAGCGGACCCAGACGTCGTAGGCGGACAGCCCGGACAGCGCCGCCCCGGCCGGGAGCGACACCGTCACGGGTTCCTCGGGCACGACCATCCGCGCCGCCTACCCGACTCCGGGCGGTTCAGACCTCCGGGCACCCTTTCTGCGCGTTTTGTCTGCCTTGTCGGACTATCCTGGGCCTCGTGCGCATCCTGGTGGTCGAGGACGACGACCGCGTGGCCCGCGGCCTCGTGCGCGCCCTGCTGCGCGCGGGCTACCGGGTCGTGCGCGCCGCCGACGTCGCCGAGGCGTACGAGGCCATCGCCGAGCAGGTCCCCGACCTGGCCCTGGTCGACATGGGGCTGCCAGACGGGCACGGCTCCGCCGTCGTGCGACGGCTGCGCGACCACCCGGCGACCGGGGTCCTGATCGTCACCGCGCAGGACGGCGAGACCGACCGGGTCGTCGGGCTGCGCGCCGGCGCCGACGACTACGTCGTGAAGCCGTTCAGCCTCGCCGAGCTGCTCGCCCGGATCGAGGCGGTCAGCCGGCGGACCCGCGCCCTGCGCGAGGCACCGGCGCCGGTGGTGCACCGGCGGGGGTCGCTCGAGCTCGACACGACCGCCCGGACCCTGTCCGACACCGACGACGGCTGGTCGGTCGCCCTCACCGCGACCGAGTCGGCCGTCCTGGCGCTGCTGCTCACCCACGACGGCCCGGTCGAGCGCGGCGTCATCCTCGACCGGGTGTGGTCGGCCCCGTCCGAGGCGCGCTCACGCACCCTGGACACCCACATGGCGACGCTGCGCGGGAAGGTCGAGGGGCACCTGCGGATCCGTACCCTGCGCGGGGTCGGCTACCAGGCCGGGCCGTGAGGCGACGGCTCGTCGTCGCGGTCACCCCGCTGCTGGTCCTGCTGCTGCTCGGGGTGCTGGTGCCGACGGCGGCGACGGTCGCCGAGCGGCACACCGCCACGCTGGTCTCGGACCGGCTCGCCGACGCGTCGCGGTTCTCGGTGCTGGCGCTGACCGCGTTGACCGGCGGCACCGCACTGGAGGCCGACCTGGCTCGGCTGCGTGCCGAGCTCGACGAGTACGCCGACCTGTACGACACCGGCGTCTGGTTCCTCGACCGCGAGCAGCACGTCCTGCACGCGACCGGGCCCGGGCACGCGGGCAGCCCGCCGGACGCGGCGCTGCCCCGGCTCACCGGTGCGATGGCCGGGCGGCTGCCGCCGCTGGAGCGCACCGTATGGCCGTGGGACACCGCCGACGAGATCGTCGTGACGCCGGTCGGGCGGGACTCACAGGTCGTCGCGGCGCTGGTGTTCGCGGTGCCGACCGACACCGTCCGCGGGGAGATCCTGCGCGACTGGGCCCTGCTCGGCGGGCTGTTCGCCCTGGTCGCGGCCCTGGTGATCGGGGCGGTCGGCCCGATGACGCGGTGGATCCTGCGGCCGGTCACCGACCTGGAGCGCAGCGCCGCCGCCGTCCGCGCCGGTGACCTCGGTGCCCGGGCCGCCCCGGCCGGCGGCCCGCCGGAGCTGCGTCACCTCGCCGCCGGGTTCAACGACATGGTCGAGGCCGTGCACCGCACCATCGAGCGCCAGCAGCGCTTCGTCGCCGACGCCGCGCACCAGCTGCGCAACCCGATCGCCTCGGCCCGGCTGTCGGTGGAGAACCTCGCCCCGCACCTGTCCGAGCGCGACCCGGACGCCCGCGCGACCTACGACGACGCCGTCGACGACCTGGACCGGATGAGCTCGGTCGTCGACGGGATGCTCGCCGCGACCGCACTGCGGGACCGCCCGGCGGGCACCGCGACCGTCGCCGGGGCGCTCGGGCGGCGCGCCGAGATCTGGCGGGGCGTGGCCGACGACGCCGGGCTGGCCTTCACCGCCGAGCTGGCCGACACCGCCACCACGGTGCGCGAACCCACCGGCGGGCTCGCCGCCGCCGTCGACGAGCTGGTCGCGAACGCCTGCCGGCTCTCGGCCGGGCGCACCCTCACCGTGCGCGGGGCCGCGGCCCCGGACGGCGGCTACCGCCTCGCCGTCGCCGACGACGGCCGCGGGCTCGACCCCGCCGGGCGGCGGCGGGCCACCGAGCGCTTCTGGCGCTCGCCGCGGGACCAGAACGTGCCGGGCACCGGTCTGGGGCTGGCGATCGTCGCGCAGGTGCTCGACGACGCCGGCGGCACGCTGTCGCTCGACGCCACCCCGGGCGGCGGCCTCACCGCGGTCGTCACCGTGGCACCGGGGTAGCGCACGGAGGTCAGGGCTTGTGGCCGCGGAACCAGCGGCGCGCGGCCGGGTGCAGCGGGACCGGCGTCGTCGCCGCGCCGGTGCGCGGGTTGATCTGGCCCGCCTCCAGCCGGACCCGGGACAGCTCGTCGGAGTGGACGAACAGCTGGTCGGTGAGCCAGTGCGCGAGGGCGTCGTCCATCGACGGCGACACCGCGAGCAGCGTCGGGACGGCCGGGGCGGGCGCGGCCTCCAGCGGCGGGTACATCGTCGCGGGCACCACGACCGGCACGTACTCCAGCGGGTGCCGCGCGATCAGCGCCTCCACCTGCGCGGTCAGGTCCAGCAGCCGGACCCCGCCGGAGGAGGCCAGCTCGGTGACCGCGGGCGTCGGCATGCCGGTGAGGCTCAGGACGCCGTCGACCTCCCCCGCCCGGAACGCCCGCACCGAGTCGGCCTGGGTGTGGCTGCGCAGCGTCGCCCGGACCCCGGCGACCTCCAGCAGCCGCTCGGTGACGAACCGGGTCCCGGAGCGCGGCGCACCGCAGGCGAGGGTCAGGCCGTCGAGGTCGCGGGCGTCGCGGGCCGGGCTCGCGGCGGGCACGAGCGCGTGGAGCACCGAGTCGAACACCCGGGCCAGCGCGACGACCGGCTCCGGGTGGGCGAGCGCGACGTCGACGTTGACGAACGCCAGCTCGGCCCGCCCGGAGGTCAGCAGCGCGACGTTCTCCGGGGCCGAGTCGGTGTGCACGACCTCGACGACCTCGCGGCCCCACTCGCGGTCCAGCAGCCCGGCCAGCGCGGCGCCGATCTCGCGGTAGACCGCCCCCTCCGGGCCCGTGGCCAGCCGGAACGGCGACGGCGGGCGGGGTGGCGGCGCCGCGCAGCCGGTCAGCGCACCACCGGCGAGCAGGGTCCCGGCGAGCAGTCCGCCGCCGCGCAGCACGTCGCGGCGCGACCATCCGGCCATGTCCGCATCCTACGTTTTCGTCCGGTATGCCGGTAATCCCAAGAACAGCCCAAGATTCCGGCCGTCCGGCCCCGCGCGACGCCCCGCCCGACCACTCTCCGTCCAGCATCGTCACGCGAGGGAGCGAGCATGAGCAGTCCAACGGCGGACGCCGTCCCGGCCGCACCACGGCCCCGGACGAGGACCCCGATCTACAAGCACCTCTACGTCTGGGTGCTCGCCGGCATCGCCGCGGGGATCCTCGTCGGCCTGCTGCTGCCCGAGGTGGGCGCGCAGATGCAGTGGCTCGCCACGCTGTTCATCAGCCTGGTGAAGGTCGTGATCGCGCCGGTCATCTTCGCGACCGTGGTGGTCGGGATCGCCGGTCTCGGCAACCTCGCCAAGGTCGGCGGGCTCGCCGGGCGCACGGTGGTCTACTTCAACGTCACCACCCTGATCGCGCTGGCCCTGGGCCTGCTGACGATCAACGTCATCGCCCCGGGCGTCGGGCTCGGCTACGACCGGGAGAGCTTCGACGGCTCGGCCGCGGACTCCACCATCGAGTCGGCCGGGGCCGCCGCGGGCGGGGGCATCACCGACTTCCTGCTGGCGCTGGTGCCGGACTCGTTCGCCTCGGCCTTCACCGACGGCCAGCTCCTGCAGGTGCTGCTGCTGGCGATCCTGGTCGGCGTCGCGATCACCATGCTCGGCGAGCGGGGCAAGGGCATCACCCGCGCCCTGGACTCGTTCGCCCAGGTCATGTTCGGCGTGATCAAGCTGGTCATGTGGGTCGCCCCGCTCGGCGCGTTCGGCGGGATCGCGTTCACCATCGGCCAGCACGGCAGCTCGATCCTGGGCAGCCTGGCCGGGTTCATGCTGACCTTCTGGGCGACCTGCCTGATCTTCATCTTCGTGGTGCTCAGCCCGATCTGCCGGCTCGCCGGGTTCTCGCTGCTCAAGTACCTGCGCTACATCAAGGACGAGCTGCTGATCGTGCTCGGCACGTCGTCGTCGGAGACGGTGCTGCCGCGGATGATGCGCAAGCTGGAGGCGGCCGGCACGCCGAAGCACGTCGTCGGGCTGACCATCCCCACCGGCTACTCGTTCAACCTCGACGGCACCGCGATCTACATGACGATGGGCGCGATGTTCATCGCCCAGGCGTTCGGCGTGGACGTCCCGCTCGCCACCCAGATCGGGATCCTGCTGTTCATGCTGATCTCGTCCAACGGCGCGGCCGGGGTGTCCGGCGCCGGGCTGGTGACCCTCGCCGCGTCGCTGGCGGCGTTCGACCACATCATCCCGCTGGTCGGGCTGGCCCTGATCGTGGGCATCGACCGGTTCATGTCCGAGGGCCGCGCGCTGACCAACCTCACCGGCAACGGCATCGGCACCCTCGTCATCGCCCGCTGGACCGGGGAGCTGGACCGCGACCGGCTGCGGGCCGTGCTCGACGACCCCGGGCAGGTCGACGTCGACCAGCTGATGAGGGCCGAGAACGACGCCGCCGCGGAGCCCGGCACCGACGACGACGCCGCCCGCGCCGTCGAGCGCAAGGCCGCCGTGGCGACCGTCGGGACCGGGGGCGGCGAGGTCGCCACCGGCACCGAGCTGCGGGAACGGACCGACCCCGGGCGCTGACCCGGCACCACCGGCCCGGGCCGGCCCCGCACCGCGGGGTCAGCTCGGGTCGATCCGCAGGATCCGGTCGTCGTCGCCGTTCGAGGTCGTGACCAGCAGCGGACCGCCGGGCACGGCGTACACCCCGCGCAGCCGGCCGGAGTCCCCGTCGAGCGTCGCCGGGATCTCGACGTCGGAGACCGCGCCGTCGGTGCCCTCCGGGCCGACCCGCATCAGCAGCAGCTTCTGCCCGCGCAGCGCGGCGACGGCGAGCATCCCGTTCCGCTGCCCCCACGCGTCGCCGTCGAGGAACGCGGCGCCGGCCAGCGCCTCGGGCGGGCTGCCGGAGGCCCACACGGCGGGGACGGCGTCGGGGAAGCGTTCCCGGTCGGTCATCGGGACCGACTCGTCGTAGGTGGTCACCGTGCCGCCCTGCGAGGGGTCCCAGCCGTAGTTGCCGCCCGGGCGCAGCAGGTTCACCTCGTCGTCGCGGGTGGGGCCGTGCTCGGCGGTGAAGACCCGCCCGGTGCCCGGCTCGACCGCGACGCCCTGCACGTTGCGGTGCCCGGAGGTGTACACGAGCCGCTGGGCCGGGTCGGCGGCGTCGGCGAAGGGGTTGCCGGCCGCGGGCCCGCCGGTGGCCGGGTCGACCCGCAGCGTCTTGCCGCCGAGCGAGGTGAGGTCCTGCGGGGTGGCGGGCATGGCCGCGTCGCCGGTCCCGACGACGAGCGCCCCGGTGTCGTCGACGGCGACCCGGCAGCCCGAGTGCCGTCCGCCCGAGGCGATCGGCAGGCCGCCGACCAGCGGGTCCGCGACCCGGGTCGCGGTGGCCCCGTCCGCGGACAGCGTCCAGGTGACCAGCCGGACGTCGACCGGGTTCCCGTTCTCGGCATGGGTCTGGCAGGTGGTGAACCGGTTCGACGTCGCGAAGTCGGCGTGCACGGCCAGGCCCATCAGCCCGCCCTCGCCGCGGGCGAACACGTCGCCGAGGTCGGCGGCGACCGGGGTGACCGCGGTGCCCGGGTCGAGCGAGGCGAGCAGCGACAGGCGCCCGTCCCGCTCGGTGACCAGCGCGCGCCCGTCGGGCAGCACCCCGACGCTCCAGACGTGGGAGAGCCCGCCCGCGACGACGACCGACGCCAGGTCCCCGGCCGCCGCCGGGGCGTCGGTGGTGGGCGGCGCGGGCGCCGGTCCGGCGGGCGCGGGCGCTGCGGCGCCGCACCCGGCGGCGACCATCAGGGCGACGGCCGCGGCCGCCGTCCCGGCGCGGCGGAGACGGGCGGGGTGCGGGTCACGGGTCACACCGGTCATCCTGGCCGGAGCCGGGCACGACGGCAGCACGGGTGTGGTCGCGCAACACCGGCGGTCAGGGCGCGTCGACCCGCACCTCGAGCGACCCGAGGCGCTCGAACCCCAGGTCCGACGGCCCGTCGGCCGGCGTGGCGAGCCGCAGCGCGGGGAACCGCTCGACCAGCGCGTGCAGCGCCACCTCGATCTCCTGGCGGGCCAGCGCGGCCCCCAGGCAGTAGTGGGCGCCCTGGCCGAACCCGAGGTGCCCCTCGCCACGACCCGGGTCCCGGGTCACGTCGAGCTCGTCGGGCCGGTCGTGCCGGCGCGGGTCGAAGTTCGCGGTGACCAGCCCGGCCGTCACCGACTCCCCCGCCGCGATCCGGGTGTCGCCGACGACGACGTCGGTGCTCACGTACCGGGGCGTGCTCACCGGGACCGCGCCGCAGGTCCGCACGATCTCGTGCACCGCGGTGGGCCACCGCCACGGCTCGGCGCGCAGCGTCGCGAGCTGGTCGGGGCGGGTCAGCAGGGCCAGCGTCGCCCGGGACAGCACGTGCGAGGTCGTCTCGAACCCGGCGACGACCAGGTCGAACAACAGGACGTCCAGCTCGTCGGCGGTGAGCCGGTCGCCGTCGTCGTGCACCGCGACGAGCACGTCGACCAGGTCGTCGCGCGGGTCGGCCCGCCGGGCCGCGACGAGCTCGTGGATCTGCGCGACGACGGCGCGCGCCACGTCGGGCATCCGCTCCGGGTCGGGTGCGACGAGCAGCGCGGCCAGCTCCCGCCAGAGTCCGCGCTGCTCCACCGGGACGCCGACGAGCTCGCAGATCACCGCGATAGGCAGCGCGCGGAACACCGTGGGCAGCAGGTCGACCGGACTGCCGTCGGCACCGGCGGCCGCGACGTCGTCGAGCAGCTCGGCGGTGAGCTGCTCCACGCGCGGGCGCAGCGCGGCGACCCGGCGCACGGTGAACGCCCGCGAGACGAGCCGGCGCAGCCGGGCGTGGTCGGCGCCGTCGCGGACGAGCAGGCCCCGGCCGAGGTGGTCGAGGTCCGGCGGCAGCCCGAGCCCCGTCAGGAGCGCGCCCATGACGTCCCCGGCACCGGGCACCCCGGTGGGGTCGTTGCGGAACCGCGGGTCGAGCAGCAGGGCGTGCACGTCGTCGTGCCGGGTGACGAGCGACGCGGCGCCCATCGGCGACTCCGGCATCGCGACGACGGGCCCCTGTTCGCGCAGGCACCCGAAGGCGGCGACCGGGCAGGTGGTGCGGTCCACGACGTACTCCTTCGACGGCGTCAGCAGGTCCGGTCCATCGGACACCGTGCCGTCGCGGCAGGGTCAAGCCCGCACCGCCGACCGACCTCCGTGGCGCCACACCCTTGACGCTGACGCCATCGTGCGCCACAGTTGCGCCATGGAGTTGGACGGATATGTCGACCGCCTGCGCACCGAGTTCGCCGCACTGGGCGAGGCCGCGGGCGAGGACACGCGGGCGGCCGCGGAACGGCTGCTCACGCCCCTGACGTCGACGACCCGCCTGGTCCTGCTCGAGGCGCTGGCCGCGGCGGCCGACGAGATCACCCTCGAGCTCGCACCGGGGTCGGTGCACGTGCGGCTGCGCGGCAGCGACCCCGAGTTCGTCGTCACCGCGGGGTCGGCCGCACCGTCGGCACCCCCGGCGACGACGGAGGCGCCACCCGTGGCGCCATCGGCGCCGGCGGGCGCCGACGGCGAGTCCGGGCCGGTCGCCCGGATCAACTTCCGGCCGCCGGAGACGCTCAAGACCCGGATCGAGGAGGCCGCCGGGCGGGACGGCCTCAGCGTGAACACCTGGCTGACCCGGGTGGCCGCGGCCGCGCTGGACCGCCCCGCCACCGCGCCCGACCGTCCCGACGCCGCCCGCCGCGGCCGCGTCGGCTGGTTCGGCTGAGCCACCCGACCCCTGCCACCCACCCCTGACTCACGGCGTCACCGCGACGCCGAGGAGGCGATGCCCCGTGCCCACCTACGACACCCCCGAGCCCGTCACCGCGATCGTCGACCTCGCCATCGGCGAGCTGCGGGTGACCGCGTCGGACCGCACCGACACCGTCGTCGAGGTCCGCAGCTCCGACACCGACCGTGCCCACGCCGACCGGGTCCGGGTCGAGCTGACCGGGCGGGAGCTGCGCGTCACCGGCCCGCAGCTCGGGCTGCTGCAGAAGCTCACCCCGCGCACCCCCGGCCGCTCGATCGAGGTCGGGATCGCCCTGCCCGCCGGGTCGGCGCTGACCGCCGCCACCACCTACGGCGGGATCGTCGTCGAGGGCCCGCTCGGGGCCTGCGAGGCCCGCACCCGCTTCGGCGACGTCCGCGTCGACGACGCCGCCTCCGCCGACCTGAGCACCGGCTTCGGCCACGTCCGGATCGGCGGCACCGTCACCGGGGACGCCACGGTCCGCTCCGACCACGGCGGCATGCAGATCCACCGCATCGGCGGCACCGCGACGCTGAGCAGCAAGCACGGCGGCATCCGCGCCGACGAGCTGACCGGCGACGCCGAGCTGACCGGCACGCACGGCCCCATCGACGTCGACGAGCTCGGCGCGGGCGCCCGCGTGCGCACCGCCTACGGCGACGTCCGGCTCGGCCGCGTCCACCGCGGCGAGGTGTCGCTGACCAGCACGCACGGCCGGCTGGAGATCGGCGTCGCGCAGGGCAGCGCCGCCTGGCTCGACCTCGACACCACCGGCCGGGTCGGCAACGACCTCGCACCGCGCGAGGCCCCGGACGGCGACGCCGTCGACACCGTCGCCGTGCACGCCCGGTCCCGCGAGGGCGACATCGTCGTCCGCCGCGCCTGACCCCCGCCGTCCGCGATCCCACCCACGAGCCCGTCCACGAGAGGAACCACCGTGCCCACACCTCCGCCCGCGATCGCCGTCGCCGCCCTGCACAAGTCCTACGGCGACCACGCCGTGCTCCGCGGCATCGACCTCGACGTCCCCGCCGGGACGGTGCTCGCTCTGCTCGGCCCCAACGGGGCCGGCAAGACGACGCTGGTCCGGATCCTGTCCACGCTGCTGCCACCGGACTCCGGACGCATCCGCATCGCCGGGCGCGACCCGGCGACCGACCCCGACGGCGTCCGCGCCGCGATCGGGGTGACCGGCCAGTTCTCGGCCGTCGACGGCCTGCTCACCGGTGTGGAGAACCTGCGGCTGATGGCCGACCTGCACCACCTGCCCCGCGACGCCGGCCGCGCCCGCACCCGGGAGCTGCTCGACCGCTTCGGCCTCGCCGACGCCGCGGACCGGCGCGCGGGGACGTACTCCGGCGGGATGCGGCGCCGCCTCGACCTGGCCATGACCCTCGTCGCCGACCCCGACGTGCTGTTCCTCGACGAGCCGACCACCGGGCTGGACCCGCGCAGCCGCCGCGACCTGTGGGACGCCGTGCGCGACCTCGTCGGCCGCGGCGTGACCGTGCTGCTGACCACCCAGTACCTGGAGGAGGCCGACCAGCTCGCCGACGACGTCGCCGTCCTGGACGGGGGCCGGCTCGTCGCGCGCGGCACCCCGGCGCAGCTCAAGGCCCGGGTCCCCGGCGGGCACGTGCGCCTGCGCTTCGCCGACGACGGCGCCCTCGCCGCCGCCCGCTCCGTGCTGCCCGCGGCGGTGGCCGACCCGGCCGCGGTGACCCTGCAGCTGCCCGCCGTCGGGGCCCGCGACCTGCGGGACCTGCTGGACCGCCTCGCCGGGACCGGGGTGGAGCCCGAGGAGCTGACCACCCACACGCCCGACCTCGACGACGTCTTCCTGGCCCTCACCGGCCACCCGACCACCCCGGAGGTGGCCGCGTCATGAGCGCCCCCGTCACGGACACCGCGCCCCTCGACCGTCCCCGGCTGGTCGCCGACTCGGCGACGATGCTGCGCCGCCGGGTCCGGCACCTGCGCCGCTACCCGTCGCTGACGATCATGCTGATCGGCCAGCCGATCGTGTTCCTGCTGCTGTTCGTGTTCGTCTTCGGCGCCACGATGGGCGCCGGCCTGGCCGGTCCGGGCGGTGACCGCGACGCCTACCTGGCCTTCATCACCCCGGCCGTGCTGCTGATGACCGTCGCGAGCGTCGCGCTCGGCACCGCGATCGGCGTCGCCACCGACATGACCGAGGGGGTCGTCGCCCGGTTCCGGACGATGGCGATCGCCCGGTCCAGCGTGCTCACCGGGCACGTCGGCGGCGCGTTCGTCCAGACCGCGGTCGGCCTGGTGGTGGTGCTCGGCGTGGCGCTGCTGCTCGGGTTCCGCAGCGACGCGGGCCCGCTCGCGTGGCTGGGCGTCGCCGGTCTGCTGGCGCTGCTCACGCTCGCGCTGACCTGGCTCACCGTCGCGTTCGGTCTGGCCGCCCGCAGCGTGGAGACGGCCAGCAACACCCCGATGTTCCTGGTGCTGCTGCCGTTCCTGGGCAGCGGGTTCGTGCCCGTGGACTCGCTGCCGGCCGGGCTGCGCTGGTTCGCCGCCTACCAGCCGTTCACCCCGGTCATCGACACCCTGCGCGGTCTGCTCGGTGCCGGGCCCGGCAGCGGGGCCGGGCTCGGCACCGACGCCGCGCTCGCCGTCGGCTGGTGCGTGGTGATCACCGTCGGGAGCCTGCTGTGGTCGCGCCGGCTCTACGAGACCCGCGCGGCGCGCTGAGCGTCTACTCCGCCGGCGGACGGTCGACGTGGACGGGCAGGGCGGGCAGCCGCTCGAACCCCAGCCGCGACGGGCCGTCCGCCGGTTCGGCGAGCCGGAGCCCCGGGAAGCGCGTGACCAGCGCCGACAGCACGACCTCGACCTCCTGTCGGGCCAGCGCGGCGCCGAGGCAGTAGTGCGCACCGTGCCCGAACCCGAGGTGCCCCTCGCCGCGGCCGGGGTCACGGCGCACGTCCAGCTCGTCGGGCCGGTCGACGACGCGCGGGTCGAAGTTCGCCGGCAGCAGGCCGGGCAGCACCGCGGTCCCGGCGGGCACCGACGTCCCGGCGATCTCCAGGTCCTCGGCCGCGTAGCGCGGGGCACCGGCCGGGATCGGGCCGCAGGTGCGGACCAGCTCGTGCACCGCCGTCGGCCACAGCTGCGGGTCGGCCCGCAGCGCGGCGAGCTCGTCCGGGCGGCTGAGCAGCGCGAGGGTGCCCTTGGCCAGCACGTGCGCGGTCGTCTCGAACCCGGCGACGGTCAGGTTCACCGTCATGTCGACGAGCTCCTGCTCCGAGAGCCGGTCGCCGTCCTCGTCGTGTGCCGCGACCAGCCCGGACAGCAGGTCGTCGGCCGGCTCCCGGCGACGGGCCCCGATCAGGTCCCGGACGTGGGCGACCATCCCCCGGGCGACGTCGGGCATCCGCCCGGGGTCGGGCTGGATCAGCAGCCGGGCGAACTCCCGCCAGCGGTCCCGGTCGGCCTCCGGCACGCCGACGAGCTCGCAGATGACCGCGATCGGCACCGGGTAGGCCAGCGCCTCCACCAGGTCGACCGGGGTGCCGTCGGCACCGGCCGCGGCGACGTCGTCGAGCAGACCGTCCACGATCGCCCCGACCCGGGGGCGCAGCCCGTTCACCCGGCGCACCGTGAACGCGCGCGACACCAGCCGGCGCAGCCGCGCGTGGTCCTCGCCGTCGCGGCCCAGCATCGGACGGCGGAGCAGGTCGAGGTCCTCGGGCAGCCCGATCAGGCCGGTCTGGGCGTTGCGCAGGAAGTTCTCCGCCTCCGGCACCGCGGCGGCGTCGTGCCGGAAGCGGTCGTCGGTGAGCATCGCGCGGACCTCGGCGTGCCGGGTCACCATCAGCCCCTGCTGGGTCGGCCGCCCGGGCACCTCCAGCGGGATCTCGACGGCCGCGGCCACCTCGCGCATCCCCGAGAAGGCGGCGACCGGGTCCGACGGGTCCACGGTGTCCGGCCCGGAGGTCGCCGCAGCCGGGGTGATGGTCGTGTCCTCTGCCATGGGCCCAGTCGACACCGTGCCGTCGCGGCACGGTCAAGCCCTGCGATCGGGCGGGTTCGGTCCCGTTCGTCCCGCTCTCCCCGTAGGCTCCGCGCGTGCGCACGGATTCGGCCATGCAACGGACGGTGACCCGGTGAGCGGACTGTTCGCCCTGCTCGACGACGTCGCGGCGCTGGTGCGCCTGACGACGGCCTCCCTCGACGACGTCGCCGGGGCCGCCGGGCGCGCCGGGGCCAAGGCCGCGGGTGTGGTCGTCGACGACGCCGCCGTCACCCCCCGCTACGTGCAGGGACTCAAGCCCGAGCGCGAGCTGTCGATCATCTGGCGGATCGCCAAGGGCTCGCTGCGCAACAAGATCGTGTTCATCCTGCCGGTCGCGCTGATCCTCTCCCAGTTCGCGCCGTGGCTGCTGACCCCGATCCTGATGGTCGGCGGCTGCTACCTGGCCTACGAGGGCGCGGAGAAGCTCTGGGAGTACTTCTCCGGTCACTCCGAGCACCCTGAGGAGCGCGACGAGAAGGTCGCCGCGGACCCGGCGGAGAACGAGCGCCGGGTCGTCTCCGGTGCCGTGCGCACCGACTTCATCCTGTCCGCCGAGATCATGGTCATCGCGCTGAACGAGGTCGCGAGCGAGGGCATCGTCGCCCGGGCGGTCATCCTGGCCGTCGTCGCCGTCGCGATCACCGCGCTCGTCTACGGCGCGGTCGCGCTCATCGTGAAGATGGACGACGCCGGCCTGGCCCTGGCGAAGCGCGGCTCCGGCCCCGTCGCGTCGTTCGGGCGCGGGCTGGTGAAGGCCATGCCGATCGTGCTGACGACGCTGTCGGTCGTCGGCGTCGCGGCGATGCTGTGGGTCGGCGGGCACATCCTGCTCGTCGGGATGGACGAGCTGGGCTTCTCCCCGATCTACGACCTGGTGCACCATCTGGAGGTGGCCGTCGCCGACGCGACCGGTGCGCTGGGCGGGTTCCTGGGCTGGCTCACCAACACCGTCGGCTCGGCGATCCTCGGGGTCGTCGTCGGCGCGGTGATCGTCGCCGTGGCGCACCTGATCCCGAAGCGGAAGAAGAACGACACCGACGACACCGCCGAGACCGCCGGGACCGCCGGCGCCTGACCCGGGAGGCCGCCGTGAGCCGCATCGAGATGCCGTCCGGCGAGACCATCGACGTGCTGCACAGCGGCGCCCCGGCCTTCGAGTTCGAGGCCGTCGTCCCGCCCGGGGTGGCCGGTCCCCCGCCGCACCGGCACCGGGGCGCCACCGAGTCGTTCACCGTGCTCGAGGGCGTCCTGCGGGTACGGGTCGGGGGCTGGACGAGCCTGCTGCACCCCGGCGACGGGATCGTGGTGCCGCCCGGCGTCACGCACTCGTTCGACAACGGGAGCGACGGCCCGGTGCGCGTGCGCACCGTCGAGACCCCCGCCGGGTCCCTGGAGGAGCAGTTCCGGATCCTGGCGACGGCCGGGCGGCTGCCGCCGCTGCGCCGCCTCGCGCGGCTCAACGTCGCCCACGACCTGGACTTCTCCCTCGCCGGGATCCCCGACGCGGTGCAGCGCCCGCTGTGGCGGTTGCTCGCGGCGCTGCCCGGTCCGTCATGATCGGGCGATGGGAGACACCGGCGTCTTCGTGCCCTACGGCGCGACCCACTGGGCCGCGCTGACCGTCGGGGTCCTCGGCGCCGTCGCGCTGGTGGCCCTGGGACGACGGCTGCGCGGCACCCCCGCCGAGCTGCGCGTCTCGCGGGCGTTCGCCGTCGTGGTCGTCGTGCTGCTGGTGCCGCTGCAGCTGCGGCTGCTGACCCCGCAGACCTTCGACGTGCACATCTCGCTGCCGCTGCAGCTCTCGGACCTGTCCTGGGTCACCGCCGCGGTCGCCCTGTGGACACGGCGCTGGTGGGCGTGCGCGCCGCTGTACTACTGGGGTCTCACGCTGACCCCGCAGGCGCTGCTCACCCCGGCGACCGACTCCCCCGACTTCCCGCACGTCGCGTTCCTGCACTTCTGGGCGCTGCACCTGCTGGTGACCTGGGCCGCGGTGTACCTGACCTGGGGCGCCGGGGTGCGGCCGACCTGGCGCGGGATGGGCGTGACGCTGGCGGCCACGATCGCCTGGGCGGCGGTGGTGCTGCCGTTCAACCTGGCGGCGGGCACCAACTACGGCTTCCTCGCCCACAAGCCGACCAACGCCTCCGCGCTGGACCTGTTGGGCCCGTGGCCGGTCTACCTGGTCGTCGAGTTCGTGCTGGTCGCGGTGGGATGGGCGGTGATCACGTGGCCGTGGACGCGGCGGCGGGAGCGGGAACCGGCCTGACCGGCAGCCGCTCCGCCAGCCCGTCGACGAGGTGGTCGAGCACCGCGCGGACCCGCCGGGGCGGGTCGGCCCCGTGCACCGCCAGCAGGTCCGCCGACGGGGTCGGGATGTCCGCCAGCACCTGCACCAGCTCCCCCGACGCGATCAGCGGCGCGACCTGCCACAGCGAGCGCATCACCAGCCCGCGCCCGGCCCGGCACCACGCCGTCGCGACCTCGCCGTCGTTGCAGGTCATCGCGCCCGTCACGCGGACCCCGGCGGCGTCGGCGTCGGTCCCGAAGCGCCAGTGGGCGTAGGCGGTGTCGTTCTCCCGGATCACGATGCAGTCGTGTCCGGCCAGGTCGGCGGGGGTGCGCGGGGCCCCGCGGCGCCCCAGGTACGACGGCGCCGCACACACCACGCGCCGGTTGCGGTGCAGCACCCGGGCGTGCAGCCGCGAGTCGGGCAGCGGTCCGACGCGCACCGCGAAGTCGTAGCCGGAGCCGCCGACCGCGACCGGCAGGTGCGACAGCTCCAGGTCGATGCGCAGGTCCGGGTTGGCCGCCTCGAACGTGCCGAGCAGCGGCGCGACGTGCGCCCGGCCGAACCCCATCGACGAGTGCACCGCGATCCGCCCGTGCAGCCCCGAGCGACGACGGCCGATCTCGTCCTCCAGGTCGTCGATCCGGCCCAGCACGTCGCGGGCGCCCTCGGCGTAGCGGCGGCCCTCGTCGGTCAGGGTGAGACGCCGGGTGGACCGGTTGACCAGGCGCACGCCCAGGCGTCGTTCCAGGCGGGCGAGCCGCTTGCTGACCGCCGACACCGACACACCCCACTGGCGCGCCACCTCGGTCAGCGTGCCCGCGGCGGCGACCCCGGCGAAGAAGCGCAGGTCGTCGAACTCGGGCAGCTCCACGCCTGCTCCTTTCCCCTGCGGAAAGACTGTCCGGCCCGGACGACGGTTCACCGCGCCCGGTTCGCCGATCAGGATAGAAGCAACCGAGTCGAGGAGGACACGACATGACCGCGCACCGCATCGCCGTCATCCCGGGCGACGGGATCGGCAAGGAGGTCGTCCCGGAGGGCGTCCGTGTGCTGACCGCGGCCGCGGAGCGGTTCGGGATCGGGCTGGAGTTCACCGAGTTCGGCTTCGCGAGCGCCGACCACTGGCTCGAGCACGGCACGATGCTGCCCGAGGACTGGTTCGAGCAGCTGCGCGGCTTCGACGCGTTGTTCTTCGGCGCCGTCGGGTGGCCCGAGGTGCTGCCCGACCACGTGTCGCTGTGGGGCAGCCTGCTGCAGTTCCGCCGTCGCTTCGACCAGTACGTCAACCTGCGCCCGGCCCGGTTGCTGCCCGGCGTCGCCGCCCCGCTCGCCGGCCGCTCCCCCGGCGACATCGACATGCTGATCGTCCGGGAGAACACCGAGGGCGAGTACTCGTCGGTGGGCGGGCGGATGTTCGAGGGCACCGACCGCGAGGTCGTGATCCAGGAGACCGTCATGACGCGCACCGGCGTCGACCGGATCCTGCGCTACGCCTTCGAGCTCGCGCGGCGGCACCCGAACCGGCACCTGACCTCGGCGACGAAGTCCAACGGCATCGCGATCACCATGCCGTACTGGGACGAGCGGGTCGCGGCGATGGCGGCGCAGTACCCCGACGTCGACGTCGACTCCTCCCACATCGACATCCTCGCGGCGCGGTTCGTGATGAGTCCAGAGCGGTTCGACGTCGTGGTCGCCAGCAACCTGTTCGGCGACATCCTGTCCGACCTCGGACCGGCCTGCACCGGGACGATCGGCATCGCGCCGAGCGCGAACATCAACCCGGAGCGGGAGTTCCCGAGCCTGTTCGAGCCGGTGCACGGGTCCGCACCGGACATCGCCGGGAAGGGCGTCGCGAACCCGGTCGGCCAGATCTGGTGCGGGTCGATGATGCTGGAGCACCTCGGCGAGCACGAGGCGGCGGCGGCCGTGCTGGCCGCGGTCGAGGACGTCGTCGGGCGGGGCGGCGCGACCGTCACCCCGGACCTGGGCGGCACCGCGACGACCGCCGAGCTGGGCGCGGCGATCGCCGAGGTCGTGCGGGGATGAGCCCGTCCGGCCCCGGCCGGTGCGCCGCGGCGGCCGGGCGTCGCGGCTCAGCCCGCGAGGAGCGCGACCAGGCGACGGGCCGCGTCGGGCGGCAGCCTGCGACGGCCGCGCAGGTGCCGGAACACCGGCGCGAGCACCGGGTCGGCCAGCAGCTCGGCCCGCGGCACCGGCCGTCCGACCGGCACGACGACGCCCGCCGCGTGCCGTCCGCCGGGGTGCGGCTCGGCGGGACCGGTGAACGCGAACAGCGCCATCACGCCGCCGCCCGGCCCGGTGCGGTAGACCACGGCCCGATCGCCCGGCGCGGTCCCGGCCAGGCAGCAGGGCTCCGCGGGCGGGTCGGCGACCTCATCGGCGTCCCAGAGCAGGACGGTCCCGGGCAGCACGGTGTCCGGCGAGGCGGCGTGGGGGCGGGGCACGGTCCCGGTCGTACCGCACCGGGATCGCGCACGCTCGCCGGGCACGGTGGACCGAGCGCGGACGACGGGGTGCGGACCACGCCACGACCGCGGCCGGCCCTGTCTCACCCCGTGATCCGGTACTGCGCGATCTTCCGGTAGAGCGTCGACCGGGCCACCCCCAGCGCCGCGGCAGCGGCGGCCCGGTTCCCGCCGGTGTCGCGCAGCGCGGCGACGATCGCGTCCCGCTCGGCCCGGTCCACCGCCCGCAGCGTCCCGGACGGCGCGCTCTGGCAGGACTCGGGCAGGTCGGTCGCCTCGACCACACCCACCGGCCGCCGGCCCAGGGCCGCGGTCAGCGCGTCGCGCAGCTCGGTCACGTTCCCCGGCCACGGGTGCCTGCTCACCGTCCGCAGCGCCCCGGCGGACAGCCGCACGTCGCGGCCGGGGGCGAGCTCGGTGAGCAGCGCGGCGACCAGGCCGGGGAGGTCACCGGGGCGGCCGCGCAGCGGCGGGACCGGCACCGACACCCGGAACCGGGCCAGCACGGCGTCGCGGACGGGGTCGGGGACGGCGGTGTCCGCGCGGGTGCCAGCCGTCGGCAGGTCCCCGCGCGCGACGGCGGGCGGCACCCCGGCGTCGCGCCGGTCGAGGTCGCGCAGCAACACCAGCGCCCGCTGCCCGGCCCGCCGGACGCGGTCGTCGAGGTCGGCGCCGTCGTCGTCCGGGCCGACCTCGACCACCGGGCCGGGCCAGGAGTCCGTGACCAGCCGCGCCCGGCCGGAGCCGGGCTCGCCGGTGACCAGCAGCGGTTCCCCCGCCCCCAGCGCCCCGGCGACGGCGGCCCGCGCCGCCCGCCAGGCCGGGCTCACCCCGTCGGCGTCGGGCCGCGGGGTCGCCGCGACCGGTCCGGCGGGGCCGCCGCCGTCGGGCTCGCGCAGCAGCGTCACCACCGCCACCAGGCCGGCGACCGACCCGCCGACCGGGACGACCGCGCCGCGCAGCCGGGCCCGCGTCCCCGACGGCAGGTCCACCCGGTCGTCGACGCCGGGGCCGCGAAGCAGCAGGAACCGGGCGTGGTCGGTGAGCGCGGCGTGGTCGCCCGCGTCGAGCAGGGTCTGCATCGCGGTGTTCGCCAGCACCGTGCGGCGCCCGACGGCGAGCACCGCCCGCCGGGTGCGGGACTCGGTGCGGGCGTAGGCGTCGAACAGGGCCTGCTGGGCGGGGTCGCGGTCGTGCAGCAGGGCGTCGGAGATGCGCGCGGCCGCGGAGCGCACCAGCGACAGCAGCAGCGGCGAGGAGTGCTCGGCGCGGCAGGACAGGTCGAGCACCGCCTCGATCCGCCCGGTCGCCGGGTCGCGCACCGGGGCGCCGGCGCAGGCGTAGTCGTGGAGCTGCTCGACGAAGTGCTCGGCGCCGACGATGTGCACCGGCCGGCCGGACTCCAGCACGGTCCCGACCCCGTTGGTGCCCACCGCGCCCTCCGCGTAGCCGAACCCGGCGGCGAACGCGTTGACGTCCGCGGACCGGGCGATCACCGCGTCGGTGTCCAGCCGCACCAGCAGCCGGGCCCGGTGGTCGGTGAGCGCGACGCACACCCCGATCCCGGCGACCTGCTCGACCAGCTGCTCCATCACCGGGCGCGCACAGCGGACCAGCCGGGAGCCGGTGTCGAGGTCGGGGTGGAACCGGTTCACGATCATCGCCGGGTCCACCCCGCCCGCGATGCTGCGCCGCCACGACGCGACGACGTGGCCGGGCACGCCGGGCAGCGCGACGTCGGGCCGGTCGAGCAGCTCGGCCCGCGCGGACACGAGCTCGCGGCGGCGTGCGAGCAGATCCCCCATCGACGCACCTCTCTGTGCTCGTCATCACATGATGCGTCACCGGTCAACACCTGTCGCTGTCCGAAGTTCGGACACCCGTGGGACGCCCGCTCCGACCTAGCGTCGGGTGACCGTCGTCACCCCTGCACCGGGAGGACCCCCATGGCCGCCACGACCACCGAGCACGTCGACGTCCTGATCGTCGGGGCCGGGGTGTCCGGCATCGGCGCCGCGCACCGGCTGCGGGAGGAGTTCCCGGAGCGGAGCTTCGTGCTGCTGGAGGCCCAGGACGCCCCCGGTGGGACCTGGTGGACGCACCGCTTCCCCGGTGCCCGCTCGGACAGCGACCTGTTCACCTACGGCTACCGGCACAAGCCGTGGAAGGGACCGTCGATCGCCGCGGGCGGGGAGATCCTGTCCTACCTCCACGAGGTCATCGACGAGGACGACCTCGCCGGGCACATCCGCTACCACCACCGCGTCACCGCGCTGAGCTGGTCGTCGGAGGAGAACCGGTGGACCGCGGAGGTGACGCGCACCGACACCGGCGAGACCCTGCGGATGACCGCGTCGTTCCTGTGGATGTGCCAGGGCTACTACAACCACGACGAGCCCTACACCCCGGAGTGGCCGGGCACCGAGCGCTTCGCCGGGACGGTCGTGCACCCGCAGTCCTGGCCGTCGGACCTCGACGTCACGGGGAAGAAGGTGCTGGTCATCGGGTCCGGCGCGACCGCGGCGACGGTCGTCCCGGCGACGGCCGCGACCGCCGGGCACGTGACGATGCTGCAGCGCTCGCCGTCGTACTGGTTCCCGGCGCCGACCGTGCACGAGCTCGCGACGATGCTGGAGCCGCTCGACCTGCCCGGCGAGTGGACCCACGAGATCCTGCGCCGCACCTACGTCCAGCAGCTCGACTGGCTGGCGACCACCGGCCGCGACGACCCGGACGCGCTGCACGAGTTCCTGGTCGAGTCCATCCGGCCGCTGCTGCCCGAGGGCACCGACGTCGAGAAGCACTTCGTCCCCCGCTACCGGCCGTGGCAGCAGCGCATCGCGTTCGTGCCCGACGGCGACTTCTTCGCCGCGATGCGCGAGGGGAAGGCCTCGGTCGTCACCGACACCATCTCCGAGTTCACCGAGAAGGGCGTGCAGGTCTCCTCCGGCGAGGTGATCGAGGCCGACGTCGTCGTCACCGCGACGGGCTTCGACCTGGCGGTGTTCGGCGACATCCCCTTCACCGTCGACGGCGAGCCGGTCGACTTCACCCGGCACGTCACCTGGCGCGGTCTGATGATCAGCGACATCCCGAACATGGCCTACGCCTTCGGGTACTTCCGGCACAGCTGGACGCTGCGGATCGACCTGGTCAACGACCTGATCGGCCGCATCCTGGCGCGCATGGACGAGCGCGGGGACCGGGTCGTCGTGCCCACGCTGCGGGAGCAGGACGCCGACATGCCGCGGCTGCCGTGGGTCTCGGAGGACAACTTCAACCCCGGCTACATCGGACGCTCCCAGCACCGCATGTTCGGGCAGGGCGACCGCGAGCCCTGGACCCACATGCACGAGCACGACGTCGACCGGGTCGAGCTGCCGAAGGCCGACCTCGACGACGGCCTGCAGTACCGCTGACCCCGACCGACCGCACACCCCGAGGAGACCCACCGTGCCCCGCATCCCCGTGTCCACCGGCGTCGAGCTGAACTACGAGACCGCAGGCGACGGCGACCCACTGCTCATGATCATGGGGACGTCCGGCGCGATCCCGCTGTGGGGCGAGCTCGCGTCCCGGCTCGCCGAGACCCACCGTGTGATCACCTTCGACAACCGGGGCCTGGGCGGCAGCGACCGCGGCGCCGGCCCGATCAGCGTCGGGTCGATGGCCGCGGACACCTCCGCCCTGCTCGACGCCCTGGAGATCCCGCGGGCACACGTGCTCGGCTGGTCGCTCGGGTCCGCGGTCGCGCAGGAGATGGCGCTGACCCGCCCCGAGCAGGTCGCGTCCGCGGTGCTGCTGTGCACCTGGGGACGGTGCGACGGCTTCCAGCGCTCGGTGCTCAGCGCACTGCGGCTGCCCTACGTGCACCGCGACATGGAGTCCGCGCTGGCCACCTCGGGCCTGGCGTTCTCCCCGCAGCTGCTCGACCACCCGGACTTCGCGGCGATGCTGGAGCCGATGCTCCCGGCGTTCCCGCAGAACGAGGCGCAGATGCAGGTGACCGTCGAGCAGTGGGACGCCGACCTGGTCCACGACACGCTCGACCGGCTCGGCGGGGTCACCGCGCCGACGCTCGTCCTCGTCGGGGAGCAGGACCTGCTGACCCCGCCGTGGCAGTCCCGCGCGGTCGCCGACGCGATCCCGGGTGCGACGTTCGAGCTGGTCGGCGGACCGGGGTCGAGCCACGGAATGCACATCGAGCGGCCCGACGACATCTCGAAGCTCGTCACCGGGTTCCTGGGCGGGCAGCGCGTCTGACGGGGTCGGACCCGCGGGGGGGGTCAGCGGACCCGCAGGCCGTCGAACAGCAGCGCCGTGTGCGCCGCGACGACCTCGTCGGCGTCGGCGTCGGACTCCCCGCGGATCCAGCCGCTCACCCCGTTCAGCATGTCGAGCAGCCCGAGCGCGGCCAGCGTCGGGTCGGTCTCCCGCAGCTCGCCGCCGCGCATGCCGGCGGCGAGCACGTCGCGGACGCGGCGGTGGTAGAGCCGCACGTGGGCGTCGATCTCGGCGCGGTGCTCCGGGGTCAGCGCCGCGCGCTCGTGCAGGCCCACGAGGTACTCGGTGCGCCGGCGCAGCAGGTGCCGGACGTGCGCACGGACCAGCTCGGCCAGCCGCTCGGCGGGGGTCCCGGCCGCGTCGAGCAGGGGCAGGTTCTCCTCCACCGGCTCCCGGGTCACGGTCAGGCAGATCGCGTAGAGGATCTCCTCCTTGGACCGGAAGTGGTGGTAGAGGCTCGCCCCGCGGATGCCGATCGCGTCGGCGATGTCGCGCATCCCGACCTGCGCGTAGCCCTGGTCGGCGAAGATCCGGGCGGCGGCCCGGACGATCTCGGCCCGGCGCTCGGTGGTCCGCTTGCGCCGGGCCGCGGGCTGCGGGATCCGGTCCGGGGCGGTCACCCTGCGGCCCCGGCCCGGAAGTCGGCGAGGTCGGCGGTGCGGGTCATCCGCCAATAGTCGACGATCCGCCACGGCATCGTGCACACCACCCGGCCCGCGGCGTTGCGGTACCAGTTCGTCATCCCCGGGTGGGTCCACAGCATCCGGGCGTGCGCCTCGTCGTGCCGCCGGGTCCACTCGGCCTCGACCTCGGGGCGGACCTCGACGGTGCGCAGCCCCCGCTCCGCCATCGTGACGACCAGGTCGACCAGGTAGCGGACCTGGCACTCGGCGATGGTGATGTAGCTGCCGCCGTGCCCCAGCACGGTGCCCGGGCCGCAGGTCACGAACAGGTTCGGGAAGCCGGGGACGGTGATGCCCAGGTGGGCGCGCGCGTCCTCGGGCCCCCACACGTCGGCGAGCCGGACGCCGTCGCGGCCGCGGATCTCGATCGGCCACAGGTAGCGGTGGGTGTGGAACCCGGTGGCGAGGACGACGACGTCGGCCTCCACCTCGGTGCCGCCGTCACCGCGCAGCCCGGTCGGGGTGACCTCGGCGACCCCCTCGGTCACGAGCGTGACGTCGTCCCGGCGCAGCGCCCGGTACCAGCCGTTGTCCAGCAGCATCCGCTTACCGAACGGCGGATAGGTGGGCAGCGCCTTCTCGACGAGGTCCGGGCGGCCGTCCAGCTCGGACTCCAGGTAGCGGGTGAACACCCGGCGGTGGGCGTCGTTGACGGCGTTCACCGACCGCTGCGGGTGCTCCCACTCCGGGTCCACCTGCAGGCTCGGGTGCACCCGGTCGTTGAAGTTCCAGGCCAGCCGGGCCCGGTACCAGCGGCGGTAGAACGGCACCCGCGCCATGAGCAGCGCGACGGCCGGGTCGACCGGGGTGAAGTAGACGTCGTTGGGCGCGACCCACTGCGGCGAGCGCTGGAACACGGTCAGCTCCCGCACCCGGCCGGCGATCGCGGGCACGACCTGCATCGCGCTCGCCCCCGCCCCGACGACGGCGACCCGCCTGCCGTCGAGGTCGAGGTCGGCCGGCCACTGCGCGGTGTGGAACGCCGGGCCTGCGAACGTGTCGAGCCCGGGGATGTCCGGGATCCGCGGCCGGTTCAGCGCGCCCGTGGCGCTGACCAGGATCCGGGAGGTGAACACGGCACCGTCGGCGGTGCGGGTGGTCCAGGTGCCGCGCTCGTCGTCCCAGTCGGCCCCGACGACCTCGGTGCCGAACCGGATCCGCTCGCGCAGCCCGTGGGTGTCCGCGACGTCGCGCAGGTAGGCCTGGACCTCGTCCCGCTTGCCGAAGTGGGTGCTCCAGTCCCGCGGGTGGAACGAGTAGGAGTACAGGTGGCTCGGGGTGTCGACGCCGGCCCCCGGGTAGGTGTTCTCGTACCACCCGCCGCCGACGTCGTCGTTCTTCTCCAGGACGACGTGGGCGATCCCGGCCTCGGCCAGCTTGATCGCGGCGAGCATCCCGGAGACGCCCGCCCCGATGACCACGGCGTCGATGTCGGTGTCCGGCGCGACGCGGACCGGGGCGGGGGCGAAACCCATGTCCTCGGCGAGCATCTCGGCGTACTCCGGCGGGACGGGCTCGCCGTTGGCCAGCTCCAGCAGCTCGCGCAGGGCCTCACCGGTCGGGGCGGGCACCGCGGGCGGGCGGCCCGCGTCGTGCGCGGCGACCGCCTCGGCGACCGCCTCGCGGATCTCCGCGGCGACCTCGGGGGCGAACCCCCCGGGGTCGTTGTCGTCCATCCCCCGGCTGCGGGTGGGCCGGTACGGGTCGCGCAGCCAGCGGCGGTCGCCGGTCAGCTGGTGGAGCACCGGGACGAGCGAGGGCAGGTTCGCGTGTTCCAGAGCGCGCAGCAGCTCCGGGTCGGTCGAGGCCACGTCGTCCTCCTCGGTCGCTTGACATGTGCACGGGGTCACACCACTATCCGCTCCAGAACCTAACCACAGATAGGTAGGAGTTGGCGATGGAGCTGACCGAGGCGATGCGCACCGTGGGGACCTGCCGGTACTTCACCGCCGACCCGGTACCGGACGCGGTGCTGCGCCGGGCCTTCGACGTCGCCCGGTTCGGCCCGCAGGGCGGCAACCGCCAGCCGGTCCGCTGGGTCGTCGTGCGCGACACCGCCCGCAAGCAGGCGCTCGCCGACCTCTACCTGCCGATGTGGAAGGCCTACCTGGGCGGGATCGGCGACGGCACCGTGAACGTCGGTGCGCTGCCGAGGACCGTCCGCGACGCCGACCACTTCGCCGAGAACCTCGCGACCGTGCCCGCGATCGTCGTCGTCTGCGCGGAGATCGACGGGCTGCACCCGACCGACCTGGAGCTGGACCGGGTGTCGGTGGTCGGCGGCGCGTCGATCTACCCGACCGTGCAGAACTTCTGCCTCGCGCTGCGCGACCAGGGCGTCGGCTCCGCGGTGACCACGCTGCTCTGCCACCACGAGGCGGCCGTCCGCAAGCTGCTGGAGATCCCGGACGGGGTGCTCACCGCCGCGCACGTCGCGGTGGGGTACCCGGGGAAGGGCTTCCCCTCGTCGCTGACCCGCAGCCCCGTGGAGGACATCGTCTCGGCCGAGACCTACGGCCGTCCGTTCTTCGCCGCCGCCGGCGTCTGACCGGGCACCGGAGGAGACCGTGGCCGACCTCGCCCCGCACCACCGCACGCTCCTGGGCCGCGCGACCATCGGCGACCAGCTCCGCCGGCACGCGCGCACCCGGCCGGACAAGATCGCGTTCGTCGCCTACGACGCCGCGGGCGTCCGCTCCGAGACCACCTACCGCGAGCTCGACGAGCGCGCGAACCGCTTCGCGCAGCTGTTCACCGCCCGGGGGATCGGGCGCGGCGGCCGGATCGCGTCGATGGCGCGCAACGCGGTCGACGTGGTGGCCGCCTACTACGGCGCGCTGAAGATCGGCGCCGCCTTCACCGGCGTCAACCCGCTCTACCGGGAGGCCGAGGTGGCCCACCAGCTCGGGCACAGCGGTGCGGCGCTGGTGCTCGCCGACGACGCGTTCGCCCCCGTCGTCGACGCGGCCCGGCCCGCCGGGGTCGACCGGCTCGGCTACGGCGCGGAGCTGGACGCGCTGCTCGCCGCGCAGCCCGCCACCGAGCCGGAGGTGGACCTCGACGAGAACGACGTCGCCCTGATCGTCTACACCTCCGGCACCGAGGCCGCCCCGAAGGGCGTACTGATCCTGCACCGCAACTACCTCGCGTCCACCGCCCCGGCCTGGGGCTGGGGCCTGGACACCGGGCCGCGCGACACCTGGCTGTTCGTGATGCCGTTCCACACGATCGCCGGGCTCGGGTCGATGACCAGTCTGACCCTGATGGGCGCCACCCTCGTGCTCCCGTCGAGCGCCGACCCCGCGACGGCGCTCGCGGTGATCGGGCGCGAGCGGGTCACGGTGATCGCGCAGACCCCCACCTTCTACATCGCGCTGTCCGCCCAGGACGGCTTCGGCCCGGACACCGTCGGCCAGGTGCGGCGCTGCATGACCTACGGCGGGCAGATCCCGCCGCACGTGATCGACGCGTGGTCGGCGGCCGCGCCCGAGGTCCTGTGGGGCACCTACTGGGGGCAGTCCGAGCTGTCCCAGCTCGGCACGGTCGGCTTCTTCCGGACCCTCGACGACGTCCCGGACGGCGACCCGACCTGGATCGGGAAGCCGGTCACCCACCTGGAGATCCGGGTCGTGGACGCCGAGGACCACGACGCCGAGGTGGGTGAGCTGATCTGCCGCTCGCCGTCGGCGATGCTCGGCTACCTGGACGACCCCGAGCGCACCGCCGCCGTCTTCCGCGACGGCTGGGTGCGCACCGGCGACATGGTGCGGATCGACGCCGACGGGAACCTGTTCTTCCACGACCGGCTCAAGGACATGATCAAGACCGGCGGCATGAACGTGTCGTCGCAGGAGGTCGAGCGGGTGGTGCACGAGCACGCGGGCGTGGAGCGTGCCGCCGTGGTGGGGCTGCCCGACCCGTACTGGTCCGAGGCCGTCACCGCCTTCGTCGTGGCCCGGCAGGGCTGCGAGCCCACCGCCGAGGAGCTCGTCGCGCACTGCCGGGCCCGGCTCGCCGCCTACAAGGTGCCCAAGGCGGTCCACCTGGTGTCCGAGCTGCCGGTCGACCCGCAGGGCAAGATCCTCAAGCGCCGCCTGCGCACGACGGAGCCCGCACGGTCCTGACCGGGCCGGTCAGGACTCCCGGTGCGCCTTCGGGGACCGCCCGAAGCGCGCCCGGAAGGCCCGGCTGAACGCGGCCGGGTCGGGCATCCCCCAGCGGGCGCCGACCGCGCCGACCCCGACGTGGGCGAGCTCGGGGCGGCGCAGGTCGGTCCACGCGCCCTGCAGGCGTTCCTCGCGGATGGCCCCGGCCACCGTGGTGCCCTCCTCGGCGAACAGCTTGTGCAGGTAGCTCACCGAGATCGCGCAGGCGGCGGCGACGCCCGCGGGGTCGAGGTCGCGGTCGGTGATGTGCTCGCGGATGTGCCCGCGGGCCCGCGCGACGTGCAGGTTCTCCGGCGCGGACGCGGGCACGGTGCTGCGGACCAGCGCGACGAACACGTCCCCGATGGTCCGCGCGACGGCCTCCTGCGCGGCCAGGGGGACGTCGTCGCCGATCGCCCGGTCCAGCGAGGACAGCAGCGGCGGCAGCATCGCGCCGACGCCGCGACGGCCGTCGAGGGCGACCGCGGTGGACTCAGCCATCTCCGCCCGGGACAGCGGCAGCGCGCTCTTGGGATGCAGGCAGACCTGGTACTCGAAGCTGTCGGTGGTGACGAAGGTGAACGGCCTGCTGCTGTCGTAGATCACGAACTCGCCGGGGCCGATCACCGCCTCCCGCCCGTCCTGCGCGACGAGTGTGCGGCCACGGCGGGCCAGCGCGATCTGCAGATAGTCCTCGTCTGCGGCACGAACCTGGCGTGTCGTCCTGTCGAAGCGGTGTGGAACCGAGGAGATCCGCCGCAGATGCGTACCGGCCACCGACGAGGCGGTGACCCGTCCGGAGACCAACCCGGTGGTGGACGGTGTCACGTCCAGCGCGACGAACTGGTCGCACACCGTCGCGCGCCAGAAGTCCAGCCGGTCGGTCTCGGCCACGGTGGTGGTGTCGATCGTGACCAATGCCATACCCGAGCATGGCACGTCCACGTCACGAACGTGTTGCTCCGATGTGAGGACGTCGTCGCGCGGCACGTTCGGCCGCCCGGGCCCGCACCCCCTCGTCCGTGCAGAAGCCGGCCCCGGACCGCTTGAGGCAGAGCAGGCCGAGCAGCCTGCCGTGCCCGTCGACGACGGCGAGCCGCCTGCGCCCGTCGGCCCGCATCCGGTCGCGCGTCGCGGTCGCCGGCGCGGTGGGGGCGACGGTGCGCCCGGCCAGGGTGCCGAGCCAGCGGATCGGCGCCGCGGCGGGACGGCCGGCGAGGTCGCCGCGCTCCACCACGGCCAGCAGCACACCCCGGTCGACGACGAGCAGCGCGTGCACGTGGTCGTCGCGGAACACCTCCCGGGCCTGGTGCACCGTGGTGGTGCGCCCGCACGTCCGGGGGTGCCCGATCATCGCCGCGCCGGTGCTGCCGGGGACCCACCCCACCCCGGACCGGTCGGGCACCGCGCCGGTCATGCCGCGTCGCTCGAGTGTCCGGGCACCACCGGGAGGTCGGGGCGCACCAGCGGGACGAGGTTGTTGACCGCCAGCGCGGCCTCGCCGAAACCGACCGAGATCAGCCGGACCTTGCCCTCGAAGTCGGTGATGTCCCCGGCCGCGAACACCCGGGGCAGCGTCGTGCGCATCGACCGGTCGACGGCGATGTGCCGGCGGCTCATCCCGATCCCCCAGCTCGACAGCGCCGTGAGGTCGGCCTTGAACCCCAGCGCGGCGACGATCTCGTCGACCCGCAGGGTCTCGACGCCGTCCGGGCCGGACACGTCGACCTCGGAGACGCGGCCGTCGCCGCGGACATCGTGCACCTCGTAGGGGGTCAGCAGCCGTACCGACGAGCCGCGCAGCTCGGTGACGCTGCGCTCGTGCGCGCGGAACGCGTCGCGGCGGTGCACCAGGGTCACCGACGCCGCGAGCGGCTCCAGGCACAGCGCCCAGTCCACGGCCGAGTCCCCGCCGCCGACGATCAGCACGTCCTTGCCGGTCAGCTCGGCCGGGCGCGGGACCGCGTAGCGCAGCCCGCGGCCCGCGTAGTCGCCACCGGCCGGGAGCGGGCGCGGGGTGAACCGGCCCATCCCGCCGGTGACCAGCAGCGCCCCGGCCCGGATCCGTACGCCGCGGTCGGTGGTGACGGCGACCCCGTCGTCGAACTGCTCCAGGACGGTGGCGTCGTGACCGAGCAGGTAGGTCGGCTCGGCCAGCGCGGCCTGCTCGACGAGCGAGTCGACGAGGTCCTGCGCGCGGACCCGGGGGAAGCCCGCGACGTCGAAGACCGGCTTCTCCGGGTAGAGCACCGACATCTGCCCGCCCAGCTGGTCCAGGGCGTCGACGACGACCACGGACAGGCCGCGGAAGCCGGCGTAGTAGGTGGCGTAGAGGCCGGTGGGCCCGGCGCCGACGACGACCAGGTCGGCCGTGAGCTCCGCGGTCATCGCGGCTTCCGCTGCGTGACCAGTGGGTGGTCGCTGTCTGCCGGGTCGGCGTCCTCGCCACCACCGGAGAACCCCTGCTCGCGCACGAACGCCGCGTTGGCGTCGACGAACGGGAGCAGGTCCGCGGGCATCTTGTGCTCCCAGTGGATGGCCTCGCTGGGGCAGGCGGGCATGCACTTGCCGCAGTCGACGCACTCGTCGGGGTGGATGTACATCATCCGCTCGCCGGGGTAGATGCAGTCGACCGGACACTCCTCCATGCAGGAGCGGTCCTGGATGTCGATGCAGGCCTCGGTGACGACGTAGGCCACGAGTATTTCCTCCGATGTGGACGGTCAGGGTGGGGCACGGCCCGGCCGGGCCGAGAAGGGCGATCCGGCCGGGCCGTGCGACTCAGGCGGTCTCGACCTCGACGAGCGTGTCGGAGAACGTGGGCGCGTTGCCCAGGTCGCCGAACACGGTCGGGTTGACCGCAGCCAGGGTGGCGCCGGCCTTGGAGTTCTTGCGCCAGCCGCCCATCGGGCTCACCACGACCCCGCGGGACACGGTGTCCTGCAGCGACGCGACGACGGTGAACTCGCCCCGGTCGTTGAACACGCGCACCGGCGACCCCTCGGCGATGCCGCGGGCGGCGGCGTCGTCGGGGTGGATGATCAGGGTGTGCTCGTTCGCGACGCGGCGGTGGAACTCGTGGCTGCCGAAGCTCGAGTTCAGGAACGCGTGCGACTTGGGCGTGAGCAGGTTGAGCGGGTAGCGGGCGGCGAGCTCCGGGTCGGACGCGGCGGACTCGCGCGGCGGGATGTAGTGCGGCAGCGGGTCGACCGGCTGGCCGGGCTGGTGGTCGTTGGAACCCTGCCGGAACAGCGGGACGACGAAGTTGCCACCCGCCGCGGCGGCGGAGACGAACTCGGCCTTGCCCGACGGCGTCGGGAAGTTCCCCTCGGCGTGCGGGGCGTAGGCCTCAGGCGGGGCCACGTTGAGCCGCTGCCAGCCCTGCTCCTTCAGCGACTCGACGGTGATCCCCTCCATGTGCGGGTGGGACCAGTCGAACGCCTCGGCGATCATCTCCTCGTCGGTGCGCTGGAAGACCGGGTCGTCGAAGCCCATCGCGGCGGCGAGCCTGCGGAACATCTCGGTGTTCGGGACGGCCTCGCCCAGCGGCTCGATGGACTGGTGGTTGTAGGTCACGAACAGGTGGCCCCAGGAGAACATGATGTCGTCCTGCTCGAGCTGCGTCGTGGCCGGCAGGACGATGTCGGCGTACTCCGCGGTGTCGGTCATGAACTGCTCCGACACGACGGTGAACAGGTCCTCGCTCTCCAGGCCCTTGATCAGCCGGTCCTGGTCGGGCGTCGTGACGACCGGGTTGGAGTTGTAGACCATCAGGCCCTTGATCGGCGGGCCGGCGGGCAGGTCACCGGCGAGCGCGGCACCGAGCCGGTACTGGTTGATGACCCGGGTGCCGGGGGTGAGCATCTCCGGGTGCATGAAGGCGCCCCAGTTGACGGGGAACGCCCACAGCGGCAGCTGCAGGATGCCGCCGCCGGGCTTGCGCCAGGCGCCGACGAGGCCGGGCAGGCAGGACAGGGCGCGCACGGTCTGGCCACCGCCGGCGTGCCGCTCGACGGCGACGCCGATCCGGATGACCGACGGCTGCGCACCGGCGTACTCGCGGGCGAGCACCCGGATGGTCTCGGCGGGCACGCCGGTCTCGGTCTCGGCCCACTCGGGGGTGTAGCGGGAGACGCGCTCGGCGAACTCGTCGTAGCCGACGGTGTGGTTCGCGATGTAGTCGTCGTCGGTGAGGCCCTCGGCGATGATCACGTGCGCCATGGCCAGCGCGAGCGCGCCGTCGGTGCCGGGGCGGATCGCGATGTGCTGGTCCGCGGCGGCCGCGGTGCGGGTGCGGATCGGGTCGACGACCACGACCTTCGCGCCGTTCTTCTTCGCCTTCGCGATGTAGGGCCAGAGGTGCAGGTTGGTGCTCATGATGTTGCAGGCCCACACCAGGATGAACTTGGAGTGCACGAGGCTCTCCGGGTCCACCCCGGCGGTGTCGCCGATGGTCATGGCGTAGGCGGTGCAGGAGCCGGAGTCGCAGTAGGTGCGCTCGGCGACGGTGGCGCCCAGCTTCGCGAAGAAGGGGTCGCCGACGTTGAGGCCGTTCAGGATGCCCTGGGTGCCCAGGTAGCTGACCGGCATGATCGCCTCGGGGCCGTGCTCGTCGGCGATGGCCTTGAAGCGGGTGGCGATCTCGGTGACGGCGTCGTCCCAGGTGATCCGCTCGAAGCGGCCGCTGCCCTTGGGCCCGGTCCGGCGCATCGGGAACAGCACGCGGCCCGGGTCGTACACGCGGTCGAGATAGTTGTTGACCTTCACGCAGAGGCCGCCGTTGGTGTACGGGTGGTCCGGGTCGCCGACGACCGAGGTCGCCGTTCCCGAGCCGTCGACGGTCACCAGCATCGCGCAGGTGTCCGGACAGTCCTGCGGACAGGCGGCCTTGACCACCTTCTCGGTCAGCGGCGTGGCCGGGGCCTCGTGCGTCGCGGTCATGGGGGTGCTCCTCGCCTCGTGGTGGGATGGCGTCGCCCACGAGACTCGTCGCCTGCCGCGCGCCGGTCTTGGCACCAGGAGCACTGACGTTGTCCCGGGGAGCACAATCGCGCCCCCCGGGACGCCCGGTCAGGCGTAGGTGTGGAAGCCCCGCCCGGTCTTCTTGCCGAGCAGGCCGGCGTCGACCATCCGGGCCAGCAGCGGCGGCGGCGCGTACAGCGGCTCCTTGAACTCCGAGTACATCGACTCCGCGACGGCCTGCACGGTGTCCAGGCCGATCAGGTCGGACAGCGCGAGCGGGCCCTGCGGGTGCGCACAGCCGCGGACCAGGCCCTCGTCGATGTCCTCGGCGGTGGCGAAGCCGGACTCCATCATCCGGATCGCCGACAGCAGGAACGGCACCAGCAGCGCGTTGACGACGAAGCCGGCGCGGTCCTGGCAGTCGATCGCCTTCTTGCCCAGGCCGTCGGAGACGAAGCTCCGCGCCCGGGCCAGGGTGTCCTCGGAGGTCATCAGGCTCGGGACGAGCTCGACCAGCGACAGCACCGGCACCGGGTTGAAGAAGTGGATGCCGACGACCTGCTCGGGCCGCTTCGTCGCCACCGCCAGCTTCATGATCGGGATGGACGACGTGTTCGACGCCAGCACCGCACCGGTGTCGGTGACGAGCCGGTCCAGCTCCCGGAAGACGCCGGTCTTGAGCGCCTCGTCCTCGGCGATCGCCTCGACGACGAGCTCCCGGTCGGCCAGCGCGTCCAGCCCCTCGACGACCTCGAGGCGGGTCAGGACCTCCTCGGCGGAGTCGATCCGGCCGCGCTTCTCCGCCCGGGCCAGCGACGACTCCAGGCGGGCCCGGCCCGCCTCCACCGCGGCGGCGGAGGTCTCGACGACCCGCACCCCGTACCCGGCCCGTGCCGCAACCTCCGCGATCCCGGATCCCATCTGACCGCAGCCGACGACGCCTACGCGCTCCATGAGCACCTCGTTCCCTCTGCGCGTCCCGGGATCTCCGGGACGCGGTCGAACCATCGAGACTTCCGTCGGCGGGGGGCGGGGCACAACCCGGCGCGACGACGGGTGCCCGGCCTCACTCCGCCGGTGCGGCCGGTGCGGCGGCCGCGCACGCGTGCGGCGGTCCCGGACACCGCCCGCTCCGGCGCAGGCCGTCGGCTCAGCGACGGTCGGCCGGGTGCCCCACGGCGCGGGGCGCGTCCCCGCGACCGACGGCGGGCAGCTGCACGGTGGCGTCGTCGGGGAGGCGACGGTGGCCCCCCGTCGCCGCCGGACCGGCGCCGACGGGGCCACCGGGCCGCGGGCGGCGCCGTCGTGCCTGCCAGTGCCACCGGTGACCACGGGCGGCCCGGTCGGTGCCTCCGGTGCGGCGGGGCCGGTCGGCGCGGCCGGACCGGCGTCGGCCGCGGAGACGGCCGGGTCGGCGGGGTCCGCCGGGGCCGGGCGGTCCGGCCTCGGCCCGCGCGGCGCGCCGCCCCCGCGCAGGCTCCGCACCACCGACAGCTCGGCGGCGAAGCGGCCGCGCAGCACGACCAGCGTGCCGATCGACGCGACCCCGCCGGCCAGGGCCGCGGCGACCAGGGTCACCAGGTCGATCCCGAGCGGGCGCACCAGCACCGCCACGCCCCAGGTCGCGGCCACGGTCAGCACCAGCGCCGGGACGTGCTTGACGTACATCCGCAGCACCGCGCCCATCAGACCGGGCGAGACGCGTGCGGAGAACTGCAGCATCACCAGGAAGTGGACGACGATCGCCAGCGACGCCCCGGCCGCGACGCCGACCAGGCCCCACAGCAGCCCGCCGGTCACGGTGAGCACGACGACGTAGCCGGCGTAGAGCCACTGCCGCCAGGCCGCCCGGTAGACGGCACCGGTGGCCCGGGTCAGCGAGGTGCTGATCTTGTACGAGGTGCGCGGCAGCAGGACCAGCGCGAACAGCTGCACCAGCGGCACGACCTCGTCCCACTGGGCGCCGAGCAGCACCCGGACGACCTCGGGGGCGAGCACGCAGAGCAGCACCGCGGCCGGGGCGGTGACCAGGGCGACCAGGCTCGCGCTGCGCACGTAGGCGGCGCGCAGGCGGGGGCCGTCGTCGCGGACCCGGGCCATCGCCGGGAACAGTGCCTTGTCGGCGGCACCGCCGATGATGTTCGCGGGTTCGGAGAGCAGGTTGTAGGCGCGGCCGTAGACACCGAGCGGGCCGGTGCCCAGCGCGTTGGCGACGACGAGCTTGTCGGCGTTGAGCGCGAACCAGTTGCCGAGCTGGGCGATGGAGAACCCGGCGCCGTAGCCGAGCAGCGGCCGCAGCCGGCCCCAGCTCGCGGTGGGCCCCTCGGGGCGGAACCGCGGCCGGGTCAGCGCGAGGTAGCCCGCGCACTTGGCGACGGCGGCGGCGATCTCGCCGAACGCGAGCGCGGAGGCGCCGAACCCGGCCGCGGCCAGGACGACGCTGACCCCGATCAGCGCCGGACCCGCCGCGAGCAGGTCGACCGTCGCCATCGAGCGGAACCGCAGGTCACGCTGGAGCAGGCCGAGCGGGGTCGCCGAGGCCCCGGCGAACAGCAGCGCGATCGACAGCAGCGGCAGCAGCGCGGAGTCGGCCGGAAGCCCGACGAGCGGGCTGATCACCGGCGAGCCGACGGCCAGCACCGCGGCGAACACCGCCGCGACCAGCACCGAGAACCAGAACGCCGCCGTCACGTCGCGGTCGTCGAGGTCCTTGCGGTGCACCAGGGAGGCGGCGACGCCGAGCTGGGTGACCAGCTGGGTCAGCCCGACGATCAGCAACGCGGCCGCGGCCGCACCGAACTCCTCCGGGGTGAGCAGGCGGGCCAGCGCGACGGTGGCGCCGATCTGCAGCACCGCCTGTCCGACGGTGCCGGTGAACGCCCACGCGAACCCGCGCGCGGTCCGCGCGGTCAGCGACGACCCGGACGGTGCCGACGGACCCGTCCCACCCGGCGGGCCGGGGGCCGGTGCGGGCTCCGGGGGCACGGGCCGCAACGGCCGGGTCGCATCGTCGGGCAGGTCGCCACCGGGTCCGGTCACGCGGGTCCTCCGGTCGTCGGGGCGGGTCGGCGCGTCGGGGGTCGCGCCGTCAGTGCCGCTTCCCGCGGAGTGCGGGATGCAACCGCCCGACGGTACCGAGGGCGCTGAACCAGGCGAGCTGGGTGGCCCCGCTGTGCGCGGCCTCGCCCCGGCGGGGCTCGGCGAGCAGCCGGGCGCGGCGCATCCCGGAGATCGCCGGGTGGAACACCGAGTTCCCGACGCCACGGGTCAGCACCAGGTCGGGCAGCCCCTCGACCGAGGCGCGGTAGGCCTGCGGCACGCCGCGCAGGCTCCAGCAGTCCGACCACGCCGGCGGCTCGCCCGGGTAGTCGAGGACGAACTCCAGGTCGAGGACCTTGAGCCCGGCCCGCTCGTCCCAGACCAGGTTGTGCGGGGACAGGTCGAGCACGAAGCGGCCACGCTCGTGCAGGTCACGGCAGAACCGCAGCAGCGTCCGCACGACCTCCGGGCGCAGCTGGGCGAGCTCGCCGGGCAGCCGGCGCACGACGTGCCGTCCGGTGTCGCCGTAGAACGGGGTGAGCAGCCAGTTCGGGCCGTGCTCGAGCAGCTCCGGGACCTCGGGCAGGTCGCCGAGGTCGAGGCGGGCCCGCAGCTCGCGGTCGTAGGCCTCGTGCGCCCCGGGCCGGAACACCTTGCACACCGACGGCCCGTGCACCGGGTGGTGGACCAGCGCGACGCGGGCGCGGAACCCGGGCGAGGTGCCGCCGAGCATCCGCACGACCGGGAAGGGCATCGCGCACCGGCGGCCGAGGTCCTCGACCGGTCCGGCGATGCGGTGCAGGATCCCCGGGTCGCCGAGCGCGTCGAGCAGGGCGAGAGCGTGCTCCGGCGACGACGACGCCTGCACCGGCAGGTAGTGGTCCCGCGGCGGGACGCGGCGCAGGACCCGCTTGTCGGTGTAGTCCAGGACGGCGAGGACCCGGTCGGCGACCGCCCGCACGCCCGACGTCCCGACCGGGGCGACGACGTCGCAGGCGACGATCAGGGCGTACGGCGCACCGGACGGGACCGGGCGCGACGCCGGGGCGGGCAGCGTGCCGCGGACCCGGGCGACCTGCGCGTCGTCCAGGACGACGACGTCGAGGATCTCCAGCCCGCGGGCGACACCGGCGACGGCCTCGTCGAGCAGGGGCGCCGCCGCGGACCGCACGACGAACACGGCCAGACCGCGCCAGCGGTCGGCCGCGGCCCGTGCGGTGGGCCGGACCTCCTCGAGGGTCACCGACTCGTCCCGAAAGGTTGCGCCATGATCGAATGATAGGACCCCCTTGAACAAACGGTTAACTCGACCGGTCCTGTGGTTGTCCCCGGGATGGCGGATTCACCGGTCCGTGTGACGGCATCGGAGGGACCTCGTCCGGCCCAGCCGGCCCCGGCACCTGCCGCCTAGGTTCACTCGTGTGAGCAGCGCCGAACTCGCCGACCTGTACCGCGACCTGCACCGTCACCCCGAGCTGTCCTTCGCCGAGACCCGCACCGCGGGCATCGCCGCGGCCCGGCTGCGCGACGCCGGCTACGACGTCACCGAGGGGGTCGGACGCACCGGTGTGGTCGGGGTCCTCCGCAACGGCGACGGCCCGACCGCGCTGCTGCGGGCCGACATGGACGCGCTGCCGGTCGCCGAGGACACCGGCCTGGACTACGCCAGCACCGTCCGCGCCACCGGCCGCGACGGGGAGGAGACCGCCGTCGCCCACGCCTGCGGGCACGACATGCACGTCACCTGCCTGGTGGGCGCGGCCGCCGAGCTGGCCGCCGCCCGCGACACCTGGCGGGGCACGCTGCTGGTGGTGTTCCAGCCCGCCGAGGAGTTCGGCGCCGGCGCCGACGCGATGCTCGACGACGGCCTGTTCGCCCGCTTCGGCACCCCGGACGTCGTGCTGGGCCAGCACGTCGCGCCGCTGCCCGCGGGGCTGCTGGCCCTCGCCGCCGGACCGGCGTTCGCGGGCAGCGACACCGTGCGGGTGACCCTGCACGGCTCCGGCGGGCACGGCTCGCGCCCGGAGACGACGGTCGACCCGGTGCTGCTCGCCGCCGCGACGGTGCTGCGCCTGCACACCGTCGTGCCGCGGGAGGTGGCCGCGACCGAGACCGCCGTGCTCAGCGTCGGCATGCTGCGGGCGGGCACGAAGGAGAACGTCATCCCCGACTCCGCCGAGCTGGGCCTGACCGTGCGGTCCTACACCCCGGGCGTCCGGGACCGGGTGCTCGCCGGGATCGAGCGCACCGTGCGCGGCGAGGCCGCGGCCTCCGGGGCGCCGACCGACCCCGAGGTCCGGCTGCTGGAGTCCTTCCCGCCGGTCGTCAACGACGCCGACGCCGCCGAGCGCACCCGGGCCGCACTGGCCGCGGTCACCCCGCTCCCGGTCGTCGACCCGGGGCCGGTCACCGGCAGCGAGGACGTGGGCCGGTTCGCCGTCGCCGCCGGGGTGCCGTGCGTGTACTGGCTGCTCGGCGGGGCCGACCCGGCCGCGTTCGAGGGCGCGGGCACCGTCGCGGAGATCCGGGAGCGGACCGCGGCGCTGCCGTCGAACCACTCCCCCCGCTACGCGCCGGTGGTCGAGCCGACGCTGTCGGTCGGCGTCGCGGCGCTGGTCGCGGCGGCGCGGGAGTGGCTGCCGGCCGGCTGACCGGGGTCAGAGGGCCGGTGCACGCAGCGCGTGCACCGCGACCCGCGCGGCGGCCCCGATCGCCGCGTCCGCCCGCGGGACGGCGGCGTCGCTGCGCGCGGCGTGGGTGTAGACGGCGACGGCGACCGGGTGCTCCCCCGGGTAGGTCACCACGCCGACCTCGTTGCGGACCGCGCCGACCGTGCCGGTCTTGCCCGCCACCCGCGCGGCCGCGGGGAACCCGGCGCGCAGCCGGTGCGGCCAGATCTGGGCGCCGAGCACCCGGCGGGCGAACGCGGTGGACCCGTCCGAGGCGAGCTCGCCGCGCCACAGCAGCCCGAGCAGCGCGGTGGTGTCCGCCGCCGTGGTGGAGGAGCCGTAGACCGGGCTGAGTGCGCGGGTCCGCACCGGCACGTCGTTGTCGGCGAGCACCCCGAAGGCCGCGGCGACGTCGTCGGTACCGGTGTCGGCGAGCAGGTCGGCGAACACGTCGTCGGTGCCGCCACGGATCCGGGTGCCGGTGAGCCCCAGCTCGGCGGGCAGCGCGGCCACCCGGTCGCGCCCCACCCGGGTGTGGACGACGTCGGCCGCGGCGTTGTCCGAGGCCGTCACCATCGAGGTGACCAGGTCCCGCCAGCTCATCGTCACCGGGTCGGCCAGCGCGGAGATCCCGGTGATCCCGGGCGTGCGCCGCACCGGGACGACGACGGGCTCGCGCGGGTCGATCGTGCCGACGTCGACCGCCCGGCAGTACGCGACCAGCACGAACACCTTGTAGACCGAGGCCATCACGACCGGCACGTGCGCGCCGACACCGACCTCGCGCGCCGTCGGGCGGATCCCGTCGCCGGTGACCGGGCGGGCGTGCAGCCAGCCGCGCACCCCGGCGTCGCGGAACACCGCGCGGACCTCGGCGGCCGGGGTCACACACCCTCCCGCAGCGCGTCGGCGAGCGCTCCGACCAGGCCGTCCGGGACGCCGTCGCGGTGCACCACCCGGACCCGGTAGGGCACCGGCTCCCCCGCCACCGGCCTGCGGACCACGCCGTCGCCGGTGAGGCCGGGATCGGCGGTGAGGAGGAACGCGGCACCGGTCGCGACCAGCGCCAGCGCCTCCGCCGGGGACGCCGCGTCGGCCGGGCCGGCCGGGCACCCGCGGGCGTCGAGGGTGTCGAGCAGCAGGTCGTGGGCGGCCGGGGCGTGCGTCCGCGGCGCCGTGGCCGGCGCCGTCCCGCGCAGGGTGCGCAGCACCACCGGCCCCGGCCCGGCCGCGGCGGGGTGGCCGGCGGGCAGCAGGACCTCGGTCGGCAGCGCGACGACCGGTCCGGCCCGCGCCGACTCCAGCACCGTCGGGTGCGCGACGACGGCGACGTCCACCGTCCCGTCCGACACCGCGTCGACCAGCGCGACGGTGGTCGCCACGGTGGGCGCGACCCGCAGGCCGGTCGCGGCGGCGGCGCGGACCGCCAGCCGGGCGGTGGCGGCCGGGCCGAGGTCGGCGACGACGCCGAGCCGCAGCACCCGGGCCGCCTCCGCGTGCCGGGCGGCGGCGCGGCCGAGCGCCTCGGCGTCCTCGATCAGGGCACGGGCGCGGGGCAGCAGGTCGTGACCGGCCGCCGTCGGGGAGACGCCGCCGGGCCCGCGGTCGAACAGCGGGGTGCCGAGCCGGGCCTCCAGCCGTCGCAGACCCTGGGACAGCGGCGGCTGCGTCATGCCGAGCCGGGCGGCGGCCCGCCCGAAGTGCCGCTCCTCGGCGACGGCGACGAAGAACGTCAGGTGCCGCAGCAGGTCCACCGGCCTCGCCCCATATCGAACGGCTATCACACGCGAAGCACGATCGTATTCGCGCTATCGACCCGGATGCGACACGGTGCGCCCATGACGATCACCCGTCGCTCCCTGCTCCTGGCCGGTGCCGCACTGGGCGGCGCCGCGCTGACCGGCTGCGCACCGGCCGCACCCGCGGCGCCCGCCCCGGCGGGCCCGGGCGCCGGGACCGCGCCGATCCCCGCGCTGGCCGACGTCGAACGCGAGTACGCCCGCACGATCGGGGTGCACGTGCTCGACACCGGCACCGGCGCGGCGGCCGGGCACCGCGACGGCGACCGCTTCCTGATGTGCTCGGTGGCCAAGGCGCTGATGGCCGGTTTCGTGCTGCACCGCTCGCTGTCCGAGCCCGGCCTGCTCGACCGCCCGGTCCGCTACGGGCGCGCCGACCTGCTGGAGTACGCACCCGTCACCACCCGGAACCTGGCGACGGGGATGACAGTGGGCCGGCTGTGCGAGGCCGCCGTCACCGTCTCGGACAACACCGCGCACAACCTGCTGCTGCGCGAGGTCGGCTCCCCCGCCGAGCTGACCGCGTGGCTGCGCACGACCGGGGACACCGTCACCCGGTCCGACCGGGCCGAGACCGCGCTGAACGACCGCGACGGCGAGCGCGACACCTCGACCCCGGCCGCGCTGGCGTCCACGCTGCGCACCCTGGTCCTCGGCGACGCCCTGCCGCCCGCGCAGCGCGACCGGCTGACCGGCTGGCTGCGGGCGAACACCACCGGCGACCGGCAGTTCCGCGCGGCGGTCCCGGCCGGCTGGACCGTCGGCGACAAGACCGGCTCCGGGCCGCTCGGGGAACGCAACGACTCCGGGGTGCTGTACCCGCCGGACGGCGCACCGCTGGTCCTGACGGTCTTCACCGTCCCGGCCGACCCGGCCGATAAGGCGCGCGGGGAGGCCGCGGTCGCCGCCGCGGCCCGGGCGGCGGTCGCCGCGCTGCGCGGCTGAGCGGGCCGGGTCAGATCCGGGCCAGCACCGCCCGCAGGATCGCGACCTGCCCGATCGGGCTGGGGTGCAGGCCGTCGTCCTCCCAGAAGTCGGGCCGGATCGGCATCCGGGACAGGTCGACCGCGTCCGGGTCGACCTCCAGGACCGTCGCGACGAGCCCGGGGACGTCGGCCGGGTCCCACCACTCGCCGGTGAGCTCGCGGGTGGCGGCCACCCGTCCGGGGTCGACCGGCGGCGGGACGACGAACCGCACCCGGGCGCCGCTCTCGGTCTCCAGCAGCAGGCGCAGCGCCCGCAGGTTCCGTGCCGTCTCGCTGATCGACACCATCCGGATCCCGGTGGTCGCGCCCTCCCGGCGGATGTCGTTGGTGCCCAGCATGACCAGCACCCGGGTCGGCACCCGGGAGACCAGGACCGGGCCGAGCGCGAGCGCCTCGGAGCTGGTCCGCCCGGACAGCGCGAGCACCTCGACCGAGGCCTCCGGTTCGACCATCGGGACCAGCTCGGCGAACAGCCGTGCCCAGCTCAGCCGGTCGGCGGACAGGGAGTCACCGACGACCACGATCCGCTCGCCCGGGCGCAGCGCCATCCGGTGCAGGCCGTCCGCGACCGGCGGCTCGTTCCGCAGTGCCCGCGCCGCGGCGCGGACCCGCCCGGCGAGCCCGGCCCGCACCCCGGCGACGGCCGACGGGTCCAGGCCCGCGGTCGTCGCGAGCAGCCGGTCGATCGACTCCTCCTGCACCCCGAACGCCGCGAACGCCGGCCAGGCGGTCAGGTCGGCGAACCGGATGAGCCGGCCCATCAGGTCCTCGTCCACGTCGCCTCCCTCTCCGGCCCGGTCCACCGGGTCCGGCGGGGGGATCATCGCCCACCCCCGGTCGGTCGTCACCGACCGGTCACCTCCGCGACCGACGCGGATCACCCGTCCGACGGGCAAGCAATGTGATTCACAACACACATGTGTCGCGTTTGCCGGACCGATCGCCCAGGTGGAGGGCGTAAATGAGGCGGCCCGCACCGCCGGTCAGGCGAGCCTCTGTTGCCTGGCGCGCACCGCACGACCCCGACAACCTGAGCGCCATGACCACGGCCCAGGACATGCCCCAGGTTCAGCAGTGCTCCGCCACCAGCTGCTCCTACAACTCCGACTCGAGCTGCGGCGCGGGGGCGATCACGATCTCCGGTGACCACGCCCACTGCGGCACCTTCGTCGAGATCTCGTTCCGCGGCGGCAGCGGCAACGGCCTCGTCGGTGCCTGCCACCGTTCGGACTGCCGGTTCAACGAGAAGCTCGAGTGCACCGCGTCGTCGGTGAACATCGGCGCGGGCGCCGACGCCGCCGACTGCCTCACCTACGAGGCCAAGTAGGCCAGCTCCTCCACCCGGACCTCGCCACGCTCGTCGACGCGCAGGGCGCCGTCGGCGACGGCGAGGGCCGCGACGGGGTCGATGTCGTCGACGAGGACGGCGACCCCGTCCGCAGCGACCGCCCGCAGCGCGGACAGCACCGTGCTGCGGTCGTGTGCGTCGAGACCGTCGGTCAGGCGGTCGGCGAGGACCATCGCGGTGGGGCCCCGGCGGGCCGCGTCGACGGTGGCCAGCCGGTCCGCCGCCGACTCGGTCACGCGGGCACCCAGCCTGCGGACCACGGCGTCGTGCCCGTCGGCGCACCGGCCGCTCGCGTCGTCCAGCCGGTTCATCATGCGGCGGCGTTGCACCGACGGCCCGAGCAGCACGGTGATGCTGCCGGTCGGCAGACGCAGAGACATGGAAGCCCTCCCTCACCGGTACTGAGGCGAGGCTAACCGACGATTGCGATCAGGTGAAGGCCCTGCGGTGGGTCTCACGCAGCTCGCGCTTGAGGATCTTGCCGCTCGGGTTGCGCGGGAGCGCCTCCACGACGTCGACCGAGCGGGGCCGCTTGAAGCCCGCGATCCGCGGCCGGATCCACACGATGAGGGCGTCCGGATCGATCGTCGCCCCCGGCCGCGGCACGACGACGGCCTTCACCGCCTCGCCCCAGCGCTCGTCGGGCACCCCGATCACCGCGACGTCGGCGACGTCCGGGTGCTCGGACAGCACGCTCTCCACCTCGATCGGATACACGTTCTCCGCGCCGGTCACGATCATGTCCTTGATCCGGTCGGTGAGGAACAGGTAGCCCTCGGCGTCGAGGTAGCCGCCGTCGCCGGTGCGCAGCGTCGCGTCGTCGCCGAGCGCGGCCGCGGTGTCCTCGGGCCGGTTCCAGTAGCCGGCGGTGACCTGGTCGGAGTGGATCCGGACCTCCCCCACCTCGCCGGGCGGCAGCTCCCGGCCGGTCGCCGGGTCCACGATCGTCAGCCGCACCCACGGGTACGCCCGCCCGGCCGAGCGCATGAGGTGCGCCCGGGGGCCGTCCGGGTCGTGGTCGGCCGGGTCGAGCTGGGTGATCGCACCGGTGGTCTCGGTCGCGCCGTAGACCTGGAACAGCGGCGCCCGGAAGGTCTCGACGACCGCCCGCAGCGCGCCGACGGTGATCGGCGAGGCGCCGTAGGCGATCGACCGCAGCGCGGACCAGTCGCGGTCGGCGGCACCGGGCACCGCGGAGAGCATCTGCAGCACGGCCGGCACGAGGAAGGCGTTCGTGACGCGCTCGTCGGACATCGTGTCGAGCAGCGGCCCGGGGACGATGTCGGCGACGAGCACGCACCGCGCCCCGGCGGCCAGGCAGACCAGGGCGTAGCCGACGCCGCCGATGTGGAACAGCGGCATCGCGACCAGCGCGGTCGAGGTGGGGTCGATCGACCAGTGCCCGGCGGCGAGCAGCAGCGCCGAGAACTGCCGGTGCGCGAGCAGCACGCCCTTGGGCAGCCCCGTGGTGCCGGAGGTGTAGAGCTGCAGCACGGTGTCGTCCGTGGCGGACCCGGCCGGCGGCGACGGCGGCAGCACGTCGGCGGCCGCGTCACGCCAGTCCGCGTGGTCCTCCCCCACGACGACGACCCGGCGCCCGTCGAGCGCACCGCGCAGCCCCGCGAAGTCCGGCCCCAGCACGACGAGCCCGGCCCGGGCGTCGTCGACGAGCGCCAGCAGGTCGGCCTCGGTGAGCCGGGTGTTGAGCGGGACCGACACCGCGCCGATCCGCGGCGCGGCGAAGAGCAGCTCCAGGAACTCCGGCCGGTTCTTCCCGATCCACACGACGCGGTCCCCGGCCCCGAGGCCGAGGTCGCGCAGGGCCGCCGCGGTGCGCCCGGCGCGCTCTTCGAGCTCGCCGTAGGTGGTCGTCACGCCGTCGAACGACAGCGCGACGAGGTCGGCGCGGTCGGGATCGGCGAGGATGTCGGTCAGGCGGAAATCCTCGGCAGGGCTCTGACCCGGCACGGTGTTCTCCCTCGGTCGGCGGCGACGCAGGTTCGCCGAAATCGTATATGATAGTCGCCGTGTCGACGGCCGACTTCGTGCGTGAGCTCTCACCGGGCCGCGCCCCGCAGCTGCCCGACCGCATCGCGCTCGTCCTGCGGGACCGGATCCTGTCCGGCGAGCTGCGGCCGGGCACCTTCCTGCGGATGGACCGGATCGCCGCGGACCTCGGCGTCAGCCACACCCCGGTCCGCGAGGCCCTGCAGTCGCTGCGCGCCGAGGACATGGTCCACGCGGTGCCGCGGCGCGGGTTCGTCGTCGCCGAGCTGACCCGTGACGACGTCGCGGACCTGTTCGAGGTGCAGGCCGACCTGACCGGGACGCTGGCCGCACGCGCGGCGCAGCGGCTGTCCCCCGCCGACCTCGCACCGCTGCGCGAGCTCGCCGACCGGATCGCCGCACTGTGCGCGCGCACCCCCGAGACCCACGACCCGGCCGAGCTGGACCCGCTCGTGTCCGCCGAGCACCGGCTGCACGCCGAGGTCAACCGGCTGGCCGGCTCGCGCAAGCTCGCCTGGCTGGTGGGGCGCTCGTCGCACTACCTTCCGGCGCACTTCTACACCGGCTCGCCCGAGTGGCGGGCCGGCGCGGTCGACGCCCACGTCGTCCTGCTCGACGCGCTCGGCGCCGCCGACCCCGACGCCGCGCGGGCGGCGATGCGCCGCCACGTGCTCGACGGCCGCGACCTGCTGCTCGCCCACCTGGACCGCACCGGAATGTGGTCCGACGACCGAGGAGATCCCTGATGCCCGTCACCCTGACCGAGGACCAGACCGACCTGGCGAAGGCGATCGGCGACTTCTGCCGTCGCGAGATCGGCAGCAAGGAGCGCCGCGACGAGCTGACCGGCGGCGGGCGGCACGCCCACTCCGACGAGATCTACCGCAAGATGGCCGACCTCGGCTGGCTCGGCATCGCCACCCCCGAGGAGTACGGCGGCGCCGGCCAGGGCATGCGTGACCTGCTGGTCTTCCTGGAGGAGTCCGCGTACGGCCAGGCCCCGATCGCCGGGTTCGGCACGACCACCATCACCGCCGCGGCGATCGAGAAGTTCGGCACCGAGGCCCAGAAGCAGGAGCTGCTGGGCGGGATGTGCCGCGGTGACGTGCTGTCGATCTCGATGTCCGAGCCGGAGGCCGGGTCCGACGTCGGCGGGCTGAAGTGCAAGGCCACGAAGACGGAGACCGGCTGGCGGATCGACGGCCAGAAGACCTGGTGCTCGAACGCGCACATCGCGTCGCACATCCTGCTGGTCGCCCGCACCTCCACCGAGGGCGGCAAGCACGACGGCCTGACCATGTTCGTCGTGCCCGCCGACGCGGCGGGCCTGTCGATCCACGGCATCGAGACGATGGGTGGCAAGGAGGTCAACGACCTCTACTTCGACGGGTGCGAGCTGCCCGCCGACGCCGTCGTCGGCGTCGAGGGGCAGGGCTGGCGACAGCTCATGGCCGGGCTGAACCTGGAGCGGATGATCCTGGCCGGGCTCATGCTCGGGCTGGCGCGGCGCGCCTTCGACGACACCGTCGCCTACGTCAAGGAGCGCAAGCAGTTCGGCCGCCCCGTCGGGAGCTTCCAGGCGATGCGCCACCGCATCGCCGACAACGCCACCGAGCTGGCGGCCACCAGCCTGCTGGTGCACGACACCGCGCGGGTGATCGACGAGGCCCCCGCGGGTGCGCTGTTCCCGCGCGAGGCGTCGATGGCCAAGCTCAAGGCCACCGAGCTCGCCAAGCACCTGTCCCTGGAGGGGATGCAGATGCTCGGCGGCTACGGCTACGCCACCGAGTACGGCATGGAGCGGCTGCTCCGCCAGAGCGTCGTCTCGACGGTGTACGGCGGGACCAGCGAGATCCAGCGCGACATCATCGGGAAGTCCTACGGGCTGTAGCGGCTCAGGCCGCGGAGTTCCGGGCGAACTCCGCGGCCCCGCGGTCGTCGCCGGCCTCGGCCTCGGCCTGCCGGTCGGGACGCGGAGCCGGGACGGCCGTCGGGCCGACGTGGGCGCCGGCCTCGGCCCGGACCCGCGCGGCCTCGGCGGCACGGCGGATGTGCGCCGGGACGAGCGCCGAGCGCGCGGGCAGCAGCATCGGCGGCACCGCGCCACCGTTGCGCCGCACCTCGCGGGACCGCTGCACGTAGGCCCAGCCGCCGCGGGCGATCCGGCCGCCGCGCTCCAGCAGTCCGCTGTCGGGCATCGCGTCGCCGGCCCCGGCCTCGCGGTCGGAGATGTGACGCAGCCGGGCGACCGCGGCCGGGAGCCGGCGCAGCGCGACCGAACGCCCCTGCGGCGACAGCGCCACCTTCGCCAGGAAGCTGCCCAGCCCGATCGCGTAGCCCTCGAGCTGGGTGTTCAGCGCCGCCTGGTCGGGGCGGTGGTGGTGCCAGAGGTAGGCGCCCGGGGCGTAGCCGAGGACGTTCCCGGCCAGGATCATGCGGACGAGGAACTCGCAGTCCTCGCCGCCGTGGGTCGGGGTGCCCGGGCCCATGGCCTCGTCGAAGCCGCCGACGGCGCGGGCGGCCCCGGCCCGCACGGCGAGGTTGGCGCCGATGCCGAACAGGCCGGGTGCGAACGGGAAGATCGGGGAGTCCGCGGGGGGCTCGGCGAGGGTGAACCGGCGCGGGGTGAAGCCCTTGTTCCAGGCCAGGGCGACGTCGGCGGCGCGCTCCTCGGGGCTGCCCAGGCGGGCGGCCAGTACCGGGCCGGAGACGCAGGCGAGCTCGGGGTCCGCGGCGAACGCGCCGGCGATGCGCGAGGCCCAGGCGGGGTCGACCTCGGTGTCGTCGTCGGTGAAGGCGACGATCTCGGTGCGGGCCTCGGCCAGGCCCCGGTTGCGCCCGATGGACGCACCGCGCCGCGGCTCGCGGACGTAGCGGACCCGGTCGGAGCCCGCGGCCCGCACGACCAGCTCGGTCCGCTCGTCGTCCGGGTCGTTGTCGACGACGACGACCGACAGCGCCGGGTGGTCCGAGGCGAGGACCGCGCGCAGGCAGCGGGCCAGCGACTCGGGCCGGTTGCGGGTCGCGACGACCACGGTGACCGGGTCGGCCGCGGACGGCGCGACGGCGACGGTGCCGGCCGCGGGCAGCGCGGCGACGGCGAGCGAGAGCTCCGCGGCGGTCGCGCGCCCGGCGCGCAGCGGCACGGTGACCTGACCCTGCGGGGTGCCACCGACGGTGACCAGCAGCCGTGCGGCGGCGAAGCGCCGGTCGACCTCGAGGTCGCGGGCCGGGGCGAGCCGGTCGAGCTCACCCACCCAGGTCGGTACGTCGGGAGTCATCGCCATGGACCCCATCGTGCTCACCGTCGCTGTGACGACGCTGAGATCGGCCTGTGGGACAACGGAGTGTGGGGCGCGCCACCCCGGACGGGTTCCGGGCCCCGCACCGCAGACCCTCCCCTCACGTGAGAGTACGGTCGGGCCGTTCGCGCGCTCCCGCCGTCGTGGCCCGCGGCCTCGCCCCTCCCCCGACGTGAAAGCGACCGTCGTATCGTGCCCCGCTCCGCCCTGCCCGACCTCGCCACGCTGCGTGCCCGCTGGACACCCCGCCTGGTGCGCACCGAGGTGCTCGCCGGACTCGTCGTCGCGCTCGCCCTGATCCCCGAGGCCATCGCGTTCTCGATCATCGCCGGGGTGGACCCCCGGGTCGGCCTGTACGCCTCGTTCACCATGGCCGTGGTCATCGCGGTCTGCGGCGGGCGACCGGCGATGATCTCGGCCGCGACCGGTGCGATCGCGCTGGTCGTGGCCCCGCTCTCGCGGGAGTACGGCGTCGAGTACCTGTTCGCCGCGGTCGTGCTGGGCGGGGTGCTGCAGATCGCGCTGGCCGCCGCGGGCGTCGCGCGACTGATGCGCTTCCTGCCACGCAGCGTGATGGTGGGCTTCGTCAACGCGCTCGCGATCCTGATCTTCACCTCGCAGGTGCCCCAGCTGATCGGCGTGCCCTGGGCGGTCTACCCGCTGGTCGCCGTGGGCCTGGTGGTCATCGTCGGGCTGCCGCGGCTGACCCGCGTCGTCCCGGCACCGCTGGTCGCGATCGTCGGGCTGACCGTGGTCACGGTGACGGCCGCGGTCGCCGTGCCGACCGTCGGCGACCAGGGCGCGCTGCCGGACACGGTGCCGCTCCCGCACCTCCCCGCGGTGCCGCTGACGTGGGAGACGCTGCGGATCGTCGCGCCCTACGCGCTGGGCGTCGCGCTGGTCGGGCTGATCGAGTCGCTGATGACCGCACGCCTGGTCGACGACATCACGCAGACCGGCTCGGACAAGACCCGCGAGTCGTGGGGCCAGGGCGTCGCGAACATCGTCACCGGTTTCACCGGCGGCATGGGCGGCTGCGCGATGATCGGCCAGACGATGATCAACGTGAAGGCGTCCGGGGCCAGGACGCGGCTGTCCACGTTCCTGGCGGGGGTGTTCCTGCTGGTCCTCGTGGTCGCACTCGGCGACGTCGTCGCACTGATCCCGATGGCCGCCCTGGTCGCGGTGATGGTCATGGTGTCGGTCGGGACGTTCGACTGGCACAGCATCCGTCCGGCGACGCTGCGCCGGATGCCGCGCAGCGAGACGGCGGTGATGCTGACGACCGTCGTGGTCACCGTCGGCACCCACAACCTCGCCTTCGGCGTGGGCGCCGGCGTGCTCGTCGCCTCGGTGCTGTTCGCGAACCGGGTGTCACGGCTGGTCGGGGTGGACCGCACCGTCGACGACGGCGGGGCGGTCGTCTACCGCGTCACCGGCCAGCTGTTCTTCGCCTCCAGCAGCGAGCTGAGCACGGCGTTCGCCCCCGACGGGGACCCCGACGAGGTGACCGTCGACCTGTCCGGCGCGCACGTGTGGGACGCCTCGACCGTCGCCGTCCTCGACGACCTGCGGCGCCGCTACGCGCGGTCCGGCCGCACGCTCGTCGTCACCGGGATGAACGACGACAGCCGCAACCGCCACGAGCGGCTCGCCGGGCACCTGGGCGGCGGGCACTGACCACCGGGACCTAGGCCCGCTCGCGTGCCGCCAGCACCTCGGGGATCCGGTCCTCGATCCAGCCGACGAGGCCGGCGAGGTGGCCGGTCACGCCGTGGCCGAGCTCGGTGAGGCCGTAGCTGACCTGCGGCGGGGTGGTCGCGGCGACCTCGCGGTGCACGAAGCCGTCGCCCTCCAGGGTGCGCAGGGTCTGGGCCAGCATCTTCTCGCTGATCCCGCCGACGGCGCGCCGCAGCGCGGAGAAGCGGTGGTCCTCGCGGGACAGGACGACGAGCACGAGGACCGCCCACTTCGACGTCACGTGGTCGAGGACCGACCGCGAGGGGCAGCTGCTGTCGAACGCGTCACCCGAGAACAGGCCCGTGGGCCGCTCCACCTGCGTGCTCACCGTCCACCCACCTACTTACCAGAAGGTACGTACTTACCGAACGTAAGCCTATCCGGCAGTGTCGTCACCGTTCACGACGAGATGGGGAGACAGCGATGATCATCGTGACCGGGGCGAGCGGGAAGCTGGGCGGCGCGGCCGTGCGGGCGCTGCTGGAGACCGTGCCGGCGGAGCGGGTGGGCGTCCTCGCCCGGTCCGCGGAGAAGGTGGCCGACCTGGCCGCGGCCGGGGTCCGGGTGCACGTCGGCGACTACGAGGACCCGGCCTCGCTGAAGGCGGCGTTCACCGGCGCCGACGGGCTGCTGTTCGTGTCCGGCTCCGACGTGACACCCGGGGTGCGCGAGCGCCAGCACGGCAACGTGGTCCGTGCCGCGGCCGAGGCGGGTGTCGGGCACGTCGTCTACACCAGCGCGATCGGCGCGGACCGGCCCGGCGCGCCCGCCTTCCTCGCCGACCACACCGTCACCGAGGAGCTGCTGCGCGACTCCGGGCTGCCGGTGACGCCGCTGCGCAACACCTTCTACTCGGACATGTTCGTCAACCCGGACGTGGTCGCCGCCGCGCTGGAGTCCGGCGGGACGGTCGCCGCGGACGGCGGCCGGGCGCTCAACACCGCCACGATCGCGGACCTGGCGCGGGCCGCCGCCGTCGTCGTGGCCGGGGGGCCGCAGGAGCACGCCGGGCGCGCCTACGAGCTGCGCGGACCGCTGTGGACCTACGACGAGCTGGCCGCGACGATCGCCGCGGAGTCCGGCCGGCCGGTGTCCCACCGCCGGGTACCGCTCGACCGGGCCCCGGCTCCGGCCTTCATCGGCGAGTTCGTCTCGTCGGGGATGTTCGCCGAGCCGTCGGAGGACCTCGCGACGCTGCTCGGCCGTCCGGCGACCGGGATGCCCGAGCTGGTCCGCGCCGCCCTGGCCTGAGCCGGGAACAGAACACCCGGCGCCGCGGTTGTGGTTGACGTATCAACCGAATGGGCCGGAAGGAGGCCGCACCGATGAGGATCGACGCGCTGTCCTGGATGACCGGGACGGAAGCAGGGCCTGCCGACCGGTGGGAGCACGCCGGGTACCTCTTCGACTCCGGCGACCCCGCGGGGGCCGCGACGGTGCTCGCCGAGCTCGTCGCCGAGCAGCCCGAGGCCGCCGCGGTCCGGCTGCTGCTGGCCCGCGCGTACTACCACTCCGCGCAGCTCGGCCGGGCCGAGACCGAGCTCCGCGAGCTGGTGCGCCGCGAGCCGGCCGACGGGTACGCCCACCTGCTCCTCGGGCGCACCCTGCAGCGCCGTTCGCGCCACGACGAGGCCGCGCCGCACCTGCGGCTGGCCGAGGCGATGGGCGTCAGCGCCGGGTGACCGTGCTCGGCAGCGCCGGTTCCGACCGGCGCTGCCGGGGCACCACCACCGCGCCGGTGAGCCCGTCGACGACCGGGACGCGGTCCGCGAACAGCAGGTAGCTACCGCAGGTGAGGGTGGCGAACAGCCCCAGCTCGACCGCGGCGTGCAGCCCGTCGGAGAGCATCGCGATCATGCCGAGGTGCAGCCCGATCCCGGCGACGACGGCGACCGGCCGCAGCCGCGACGACCACAGCCCGAACGCGACGAACAGCTCGGTGAGCACCGCGCCGAACGCCATCGGCACCAGGAACACCGGCGTCAGCAGCGCCGCCGGGACCAGCACCGAGTCCCACGCCCAGGACGCCAGCCCGTTGCCGGACAGGAAGTCCGGACGGATCTTCGAGATCGCGGCGTAGAAGTAGACGATCGTGATCTGCGCCCGCAGCACCAGCACCGGCGCCGCCCACACCCGGTCGGCGCCGTGTCCGCGCCGGGACCGGAGCGACCAGGCGGCGTCGCAGTCGGAGAACGACAGCAGCACCGCCGCGGTGAACAGCAGGTAGGTGTGGTTGGAGTAGTAGCCCGCGCCCCAGACGAAGCCGGCGGTGCACAGCCCGACCACCAGGGCCGCCGCCCGCGCGTTCCACCCCACGACGACGGCCAGCGCCGCCAGCCCCATCACCGCGCCGAGCGCGAGCCAGACCGGGGCGGGCAGCACCGGGCCGACCCCGAACAGCGGCCCGGCCCGGGTCCCGAGCAGCGGGCTCGCGCCGAGCTCGACGGCCTTCAGCCCGGCGACGAGCCCGACCAGGATCCGGTACCCGGCCAGCGGACGTGCGGGGAGCGTGTCGGGGAGCCTCAGCACGGCTGCTCCCACTCCGGGGCGCCGTCCCGGGTCCGCGACACCGCGACGAGGTCCGGGGTCGCCGCGCACAGCAGCTGCGGGACCCTGGCTCCGTAGTGGACGGTCCGCTGCGGCCACGGCAGGGCCTCGGTGTCGAGGGCGCGGGACGCGCCGTCGGCGGTCCGCCCGGTGTAGGCGTACTCCGTCGACGACGCGACGAACATGCTCCAGGAGTAGCGGCGCGGCGGCTCGGTGGTGGCCAGGCCGACCGCGGGGATCGTGACCTCCAGGGCCACGACGCCCGCGAGCAGCCACCCCGCGGTCCTGCGTGTGAGAAGCGGCACGTCCACTCATCGCCCCGCAACGGTCCGGTGTTAGCCGGTCACTTCCCGTCGAGGGAGTAGATCCGGACCCAGTCCACCTCGTACGTCGCCGGCTGCATGTTGCCGCCGAAGAAGTTGTCGAGCTGGATCGTCAGGTGCCCGCTGGGCATGTCCTGGATGTTCTTGCGGCCGGGCCGGGCACCGCCGGAGAAGGAGAACCACTCCTTGCCGTCGATGAAGCCCTTCACGTGGTCGGGCGTCCATTCGATGGCGACGTTGTGCCACTCGCTCAGCGGTGCGCCGCAGTCCTTCTCCTTGGCGTACTCCTGCTGGACCGCGCCGCGGCCGTGCGGGTAGTGGATGAATGCCTCGGCGCACTGCTCGCCGGGCGCGCCGTTCTCGAGGAAGTCGTACTCGCCGTCCTGGGGCCAGCGGTCCGACTGCGGCCAGATGATCAGCAGCGGGTGGTACTGCCTGCCGTTGTCCGGGCCGGTGGCCTCGGACCGGACGCGGGCCTCCCAGCGGCCGTACTGCTGGTTGAACTTCGACGAGATCCACGCCGAGTCGCCGTTGCGCAGCCCGGTCTGGATCAGCTTGCCGTCCTTCACCGTGGACCGGCTGGCACAGCGGCCGCCGTTGCCCGCGTGACCGGGCCAGCACTCGCCCGCCTGGTTCCACTTCGCCGGGTCGGGCGGTCCGGTGTAGCCGAACTCGTCCGACGCCGGCAGCGGCGCGCCCCAGCCGTAGCGCTCGGCCGCGCTGGTGGCGCCGGGGCGGGGCGTGCTCTGGTCGGCCGGTCGGGCCGAGGGGTCGGCGGGCGCGGCGGGCGCGGCCGCGGGGTCGGTCGGCGTCTCGACGGGCGTGTCCGCGGGGTCGACGGGCTTCTCCTCCGGGTCGGTGGGCTTCGCGGGGGCGGCGGGCTCCGTCCCCGTGTCGGCGGGCCCCGTCCCGGCGTCGGCGGGCGTCGTCCCGGCGTCGGCGGGTGCGGGCGCCGGGTCGGCCGGCGTCTCCCCAGTATCCGCCGGCTTCTCGGCAGGCCCACCCGGTGTCTCCGCGGGAGCGGCGGGCTCGTCCGCGGGAGCGGCGGGCTTCTCCGCGGGAGCAGCCGGCCCGGCCGCGGGACCGTTGGGCTCGTCCGCGGGCGGCGCCGGATCGGCGGGCCTCTCGGCGGGGGCGACCGGCGTCGTCGGTTCGTCCGCGGGGCCGGACGGCGCGTCGGCGGGCGTGTCGGCGGGCTTCGCGGCGTCGGCAGGCTTCGCACCGTCAGCGGGCTTCGCCCCGTCGGCAGGCTTCGCGGCGTCGGCAGGCCCCGTCGCGGACGGCGGGACCGGGCTCTCGGAGCCGGACGACCCGGTGGCGGCCGGGCGGGCCGGTCCGGCGTCACCGGAGCCCTCGGCCCCGCGGACGGCGTCCGTCTCCGCGGGCCGAGCGGCCGCGGCGGCACCCGAGCCCCCGGCGGCCTCCGACGACGACCGCAGAGCGGAGTCGGTCGGGAACGCCGCGGCGCCCGACGGGGTGGTCGTCGGCCCGGCGAGCACGCTCGGTGCCTCCGGGACCGCGGCCTGCGCGACGGCGCCGGGCACCGTGGGTGCCGCGGCCGCGGACACGGCCGCACCGTCGGTGAGCGCCAGGACCCCTCCGGTGAACATGACAGCACTCACCGTCACCACCGCCGCCGCGCTCATCACCGTACGTCGTGCCAGTCCGCGCCTCATGGCTTCGTTCCCGTCCCCATCCGTGTCCGGCTTGTCCGATATCCACGACGCTAGAAGCACCCTGTGCACACCAGCCACACTCGCCACCCGTCGGTGGGGTGAGGTCACTCCGGAGGAGGTCACCCGAACCGGCGGACCGGCGTGACGGGTGGGAACCGGGGGACGATCGGGACCAGCGGGACGGAGCGACCGGCACCGGTGTCACCCCGGCGGGCAACGCCCCAGGTCAGGACCGGGACGGGAGGGTCTCCGGCGCCCGCCACCAGACCAGCGCCGCGACCAGCGACAGCACCCCGGTCACGGCGAACGCCGGCCCGTACCCCCAGACCTCGGCGAGCGCCCCGGCCACCAGCGGCCCGGCGATCGCCCCGAGGTCGGCCGCCATCTGGAAGCCCGCCAGCACCGAGCCGCCGCGGGCGCGCTCCCCGATGACGTCGGCGACGGCCGCGTTGAGCGGCGGGTTCACCAGTCCGCTGCCGAGCCCCGCGACGAGTGAGAGCGCCAGGAACGCCCAGGGGTCGAGCACCCAGCCGAGGACGGCCGTCGACGCACCCGACACCGCGAGGCCGGCGATCAGCGGGGGCCTGCGACCGGAGCGGTCGGCGAGACGTCCGGCCAGCAGCAGGGTCGCCGCGTTCCCGGCCGCGAACACCGACAGCGCGATGCCACCGAACGCGTCCTCGCGCCCCAACGCCTCGACCACCACCAGCGGGACCAGCGCGATGCGGACGCCGAACACCGCCCAGCCGTTCGCGAAGTTCCCCACCAGCGACGCCCGGTAGGCACGGTGGCGCAGCGCGTCGCGGAACCTGGTGCGCGGCGGGGGCGCCTCGTCGACCGGGCCCTCCGGCCGGCGCAGCAGCGGCCCGCCCACGACGATCACCAGCACCAGCAGCGCCGCGTAGATCAGGAACGGGGCGCGGACGTCGATCGCGGCGAGGGTGCCGCCGAGCAGCGGCCCGGCGATGTTGCCGAGCAGGAACCCGGTCGCCCACAGGCTCGTCGCGCGGCCCCGCAGGTGTGGCGGGGACAGCCGCACGAGCAGCGACACCGCCGAGATCGTGAACATCGTCGACCCGACGCCCGCGACCAGGCGCAGCGCGATCAGCTGCCAGTACGCCGTCGCGAAGGCCAGACCGGCCGTCGTCACGGCGACGACGGCGAGCCCGGCGACGAACACCCGCAGCTCGCCGAACCGGCCGACGACCGTGCCGGACAGCGGGGCGAACACCAGCCGGGAGAAGGCGAACACGCTGATCACGGCGGCGGCCGCGGTCACCCCGACGTCGAACGAGCGCGCGAACGCCGGCAGCACCGGCGCGACCAGCCCGAACCCGATGGCGATCGCGAACGCCGACCCGACCAGGACGCCGATCTCGCGGGGCAGCGCCGTCGCACCCCGCACCGTGGGGGGCTCGGGCACCGGTGCGCCGTGTACGGCGGGGTCGCGGCCGTCGTGCTCGACCACGTGCTCCTCCGCTCCGATGTCCCGGCCGACGACCGTACGCCCGGGGTCCGCGGCGGCCGACGCCGGTGCGGGCACACGACGGTGCCGGGGACGGCGCCGTGGACACTGTCGTCGTGGACGACGATCCGATCGCCCGGCTGGAGCGGCTCGCCGGGCCGGAGGGGACGGCGCTGCTGGACCGGCTCGCCGTCGCCGACCGGGACGGTGACGCCGCGCTCCGGCTGGGGACCGCGCTGCGCCGCGAGCACGACGCCGGGCTGGTCGCCGACGCCATGGCCCAGGCCGGGCTGCGGGACCGGGCCGCCCGCAAGTTCGCACGGGCGGCGCGGATGTGGTTCACGCGCGACGGGCTGGAGCAGGCGTCGTCGGAGGTGATCGCGCGGCACCGGGCCGCCCGCTTCACCGGGCGCGCGGTCGTCGACCTGTGCTGCGGGATCGGCGGCGACCTGGTCTCGCTGGTCGCGGCGGGCCACGACGTCACCGGCGTCGACCTGGATCCGGTGCACCTGTGGATGGCCGACCGCAACGCGGCCGTGCACGGCGGCTCGGCCCGGACGGTGCGGTGCGACGTGCGCGACGCCGACCTGTCCGGCGCCGACGGCGTGTTCGTCGACCCGGCCCGGCGCACCGGCGGCGGCCGGATGCGGACCGGCGAGTCCGAGCCGCCGCTGGACTGGTGCCTGGAGCTGGAGCGGCGGGTCGGCGCGGTCGGGATCAAGGCGGCACCGGGGATCGACCACGACACCGTCCCGCCGGACTGGGAGATCGAGTTCCTCGCGCTCGGGCGCGAGCTGAAGGAGGCCTGCGCCTGGTCCCCCGCGCTGGCCGGCGCCCGCACGCGCGCCACCGTCGTCGACGACGACGGTGTGCACGACCTGCACGGCGAGCCGGACCCGCCGGACGGGGACACCGGGATCGCGGTCGGCGAACCGGGCGCCTGGCTGCTCGACCCGAACCCGGCCGTCACCCGGGCCGGGCTGGTCTCCGCGCTGGCCCGGGCCACCGGCACCGCCCGGATCGACCCGCGGATCGCCTTCCTGACCGGCGACGACGAGCCCCCGGCCACGCCGTTCGCGCGACCGCTGCGGGTGCTCGACTCCCGCCCGTGGGACCAGAAGCGGCTGCCCCGGCTGCTGCGCGACCTCGACGTCGGCGCGGTCGACGTGCGGCGCCGCGGCCTGGCCGGTGACGTCGAGGCGATCGCCCGGAAGCTGCGCGGCCGCGGGTCGCGGCACGCCACCGTGGTGATGACCCGGGTCGACGACCGGCCGTGGGGCCTGGTCTGCGTGGACCCCCGCTAGGCGAAGCCCCGGCGGAGCACCTCGGCCAGCGTGCCGAACCGGGCCCGGTGGTCGGCCAGCACGACGTCGCGCTCCTCGCCGGCCAGCAGCCGTCGCGCGGTCCCGGCGAGGACCGCCGCGTAGCCGCCGACGAACAGCGCGGCGAGCAGGTCGCCGTCGCCGTCGAACGTCCCGTCCGCGGCGATCTCGGCGGCGAGGACACCCTCCAGCTCGGTGCCGATCTCGCGCGCCCGGGCCAGCAGCGACGGCGACGTCGCGACCGCCCGGTAGAAAGGCAGCGAGCGCGGGTCGGTGCCCGCCAGCGGGTGCCCGGCCTCGACCAGGTCGTCGACGGCGCGCCGCAGACCCGCCGGCACGTCGTCGCCCCCGGGCCGGTCGCGGACCGCCGCGCGCAGCAGCTCGGCCGCCTCGTCGGTGCGGTCGAGGAACAGGTCCTCCTTGCGCGGGAAATGGTTGTAGACGGTCACGCTCGAGACCCCGGCCTCCCGCGCGACCTCGGCGACGGTCACCGCGTCGAACCCGCGCTCATGGAACAACCGGCCCGCGACCTCCGCGATCCGCGCACGTGTCCGCGGCCCGCCGCGCGGTCCCGTCCTGGGCATCCCGACCACCTCTCTTGACTAACTAAATTTAGTCAGTTAACTTACTCGTCGTGGGCCACGCCGACCCACCACCGTCGGAGGGAGGAACCCACCGTGCACGAGCCCACGTCCACCGCGTCCCCCGGGTCGCTCCGGGCGGCCTGGCCCGCCCTGACCGGCCTGTCCGCCGTCTTCCTGTTCGAGATGCTGGACAACTCCGTCCTGAACGTCGCGCTGCCGACGATCGGGCGCGACCTGCACGCCTCGGCCACCGACCTGCAGTGGGTCACCGGCGCCTACTCCGTGGTCTTCGGCGGGCTGATGCTCGCCCTCGGCGCGCTCTCGGACCGGGTCGGCCGGCGTCGCGTCATGCTCGTCGGCCTGGTCCTGCTCGCCGCGTCGAGCCTCGCGACCGCGTTCGTCACCACGGCGGGCGAGCTGATCGCCGTCCGGGTGGCGACGGGCGTCGCCGCCGCGATGACCACCCCCGGCTCGATGGCGCTGGCGTTCCGCCTGTTCCGCGACGACGACCTGCGCGTCCGCGCGATCAACCTCATCTCGACCGTCGGGATCGTCGGCCTCGCGATCGGCCCGACGGTCGGCGGGCTCGTCCTGGCGGTCGCCCCGTGGCAGGTGCTGCTGCTGGTCAACGTGCCGATCGCGCTGCTGGCGATCGTCGGGATCGGGCGCGGCATCGCCGCCGACGACCCGGCGTCGCTGCACCGGGTGCCGCTCGACCTCGCCGGCGCCGCCCTGGGCACGACGACGATCGTGTCCGCGCTGCTCACCCCCACCCTGTTCGTCGAGCACGGCTCCGGCTCGGCGCTGCCGTGGGCCGCGGGCGTCGTCGCCGTCCTCGCCGCGGTGCTGTTCGTGCTGCGCGAGCGCACCGCCCGCCACCCGCTGCTCGACCTGGCGCTCGTCGCCCATCCGCTGGTGTCGAGCGGGCTGGCCTTCAAGGCCGCGGCCGGCCTGGCGATCGCCGGGCTCGGCTACCTGGTGACCCTGCAGCTGCAGCTCGACCTGGGGTGGAGCCCCGCGGCGGCCTCGCTCGGGATGCTGCCGCAGGTGGTCGTCCTGCTCGCGGGCGGCGCGCTGGTCACCCCGTTCGTGCGGCGGTTCGGGTTCACCCGGGCCTCGTGGGTGGGCGCGGTCGCGATCGTCGCCGGGCTGGCCGTCTACACCGGTCTCGGCACCCTCGGCTACCCCGGGATCGCCGCCGCGCTCGCCCTCACCGCGGCCGGGCTGCGGGTGGTCGGCGTCGTCGCCGCCACCAACGTGCTGCGGGGCCTCCCCGAGGAACGCACCACGATCGGCGTCGCGCTGGTCGACACCGCCTCCGAGATCACCTCCGGGATCGGGGTCGCCGTCGCCGGGACCGCGCTGGCCGCGCTGTTCACCGGGCCGCTCGCCGCCGCGGGCTGGAGCCCGGAGCAGACCGGGCAGTTCCGGACCGGGACCGTCGTCGCCGGGGCGGCGCTCACCGTGCTCGCGGCCGCCCTGGTCGGCTGGGGCGTGCTCCGCGCCCGCCGGGCCGCCGTGGCCCCGGCACCGGTCGCCTAACCGCGGCCGGGGAAGTGGATGAACTCCAGCGCGATGCCGTCCGGGTCGCGGAACTCCAGCGTCGCGTAGCCGGTCGGGTCGGTCCGGTCGACGACGCCGCCGTGCGGCACCGTGAGGCTGTCCAGCCAGGCGGCCCAGGCGTCGAGGGTCGCGCGGTCGGCGACGCCGAACGCCAGGTGGTCGAGCGCGCCGCGGGGGCCGCCGCCGTCGCCGTCGGCCGGGGCGTGCAGCTCGATCATCACCCCGGTCACGACGTCGAGGAGCAGCGCCGCCTTCTCCGACGAGCCGTCGGCGGCGTCGTGGTGCGGGAAGGTCATCGGCAGCCGTTGCAGCCCGAGGACACGCTGGTACCAGAGCGCACTGGACTCCACGTCGGTCACGGCCGCCGACACGTGGTGGAAGCCGGTGACCGCCGGTCGTTCGATGGCCGAGCCCATGGGCGTCCTTCTCGTCGCCGGCCGCCCGCGGGGCGGCCGGTCCTCCCTCTCGTCGCGGAGCAGTACACCACCGGCGGACCTCCCGGGGGCGGACGACGTCCGCCGGAATGATCGACCGTGCGCGCACCGGTACGTCCGGCGCGGTCGGCGCACCGCGTTGCCCGGCCCGGCCGCGCGTGCCACCGTCGTGCCCGTGACGACGATCGCCGAGGTGCCGGAGTCGATGCGGTGCAGCGTGCTGCGTGCCGCCGGTGAGCTGGAGGTGCAGCAGCGACCGGTCCCCCGGCCCGGCCCCCGGGAGGTGCTGGTGCGGGTGGCGGCGGTCGGCACCTGCGGCTCCGACGTGCACTACTTCCGGCACGGCCGGATCGGCGACTTCGTGCTGCGCGAGCCGATGGTGCTCGGGCACGAGCCGTCCGGGCGGATCGTCGGCGTCGGGGAGGGCGTCGACGCGGGGCGGATCGGCGAGCGTGTCTCGCTGGAGCCGGGCGTGCCCTGCCGCCGCTGCCGGTACTGCCACACCGGCGCCTACAACCTGTGCCCGGACATGGTGTTCTTCGCGACCCCGCCGGTCGACGGCGCGTTCGCCGAGTACGTGACGATCGCCGACGACTTCGCCCACCCCGTTCCCGAGCACGTCTCCGACGACGCCGCCGCGCTGCTCGAACCGCTGTCGGTCGCGCTGTGGGCGAACCACAGGGCGGGCACCGGGGTCGGGTCGCGGGTGCTCGTCGCCGGGGCGGGGCCGATCGGGCTGCTCGTCGCGCAGGTGGCGGCGGTGCAGGGCGCCGCCGAGGTCGTCGTCAGCGACCCGGACCCGGCGCGCGCCGCACTGGCCCGCGAGTTCGGCGCGACCGACGTCGTCGCACCGGGCGCCGACGTGTCCCGTGTGGACGCCTTCGTCGACTGCTCCGGGGTGCCGGCCGCGGTGCTGGGCGGGCTGCCCGCGGTCCGGCCGGGCGGCGCCGCGGTGCTCGTCGGGATGGGTGCCGACGAGATGACGCTGCCGGTGTCGATGCTGCAGTCGCGCGAGATCACCCTGACCGGCACCTTCCGCTACGCCAACACCTGGCCCACGGCGGTGCGCCTGGCCGCGTCGGGCGCGGTGGACCTGGACCGGCTGGTGACCGGGCACGTCGACCTCGACCACGTCGGCGACGCCCTGTCCCCCGACGCGTCGCAGGTCAAGGTGGTCGTCCGGCCGTGAGGACGGTCGCGGACCGGGACTGGACCGACACGGTCGCCCGGCTCGTGCACGCCGCCCCCGCCGGGCCCGCCGGGAACCGCCTGGTCACCGTGGACGGGTTCTCCGGGGCCGGGAAGTCCACCCGGGCCCGCGAGCTCGCCGACCGGCTCGGGGCCCCGCTGCTCGAGATCGAGGACCTGTGCCCCGGCTGGGACGGGCTGCCCCGGGTCCCGGCGCTGGCCCGGCGCGGGATCGGTGACCCGCTGGCGGCCGGTACGACGCTGCGCTGGACGTCGTGGGACTGGGTGCACGACCGGCCGGGACCGGAACGCACGCTGGCGCCGGCGACCGTCGTCGTACTGGAGGGGTGCGGGAGCGGCGCGGCCGCACTGGCGCCGGTGACCTCGCTGGCGATCTGGGTGGAGGCGTCGGCGGACGAGCGGGAGCGGCGGCTGCACCGACGGGCGGACTGGCCGGGCTACGCCCCGTACCGCGACGGCTGGCGGCGCGCCGAACAGGAGCTGGCCCGCTCCGGTGGCGCACCGGAACGGGCCGATCTCGTGCTGGACGGCTGAGGGCCCGGCACCACCCCCCACGAGGGTGCCGGGCCCCGCCGGGTCCTCCGTCAGGGAGTCGCGCGGCGCAGCACCAGGTACCCGGCCCCCGCCGCGACCGCGGCGAGGATCAGCGGATAGCCGGCGAGCAGCGCCAGCGTCGGCGTCTCGACGAAGAACCGGCCGAACGCCCCCCAGGCGTCCTGCCAGGTCAGGAGCATCACCCCGGCCGCGACCACCAGCACGGGCACCAGGACAGCGGCCCAGATCCCGAGCTGTCCCCAGCGCCGGAACACCGCGCCGAAGAGCACGAACACCAGCGAGAGCGTCAGCAGCGGCACCCAGTACGCCAGCACCTGGGCGACCGGGTTCGACTGGCCCATGAAGCCCATCTCGAAGAACTCGACCCGCAGGCCCCAGCCGTCGGTGGCCCGCTCGACGGCCAGCAGCACGCTGAGCCCGATCGCGCTGACCAGGGTCTCGGCGGCCACCAGCAGGACGGTGCCGAGGTAGAAGTGCCGTCGCGTGATGCCCAGGCTCAGCGCGAACGGCATCACCTGGGTCATCAGCGCGAGGTAGGTGCTGGCCAGGATGAAGAAGAACGAGGTCAGCGCGCCGGTGTAGCCGGTCGGCTCGTCGCCGCCGTTGCTGCGCACCACCCACCACACGGTCTGGTGCAGCACGAAGACGACCCCGAGGATCAGCCAGGCCATCCCGAACCGGCGGCCCCAGTTGACCGTGCCCATCCGGATCGCGGCGCGCACCCGGGCGGGCGCGGCATCGACCGGGCTGCGGTCGGCGGTGACGGCGGTCATGACAGGACCTCCTCGGCGACGCCGGCGCCCGGCGCCGCGCTGTGCTGGGTCGTACGGACGACGAGCTGCTGCAGCGAGACCGGCTCGAACTGCAGGTTCGGCTCGGTGGGGCCGGTGCGGGTCGGCGCGACCCCGGAGAGGGTGACGCGCAGGAAGCCGCCGAGGCGCTCCCGGTGCAGCTCGGTGTGGCCGCGGGCGAACCGCTCGACCGACTCGGCGGGCCCGGAGACGGTGACGGCCCGGCCGCGCAGTGCCTCGGCCTCCTCGTCGATGAGCACCCGACCCCGGTCGATCAGGACGACGTGCTCGATCAGGTCGGAGACCTCGTCGATCAGGTGCGTCGAGAGCACGACGGTGCGCGGGTGCTCGGCGAAGTCGGCGAGCAGGTGGTCGTAGAACATCTGCCGGGCGACGGCGTCGAGGCCCAGGTAGGGCTCGTCGAAGAAGGTCAGCGGGGCGCGCGAGGCCAGTCCGATGATCACCCCGACCGCGGACTGCTGGCCGCGGGAGAGCTTCTTGCAGATCCGGGTGAGCGGCAGCCCGAACTCCCCGACGAGCCGGTCGGCGAAGGCCTGGTCCCACTGCGGGTACACGCTCGCGGCGGCCCGGAGCGCGTGGTGGACCCGGTACTCGTCCGGGTACTTCAGCGACTCGCGGATGAAGCAGGTGCGGGCGAGCACCCGGGCGTTCTCGTAGGGCTGCTCGCCGAAGATCTCGGCGCGCCCGGAGGTCGCGAAGTTCTGTGCGGTGAGGATCTGCATCGCGGTGGTCTTGCCGGCGCCGTTGCGGCCGAGCAGCCCGTGGATGCGGTTCTCCTCCAGCGCGAACGTCACGTCGTCGAGCGCGGTCACGTCGCCGTAGCGCTTCGTGACGCCGTGCATGGCGATCACGTCGGTGCTCATCGGTCGTCCCCCCAGACGTCGATCATCTTCTTGAGCTGCTCGGGGTCGATGCCGAGCTTGCGGGCCTCGGTGACCAGCGGAGCGATGTACTGCCGGGCGAAGTCCTCGCGACGGCTCTCCAGCAGCCGGGACCGTGCCCCCTCGGCGACGAACATGCCGATCCCCCGTCTCTTGTAGAGCACGCCCTGCGCGACCAGCTGGTTGAGACCCTTCGCCGCGGTGGCCGGGTTGATCCGGTGGAAGGCGGCGAGCTCGTTGCTGGACGGCACCTGGGTCTCCTCCGGATAGGTCCCGTCCACGACGGCGGACGCGATGTCCTCCGCGATCTGTGCGAACAGCGGGCGTCCGTCGTCGATCACGGCGACCTCCCGGTGCCGTAGTGCAGTGGTTCGTTACTCATGTAATGAACCATAGCGGCGACGAACCGATCCGTCCAGAGGCCTACTATTTCCGCTCCAAGTTATATAAGCTCGGAGTTGTGGAAGCGTTCGACGTGCTGGGCGACCCCGTCCGGCGGCGCATCCTGGAGCTCCTCGCCGGCGGCGAGCGGACGGCAGGGCGGGTGACCGAGGTCGTCCGCACCGAGTTCGGGATCTCGCAGCCGGCCGTCTCCCGGCACCTGCGTGTGCTGCGGGACAACGGGTTCGCCACCGTCCGCGCGGAGGGGACCCGGCGGCTCTACGCGGTCGACCCGTCCGGGCCTGCTGCGGCCGAGCAGTGGCTGGCCGGGCTGCGCGGCTTCTGGGCGCACCGGTTCGACGCGCTCGACACCGAACTGGCCCGTGGATCGAGGAGGAACCCGTGACCGATACCGGAGGCCGTGCCGGGGAGGTGGTCCGCGGCACCGACGGGCGTGCCGTGCTGCGGTTCCGCCGCGTCCACGACGAACCCGTCGCCGACGTCTGGTCGGCAGTCACCGACCCGGACCGCTGCGCGCGGTGGTTCGGGCGGTGGAGCGGCGACGGGCGACCCGGCGGCACCGTCGAGCTCGTCCTGACCAGCGACGAGGACGGCGGCGGCGCCCCGTCCACCGTGCTCGTCCGGGACTGCGATCCCCCGCACCGGCTGGTCGTCGACATCCGGGAGGGCGACGGCGAGCCGTGGGAGCTGTCGGTGACGCTCACCCCGGAGGGCGGGGGCACCGTGCTCGTGTTCGAGCAGGTACTGCCCGACGGGTTCTCCCCGGCCGACGCCGGCCCGGGCTGGCACTGGTACCTCGACCGGCTCGCCGCGGTCCTGGCCGGGGCGCCGATGCCGGACTGGGAGGCGACCCTCGCGGCGACGTCGCCGTACTACCGCAGCTGAATTCGGTGCACACCGAAACGTCGGGCGCCTAGCGTCGCCTCCCGTGACGGGAACAGGGATGCGGGTCGCCGCGGCGGCCGGGGTGACCGTGCTGGCGTGGGCGTCGGCGTTCGTGGCGATCCGGGCGGTCGGCCCGGCGTTCGGCGCCGGCGCGCTCGCGCTCGGACGGCTGGTGGTCGGCGGGGCGGCGCTCACGCTCGCGGTGCTGGCGTCGCAGTCCTGGGTCCGGCCGACCGCGCGGGAGTGGCTGCTGATGGTGGTGTGCGGGGTGAGCTGGTTCGCGGTGTACAACGTCGCGCTCAACGCGGCGGAGGAACGTCTCGACGCCGGGACCGCGGCGATGCTGGTGAACGTCGGACCGATCCTCATCGCGCTGTCCGCCGGCGTCGTGCTGCGGGAGGGCTTCCCGCGCCCGCTGCTCGCGGGCGCCGGGATCGGGTTCGCCGGCGCGGTGCTGATCGGGTTCGCCACATCGGGCGCCGGTCCGGCCGGCGCCGGGGGTCCCGTGGGCGCACTGCTGTGCCTCCTGGCCGCCGCGACCTGGACGATCGGGGTGCTCACCCAGAAGCCCGTGCTCCGGCGCCTGCCGGCGGTGCAGGTCACCCAGGTCTCCTGCGTGGTCGGCGCGATCACCACCCTGCCGTGGGCCGGGGACCTGGCCGACGCCCTCGGCACGGCGTCCGGACCGGAGGTCGCCGGGATGGTCTACCTCGGGCTGGTGCCGACGGCGCTCGCGTTCGGGACCTGGGCGTACGCCCTGTCGCGGACCGACGCGGGGCGGCTCGGCGTCACCACCTACCTCGTCCCGACGCTGGTGGTCCTCATGGCGTGGCCGGTGCTCGGGGAGCTGCCGCCACCGCTGGCGCTGCTCGGCGGGGTGCTCGCGCTGACAGGGGTGGCGCTGTCCCGCCACCGGGGGCGACCGGTGCGGGAGAGCCGGGTCGCGGCAGGCGGGGTGCCGGGGTCCGGCGGGGACCGGGGCCGTCGGTGACCGGCGCTCCCGGCACGGGCGGCGTCCGCGGCTCCGGGGGCCCGATCGACCCGGCCGCCCTCGCCGCCCGGGCCGCGCTGCTCGCGGACCGGACCCGGGCCGCGTTCTGCCTCGCGCTGATCGACGGTCGCGCCTGGACCGCGGGCGAGCTGGCCCGGCACGCCGGCGTCGCCCCGTCGACGGCGTCGGCCCATCTGGACCGGCTGGTCGACGCGGGCCTGCTCGTCGCCGAGCGGCAGGGCCGGCACCGCTACCTGCGACTCGGCGGACCGGACGTCGCGCGCACGATCGAGACGCTCGCCGCGGGCACCGCGCCCGCCCCGGCGGCCCCGACGCTGCGGGCCTCGCGCGCCGCGGCCAGGCTCGCCACCGCCCGGACCTGCTACGACCACCTTGCAGGCACCCTGGGTGTCGCGCTCTTCGACGGGCTCGTCGCCGACGACCTGCTCGCGACCGGCGACGGCCTCGCCCTCACACCCGCCGGGCGGCTGTGGTTCGCCGGGCTCGCCGGACCGGATGCGCTCACCCGCCGCGGCCGCCCGGTGGTGCGGGCGTGCCTGGACTGGACCGAACGCCGCCACCACCTCGCGGGGACGGCGGGCGCGGTGCTGTGCCGGGCCCTGTTCGACCGCGGCTGGGTCGAACGCGGCCGCGACCGGCGGTCCGTGCGCCTCACGGCGTCGGGTCGCACCGCGCTCCCGGCGCTGGTCGGGGTGGCACTGCCGGACTGACGGCAGCGGAGACCCACCGGGGCGACGGCCACCGAACGAGATCACCGCTCTTCGATCAGCTCAGCGCTCGGGGAACAGACCGATGCTCTACCGTGGCCGCGTGAACGCCTCCCGCACCGCCCGCGAGCGGGCCCGCGCCGAGCTCGTCGCCGAGATCACCGCGGCAGCCCGGCGGCAGCTGGCCGAGACCGGCGCGGCCGCGTTGTCCATGCGTGCGGTGTCCCGCGAGATCGGAATGGTGTCCTCGGCGCTGCACCGCTACTTCCCCACCCGCGACGACCTGCTCACCGCCCTGATCGTGCAGAGCTACGACGGGCTCGCCGACGCCCTCGCCGCGGCCGATCCCGGCACCGGCCCGGCGGAGCACTGGCGGGCCGTCGCGCACGCCGTGCGCGGCTGGGCGCTGGCCCGTCCGCACGAGTACGCGTTGATCTACGGCTCCCCCGTGCCCGGATACCGCGCGCCGACCGACACCGTCCCGGCCGCGGCACGCGTCCTGGAGCCGCTCGCCCGCGCCCTGGGCGCCGCGCACGCCGCGGGCACCCTCCCCGAGGCGCCCGCCCCGGACCCCGCGCTCGCCGCCGACGCCGCCCGCGTCCGCGCCGCGCTGGACCTCCCTGACTTGTCCGACGGGGCCGTGCTCGCCGCCCTCACCGCGTGGACCGGCCTGTTCGGGCACCTCTCCTTCGAGCTGTTCGGCCAGTTCGACAACGCCGTCGACGCCCGCGACGCCCTGTTCGCCGGCACCGTCGAGCGCCTGGGCCGGGTCGCGGGCCTGGTCCGCTGACCGGCCCGTGAACGGGGCCGGCCAGGGCGGGACGGTCGGGTGGGACGGGGTCAGCGGCGCAGGCGGCCGGCGAGCCGGCCGAGACGTGCGCCCAGCTCGCGCAGCCCGCCGCCCTGCTCGACCCGGACCACCAGCGCCGTCGCCGCCACCGCCACCAGCAGCGCGACGACCAGGTCGCCGAACGGGCCCACCCCGAGCCGTCCGCTCCCCAGGGCCGCGGCCGCGGTCCCGACCGGCGGCAGCCACGACTGCGTCCCGGTCACCACGAGCACGACCAGCGCACCGATCAGCGCGACACCCTCGTTGCGGACCACCGGCCGGGAGAACACCGACCCCACCGCGGCGCCGGTGATCCCGCAGGCCAGGTGGGCGAGCAGCCCGTCGAGCAGGCTCCCGGTCGTCGCCGTGCCCCAGGCCGCGACCACGCCCCACACCACGGCGAGCAGCCCGAGCAGCGCCACGCCCGCCGTCGCGGCGATCAGCACGCCGGCCGCGACCGGCCAGGGGCCGCCCGCGGCGGACAGGGTGACGGTGCGGGCGTCGTCGTCCTCGGACTCGGCAAGCGCGTGCGCCAGCCAGGCCCCGACCGGGTAGAGCAACAGCGCGCTGGCCGCCCACGGCGCGGGCAGCGGGCCGGGCGCGCCGCCGAACAGCACGGCGAGGGCGCCGGCGTAGAGCACCAGCGGCGCGACGAAGCGTTCGGTGCGGCCGACGTCCTCGCCCAGCAGCATCGCCACGGCGAACGCCGAGCGCACCCGCCGCCTCACCGGCCGCCCTCCCGGGGAGCCGGGCGGACCGGCCGCACCGAGCGGACCGCGCAGCCCGCGGCGAGCGCGGCCGCCAGCCAGGCGTCGCTCTCGGGGGCGGGGACCCGCACGGTGAACCGGCCCGGCGCCGCGCCCTCGACGCGGGCCGGTGGCAGCACCCGTTCCAGCAGCGGGCGGGGGTCTCCCGCACAGGCCATGTCCAGGCGCATCATCGCCCCGGGCGGCGGAGCGGTCGGCAACGGCACGGAGTCCGGGTCGGAGGCGGTCGCGATCCGGCCCTCGCGCAGCCGGTGCAGACGGGCGCCGGGCAGACCGGCCGCGGTACCGGTGTGGTCGGTCAGCAGGGTCGGGGCGGCGCGGGCGGTGAGCAGCCGGGTCAGGGCGTCCGCGGCGTCGTCGTCGAGACCGTTCCAGGGTTCGTCGAGCACGAGCACACCGGGCTCGCAGGCCAGCGCCTGCACCAGCCCGACCTTGCGGGCGTTGCCGGTGGACAGGTCGGCCATCGGCTCGTCGTCGTCGCCGTCGTACCCGAGCTCGGTCAGCAGCACCTCGGCGCGGTCGGCGGCGTCGTCGATGTCGACGCCGCGCACCCGGGCGATGTGGTCGAGCCAGCGTCGCGGGGTCAGCTTGCGGGCGGCCGGGAACCGGTCGGGCAGGTAGCCGACGACCTCGGGGACGTCCTCGACCTCGCCCGCGGTCGGGGCGAGCGCACCGGCGGCGATCCGCAGCAGCGTGGACTTGCCCGCGCCGTTGCCTCCCCGCACGACGGTCGGCACGGCCGGGTCGACGTCGAGGTCGGCACCGCGCAGGGCGACCGCTCCCGACGGGTGGGTGTGGTGGATCCCGACCAGGCGCACCCGACCACCTCCACCGCTCGTCGCCGCCCGTGCGTGACGATCAGGTTCGCACAGCGGCGCGGGCCCACGGCCCGGCGGTGGCACGGCGGTACGGCCCGTGGCGGGACCGGTACGCAGGGCTGTCGTGATCACCCGCCCGGCGCAGCCGGGCGTCGGCTCGGCGCGTTCAGCCGGTCCCGGTCGACACCCCGGCGTCGCGGTGGCGGCGCTGGCGGAGCTTCCGCACGACCAGCCACACGATCACCGCCGCGCCGAGCACGGCGACGACCTTGCTGATCGGCGACATGTAGACCTCGATGACCTCCCAGCGCTCGCCGAGCACGAACCCGAGGTAGACGAACAGCGCGTTCCACACGCCGCTGCCGAGCGCGGACAGCGCGGTGAACCGCAGCAGCGGCATCCGGGCGATCCCGGCCGGGATCGAGATGAGGCTGCGCACGATCGGGATGCAGCGCCCGCCGAGGACGAACCAGTTCCCCCAGCGCTCGAACAGCGCGAGCCCCTTCTCCAGGTCCTTCTGGCTGGAGACGACGAACCAGCGGCGGCCGCAGAGCCGGTGCACCCGCTCGTAGCCGAGCCAGTGCCCCAGTGCGTAGAGCACCAGTGCACCGGCGACGGCACCCATCGTGGCCGCCGCCCAGACGCCGACCGGGCTCATCGCGCCGGTCGAGGCGCGGAAGCCACCCAGCGGGAGGATCACCTCCGACGGGATCGGCGGGATCACGTTCTCCAGGAAGATCAGCAACCCGATGCCGGCGGCGCCGAGCCGGTCCACGATGTCGAACACCCACTGCGTCACGCACACCATGGTGCCTGATGGGCGCGTCCGTCCTGTTGGTCCGGTTCCTCCCCGGTCAGGGCAGGCGGAACTGGATCCGCTCGATCGACGAGCAGAGCGGGGCGAACAGCTCGCGGCGGATCCGGTTGTGCTCGTCGTCGGCGTCGTAGACGCGGTAGGACTCCTCGTCGGGCAGGTCGAGGGTGAGCACGAAGTGCGCGTTGCCCTCGCGCAGCCCCAGGTCCAGGCCGGCCTTCAGGTCGAGGTCGAGGCCCTCGATCCGCAGGTCGCGCAGCGCCTGCAGCCCCTTCTCGATATCGGCCGGGGCCACGTCGTCCTTCAGCCGGCCGACCACCACGTTGCGGATCATGTCCCGGGCTCCTTCCGTCGTCGTCCGGGGCTCTCCCCCGCCGACCGACCCTAGACTCGGCCGATGGCAGTGAACCCGACCGGCGCGGACATGACGGCCTTCCTCGCCGAGGACCCCGACCAGCCGATCGTGATGCTGAACCTGCTCCGCTTCGCCGAGGGCGGCGAGGCCCGCTACGACGACTACGTCACCCACTTCCGGGCCACCGCCGCCCGGTTCGGCGCCGAGGTCGTCTACTTCGGGCGCGGGCTGGCACCGGTCGTCGCCGAGCCGGGCCAGGAGTGGGACGCGGTGCTCCTGGTGTCCTACCCGAGCCGGCGGGCGTTCTCCGAGATGGTCCGCGACCCCGGCTACCAGGAGGGGACCCACATCCGGACCGAGGCGCTGGTCGAGGCGACGCTGCAGCCCACCGTGCCCCGCTGAACGGAGCCGGAACGCACGGACCCCCGCCGGCCAGGGGCCGGCGGGGGTCCGTGTCGGGCGGGATCAGGCGGCCGCGGTGGCCGACTCCCCCTTCGCCGCGCGGTCACGCAGCGACTGCGGGACCTCGAAGCGCTCGCCGTACTTCGCCTTCAGCTCGTCGGCGCGGGCCACGAAGCCGGCCGGGCCACCGGGGTAGCCCTCGATGTACTGCAGCACACCGCCGGTCCAGGCCGGGAAGCCGATGCCGAAGATCGAGCCGATGTTCGCGTCGGCGACGGTGGTCAGCACACCCTCGTCGACGCACTTCACGGTCTCGATCGACTCGATGATGAGCATCCGCTCGGACAGCTCGTGCAGGTCGACGTCGTGGTTCGTCGCGCCGAACTGCTCGCGCAGGCCGGGCCAGAGGCCGGTGCGCTTGCCGTCGGCGTAGTCGTAGAACCCGGCGCCGGTGCTCTTGCCCTTGCGGTCGAACTCGTCGACGAGCCGGTCGATCACCGGGTCGGACGGGTGCGGGGTCCAGGTGCCACCGGCGGCCTCGACGCCCTTCTTCGTCTCCTCGCGGATCTTGCGCGGCAGCGTGAGGGTCAGCTCGTCCATCAGCTGCAGCACCGGGGCCGGGTACCCGGCCTGCGACGACGCCTGCTCGATCGTCTGCGGGTCGATGCCCTCGGCGATCATCGCGACGCCCTCGTTGATGAAGGTGCCGATCACGCGGCTGGTGAAGAAGCCGCGGGAGTCGTTGACGACGATCGGGGTCTTCCTGATCCCCAGCGTCAGGTCGAACGCCTTGGCCAGGGCGTCGTCGTTCGTGCGCTCACCCTTGATGATCTCGACCAGCGGCATCTTGTCGACCGGCGAGAAGAAGTGCAGACCGATGAAGTCGTCCGGGCGGTCGACGCCCTTGGCCAGCTCGGTGATGGGCAGCGTCGAGGTGTTCGAGCACAGGAGCGCGTCGGAGTTGATGTACTTCGCGGCCTCGCGGAACACCTCCTGCTTCAGCTCGACGGACTCGAAGACGGCCTCGATGACGACGTCGCAGCCGGCGAGGTCGGCGTAGTCGTCGGTCGGCAGGATGCGACCGAGCAGCGCGTCGCCCTTCTCCTGCGTGGTCTTCCCGCGCTTGACACCCTTCTCGACCAGACCCTGCGAGTAGGCCTTGCCCTTCTCGGCGGCCTCCTTCGAGACGTCCTTGAGGACGACGTCCCAGCCGGCGAGGGAGCAGACGTAGGCGATGCCCGCGCCCATCATCCCGGCGCCGAGCACGGCGACCTTGGTCGGCTGCCACTTCGCGGGGCCGTCCGGACGGGACTTGCCGCCGTTGATGGCGTTGAGGTCGAAGAAGAACGCCTTGGTCATGTTCTTCGAGACCTGGCCGGTCACGAGCTCCGCGAAGTAGCGGCCCTCGATCTTCTGCGCGGTCTCGAAGTCGACCTGGCTGCCCTCGACGGCCGCGGCGAGGATGTTGCGCGGGGCCGGCATCGGCGCACCCTTGAGCTGCTTGCGCAGGTTCGCCGGGAACGCCGGGAGGATCGAGGCCAGCGACGGGCTCGACGGCGTACCGCCGGGGATCCGGTACTTCGGCTGGTCCCAGGGCTGGGTGGTGTGCTCGGGGTTGGCGAGCACCCAGGCGCGGGCCTTGCCGAAGGCCTCCTCGCGGGTGGCCGCGAGCTCGTCGATCAGACCGAGCTCGAGCGCCTTGGCCGGCTTGTGCCGCTGACCCTGCGCGAGGACGTTCATGAAGCCGTTCGCGATGCCCAGCATGCGGGTGACGCGGGTGACGCCGCCGCCGCCGGGCAGCAGGCCCAGGCTCACCTCGGGCAGGCCGTAGACGACGCCCTTCGCGTCGACGCCGACCCGGTGGTGGGTGGCGAGCGCGATCTCCAGGCCACCGCCGAGCGCGGTGCCGACGAGCGCGGAGGCGACCGGGCGGCCGAAGGTCTCCAGCTTGCGCAGCTGGGCCTTGACCTCGGTGACCAGCTCGAAGATCTTCCCGGCGTCGTCCGGGCCGGCGGACGAGAGCTGCTCCAGGTTCCCGCCGGCGAAGAAGGTCTTCTTCGCCGAGGTGATGACGACACCGACGATGTCGTCCTTGTTCTTCTCCAGGTCGTCGACGACCTCCCGCATGGCCTCGCGGTAGGCGTCGTTCATGGTGTTGGCGCTGCTGGCGGGGTCGTCGAGGGTGACGACGGCGATGCCGTCGCTGTCCTTCTCCCAGCGGACGGCCTTCTGCTCACTCACTGCTTGTTCAGTCCTTCCGGGATTCAGACGCGCTCGACGATGGTGGCGATGCCCATGCCGCCGCCCACGCACAGCGTGGCCAGACCGCGGCGCAGGTCACGGCGCTCCAGCTCGTCGACGAGGGTGCCGATGATCATCGCGCCGGTGGCGCCGAGCGGGTGGCCCATCGCGATGGCGCCGCCGTTGACGTTGGTGATCTCGTGCGAGATGTCCATGTCGCGCATGAAGCGCAGGGCGACGGCCGCGAAGGCCTCGTTGATCTCGAACAGGTCGATGTCGCCGACCGACAGCCCGGCCTTGGCCAGCGCCTTGCGGGCGGCGGGCGCCGGACCGGTCAGCATGATCGTCGGGTCGGCGCCGGACAGCGCGGTGGCGACGATGCGGGCACGCGGGGTCAGGCCGTTGGCCTTGCCCGCGGCCTCGGTGCCGATCAGGGTGAGCGCGGCACCGTCGACGATGCCGGAGCTGTTGCCCGCGTGGTGGACGTGGTCGATCTTCTCGACCCAGTGGTACTTCTGCAGCGCCACGGCGTCGAACCCGCCGTCGCGGCCCATCATCTCGAAGGACGGCTTGAGCCCGCCGAGCGCCTCGACGGTCGCGCCGGCACGGATGTGCTCGTCGCGGTCGAGGACGGTCAGGCCGTTGCGGTCCTTGACCGGGATGACCGAGTTCGCGAAGCGGCCGTCGGCCCACGCCTTGGCGGCGCGGGTCTGCGACTCGACGGCGAAGGTGTCGACGTCGGTGCGGGACCAGCCCTCGAGCGTCGCGATGAGGTCGGCGCCGATGCCCTGGGGCACGAAGCCGGTGGTGTACGCGGTGTCGGGGTCCATCGCCCAGGCGCCGCCGTCGGAGCCCATCGGCACCCGGCTCATGCCCTCGACGCCACCGGCGAGGACGAGCTCCTCCATGCCGGAGCGGACCTTCTGCGCGGCGGTGTTCACGGCCTCCAGGCCGGAGGCGCAGAAGCGGTTGAGCTGCACACCGGCGACGGTGTCGGGCAGTCCGGACGCGATCGCAGCGGTCTTGGCGATGTCGCCGCCCTGGTCGCCGATCGGCGAGACGACGCCGAGCACGAGGTCGTCGATGGTGTTGGTGTCCAGGTCCGGGTGACGCTCGCGGACCGCGTCGATCAGCCCGGTCACCAGCGAGATCGGCTTGACCTCGTGCAGCGAACCGGAGGCCTTGCCCCGTCCGCGCGGTGTACGGATCGCGTCGTAGATGTAGGCCTCGGGAATCTCGCTCATCCGAACCTCTCGTGGGGTGGTCGGCACCGGGGCGGTACAGGCGGCACTGCCCCTACTTACTGGTAGCTTTTGTTACAGCAGCACTGTCACATGGGTCAAGACGGACCGGCGTCCATGTGACACGGATGATGTCACACCGGCACTGTCATATCGAGCGGACGACCCGTAACCTGCTCGCCATGTCCGCCGCCATCGACAGCTCCGCGGGGAGCCCGACCCCCGACGACGGGGATCTCCTCACCGTCGACCAGCTCGCCGAGCGGACCGGGATGTCGGTGCGCACCATCCGCTTCTACGCGAGCAAGGGACTCATCCCCGCGCCCCGGCTGCGCGGCCGCACGGGTCTCTACGACGCCGCGCACCGCGCCCGGCTGGAGCTGATCGGCGAGCTCACCGGGCTGGGCTTCACCCTCGCCGCGATCGAACGGCAGCTGGAACGGGTGCCGCTGGAGACCACGCCGGAGGAGCTGGCTCTGCAGCGCGCGCTGCTCACGCCCTGGCTGCCCGAGGTCGACGAGGAGCTGGACCGGGCCGGACTCGACCGGCGCGCCGGCCGCCGCCTGTCCGACGACGACGTCACCACCCTCGAACGGCTCGGTGCCCTGACCCGGCTGCCCGGCGACGGCCCGGCGACCGTCCGGCTGCACGGGGCGGTCGCGCTCGGCTCCGCGCTGGAGGCACTGGACTCCGGCCTGCCCCCCGAGCTGTGGAAGCGTTCGCACGACCTCATCGAGCGGCACACCGCCGCGCTCGCCGAGGACCTGATGACGCTGTTCCAGGACGAGGTCCTCCAGCCCTACCGGGACCGCGGCCGCCCCGCCGACGAGCGACGACGGCTCGCCGCCGCCTTCTCCCGGCTCAAGCCGATCACCGTGCAGGGCGTCGTCGCGGCGTTCGGGCGGGCGGTCAACCGGGCCATCCGGGAGCGCGTCGACTCCTCCGGGGGCTCCGACCGGCACGAGGGGTGAGCCCGGCCGGGTGAGTCGTAGCATCGGCCCATGGCGAGCTTCGAGTTCCCGGTCCGGGTGCGCTACCACGAGGTCGACGCCCAGGGCGTCGTCTTCAACGCCTGGTACCTGGCCTGGTTCGACGAGGCGATGACCGAGTTCCTCGAGTCCCGCGGCCTCACCTACCGGGCGATGCTCGACGCCGGCTACGACGTCCAGCTCGTCCACACCGAGCTCGACTGGCGGGCCGGGGTCGGGTGGGGCGAGGACGTCGTCGTCGCGGTGTCGACGGCGCGGATCGGCCGGACCAGCTTCGCGCTCGACTTCCAGGTCCGCGCCCTCGACGACGCGGGCGAACGCATCGTCACCTGCGACTGCCGCACCGTCTACGTGGTCATCGCCGTCGACGGCAGCGGCAAGCAGGAGGTGCCGGCGCTGATCCTGAACGCGCTCGGCGACCCCGAGCCGCTGATGCCGCTGCGCCCCTGAGCACCCCGGCGCGGATCCGGCCGGGCGTCTCCCCCACCGGCTCCGGCGGTCAGGCGCCGCGGATCCGGCCGCGGACCTCGCCGAGGGCGACCCGACCGCCCTCGCGGGCGGGCGCGGTCGCGGTCATCACGACCTCGTCGCCGTCCTCCAGCCAGGTGCGCGAGGCGCCACCGGCGAGCACGACCGGGTCGCGGCCGTTCCAGGACAGCTCCAGCATCGAGCCGAACCCGCTGCGCTCCGGGCCGGAGACCGTGCCCGAGCCGAGCAGGTCGCCGGCGCGCAGCCCGGCGCCGCCCGAGGTCAGGTGGGCCACCATCTGCTCCGGGGACCAGTACAGGTCCCTCGCGGGCGGGGACGCGACCAGCTCGCCGTTGACGTGCACGGCGAGGTCGAGGTCCAGGCCGAGCGCGGGCTCGCCCGGGGTGAGGTAGGGCAGCGGCGCGGGGTCGTGCGCGGGCAGCGGGACCCGGGCCGCGGACAGCTCCTCGAGCGGGGTCACCCACGCCGAGATCGACGTCGCGAACGACTTCCCCAGGTGCGGGCCGAGCGGGCGGGACTCGAAGAACTGGATGTCGCGGGCGGACCAGTCGTTGAGCAGCACGACGCCGAAGACGTGGTCGGCGGCGTCGTCGATCCCGACCGGCCCCGGGACCGGCCCGCCGAGGACGAATCCGAGCTCGGCCTCGAAGTCGAGCTTGGCGCAGGGACCGAAGTCCTCGGGCCCGCGCTGCCCCGACGGGCGCGCGACCGGGGTGCCGCTGACCCGGACCGTGCCGGAGCGGCCGTGGTACCCGACCGGCATCCGCCGCCAGTTCGGGGTGAGCGGGTCCTCGGCGTCCGGACGGAAGATCAGTCCGGCGTTCCGTGCGTGCTGCTCGCAGGCGTAGAAGTCGACGTAGTCGGCGACGGCGAAGGGCAGCACCGGGACCAGTCCCTCGTCGGGCAGGCGGTGCGCGGCGGCCCGCTCGTGGTCCTCGCGCCAGCCGCGCAGCCACTGGACGACCTCGCGCCAGGCCGGGGCACCGGCGTCGAGCAGCGGGGTCAGGTCGGGCGCGGTCAGCAGGTCCGGGTACGGGCCGCGCTGCGCGGTGGCCAGCGAGCCGACGTCGAGCAGGCCGCCGTCGGGCAGCGGGCAGGCGATGCGCGAGCTCCCGGGGCGCCCCTTCCCGGCGACGGCGCCGAGTGCGAGGGCGGGAACGGTCGTCGGCGGTGGCGCAGTCGTCACGGTCCCCGACCGTAGGCGATCCGGCGACGGCGTGGGTGTGGGAACTCGCCGCGGTTGTCACGCGTTCGACCGGTGTGCCCGGTCCGTCCGGATCGGACACGTACCGACACACCACCGGGAACGCACCCGGAACGCAGGAGGACACCCGCAGATGGGTCTGCTCGACAAGCTCAAGGAGCGCCTCACCGGAGGCGCGCAGGCACAGCCGCAGCAGGACTTCGGGGGCGCGCCCCACCAGGGCTACGGCCGGGCGCAGCAGCAGGATCCCGACCAGCAGGCGATCGAGCGCTACCGCTACATGCTCCGCACCGCCCCGCCGGAGCAGGTGGAGCAGGCGCACGCGGAGGCCTTCGCGAAGCTCACCCCCGAGCAGCGGCAGGCGGTGCTGAACGACGTCGGCGCGCAGGTCCCCGAGGCCGAGCGGGCGCGGTCGACCGACCCGCAGGAGCTTGCGCGGATGGCGACCCGCGCCGAGATGCGCAACCCCGGCACGATGGAGCGCTCGCTCGGCGGCGGCCGTGGCCCGGGCATGGGCGGGATGATCGCCGGGTCGCTGCTCGCGGGTGTCGCGGGCGCGTTCATCGGCACGGCGATCGCCGGCGCGATGTTCGACGACGCCGGTGCCGGTGAGGACGTGGCCGCGGCCGAGGAGCCCCCGGCCGAGGATCCCGGCTTCGACGACGGCGGCATGGACATGGGTGGTGACTTCGACTTCTGAGGTCCCCCGGCGGGGACGCGCGGGCACCGAGCCCGCGCGTCCCCGCACGGGCGACGCATTAGCGTGGGCGCGTGTGGACGTCGGCACCCCTCCCGCGCTCACGGGCAGGCGGAGCGAGGCCCGGCGCCTCGAGGAGCTGATCGGCGCCACGCGGGCGAGGACGGGCGGCGCGCTGGTCCTGCGTGGTGAGGCGGGCATCGGCAAGACGGCGCTGCTCGACCACGCCCGCCGGGCCGCCACCGGACTGCGGGTGATCGACGCCGAGGGTGCGGAGTTCGAGTCGGAACTGCCCTTCGCCGCCCTGCACCAGCTGTGCGCACCGGTGATGGCGCATCTCGACGACCTGCCTGCCCGGCACCGTGAGGCCCTCCGGATCGCGTTCGGCCTGGCCCAGGGTGAGCCCGACCCGTTCCGCGTCGGGCTGGCGGCCCTGGAGCTGCTGGCGTCCGCGGCGCGGGACCGCCCGTTGCTGTGTGCGGTCGACGACGCGCAGTGGCTCGATGTGGCGTCGTCGCGGGCGTTGGCGTTCCTCGCCCGACGCGTCGCCGCCGAACCGGTCGCCCTGCTGTTCGCCGTCCGCCTGCCCGTGGCGGGAGGCGAGCTCGACGAGCTGCCGGGGTTCGTCGTCGACGGGTTGAGCGACGCGGACGCGCGTTCCCTGTTGGCCGCCGGGAGCTACGTGATGCTCGACGACCAGGTGCGCGACCGCCTGCTGGCCGAGGCACGCGGCAATCCGCTGGCCCTGCGCGAGCTCCCCAGGGCCGGCGGCTTCGCTCCACCGGACGCCTCGTCGGTGCCGAGCCGGATCGAGCGCAGCTTCCGGGCCAGGTCGGCCGGGCTGCCGGCCGACGCACAGCTGTTGCTGACCGTCGCCAGTGCCGACCCGACCGGCGATGCGGCTCTGCTGTGGGCCGCCGCGCAGCGGTTGGCCATCGACGTGCCGCCGGCCGGCACGGCCGCGGCCGCCTCCGGTCTCGTCGAGTTCGGCACCCGCATCCGCTTCTGCCATCCGCTGGCCCGGTCCGCCGTGTACCGGGCCGCGGGCGCCGAGCAGCGCCGGGCGGCCCACCGGGCGCTGGCCGAGGTGGTCGAACCGGCCATGGACCCGGACCGGAGGGCGTGGCACCGGGCCCAGGCCTGCGCCGGTCCCGACGACGAGGTCGCCGCCGAGCTGGAGCGCTCGGCGTCCCGCGCGCGCTCCCGTGGGGGCGTCGCAGCCGCTGCGGCATTCCTCGAGCGTGCCGCGGCCCTGTCGCTGGACCCGGCCGAGCGGGTCGAGCGCACGCTCGAGGCCGCCCGGGCCACGCTCGAGGCGGGTGCCACGGACACGGCCGCGGAGCTGCTCACCACCGTCGACGACGCGGTGCTGGACGAGACCCGGCACGCCACCGCCGACCTGCTGCGCGGGCAGGTCGCCTTCGTCCGCCGCCACGACGGGGACGGCCCGTCGTTCGTCCTGCGCGCCGCGCGACGGCTCGCGGACCTCGATCCGGCCCGGGCCCGGGACTGCCTGGTGGACGCCCTCGAGATGGCGCTCGTCGTCGGCCGGGCCGGTGGCGTGCTGGACCGGGTCCTCGACGCGGCCGGGCCGGCGCGTCCCACACGCCCCCCGGACGTCCTGGACGCGCTGACGCTGCTGACCACCGACGGACACCGCGCCGCGGTCCCGCTGCTGCGGACCGTCCTCGACGGCGACGACGGCCCGCTCTGGACCCACCGCCCCGCGCTCGCCTCGGTACTGGCGGTGGAGCTGTGGGACCCCGACCTGCACGGGGAGATCGTCGAGTGGCTGGTCAAGTCCGGTCGCCAGTCCGGGTCGCCGCTCGTGCTGCGCCTCGGGCTCGCGCTGACCACCTCCCACTCCGCGTTGACCGGTGACATCGGGCAGGCGATGGCCGCGATCGCGGAGGAGGCGGCGATCGCCGACGCGGTCGGGCTGCCGCCGGTGCTCTACCCGCGGCTGTACCTGGCGGCGATGCGGGGCCGCCGCGGGGAGGCCGACGAGGTGTTCCGGTCCGCCGCCGCGGAGGCCGAAGCGGACGGCGGTGAGCAGCTCGTCGTGACGGCGGACTGGGCCGCAGCGGTCCTGAACAACGGCTCGGCCGACTACCCGGCCGCACTCGCCGCGGCCCGGCGGGCCGTCGCACACGACGATCTCGGACCCGCCGCCTTCAGCCTGCCCGAGCTGGTGGAGGCGGCCGTGCGCTGCGGCGAGGACGACACCGCCGCCGCCGCGCTGGAGGCGTTGACCGAGCGCACCGAGGCCGCGTCCACCGGGACCGGGCTGGGCATCGCGGCGTACGCGCGTGGCCTGGTGACCGGCGTCGAGGGTCACCACCGGGAGGCGATCGAGCTCCTGGCGGACAGCCCGCTCCTGCCCTACCGCGGACGGGCCCACCTCCTCTACGGCGAATGGCTGCGGCGCGAGGGCCGCCGCCGGGACTCCCGCGAGCAGCTGCGCACCGCCCACGACCTGTTCTCCGGCGCCGGGATCGAGGCGTTCGCCCGACGGTCCGCCGACGAGCTGCGGGCCACCGGTGAACGGGCCCGCAAGCGGTCCGGGCACGGCTTCGACCAGCTCACCATGCAGGAGATGTCCATCGCCCGGCTGGTCGCCACCGGAGCGACGTCCAACGAGGTCGCGGGCCGGCTGTTCCTGAGCCGGCGCACCATCGATGCGCACCTGCGCAACATTTTCCGCAAGCTGGACATCACCTCCCGCCGTCAGCTCCGGGACCGGCCGGACATCCTCAGCTGATCGGGGACCGGGCGGCCGGTCCGGAGGAACCCTCCGCGGAGCGCGTAGGTAACTCTTGCCGACGCGATGCCCGTGCTGCGTGGGAGACGGTCTGTCCGTACCGGCTCCACGGCCCCCACGGAGGATCTGATGACCACGTCCAGCAGCCCACGCGCAGCGACCCGGTGGGCGGTCCCGCTCGTCGTCACGGCCGTGATCGGCGTGGCCGCCTGCGCACCGGCGGCACCGCCGGCGCCGGCAGCTCCCCCCACGACCACGGCCGCCGCAGCCCCGGGGCAGACCAGCGGGCTGACCTGCGACGGCGCGGGTGTCGACCCGACGGCGACCATCCGCTACGGCTCCGAGCGACTGGTCAAGGCGCCGCTCGACAGGGTCTGGGACCTGCAGACCGACGTCGAGCGCTACCCGACGTGGCAGACGGCCGTGTCGACCATCGAACGGCTCGACGGGGACCGCCCGCTGCAGCCCGGCTCGCAGTTCCGGTGGACGACGCCGATCCCCGCCACCCCCGCCACACCGGCCACGACGCTGACCGTCACCTCCAGCCTGCAGCAGGTCGAGAAGGAGAGCTGCCTGCGGTGGACGGGGCCCGCCGTCGGCACCGGCCTGAACATCGACGAGGGCACCCACGTCTGGACCTTCACCCCGGCGGACGGGGGCGTCCTCGTGCGCACCGAGGAGACCTGGACCGGCGCACAGGTCGAGGCCGACGTCCCCCTGGCCACCTCGGCGCTCGGCGCGGGACTCGAGACGTGGCTGGACGAGCTGACGACAGCCGCCGAGGGTCCCGCTCCCCGGTGAACGCCCGACCATCGACAGCGCGAGTACGTGCCGACACCACGAGAGCGAGACCGTTCATGTCGACCATCCGCACCTCCACCACGTCCACACGGGCCGCCCCGGCTCCCTGGGCGGACCGCATCGGCCGGGGCCTCATGGTTCTCGACGCGCTCGCCACCCTCGTCGCGTTCGCAGGGGGGATCGTCGTGGTCACGACGGCCGTCGCCTACGTGCTGTGCCGCGCGTGGCACGGCTGGCGCGACGTGCACGTACGCACGGCGCAGACGTCGGATCACCACCCGACTCACACAGGATGTGCACCATGAGTACGCCACCCGACGCCCCGCCGGTCGGCCCGTCCCGCGTCGCCCTGATCTCGGCGTGGGCGTTCCCGGTCTTCGTCGTCGGCGGTTTCGCACTGATCTCGGGCCTGCCCGTGATCGCGGCCGTGATCTCCGCGGTCCGCGGTCGCTGCGCACGTGCGCAGCGTGTCCTGACCGCCGTCATGGCACTGGCCTACCTCATCCCGCTGGCATCGTGGCGGTTCTCCTCGAGCGAGGCGCCCAGCCTGACCACGTACCTGAGCCCGACCGCCACGGCGGTGGTCGTCGCGACCGGGGTCCTCGTGGCCGTCGCGCTCACGGTCCTCCGCTTCCGGTCGCGGGGCGCCGCCGGCCGGGCAGCGGCGTGACCGTCCACGTGCATCCAGCCGGACCGGAGCGCCGACCGGTGGCTGCGACCGGCGATCGCAGCCACCGGTTCCCCCACATGCCGAAACATCTGTTGCAGGGCCGGAGCCGACCTGGCACCGTCCGGTCACCCATGCCAGAGTCGCCATCCGAGCATCCGTCCCGCGCGGACGGCATCGAGGACGAGTGGAGTACGAGTTATGGCACAGCAGGTACGCGGGGTCGTGGCCCGCGCCAAGGGTGAGCCGGTCACCGTCGAGACGATCAACGTGCCCGATCCCGGTCCCGGTGAGGCCGTGGTCAAGATCCAGGCCTGCGGGGTCTGCCACACCGACCTGCACTACAAACTCGGCGGCATCAACGACGAGTTCCCCTTCCTGCTCGGCCACGAAGCCGCCGGCATCGTCGAATCCGTCGGCGAGGGCGTCACCGACGTCGAACCCGGCGACTACGTCGTCCTGAACTGGCGCGCCGTCTGCGGCAACTGCCGGGCCTGCAAGAAAGGCAAACCCCAGTACTGCTTCGACACCCACAACGCCGCCCAGAAGATGACCCTCGACGACGGCACCGAACTGTCCCCCGCACTCGGCATCGGCGCGTTCATCGAGAAGACCCTCGTCCACTCCGGACAGTGCACGAAGGTCAACCCCGACGCCCCCGCCAAGGTCGCCGGCCTGCTCGGCTGCGGCGTCATGGCCGGACTCGGCGCTGCGGTCAACACCGGCGGCGTCGGACGCGGCGACTCCATCGCCGTCATCGGCTGCGGCGGCGTCGGCGACGCCGCCATCGCCGGCGCCAAGCTCGCCGGCGCCACCACCATCATCGCCGTCGACACCGACCCCCGGAAACTCGACTGGGCCCGCGAGTTCGGCGCGACCCACACCGTCAACGCCAAGGACACCGACCCCGTCGAGTACATCCAGAGCGTGACCGACGGCAACGGCGCCGACGTCGTCATCGAAGCCGTCGGACGCCCCGAGACCTACAAGCAGGCCTTCTACGCCCGCGACCTCGCCGGCACCGTCGTCCTCGTCGGGGTCCCGACCCCGGACCTGCAGGCACCCGAGATCCCGCTCATCGACTACTTCGGCCGCGGCGGCGCCCTCAAGTCCTCCTGGTACGGCGACTGCCTGCCCAGCCGCGACTTCCCGATGTACGTCGACCTGTTCCTGCAGGGACGCTTCCCGCTCGACAAGTTCGTCACCGAGGAGATCGGGATCGACGGCGTCGAGCAGGCCTTCGAGAAGATGCACGCCGGTGAGGTCCTCCGCTCGGTGGTGATCCTCTGATGGCCCCGGTCGACCACGTCGTCACCTCCGGCACCTTCAACCTCGACGGCGGATCCTTCGACGTCGACAACAACGTCTGGATCGTCGGCGACGACCGCGAGGTGTTCGTCATCGACGCCGCCCACGACGCCGACGCCATCGCCACCGCCGTCGGCGACCGCCGCGTCAAGGCCGTCGTGTGCACCCACGCCCACGACGACCACGTCAACCAGGCCCCCGCCCTCGCCGACCGGTTCAGCGCGCCGATCCTGCTCAACCCCGCCGAGCAGGTGCTGTGGGACATGACCTGGCCCGACCGCAAGCCCGACCAGGAACTCGCCGACGGCCAGGTCCTCTCCGCCGGCGGGATCGACCTGACCGTGCTGCAGACCCCCGGCCACTCACCGGGCTCGTCCTGCCTCTACGCACCCGAACTCGGCATCGTGTTCACCGGCGACACCCTGTTCCAGGGCGGACCCGGCGCCACCGGACGGTCCTACTCCAGCTTCGACACGATCATCGAGTCGATCCGGACCACGCTGCTGCCCCTGCCCGCCGACACCCGCGTCCGCACCGGACACGGCGACTCCACCAGCATCGGCGACGAGGCGCCCCACCTGGAGGAATGGATCCGCAACGGATCCTGACCCCGCCCCTGGACGCACGACGCGGCCCGGCCCCTCACCCCGAGGGACCGGGCCGCAGCCGTTCCCCGACCGGATCGCACCCCAGCGGCCGGGCCGCCCTGCGCACCGACCGACGCCGAGAAGCACCTCAGGGTCGTCCCCGGGCGCCACGGACAGCCCTGAGCTGCATCTCGACGCGGATTCCGTCGCCGAGATGCACCTCAGCGGGCCGGGGAGATCCACAACTCCCGCTCAGCTGCATCTCGGCGACGTGCGCCCGCGCCGACGGCCCGGACCCTGGGCAGGGGGCCTCCCGAGCCGGACCGGCCCCAGCGGCCGGGTAGCTCCGCGCACCGGGCCCTCGTCGAGATGCGCTGCACGGTCGTCGCCTCCGGTCCGGCGCAGCCCTGAGCCGCATCTCGGCGGGCCCGGGCGCGGCGCGGCGCGACGGGGATGTCTGACACGGTGGGGCGTGCCCCGCTCGCTGTCGTCGCTCCCGTTCCGCCTGCTCCTCGCCGCGACCGCGCTGGCGTTCGGCGGGTACGCCCTGCTCCTGCCGGTCGTGCCGCTGTGGGTGTCCCGGGGCGGCTCCGGCGAGTTCGGCGCGGGGCTGAGCACCGGTGTGCTGATGGCGGCCACCGTGGCCACCCAGCTGCTGGTGCCCGCGATGCTGCGCCGGGTCGGGCACCGTCCGGTGCTGGTCGTGGGGTCGCTGCTGCTCGGCCTCCCGACGCCGTTGCTCGCGCTGACCGCCGACCTCGGTCCGGTGCTGGCGATCTCCACCGTCCGCGGGATCGGGTTCGGGCTGGCCACGGTCGCCGGGAGCGCGCTCGTCGCGGAGCTGGTCGAGCCCTCCGCTCACGGTCGCGCGTCGGCGCGCTACGGCTACGCCGTCGGCCTGCCCCAGCTGCTGTTCCTGCCGGCGGGAGTCGCGGTCGTCGACGCGCTGGGGTTCACCGGGGTGTTCCTGCTGGCCGGGATCACCCCGGTCGCCGGGGCGCTGGTCGTGGCGTTCGTGCGGGGTCCCCGGCGCGCTCCGGCACCCCGCCGCGACGACGCCGTCCCGCACACCCGGGAGCACCCCCGGGAGCACCGCCGCCGGCTCCCCGCCGCGCCGGTGCTGGCGATGCTGGGCTGCTCCACCGCGCAGGGCGGCGTGATCACCTTCGCCCCGCTCGTCGCACCCGGGGCGACGGTCGCGGTGCCCGCCGCGCTGTTCGCCACCGCGCTCGGCGCGCTGCTCGGCCGCGGTGTCGCGGGCACCCTCACCGACCGCAGCGGACGCCCCGGGGCGCTGCTGCCGGTCGGGACGGCGTGCGCCACGGTCGGGTTGCTCGGGGTGCTCGCCGCGCCGTACGCGTCGGTCCTGCTGGTGGTGGGGGCGGCCGTCGTCGGCGCCGGGTTCGGGCTGGTGCAGAACGACGCGATGGTCGCCCTGTTCGCCGCCGCCGGGCCGCTGCACTACGGCGCGGCCAGCGCCGCCTGGAACATCGCCTACGACGCCGGGACGGGCCTGGGCGCGACCGGGCTCGGCGCGATCGCCGAGCCCTTCGGGTTCGCCGCCGCCTTCGGCACGACGGCCGCGGTGCTGCTCCTGCTCACCCCGACCGTCCGGCGTCGCCGTGCCTGACCACCGCCACGGCAACACCGGAGCGGCGGTCAGGCAGGAGCGTCGCGTGGCGGGGCGGACCCCGGGGGGGGGGTACGGGGGCGCCCCTCCTCGGCGCCAGCGGGTCAGGTCTTCGGAATCGCCCGCTGCAGCTGGGGGACGACCGCGTCGAGCACGGACGGAAGACTGAGCACGGTCTGCCAGGCGAAGGCCAGCTCGGTGGCCCCCTCCAGGAACACGGTGCGCCCGTCGCGCATCGCGGGCAGCCGCGACAGCAGCGGATCCCCGACGACCGTCGCCTTGCCGCCGGGGGTGAACGACAGCTGATCCCACACGATGAGGTCGTGGTCGAGTTCGCTCGCCTGCTCGAAGCTGAACTCGGTGTAGAATTTGCCCGCGGCCAGCTCGTCGATCCGGGGCGGCACCGTGAACCCCAGCTGGGTGAAGAACCGCGAGCGGGGGTCCTGCGAAGAGAACACGCTGATCTTGTCCGCGCTGCGGCTCGCGACGACGACCGAGCGCCCCTTCCACTGCGGGTCGGCATCGCGGGCGGCGACGAACCTGGCCTCCAGGTCGGTGACCAGCTTCTCGGCCTCGGCCTCCTTGCCCAGCGCCCGTCCGGTCTCGCGGGTGGATTCCTGCCACGGTGCGCCGTAGTCGTCGAACCCCCGGGGCGGTCCGACGGTCGGCGCGACGGCGCTCACCACCGGATAGTTCTGGGCGTCGAGGTCGGAGTAGAGGCCGATCACCAGGTCGGGGCGCTGCGCTGCGATCTTCTCCGGCTCGATGGAGGACATGTTCAGCACCGCCGGTGCCGCGCCCACCGCCTGCGCGGCCGCCTGGGCCCACGGCTGCACGACGACCTTCTCGTCGCCGTACCAGTAGCGGGCCGCCACCGGCGCCACGCCGAGCGCGAGGATCGCGTCGTGGTCGGTGTAGCCCACGGACACCACCCGCTGCGGGGCCTGCGGGATCGTCGCCGCACCGAGCTTGCCGTCGATCGTCACCGGGAACCCGGCGCTCCCCGTCGCGGCACCGGTGCCGGTCTCCGACCTGCCGCCCCCGCCACACCCGGCCAGTACGGCGCCGCCGGCCGCAGCCAGCGTCGTGAGGAGCATCTGCCGTCGGGTGAGTCCCATGTCCGTTTTCCCTTCGCTCGTCCGGCGGAAGGATAGGACACCTTCTGAGGGTTGCCTCCCCTGCATTCAGGTGGGGCTCAACACTCCTCGGCGGCGCGGACGCACGGTGGCGCAGGCCAGGTCGAGCCCGTGGACCCGTGCCGCGGTGCCGCCGAGCAGGGCGGCGCGGACGTCGTCGTCGAGCTCGGGGAACCGTCCGCGCAGCTCGTCGGGGTAGCGGAAGGTCATGAGGTCGCGGATCAGGCGCGCCGGGCGTACCAGCGGGTAGCCGCTGCCGAACATCAGCCGGTCCGGACCATAGGCGGCCAGCAGCTCGCCGAGCGCCTCGGCGGCGGGCACCCGGTGCCGACGCAGGGCGATCAGCAGGTCGGTGAGCAGCACGTAGACGTTGGGCAGGCGGGCCAGCCGGACCAGCGACGCGGTCGGGGCGCAGGCGGCGCCGACCACGAACCGGATCTTGGGCAGGGCCGTGGCCAGCGCGGCGACCTCGGTGACGTCGACGGCACCGGCCGGCAGCGGCCCGGCGCTGCGCACCCGGACCGGGAGCGCGGACCCGGCGCGGACCGGCTCGGCCCACTCCGGCCACCGGGGCCGCGGTACGGCGTCGCCCTCGGCGACGACGCCCGCGTGCGCCCACTCCGGTGCCGCGCGCGACGGTCGCGCGGTCGGCGCGATCCCGATGTGGACCACCCCGGCGCCGGCCTGCTCGGCCCGGATCAGGGTGCGGCGCAGCCACGGCGCCCGCAGCGACAGCGCGGTCTCCGGTCGGCGGGCGGGCAGCACGGTCAGCGCGCGCAGACCGTCGCGCCCGACCCGGGCCCCGATGCCGCGGGCGCGGGCCCGGTCGGCGGGGTCGAGCTCCCCCGCCAGCGCGAGCCGCCCGGGGTGCTCGGCGGCGAGCTCGGCGTGCCAGGCCGGTGCGGCGAACCCGAGCACGAACAGGTCCTCGAACCCGGCCGGGACGAGCACCGCGCGGTCCACCGCGGAGAGCACGTGCGCGGCCAGCGCCTGGGGCGTGACTAGCTCGAACGCGTCCGCGGACAGCGGGCGCGGCGACGGGTCGACCATCCGGTGACGGTGCAGCAGGTCGGCGACGAACTGCTCCCCAGCCGGGCCCGCCTGGTTGTGCGGCCGGCCGTCCCAGCCGTGCACCTGGGCGTCGACGACCGCCGGGAGACCACCACGCCCCTGGGGCGCTTCGCAGCACCGGTCCACGCCGACCACCTCTCCACTGTCGCGGAGCGGCCCGGCACGCGCAGCGCGTGCCGGGCCGCTCCCCCTGTTCCTGTGACCGGACGGGCCGGTACCTACCCGACCGACGGGCCGAGCCCCATCGACTGGGGCGTGCTCGAGTCCGGGCTGGGCTGCGGGATGCCCTCGTCGAGCTGGCCGAACTCGGTCATGAGCGCCTTGTTCCAGGGCGTGACCTCCTCGGCCACCAGCGAGTTGGTGGTGAGGATCAGCCCGGCGACCGAGGCGCCGTTCTGCAGGGCGGAGCGCACGACCCGCAGCGGGTCGATGATGCCCATCTCGACCATGTCCCCGAAGCGGCCCTCCAGGGCGTCGAAGCCCTCGTCGACGCCCATGGTCGTGACCTGCTTGACCACCTCGTCGCCGTCGTAGCCGGCGTTGGAGGCGATGAGGTGCACGGGCTCGGTGAGCGCGTGCCGGACGATCTCGACGCCGATCCGGTAGTCCCCGGTCACGTCCAGCTCGTCGAGGGCGGGCTCGGCGTGCAGCAGCGCCGCGCCGCCACCGGCGACGATGCCCTCGGCCACCGCGGCCCGGGTCGCCTGCAGCGAGTCGTCCACGCGGTGCCGGATCTCGCGGGCCTCGGCGTTGGTCGGTGCCCCGACCGAGATGATCGCGGCCTTCCCGGACAGCCGGGCGATGCGGTCGGAGAAGAAGTCCTCGTCGGTGCCGATGGTCGCGCGGGCCAGCTCGGCGCGCAGCTGCGACAGCCGGTACTCCAGCTTCTGCTTGTCCCCGCGGCCGCCGATGATCGTGGTGCCCTCGCTGGTGACCTGCACCTGCACCGCGCGCCCCAGGTGCTCGACGTCGATCTGCTCGAGCGAGAACGAGGAGCTCTTGGAGTGCACCTGCCCGCCGCAGAGCGCGGCCATGTCCTCCAGCAGGTGGATGCGCTTCTCGCCGAAGCCGGGCGCCTTGATCGCGACGGCCTGGAAATGCCCGTTGACGTGGTTGTGGACCAGCATCTGCAGGGCGGTGCCCTCGACGGTCTCCGCGACGATGACGAGCGGGCGCCGGTCGTTGCGCATGATCCGGTCCAGCACCGGCATGATCTGCTGGACGTCCTTGATCTTGTGCGCGGTGAACAGGATGTAGGGGTCGTCGACGATCGCCTCGAGCGTGCCGGGGTTGGTCACCATGTACGGCGAGACGTACCCGTTGTCGAACTCGAAGTCCTCGACGAAGTCCACCGAGACGCCCGGCAGCGGGGTGTCGTCGACGGTGACCACGCCGTCGTCGCCGACGGTGTGCAGCGCCTTCGCGACGACCCGGCCGATCGTGTAGTCGTCGTTGGCCGAGATGGAGGCGACGCGGGCGTAGTCCTCCTCGGTGCTGACCGGGTGCGACACCGTCTGCAGGCGGTCGACGAGCGCGTTGACCGCGATGTCGATGCCCCGCTTGACCAGCACCGGGTTGCCACCGCGCTCGATGGCGCTCATGCCCTGCTTGACGATGGCCTGGGCGATGACGGTCGCGGTCGTGGTGCCGTCGCCGACCGTGTCGTTGGTCTTGACCGCCGCTTCCTTGACCAGCTGGGCGCCCATGTTCTCGAAGGGGTCGCGCAGGTGGATCTCGCGGGCGATCGTGACGCCGTCGTTCGTGACCTCGGGCGAGCCCGTGATCTTCTCCAGGATGACGTTGCGGCCCTTGGGGCCGAGCGTGCTCTTGACGGCTTCGGCCAGCTGGTCGACGCCGGCCTGCAGCAGATGACGGCCCTCGGCGCCGAAGCGGAGTTCCTTGGCCATGGTGGGTCCTCCCGGAGAAAGAGTCGGTCCAGGTGCGCGGGTGTGGATCAACGTGCGCAGCCGTGGCGCCGCGGAGGCGCGCTGCGCGGGTGGAGCGCACCGCCCGGGCCGTCGCCGGGCGTGGTGGGCCGGGGACGGGTCGTCGTCCCGGGCGGTGCGATCCGGGTGAGGAGCGGGTCCTTACACCGGCTTCAGGTCGAAGTCGATGTACTCGGCGGCGTCCTCGGGATTGGCGAACATGATGGTCTTGTCATCGAGGTGGACCATCCGCCCGTAGTGGGTGGACATGTTCTCCTCGAACTGGGCGGCGTCGAACCAGCCCTCCTCCTGGCCGGCCTCCTCGTCCATCGCGACGTAGTCCAGCTCGAACTTGCCCGTGCCGTCGACGCGGATCATCGAGGGCAGGTGCTGCACGGTCACGTTCTCCTGACGGTCCAGGACGGTCGCGATGACCGCGCCGATCTGGTTGTTCATCAGCGTGAAGCCGCACATGTTCGACGCGGTGCTGTCCTGCTTGAACGGGCTGGTGCTGGTCACTGCTTCAGCTCCTCGGGGACGTCGAGGCCGAGATCGCTGCAGATCCCGGCGAACCGGTTCTTGGCGCGGTCGAGGGAGTCCTCGAACGTGGGGGGCTTCGAGTCCGACTGGGACCACATCGGCTGCATGGTCCGGGCGGCCTCCAGTGCCTGCGGGACGTAGGTCCGCAGCCAGCCGCCCATCAGCGAGCGGTTGTGCTCGGCGAACTCGCGGTCCTGGGTGAGCGGCGCGAAGCAGGCGATCGACCAGCGCAGGTCGCGCTGGGCGTAGTCGTACTCGCCGGCCCCCATGACCGTCGGGGTCACGTAGTCGCCGTTGGTGGCGGCGGACTGCATGACCAGGTTCGAGCGGAACAGCTCACCGACCAGCGGCTCGAAGACGCAGTTGGCCGCGAAGATGGCCTCGCCCCAGTCGTCCTGGACCGCGGTGAGGGCCTCGGTGAACTTGCGGGCGCCCTGCCACTCCGGCGCGTTGTCCCACGCGTCGAGGTGGGCGGCGCCGTCGAACCCGTCGATCTCCTCGGAGAGCGTCAGGTTGTAGAGCGCGAGGTCCTGGGCGAAGCGGATCTTGCGGGTGGAGTTCGCCGCGAGCGCCGTGTTGTGCATGTTGGTCGGCGCGGACCGCTCGTTGGACGCGAAGACGTAGAGGCCGAGGATGTGCTCGATGTGCATCCAGGCGCCGACGTTGCGCTCGACGAAGCGCACCCAGTTCGAGTTCCAGAGCTCGAACGCCTTCGCGTTGCGGGCGTTCTCGATGTTCTGGGTGAGCTGCCGTACGACGTTCGCGTTGTAGCGGAAGAGGCTCTGCTCCCACTCCTCGTTCGGGTCGCGGAACTCGTGCCAGCCGTGGGCCGGCCAGTTCTTCACGTGCATGCCGCCGCTGCCGATGCCGCGCTGCGGCTCCGGCTCGTCGACACCCCAGGCCTTGAGCTTGGTCCAGTGCAGCGGGTAGCCGCCCTCGCCGTTCGCGAAGCCGTAGATCCAGCCCTGCGAGAGGTAGTGCCGCGGGTCCGGCTGGACCTCGACGGTCGTGTCCTCGTACAGCGTCTGCTTGCGCTTGGCGGGCGCGTAGTAGTTGTAGCGGCGCGCGTTCGAGCTCGAGTCGGGGAACTCCCGCGCCCCGGCCTCCGCGTCGGTGAAGACGGGCTTGGGAACGCTGCGCTGCGAACCGGACGACGTGTCCTGCGTGGTGGGGGACTGAGTCATTGCTGTCCGTCCTCGCCTTCTTGCTCACCGGTCGTGGTGAACTTGTCGTAGAAGATGTTGGTCTCACTCACACCCAGCTGGGTCAGCGTCGCGATCGCCGCGTCGACCATCGGCGGGGGACCGCAGACGTAGGCATCCGCTCCCTTCAGATCGGATTCGTTCCGCCTGACCACCTCCGTGATCAGGCCGGTCTCGCCGGCCCAGTCCCCGCCGTCGCCGCCGTCGACGTCGGACAGGGCGGGGACGTACCGGAAGCCGTTGAGCTGGGGCGCCAGTTCGGCGATCTCCTTCTCGAAGCAGAGATCGGCCGCGGTGCGCGCGCCGTAGTAGAAGGTGGCCCGTCGTTCGACGCCGCCCTCGGCCATCGCCCGCAGCAGGCCCAGTACCGGCGCCATGCCAGCGCCACCGCCGACGAAGACGATCGGCGAGCTGCGGTTCTGGCGGAGGGTGAAGGTGCCGAAGGGCGCCTCGACGTCGAGCCGGTCACCGGGAGCGGCCTTCTCGTCGAGCCAGGTCCCGAACAGCCCACCCGGGTAGACCTTGATCACGAACTCGTACAGGCCGTCCCGGTTGGGGGTGTTGGCCATGGAGAACGAACGGCTCTCCTCGGTCCCGGGGCAGACGAGGTCCATGTACTGCCCGGGGAAGAACTTGATCTCCGACGGCTCGACCAGCTTGACGGTCAGGTGCCGCATGTCGTGGGTGACGGCCTCGACCGACACGACCTCGACCACGCCCTTGGTGAGGGGCAGGCCGGAGCGGATGATCTCCTCGTCGTAGTTGGTCAGCTCGATGACCAGGTCCTCATAGGCGTGCGCCCGGCACAGGAGGGTGTGGCCCTCCTCCTTCTCGTAGTCCGGGAGCGCGAAGGTCGAGTAGCTGTCGTACTCGATGTCCTCGCCCTCGAGCACGAAGGACTTGCAGGCCGAGCACTGGCCCTCCTTGCAGCCGTGCATGAGCTGGACGCCCTGCTCGGCCGCGGCGCGGAGGATGTTCTGGTCCTCGTCGACCTCGATCTCGATGCCGACGGGCTCGAACCGCACGACGTGTTTGTCGCCCACGAGCGCAGACCACCTCTCTTGGCGTGACTAGTGGCGTGAGAAAAAAGACCAATCGGACAGATGGGGGGAGGCGTCGCCCCGGGCCCCGCCCGGCGGACGGGAGTCCCGGGGTGACCCGGCCGGGGAAGACGACCCCCCGGCCGGGCCGCGGGAAGAGGGACCCGTCATGGCGTGACGGGAACCCCCTCCCCTCGCCTGACCCGCGCTCAGGCGTCGGTGGGCGCGGGCCGGCCTCCCGGCCCCTGGCGGTTGTAGTCCGCCACGAACGCCTCGCGCTCGGCGTCGCTCATCTCGTTGAGGATGACGTTGGGGCTGGCCAGGTGCGGCATGCGCCGCATGTGGTCCAGCGTCCACATCTTCTTCGGGTCGAGATCGAGGTGCGGCTGAGCGGTCAGCGTCTTGCCGTCGTCACGGACGAAGCCCATGTCCTGGATGACGTCGGCCCAGTTCCAGCCGTGGTAGAGCGTCTCCCACTCGCGGTGACCCACGAGCTTGCCCATGTTCGGGGTCTCGCGACCCTGGTACACGGGCCGGAAGGCCTCGGCGTCGGTCCAGCGGCAGACCTCGTGGCAGTACGTGCGCCACTGGCCGTCCACCTTGTCGACGACCATGTCCTCGCGCACCAGACACGGGACCATGCAGGTCCAGCAGCGGTGCGGGTACACGTAGTCGACGTCCTCGGCCACGATGGCGTGGTGACCGTTCGGCTTGGCGAGGCGGTTGTAGTTCTCCCACCACTTGCCGTACCGGTCGTACCAGCCCGGGTACTTGTACTCGAACCACTCGAAGTCGGTGTCGGTCATGCCGTCGATGCGCCAGTAGTTGGCGCACCAGCCGGTGGCGAAGAACTGCGCGACCTCGTGGACGTAGCCCTTGTTCCAGATCTGGTTCCAGGACTCCTCGACCAGGTCGTGCGGGATCACCAGGCCGTACTTCTCGAGCGGCAGCAGGTAGCTGCGGTAGTAGTCGTCGTAGATCCAGCGGCGCCACATCTCCGCGTAGGACTCGCGGTCCTTGCGGCGGTCCTTCGTGCCGTACTCGATGAAGGTACCGATGGCGGCGTCGACGACGCGGTGGTTGTTCCACCACGCGTAGCGCAGGTCGCGCTCGAGCAGCTGGCGGTTGTCCTCGTCCGACAGCGCCATCAGGAGCGTGGCGTAGCCGTTGGAGATGTGCCGCGACTCGTCGGACTGCACCGAGTGGAACACCGTCGGCAGCAGGTAGTCGCCGTTGGCGGCCGCCTCTGCCGGCATCGCCACGAACAGGGTGTTCGTGAACGCGGTCTCCGCGACGATGGTCAGGTAGATCGACGCGGCGGTGATGGCGTCACCGGTGATGAACCCCTCCGCGAACTGGCGGCCGATGGTGCCGCAGTAGTCCGACTGGAAGTTCCGCAGCGAGTTGTTGAAGCCCGCCGGGTCGATGTAGTTGTTCATGTACAGGCGCTTGAGGTTCTGCTGGATCGTGCTGTGCCGAACCTCGTCGATCATCTGGATCGCCTGGCCGTTGTGCAGCTCCGGGTTCGGAACCACGTGGAACAGCATCGGCATCGAGCGCGCCGCCGAGATCTCCGGCAACGGGATGATCGACAGGAAGAGCTTCTGCCACTCCAGCCAGCGCTCCTGCACCTGCCGGAACATGTTGCCGCGGATGGCACCGTCCTGGGCGCCGTAGACGCGGTGGTCCTTCTCCTCCTCCATCGGGAAGTACGAGCGCAGGACCTGCTTGAGCGGGTCCTTCTTCGCCGCCTTCTTGAAGGTGTAGTCGGTTCCGTACTTCATGTACGGCTCGTGGTACTGCGGCTCCCAGGAAAGCTCCTGGATCTTCTGGTGAGCCTTCGCCAAACTCTGCCGACTCACGTCGTCTCCTCACGGTGGTGGGTTGTGGTCGGATCAGCGGGCGAGCGCGGGTAGCCCGATGTCGTGGTCGTGCACGGAGGGCGGGCGGCCCGGCGACGTGGCTGGTTGCCGCGTCTGGCGATGCCGTCTTTCTTCCGTGCTGCGAATCACACATGGTCCGACAGGCATTCGAGGTCTCAATATGAGACTCTTCCGCTCCGCCACCTGTGGTGATCTTGCTCTCACGGCGCGTACCGTCGCCGTGACCACGGGATCCGGGCAGGTCACCGCTGCCGCACGCGGGTCCTCGGTGGTCGTGTCCCGAGCTCGACACAGGCGAGGAGGCCGTGTGTGAGACCCCTGCCCGACGGCGCGCAGGGCGCCACCCGGGCGGGCCGGCCGACGCCGAGCCCGCGACACCCCGGGGACGGACATGACTCCCCCGTCACCGGCTCGGCGCCCACACCCGCCACCAGGACCACCACCAGCGCCGCGGCCGAACGGATCGCGGCGGCCCGCGACGCGTTCCTGCACCACGAACAGATGCGTGAGGACGCGGTCCGCCCGCCGATCCTGGCGTCCTGGATCCGGTCGCGGGACAGCGACGTCGCGCCCGACTCCATCGACCTGCCCGAGATCAGCCGCGAGACCGACAGCCCGCTGGTACGGGCGGCGACGCCGATCGTCTCCGAGCTGTGCGACCAGTTCGCCACCGAGCCGGTCAGCCTCATCCTCTGCGACGGCGACGGTGTCGTCCTCGACCGCCGGACCGGTGACTCCGCGCTGCGTCAGCACCTGGACCGGGTGTGGCTCGTCCCCGGTTTCTCCTACGCCGAGCAGCACGTCGGCACCAACGGCATCGGCACCGCGCTGGAGGGCAGGCGCCCGACCGAGGTGTTCGGGCACGAGCACTTCGTCGAGCACCTGGAGGACCTGGCCTGCGCCGGCGCCCCGATCCGGCACCCGGTGACCGGCAAGATCCTCGGCGTCGTCGACCTGACCTGCTGGCGGAGCGAGGCCAACGCGCTGATGGTCGCCACCGCGGCGACGACGGCCCGCCGCATCGAGGAGGCGCTGCTCGCCGCGTCCGGGCGGCACGAGCTGACGCTGCTGCACGACTACCTGACCGCGGTCCAGCGCGGGGGCGACTCCGCGGTGCTCGCCGTCGGCGACGACCTCGTGATGATGAACGACCGCGCCCGCGAGCTCATCGCCCCCGGTGACCAGGTCCCGCTGCTCGCCGGGGCGACCGACGCGCTGCGGGCCGGACGCAACCGCCAGCTCGTCGTCGACCTGCCGAGCGGGGCGACCGCGCGCGTGCAGTGCCGGCCGAGCTGGAACGAGGCGGGCTCGGCGGGCGGCATCCTGCAGGTGAGCCTGACCCACCGCGAGACCGTCGGCCGCGGCTCCGCGACCCCGACGATCACGACCGCGCTGCCGACCGCCGTCGGCTCGGGGGCGCTGTGGACCAAGTGCGCCCAGGCGGTGGACCGGCACTTCCGCACCAACGAGTGGCTGGTGCTGCAAGGCGAGCACGGCTCCGGCCGGACCACGCTGGCCCGCGCCACCCATCACCTCCACTCCCCCGCCGGGCACGTGCGTGTGCTCGACGCGGGCGACGTGGGCCCGCGCTGGCTCTCCGAGGTGTCCGACGAGCTCGGCGGCGGCGGCGGGACGCTGGTGCTGCGCGAGGTCGACCGGCTCCCCCCGGCCGCCGCGGCGGCGCTCGCCGACGTGCTCGAGCCGCACCGCGAGTCGACCGACCCCGAGCGGGCCTGGGTCATCGCGACCCGCGGCAGCTCCCGGACGACCGACTCGCCCGAGCTGGCGTCGCTGCTGGACTGCTTCCCGCGCACCATCGAGGTCCCGCCGCTGCGCCACCACGTGGAGGACGTCGCCGAGCTGGTGCCGTACCTGCTCGCCCGGCTGACCCGCGGCGCCGACCTGACCTGTGCGCCGGAGGCCCTGCGGGTGCTCATGCGGCACCGGTGGCCGGGCAACGTCGAACAGCTCTACCAGGTGCTGCGCAAGGTCGTGAGCCGTCGCCGGACCGGGGTGATCCGGCTGGAGGACCTGCCGCCGGAGACGCGGGTACTGGCCCGGCGGGTGCTGACCCCGCTGGAGTCGATCGAGTGCGACGCCATCGTCGACGCCCTGCTCGACGCCGACGGCAACAAGGCCGAGGCCGCGCGCCGGCTCGGGATGAGCCGGGCGACGATCTACCGCAAGATCCGCGGCTACGGCATCGCGACACCCGAGGGGGCGGGGGCGGCCCGGTAGCGTCGGGCGGGTGACCGCCCGCCGCCGGCTCGTCCGGGCCCTGAGCTTCCCCGACGGCACCCCGGCGCCCCTGCTCGGGCTGATCGGCATCAGCAGCTCGCTGGTCGGGGTGTTCTTCGTGCCCCTCCTGCTGCCGGAGCCGACGCCGCTGTGGGTGCGCGCGGCGCTGTCCGCCCTGGTCGTGTTCGCGCTGATCGTGCTGACCGCGGCGCTGCTGCGCCGGGCCGTGGCGCGGGGCAGGCAGCGGCGCGCCCCCTGACCGGGCCTCGCCGCGCCCCGAGTGTTGATCTACGGTGCGTGCGCATGGATGCGTGGCCGGACTCGGCGTTCCCGGCGGACCCCTACCCCGGGGCCCGGCCCGACGGGTCGTTCCTGCACGTCGACGGCCGGTCGCACCCGCTGACCGCCGACCCCGCGACGCCCTCCGGGTGGCGGGTCGGCGGGGAGTGCCTGGACACGGCGCTGGCCCGGCACGGGGCCCCGCCGTCGGCCGCGCGCGTCCCGCTGCTGGCCTACGGCTCGAACGCCTGCCCGTCGAAGATCTCCTGGATGCGCGGGGAGCGCGGGCTGACCGGTCCGGTCGTCGTGCTGCGGGTCCGGACCGAGAGCCTGGCCGCGGTGTGGTCGGCCGGGCGCCGGGTGGTCGACGACCAGCGCCCCGCGACGCTCGCGGCCGTGCCCGGCGTGGCCGAGGAGCACGCGGTCTGGCTGGCGGCCCCGGAGCAGTTCGCCGCGCTCGACACCGTCGAGGGCCGCGACGCCGACCCGCCGCGCTACCGCCTGGCCCGGGTCGCGACCGGACGGGTCACGCTCGTCGACGCCGTCGGGGAGCTCGACCGGCCGTGGGCCTATCTCGCCCCGGAGGTCCCCACCGGCGACGCGCGCACCGACCGGCGCCCGCTGCACGTCGACGGGGCACCCGTCCGCTGCGCCGACCTCGACCAGGCCGGGGCCGTCGCGCTCACCGGTGCCCCCGGCCCGGACGGTCTGGACGCGTCGACCGTCGACGGGGTGCCGGTGCCGGAGCAGTGGCCGTCGCGGGTGTTCGTCTACGGCACCCTCATGCCCGGCCGGCGGGCCTTCGGGATGCTGCGCGGGCACGCCGCCGACGTGCTGCCCCAGCCGGTGGTGCTGCCGACCGGCGGGGTCGCCGACACCGGCCTCGGATACCCCGCGCTGACCCTCGACACCGGCGACGGGGTGCCCGGCTGGGTCGTCGAGCTGGCCGATCCGGTGACCGCGCTGGCCGCGCTCGACGCCTACGAGGGCCCGGAGTACACGCGGTCCCGGGTGGTCCTCGACGACGGCACCGTGTGCTGGGCCTGGGTGTGGACGGCCGCGCGGGACGGGCACGTGCCGCTGCCGGACGGGTGGCCGGTCCCCTGAGACGCCGACCGGGCCCGCCCCCGACGGGGACGGGCCCGCTGCGGACCGGTGGTGCGGCTCAGGAGCCGGTCTTCGCGGCCTGCCGTGCGCGGTGCTCGGCGAGCCCCGGGACCTCGCGGCCGGCGATCGACACGCCCTTCGTCTCGATGACGAAGTAGAGCGCGATCATGCCGACCACGCAGGCGCCCATCATGTAGTAGGCCGGGAACAGGACGTCGCCGGTGCCCTCGATGGCCGCCTCGTTGATCAGCGGCGCGGTGCCGCCGAACGCCGCCGTCGCCACGTTGTAGGAGATCGCCATGCCGGCGAACCGGACGTGGGTCGGGAACATCGCCGGGAACGTCGCGGAGATCGTCCCGAGCTGCAGCAGGTAGATCAGGCCGAGCACGGTGAACCCGAGGATCGCCAGTGGCAGGCTCTGCGCCATCAGCATGTACATCGGGATCGCCAGCACGAAGATGCCGACCAGTGAGATCCACCAGCACGGTTTGCGGCCGATCCGGTCCGACAGCGCACCGGCGAACGGGATCAGCAGCATCATCACGACCTGGCCGACCACGGCGACGGTGTCGGCGCTCGCCGAGTCCATCGACAGCGTCGTCTGCAGGTAGGTCGGCATGTAGGTCAGCAGCGTGTAGTTGATGACGTTCAGCGCGATGACCAGGCCGAACAGCGCCAGGATCGGCTGCCAGTAGCGGACGATGAGGTCCTTGAGCGCACCGGTCGCGGCGGACTCGGACTCGCCGGCGGCCTCCAGGTCGCGGAACACCGGGGTGTCCTCGAGCTTGGTCCGGATGTAGAGACCGATCATCGCCAGCGGCAGGGCGATCATGAACGGGATGCGCCAGCCGTAGTCGAGCATGGCCTGCTCGCCGATCGCGGTCTCCAGGCCGAAGACGACCAGCACCGCGAGCGTGAAGCCGGCCAGGGTGCCGAACTCCAGGAAGCTGCCCCAGAACCCGCGCTTGCGGTCCGGCGCGTACTCCGCCATGAACGTGGCGGCGCCGCCGTACTCACCGCCGGTCGAGAAGCCCTGGATGATCCGCAGCAGGAACAGCAGCGCCGGGGCGGCCCAGCCGATCGTCTCGTAGGACGGGATGACACCGATCAGGAACGTCGCGACACCCATCAGGATGATCGTCATCGACAGGACCTTCTGCCTGCCGATGCGGTCACCGAGCGGGCCCCACACGAAGCCGCCGAGCGGTCGCAGGACGAACGAGATCGCGAAGCCGAGCAGCGTTCCGAGGTAGCCCAGTTCGCCCGGGAAGAACGCGTTCGTCAGTTCGACGGTCAGGTAGGCGTAGATGCCGTAGTCGAACCATTCCGTCGCGTTTCCGATCGCCGACGCGGCGACCGCCCTCCGCAGTACGGAGGGCTCCACTTCGTTCTCGCCACTCTGTTGACCAGCACCTGCCGGAACCGATGACATTCGAGGACCCCCCACTCACGCAATGCGTAAACCGCTACCGGAAGCGCATTTCGTTACACGATCGACATATCCAGCACCATTGCGGTGTGCGGAGCTTACAGAGCGGAAAGGGGGGCTGCCACCCACGCGCGGTGATCGATACCGGTGCGCGACACCCGCCCCGTGTAGCGTCGCCCGGGTGCTGGCGATCGACGGCCTCGCCAAGCGGTTCGGCCCCGCCACCGCCCTCGACGGGGTGAGCTTCACGGTCGGCGCGGGCGAGGTGTTCGGCTTCGTCGGCGGCAACGGGGCGGGCAAGACGACGACGATGCGGATCGTGCTCGGCGTCCTCGACGCCGACGCCGGCGCGGTCACCTGGAGGGGCGCCCCGCTCGGTCCCGCGGAACGCCGCCGGATCGGCTACCTGCCCGAGGAGCGCGGTCTGTACCCGCGGATGCGGGTCGCCGAGCAGCTCGTCTACCTGGCCCGGCTGCACGGGCTGTCCCGGTCGGCCGCGCTCGCCGCCACCGAGACCTGGACCGCCCGGGTCGGGCTCGCCGACCGCCGCGGCGACGAGGTGCAGAAGCTGTCGCTGGGCAACCAGCAGCGGGTGCAGCTGTGCGCCGCGCTGGTGCACGACCCCGACCTGCTGGTGCTCGACGAGCCCTTCTCCGGGCTGGACCCGGCGGCCGTCGACACCCTGGGGGCGGTGCTGCGCGAGCGCGCCGCGGCCGGGGTGCCGGTGGTGTTCTCCTCCCACCAGCTGGAGCTGGTGGAGCGGCTGTGCGACCGGGTCGGCATCATCTCGGCGGGCCGGATGGTCGCGGTCGGGACGGTCGACGGGCTGCGCGCCGGGGCCGCTGACCGCTACGACGTCACCGGCCCGCCGCCCGGCTGGGCCGACGCCCTCGCCGGGGTGCGGGTCGTCGGGACCGAGGACGACCGCACCCGGGTCGAGCTGGCGCCGGGCACCGACGACCAGGCGCTGCTCGCCGCGGCGCTGGCCGCCGGGCCGGTGCACGCGTTCGGGCCGTACCGGCCGCCGCTGACCGAGCTGTACCGCGACGCCGTGCGCGACCGCGCCGTCCCGGCGACCGAGGGTGCCCGATGAGGACGGTGCTGCTCGTCGCGCGGCGGGAGATCACCACGCAGCTGCGGTCGCGGACGTTCGTCGTCGGGATCCTGCTGATGCTGCTGGTGTTCGGCGGCTACGGCGCTGTGATCGTGTTCGCCGGGTCGCAGAGCTCGTCGTCGTCGCTGGTGCTCGACGGGCCGGCCCGCGAGCTGCGCGGCGAGCTGCAGGGCACCGCGGACCGGCTGGGCACCGCGCTGCGGCTGACCGAGGCCGGGAACCGGGACACCGCCGAGTCGATGGTCCGCACCGGCGAGGCCGACGCGATGCTCACCGGGGCGCCGGGGACCTACCAGCTCGTGGGCCTCGACGACGTCGCCCCGGGGCTGCGGTCGCTGGTCGCCGACGTCGTCGAGCAGCAGGCCGTGCGCGAGTCGCTGCTCGCCGCCGGCGCCGACCCCGAGCAGGTCAGCGCGCTGTCCGGGGTGGGGGTGCGCACCCTCGAACCGGTCGACACCGAGCTCGGGCAGCGGATCGGCACCGCGTTCGTGGTGACGTTCCTGCTGTTCTTCTCGGTCACCGCCTACGGCGCGGCCGTCGCGCAGGGGGTGGTCGAGGAGAAGGCCGGGCGCGTGGTCGAGCTGCTGCTCGCGACCATCCCGGCGCGGCAACTGCTCGCGGGCAAGGTGCTCGGGCTCGGCCTGGTCGGGCTGCTGCAGCTGCTGATCCTCGGCGGTGTGGGCGCGGCCGTCGCGGTGGGCACCGGCGCGCTGGCCGTCCCGGCACTGCTGCTGCCGACGCTGGTGTCGGCGCTGGCCTGGTACCTGGTCGGGTTCTTCCTGTTCGCGACGCTCTACGCGGCGGCGGGCGCGCTGGTGTCCCGCCAGGAGGAGCTCCAGTCGGTGACCGCGCCGATCGCCGTCGTGCTGCTCGTGCCGTTCCTGCTCGCCGTCGCCGTGCTGCCCGTGGACCCGCGCAACCCCGTCACGACGGTGCTGTCGTTCGTGCCGTACCTGTCGCAGACGCTCATGCCGGCCCGCACCGCGCTGGGGGTGACCGCGTGGTGGGAGCCGGTCGTCGCGTTCGTGCTGGCGCTGCTCGCGCTGGCCGGGATGGTGGTGCTCGCGGCGCGGGTCTACCGCAACTCGGTGCTGCGCACCGGGGCGCGGGTCCGCTGGCGGGACGCGCTCAGGACCGGGCGGCCTTGACCTGGTCGTAGCGGGCGAGCGCGTCCTGCCGCTCGGCCTTGTGGTCGACCATCGGCTCCGGATAGCCCTCCGGGATGCCGTCGCGCAGCTTCCACGGCTGGTGCACGGCCTTCCCCTCGACGTCGGCGAGCTCGGGCACCCAGCGACGCACGTAGTCCCCGTCGGGGTCGAACCGCTGGCCCTGGGTGATCGGGTTGAAGACCCGGAAGTACGGCGACGCGTCCGTCCCCGACCCGGCCGTCCACTGCCAGCCGTGCTGGTTGGAGGCCAGGTCGCCGTCGACGAGCAGCGACATGAAGTGCCGCGCGCCGCGCCACCACGGGATGTGCAGGTCCTTGACCAGGAACGACGCGACGATCATCCGCACCCGGTTGTGCATCCACGCCTCGCCGCGCAGCTGGCGCATCCCGGCGTCGACGATCGGGAAGCCCGTCCGGCCCTCGCACCAGCGCTCGAAGTCGGCGTCGGCGGCCTTCCCGGTGCGCAGCGGCAGGTGGTCGAAGGCGGTGTCGTAGTTGCCGCGCGCGGAGTCCGGGCGCCGGTGGAGCACGTCGGCGTAGAACTCCCGCCAGGCGATCTCGGTGCGGTAGGCCTTCACCGAGTCGCCCTTGCGCTGCGCCAGGTCCGCGAGCAGCGTGCGCGGGTGGACGCAGCCGTACTTCAGGTACGGCGACATGCCCGAGGTGCCGCGCTCGGCCGGCAGGTCGCGGACGGACTCGTAGTCCTCGACGCCCGCGTCGAGGAACTCCGCCCAGCGGGCCAGCGCCGCGGACTCCCCCGCCTCGGGCAGCTCGGCCTCGACCGCGCCGTCGTCGGGGATCGCGACGGCCCGCGGGCCACCGTCCTTGTCGGACGGGTCCATCCAGGTGCAGGTTCCGGCGTCGGTCTCGGCGGGGGCGCGCCAGCCGTGGTCGGCCCAGGCGCGGCTGAACGGGGTGAACACCTTGAACGACCCGCCGGTGCCCTTCTCCACCCGGCCGGGCGCCACGGCGTAGGGCGAGCCGGTGCGGACGAGCTCGACGTCGTCCTCGGCGAGCGCCTTCTCGACCTGCTCGTCGCGCTCGCGGCCGTAGGGGCCGTAGTCCGCGGCGACGTGCACGGTCTGCGCACCGACGGCCTTCGCGATCCGCGGGACGACGTCGGCCGGGTCGCCCTTCACGACGAGGAGCTTCCCGCCGAGTGCCTCGTCGAGCGCGCGCAGGCAGCCGAACAGGAAGTTCGTGCGGGCCGTACCGGAAGGGGTCAACAGGGCCGGGTCCAGCACGAACAGCGCGAGCGCGCGGTCGGCGGCGTCGGCGGCGGCGAGGAACGTGGGCTGGTCGGCGACCCGGAGGTCGCGCCGGAACCAGACGACGGCAGTGCTGGGCGCCATGCCGGTCGACGCTAGCGGCGCCACCGCCGGCCCGCCCGTCGACGGACGCGCGACGGCCCCGCCGGGGAGTCCGGCGGGGCCGTGCGTACAGCGGCGGTGCTACGGGGTCAGCGCTGGCCGACCGGGACGTAGAGGCGCTCCGCGGAGCCGGTGTAGAGCTGGCGCGGACGCCCGATCTTGTTCTGCGGGTCGTTCATCATCTCGCGCCAGTGCGCGATCCAGCCCGGGAGCCGGCCGAGCGCGAAGAGCACGGTGAACATCTTCACCGGGAAGCCCATCGCCCGGTAGATGACGCCGGTGTAGAAGTCGACGTTCGGGTAGAGCTTGCGCTCGACGAAGTAGTCGTCGGCCAGCGCCTTCTCCTCGAGCGTCATGGCGATGTCGAGCAGCGGGTCGTTGACGCCGAGCTTCTTGAGGATCGTCTCGGCCTGCTCCTTGACGATCTTCGCGCGCGGGTCGTAGTTCTTGTAGACCCGGTGCCCGAAGCCCATCAGCTTCGCGCCCTGCTCCTTGTTCTTGACCCGGTTCACGAAGTCGTCGACGTTGCCGCCCTCGACGTCCTTGATGCGGGTCAGCATCTCCAGGACCGCCTGGTTGGCGCCGCCGTGCAGCGGGCCGAACAGCGCGTTGATGCCGGCGGAGATGGAGGCGAACAGGTTCGCCTGGCTGGAGCCGACCAGCCGCACCGTCGAGGTGGAGCAGTTCTGCTCGTGGTCGGCGTGCAGGATCAGCAGGGTGTCGAGCGCGCGGACCATGTCCGGGTCCAGCTCGTAGGGCTCGGCGGGGAACCCGAAGGTCATCCGCAGGAAGTTCTCGACGAGGCCGAGGGAGTTGTCCGGGTACAGGAACGGCTGCCCGACGGACTTCTTGTACGCGTAGGCGGCGATCGTGAAGACCTTCGCCATGAGCCGCACGGTGGAGAGCTCGACGGCCTCCTCGTCGTGCGGGTCCAGCGAGTCCTGGTAGAAGGTCGACAGCGCGCTGACCGCCGACGACAGCACCGGCATCGGGTGCGCGTCCCGCGGGAAGCCCTCGAAGAAGCGCTTCAGGTCCTCGTGCAGCAGGGTGTGCCGGCTGATCCGGTTGGTGAAGGCGTCGAGCTGCTGCTGGCTCGGCAGCTCGCCGTAGATCAGCAGGTAGCTGACCTCGAGGAACGTGGAGTTCCCGGCCAGCTGGTCGATCGGGTATCCGCGGTAACGGAGGATGCCGGCGTCACCGTCGATGTAGGTGATCGCCGAGGAGCAGGCCGCGGTGCTGGTGAAGCCCGGGTCGAAGGTGACCAGGCCGGTCTTGCCGAGCAGCTTGCTGACGTCGACGGCCTGCGACCCCTCCGTCGGGGTGTGCACCGCGGTCTCGAACTCGCCGCCCGAATACCGGAGTACGGCGGTGTCGGACTTGGCGGCGGTCTCGTCGGACATGTGGAGGTTCCCTCTCACAGCGGGGATCAATCGGGTCTCGGACACACGCTAGCCCGCCGGGCGGAATCCGCAGAACGCGGCGACGATTCTCACGCTCCGCCACCGGGCGCGCGATACCGGAGGAACTCCGGGAACCGCCACACGCACAGCAGGACACCGACGACCACGGCGGCGCCGCCGAGCGTCGCGGTGACACCGGGCCCGATCAGCGAGGCCGCCGAGCCGTGCCACATGTCGGCCAGCCGGGGCCCGCCCGCGACGACGACGATGAACACGCCCTGCATCCGGCCGCGCATCTCGTCGGTGGCGACGGTCTGCAGCATCGAGGACCGGTACACCGAGCTGACCAGGTCACCGGCACCGGCGACGGCCAGCGCGAGCACCGCGAGGAACAGCGACCCGGTCAGGCCGAACACCAGGATCCCGCCGCCCCAGACGCACACCGCGACCACGACCGCGACGCCCTGGCGCTGCACCTTCTGCAGCCAGCCCGACAGCACGCCGCCGGCGACCATCCCGATCGGGATCGCGGCGAACAGCAGGCCCTGCTGGATGCCGCCGTCGGCCGACCCGCCGAAGGTGTCCACCGCCATCTGCGGGAACAGCACCCGGGGCATGCCCAGGCCCATCGCGATCACGTCGACCAGGAACGAGACGAGCAGGATGCGCTGCGTCCCGACGTAGCGGAAGCCGTCGACGACCGAGCGCAGCCCCACCTTGGGGCGGGCGCCGTCCACCCGTTGCGCGGAGCTGGGCAGCGCGGGCAGCCGCCAGGTCGCCCACAGCGTCGCCAGCAGGAAGATCGCGTCGATCAGGTAGAGCGTCGACAGCCCGATGAACGGGATCAGCACCCCGGCCAGCAGCGGCCCGAGCACCGCGCCGACCTGCACGACGGTCATGTTCAGCGCGTTCGCCGCGGGCAGCTGCTCGGCGGGCAGCAGCCGCGGGATGACCGCGCTGCGGGTGGGCTGGTTCATCGCGAGCATCGCCGACTGGAACGCGAACAGCACCAGCACGACCCACACGTTGCCGGCGCCGCTGGCCGACACCACCCACAGCGCCAGCGAGCTCAGCGCGATGCCCGACCCGGTGAACAGCAGCATCACCCGCCGGTCCACCGCGTCGGCGACCGCGCCGCCCCACAGCCCGAACACCACCAGCGGGACCAGGCCGAACAGCCCGGTGAGGCCGACGTAGGCCGAGGAGCCGGTCAGCTGGAAGATCTGGATCGGCACGGCGACGACCGACAGCTGCGCGCCGATCACCGTCACGATCCCGGCCACCCACAGCCGCCGGTAGGCGGGCGTGCGCAGCGGGGGGGTGGTGTCGGCGAAGGTCGACCGCAGCAGGCCGGTGACCCGACCGGCGCGGGTCCGGGTGGTCGGGCCGTCGCCCGCCGCGGACGGGACCGGCCGGGTCGGGGAGTCCCGTTCCGCGCCGGGCACGGGTTCGGTCGGCCCGTCCCCCGGATCGTTGCGACTGCTCACGACGTCAAGGTGTACACGGGACCCCCGACGGTGCGCCTCCGGGTTCCCTCCTAGTACTACAGTCGCGTTTATGGGTTGTGGCTGCGGTGTTGGTAGTGGTGCTGTTGGGCGGTGTGTTGGTGTCTTCGTCGCCAGCGTGAGCGGCGCAGCACGTGGCCGGGGTCGGCGATCGTGTCCAGTGCGAGGGTGGCGATGAGGTGGCGGATCTCGGGCAGGCTCAGCGCGATGAGCTCGCCGCTGTCGGCGTGGAGAGCCCCCTTTTTGACCGTGTCACGGTGAGGAAGGCGTGCGCGAGCATGGAGAGAGTGATGTGCCGGTACCAGCCGGTGTATTGCCGGACTTGGTAATGATCGAGGCCGGTCTGGCCTTTCGCGGTCTGGAAGGTCTCCTCGATCGCCCACCGCGCGCCGGCGACCCGGGCCAGCTCGCTGAGCGCGACTCGCTTGGGCGTGTGGCAGAGGTAGTACGCCAGCTCTGAGGGGGCAGTCAGGCTGCGGCGGGCCAGCAGCCAGTACTCGGCGTCGGGATCGCGTTCCCCGTTGATCCGCGCCCGCGCCCACGCGTAGCGACGGTCGCCCTTCGATCCGGCGCCGGCTGACCTGCTGCGCCACGCGGTGGCCGGCAGTCCTGCGATGAGCGCGTCGGCCCGGTACTCGCTCCCGATGATCGACGAGGTGGTCTTGGCGATCACGCGCTGGTTGGAGGGGATCGCGAGCACGTAGCTCATCTGACGGTCTTCGAGGCTCTTGCGGAGCCGGTAGTGCTGTCCGTAGACGGCATCGCCGGTCACCCACGACGCCGGAACCCCGCCGTCGATCGCGCGGGCGATCATCTCGACCGCCAGCTCGGGCTTGGTGCGGAACTCACGATCAGCAGGGATCCCCGCACGGTCACATCGGGGGCGATCCTCGGTCCACGCCTTCGGCAGATACAGCTCCCCGTCCAGGAACGTCCGCCCATGCGGCGTCGCATAGGTCAGGAACACACCGACCTGCGCGTTCTCAATCCGACCCGCCGTGCCGGTGTATTGCCGCGCGACACCCGCCGACCGGTCTCCCTTCTTCAGGAACCCGGTCTCGTCGACGACGAGGATCCCAGCCCGGTCGCCCAGGTGCGCAACGACATACGTGCGCAGATCGTCCCGCACTGCATCGGGATCCCAGTCCGTCGTCGACAGCAGCCGCTGCATCGGATCCGGCACCGGCTGACCGGCCTGCTCGGAGATCGTCCACGAGTTCTTCCGCTCCCGCTCCGAGAGCAGCCCCCGCACATACGCGACCGCGTTCGCCCGCGGCTCCGAACGCGCGAACCGCGACCCAATCAACCGCGCGATCTCGTCCAGACCCGCCGCCCACTCCCGCACATCCGCCACACCAATATCGTCACCCACCGCCAAGGGTTAACACAGTCACGAACACCAGAACCGGAAACACACCGATCACCCTCAACATAAACGCGACTGTAGTATTAGGGGGCGAGCCTGCGGACCGACCAGGCGTCGTCGCGGCCGACCTCGAAACGCAGCCGGTCGTGCATGCGGTCGGCGCGGCCCTGCCAGAACTCGACCTGCCACGGCACGATCCGCCAGCCGCCCCAGTGCGGCGGCCGCGGAATGTCGGTGACGCCGTCGAACCGGCGGGTCACCCCGGCCAGCGCCTGGTCGAGGACGGTGCGCCCGGCGACGATCGTCGACTGCGCCGACGCCCACGCCCCCAGCTGCGACCCGCGCGGGCGCAGCGCCCAGTAGGCGTCGGACTGGGCGTCGGAGCAGCGCTCCACCCGGCCGGAGAGCTGCACCTGCCGCTGGAGGTCGTACCAGGGGAAGGTCACCGAGGCGACGCGCGTGCGGTTCAGGTCGTGGCTCTTGGCCGAGGTGTAGTTCGTGTAGAAGACGATCCCGCCGGCGTCGAGGCCCTTGCACAGGACGGTGCGCGACGACGGCAGCCCGTCCGGGTCCGACGTCGCCAGCACCATCGCGTTCGGCTCGGTCAGCCCGGCCTCACGGGCCTGCTCCAGCCACGCGGTGAGCTGCTCGTGCCAGGTCGGAGCCAGGTCGTCGACGTCGAGCGGGCGGCTCGAGTAGTCCGTCCGCATCCTCTCGAGGGCGGGCGCGTCGGTCATCGGTTCCCCTTCCGAGCAGGTACAGCGACCCCGACCGTAAGGGGGACGGCCCCGCGTGTGCACCCGCCGTTCGGTGCGGTCGACCCGGTCGTTCACGCACGGGTGTCCGGTTCGTGATCGACGACACCGGCCGGTCACGTTGCCCCGGCAACCCGTTCGGAGCAGGGTGACGGCGTCCACCAGAGCCGAAGGAGACCCGGTGACCGAGACGCTCGCGCACGAGGTGCCCCCGCCCCCGCCCGGCTTCAAGTCCGGTCTGGAGGGCCACGTCGCGTTCCGCACCGAGATCGCCGAGCCCGACAAGGACGGCGGGTCGCTGCGCTACCGCGGCGTCGACCTGGAGGACCTCGCCGGCACCGTGACCTTCGGCGACGTCTGGGCGCTGCTGGTCGACGGCCGGTTCGGGCAGAGCCTGCCGCCGGCGGAGCCGTTCCCGATCCCGGTGCACACCGGTGACGTCCGCGTCGACGTGCAGGCGGCGCTGGCCATGCTCGCCCCGTACTGGGGCTACCGCCCGCTGCTCGACATCGACGACACCGAGGCCCGCGACAACCTGGCCCGCGCCTCGGTGATGGCGCTGTCCTACGTCGCGCAGTCCGCGCGCGGGATCGGCGTCGCCGCGGTGCCGCAGTCGCGCATCGACGAGTGCTCGACGATCACCGAGCGCTTCATGACCCGCTGGCGCGGCGAGCCCGACCCGCGCCACGTCGCCGCCGTCGACGCCTACTGGGTGTCCGCCGCCGAGCACGGCATGAACGCCTCCACCTTCACCGCCCGGGTGATCGCCTCCACCGGCGCCGACGCCGCTGCGTCGCTGTCCGGCGCGATCGGCGCCATGTCCGGCCCGCTGCACGGCGGCGCCCCCGCCCGGGTGCTCCCGATGATCGACGAGGTCGAGCGCACCGGCGACGCCGAGGCGCTGGTCAAGGGCCTGCTGGACCGCAAGGAGAAGCTCATGGGCTTCGGGCACCGGGTCTACCGGGCCGAGGACCCGCGGGCCCGCGTGCTGCGCCGCACCTGCCAGGAGCTCAACGCCCCGCGCTACGAGGTGGCCGCCGAGCTGGAGCGGACCGCGCTCGCCGTGCTGCGCGAGCGGCGCCCGGACCGGCCGATCGAGACCAACGTCGAGTTCTGGGCGGCGGTGATCCTCGACTTCGCCGAGGTCCCGCCGCACATGATGCCCGCGATGTTCACCTCGGCCCGGACCGCGGGCTGGTCGGCGCACGTGATGGAGCAGAAGCGCGAGGGCAAGCTCGTGCGTCCGAGCGCGCAGTACATCGGCCCGGGCCCGCGCCGTCCGCAGGAGGTCGAGGGCTGGGACTCGGTCGTCGCCCGCTGACCGGGCCCCGCGCCCGTCCGTCCTACCGGGGCCCGCTCAGGAGAGGGGGCCGGTGACCCGCGCGACGGCGTCCCCGCCGTCGTGGCGGAGCCACCGGTCCTGGTGGAGCAGGCCGTAGACGCCCTGGCCCAGGGCCGTGCCGGGGACGGCGACCACCAGGATCGCCCCGACGAACACCGCGATGGCGGCGGTCTCGAAGCCGGCCACCACTAGTCCGACGGCGCCCAGCCCCGCGACGGCGCCGGCCACGATCCCGACCAGGAGCATCACCAGGACCAGCAGCAGCAGGACGCCGAAACAGCGCCACCAAGCGCCTCGGACCAGCTCGACCGACCGCCACAGCGCGTCGACGGCGGCGCGCCGCTCCCGGACGACGGCCGGGAGGGTCAGTGCCAGCAGCACGGTCACCCAGAGCACGGCGAGGTAGGCGGCGATCGCGATCAGCGCCCCCACCGCGGCAGCCACGCCGCCCGCCCGCCACAGCGGCAACGACACGGCCCACACCAGCGCCGTCGGCACGAGACCGATCGCCGTGAGGATCAGCTGCGCCCCGTACGCGGCGCCGAGCCGGTCGCGACCGGCCGCCCACGCCGAACGCAGCGTGGGCCGCTGTCCGATCACCGACAGGTGCAGGCCCGCCAGCAGCAGCACCGCGAACGGCGGAGTCACCAGGGCCCCCAGCAGTGCGACCAGCAGGGCGCTGCCCATGGACCCCGCGAACGCCTCCACCAGGTCGAGGGTCGGGGGCGGCGCGGGCTCGACGAGCATCAGCAGGCCCTGGACCCCGAGCACGACCACCATCAGCACGAGGGCCGGCACCAGCGTGAGGACGGGGCGGCGGCGCACGTAGCGCCAGGCCCCGCCGAGGATCTCGCCGGCGTCGAGCGGTCGCAGCGGCACGATGCCGGGCTGCGGCGGCCCGGGCTCCCCCGGGCCGGGGTGATTCTCGGTCACGGTCGTCCCCTCTGTTCGCCCGGTTCGTGTCCTATCGGACATCGGGGACCCCCGGGCGGGATCGGGACGATCGTGAGCCGATGGTGATCAGCCGGCGGGCAGCGGCGCGGGGACCCGCCGGCGCCGGATCGCCAGCGACAGCCCGGCCGCGACGACGCAGAGGACGGCGCCGCCGTACCAGGCAGCGTCGTAGCTGCCCAGCGCGTCGCGGACCAGCCCCGCGACGAGTGCGGCGAACGCCGCCCCGATCTGGTGCGAGGCGAAGATCCAGCCGAACACCACCGCCGAGCGGGCGCCGAACGCCTCGCGGGCCAGCGCCATAGTCGGCGGGACGGTCGCGACCCAGTCCAGGCCGTAGAACACGACGAACGCGAGCATGCTGGCGTTGAGGTCGGTCCCGAACAGCGGCGGGAGCAGGAACAGCGACAGCCCGCGCAGCGCGTAGTAGGCGCCCAGCAGGAGCCGCGGGTCGACACGGTCGGTCAGCCAGCCGGAGAAGATCGTCCCGAGCAGGTCGAAGATGCCGACCAGGGCGAGCAGGGAGGCCGCCGTCGTCGCGGGCATGCCGTGGTCGTGCGCGGCCGGGACGAAGTGGGACTGGACCAGCCCGGCCGTCGTCGCGCCGCAGATGAAGAACCCGCCGACGAGCAGCCAGAACGTGCCGGTGCGCGAGGCGTCGGCCAGGGCCCGCAGCGCCAGCCGCGCGGCACCCGTGCGCTGCGGCGGGACGACGTCGGCCTCGGTGCCGCCGTAGGGAAGGACCCCGGCGTCGGCGGGGCGGTCCTTCAGGAACAGCAGCACGACCGGCACCACGGCCAGCGCCGCGCCCGCGGTGATCAGCGCCGCGGGCCGCCACCCGCCCGACTCGACGACGGCCGCGACCAGGGGCAGGAACACCAGCTGCCCGGTGGCGGTGGCGGCGGTGAGGATGCCGGAGACCAGGCCGCGGCGGGCGACGAACCAGCGGTTCACCACGGTCGCGACCAGCGCCATCGCCATCGACCCGGTGCCCAGCCCGACGACGACGCCCCACAGCAGCACCAGCTGCCAGACCGCCGTCATGAACACGGTCGTGCCCGCGCCGACCGCCACCATGACCAGTGCGGTCGCGACCACGCGGCGCACGCCGAAGCGCTCCATCAGCGCCGCCGCGAACGGCGCGGTCACCCCGAACAGGGCGAGGTTCACAGCCAGCGCGAAGGAGATGGACCCGATGCCCCAGCCGAACTCGGCGTGCAGGGGCTCGACCAGCACCCCGGGTGTGGACCGGAACCCGGCCGCGCCGAGCAGCGCGAGGAACGTCGCGGCCGCGGCCCACCAGGCCGGGTGCACCCGGCGTCGTTGCGTGGCCGATGTCGTCGGCGCCGTCGTCATGGGCTCATGGTGCGGGGTCCCTGCGTCGCGCAACAGTGGCCGTCGAGACGACATGTGCAAGAATTCGGCCATGCACCGGGTGGGGGTCCTCGCCGTCGACGGGGTGATCGCGTTCGAGCTGGCGATCCCCGAGCGGATCCTGGGCACCACGACTACCCCCGACGGCACCCCCCTCTACGACGTGCGGGTCGCCTCGGTCGACGGCAGCCCGGTCCGCACGAGCGCCGGCTACCGGGTGCTGCCCGAGCACGGGCTCGACGCCCTGGAGCGCGCCGGGACGCTGGTCGTCCCGGCGATCCGGGGCTCCGGCGTCGGCGACGAGGCGGCGCTCGCGGTGGTGCGCCGGGCCGTGGCGCGCGGGGCGCGCGTCGTCGGGATCTGCACCGGCGCCTTCACCCTCGCCGCCGCCGGGGTGCTCGACGGCCGTCGCGCCACCACGCACTGGGCCCACGCCGGGCGCATGCGACGGATGTTCCCGCAGGTCGAGGTGGATCCGGACGTGCTGTTCGTCGACGACGGCGACATCCTCACCTCGGCGGGCGTCGCCGCGGGCATCGACCTCTGCCTGCACCTGGTGCGCCGCGACCACGGCGCCGGGATCGCCGCGGCGACGGCCCGTCGCAACGTCGTCGCGCCGTGGCGGGAGGGCGGGCAGGCGCAGTTCGTGGAGTCCCACGTCCCCGACCCCGGCGGCGGCCCCGACACCCGCGCCGTGCGCGAGTGGGCGTTGCAGCACCTCGACCGGCCGCTCGCCGTCGAGGAGCTGGCGGAACGGGCGTCGATGAGCGTGCGGACCTTCACCCGCCGCTTCCGCGCCGAGACCGGCACCAGCCCGGGGCGCTGGCTGTCCGCGCGTCGCCTCGACCTCGTGCGACGCCTGCTGGAGACCACCGACCTCCCCGTCGAGCAGGTCGCGGCCCGCTCCGGCTTCGGCACCACCGCCGCGCTGCGTCAGCGACTGCACGCCGACATCGGGATGGCCCCGCTCGCCTACCGGCGCTCGCATCGCGCCCCCGCCGTCACCCGGTGACGCCGGCGGGTGGCGCGCAGCACTCGTCGCACGTCACGCCGGTCCGGCTGCGACACTGGTGGGGTGACCTCCCCTGCCGATCTGAAGATCCCCGGCGATCTCCTTCCGCAGGACGGCCGCTTCGGATGCGGCCCGTCCAAGGTGCGCCCCGAGCAGCTGTCCGCCCTCGCCGCGACCGGCGACTCCCTGATGGGCACCTCGCACCGGCAGAAGCCGGTGAAGGAGCTCGTCGGACGGGTGCGGTCCGGACTGGCCGAGCTGTTCTCCCTGCCCGACGGCTACGAGGTCGTCCTCGGCAACGGCGGCTCCACCGCGTTCTGGGACGCGGCCGCGTTCGGCCTGGTCCGTGAGCGCTCGCTGCACCTGACCTACGGCGAGTTCTCCCAGAAGTTCGCCGACACCACCACCGGCGCCCCGTTCCTGGCCGACCCGGTGATCGTCAAGGCCGATCCGGGCAGCGCGCCGGAGCCGGTGAGCGACCCGTCGGTCGACGTCATCGCGTGGGCGCACAACGAGACCTCCACCGGCGTCGCGGTGCCCGTCAACCGGCCCGCGGGCACCACCGACGACCAGCTCGTGCTGATCGACGCCACCTCCGGCGCCGGCGGGCTGCCGGTCGACATCACCCAGTCCGACGTCTACTACTTCGCCCCGCAGAAGGGCTTCGCCTCCGACGGCGGCCTGTTCCTCGCGATCATGAGCCCGAAGGCCCTGGAGCGGGTCGCCGAGCTGGCCGCGTCGGACCGCTGGATCCCGCCGTTCCTGTCGCTGGCCACCGCCGTCGACAACTCCGGCAAGGACCAGACCTACAACACACCGTCGCTGGCGACGCTGTTCCTGCTCGAGGACCAGGTCCGCTGGATGAACGCGCTGGGCGGGCTCGACGGCTGCGTCGCGCGCACCCGCGACTCCTCCGACCGGCTCTACACCTGGGCCGACAAGAGCAGCTTCGCGACGCCGTTCGTCACCGACCCGGCGCACCGCAGCCTGGTGGTCGGCACGATCGACTTCGATGACGCCGTCGACGCCGCCGCGGTGGCGAAGGCGTTACGCGCGAACGGGATCGTGGACACCGAGCCGTACCGGAAGCTGGGCCGCAACCAGCTGCGGATCGGGATGTTCCCGGCCGTGGAGCCGTCGGACGTCTCGGCGCTGACCGCGTGCGTCGACTGGGTCGTGGAGCGACTGGGCTCCTGACCCCACCTCTTCCCGGGTGAACGAGGACCGTCCACCGAGGTGGGTCGACCGGCTGCGGTCGGCCCGCCCGGCGGTGGTCCTCGCCGCGGCGGTCGTGTTCGTCGGCACCCCGACCGTCCTGACCGTCGTCACCGGGGTGCCGCTCCCGGACACGCCCCGGCCGCTCTCCTGCTCCTCGCCGTCGCGCCCGGTGACGCGGACCCGGCCTCGAGCGGATCACCTTCCTCCTCGCCGTGGTCGGCGGCATCGTTCTCGCCTGCTCGGCCCGGGCCGACGCGTCGTTCGTGGCGTCCGAGGATCTTCTCGACGTGCCGGTGCTCCTGACGTTCGCGGGCGGACCGGCCGCCGTCGCCACCCGGATGATCCGGCTCGGCGCCGCCGTCGAGCCGGTGCCCGACCCGGCCGCGGTCCGAGCGGGCGGGGATCACCCGCGCCGATGAGGAACGACCGCGCCGGCAGGGGCAACGGGCGGCGGGCAGCGGGCGCCGATGGGCGCATCGGCCGGTGATCCACATGGCGCGCGCAGTTCCGTCGTTCGCGCGCGTCCGGACGCGCGCGGGCCGCGGATCACCGCGCGGACTGCGGATCACCGGGCGGGCGATACGTCCCGGACGTCCTGTTCCGCGTCGGGGTGGCCACGACACCGGGCACACCGGGTTGCGTCGCCGCGCGGCGTCGTTGCGTGATCGATAGCAACTCGTTGTAGTCACACACGTATCACTCGCCCCAATTCCCTCGCGAGTCACACGTTGTGCGACGCTGCGCACGGTGAGTGAGAACGGCTCGGCGGTCCCCCGAGCGAGTAGGTGTTGTCGACCAGGCAGAACTCGCCCGGCGCGCCTCACCCGGCACGGACCCCTCGCCATCTACCGTCACCCGGACGGGGACGACAGCAGGAGGTCAGGTCGATGCGCGCGTTGCGGGTCGTGGGGGTGACCGGGGACGGCTCGGTCGTCCTCGAGGACCCGGGGCGTCGCGAGCGCTACACGGTGCCGGCCGACGAGCAGCTGCGGGCCGCGGCACGGGGTGACGTGACCCGGCTCGGCCAGATCGCGATCGAGTTGGAGAGCCAGTTGCGCCCACGGGAGATCCAGGCCCGAATCCGGGGTGGCGCGTCGGTCGACGAGGTCGCAGCCGCGGCCGGTGTCCCGACCCAGAAGATCGAACGCTTCGCCTATCCCGTCCTGCTCGAACGGTCGCGGACCGCCGAGCTGGCCCAGGGTGCCCACCCGCAGCGCGCCGACGGGCCCGACTCGCGCACGCTCGGTGAGACCGTCGCGCACACCTTCGGCCTGCGTGGACAGGACTACGGCGGGGCCGGCTGGGACTCCTGGAAGGGCGAGGACGGCAAGTGGGTCGTCGTCCTGACCTGGCAGACCGGCCGCTCGGACAACGCCGCGCACTGGGCGTTCCAGCCCGGCGCGCACGGCGGCACCGTCGTCGCGCTGGACGAGCACGCCTCCGACCTCGTCGAGGGTCTGCCCGCACGTCCGCTGCGTCCGCTCGGCGCGGTGGTCGACATGGCCCGCGACGAGGACCACACCCCCCAGGCTCCGACGACCGCCGCTCCGGCGCGCGCCGTCGCGGCCGCCGGTGGGCAGCAGCCCGAGGCCTGGGCCGGGCGCGGGATCGCGCCCGAGCAGCGTCGGGCGAGCCCCCCGCCGCCCCGGACCCGCGTCGAGACACCCGGTCGCACCGTCGGCGCCCGCCCGGACGACACCCGGGCCCCGGCCGCCGCGGCGCCCGTGGTCCCCCAGCGCGTCGAGCAGGTCGAGGACGCCGGGTCGTCCGCTGTGGCCGACGCCTCGCAGGCCGACTCCGCGAACATCGACTCCGCGAAGGCCGACTCCGCGGACACCGACGGCACGGTTGCCTCGACCGCCACTGCGGATGCTCCCGGCGCCGACACGACCGCGGCGGCCGGCACGGGTACGGGCACGACCGGCGCAGCCCCGAGCGGCTCCGCCTCGACCGGCACCTCGTCGACCAGCCCCTCGTCGACCGACACTTCGTCGAACGGCACCTCCTCGAACGGCACCTCGTCGAACGGCTCGGCCCCGGCCGCCGCGGCCTCCGCCGGCACCGGCTCGGACGCACCCGCCACGGGCTCGACCGGCCGGGAGTCGACCGGCTCGGACGCCGCCGACACGGCCCCGGTGTCGGCGGGCTCCGGCTCCGCCACCCCGATCCGGACCGGCACGAACGCGGCCGACACGGACGCGGCAGGCTCGGACGCGGCAGGCTCGACCGTCCCGACCCCGGCTGCCACGGCCGCGGGCGTCGCGACCGCGACCGGTGCGGGTACGTCCGCCACGGACTCCGGGTCCGCGGGCGACGCGACGACACCGGCCGCCTCGTCGGCGACGACCTCGTCGGAAGCGGCCACGGCCACCTCCGCGTCGGACGCCGCCGCACCGACCACTACGGACCCGACGACCCCGGGCCCGACCACGGCGGCACCGGCCCCGGCGCCGGACAGCGCGACCGCCGCACCGACCACCGCGGCACCGTCCACCCCGGCGGCCGCGGGCACCGCCGCGGGCTCCACGAGCACCTCTGCCGACCACGGCGAGGTCTCCCCCACCGCGGAGGGCGACGCCCCCGGCGAGCGGACCGACGCCCCCACCGGGGCCGCCGCGACCACCACCGGGGCACCGGCCACGTCGTCGTCGAACGGCTCGGAGCAGGAGACGGACCCCGCTCCGGCACAGGACACCGAGAGCGCGGCCCCGCGCCGCCCCTCCACCGCCGGATCACGGCGGACGAAGAAGGGCAAGCCGGTCATGCCGTCGTGGGACGAGGTCCTGCTCGGCGTCCGCGGCCAGCGCTGACACGGTCCCGCACGGGTTCCGGTCTCCCGTACCGGATCCGGTCCCGTGTGGGAGCACGGATCCGGTGTGGGACCGCGCCCGCGGTCAGCCCCCGCCGGTGACGGCGTGGAAGGCGACGGCGGCGGCCGTCGCGACGTTGAGCGAGTCCACGCCGCTCGCCATCGGGATCCGGACCCGGCGGTCGGCGGCGGCCAGGGCCTCGTCGGTGAGGCCGGGACCCTCCGCACCCAGCAGCAGGGCGACCTTCCGGCCGCCCAGGCCCGCCGTGGCGAGGGGCTCGGCGTCGGCGGAGGGGGTGAGGGCGGCGACGGTGAACCCCGCCTCCCGCAGCCGGTCCAGCGAGGCGGGCCACGCGCCGTCGAGGGTCGTGAACGGGACCCGCAGCACGTGCCCCATCGAGACGCGGACGCTGCGCCGGTACAGCGGGTCCGAGCAGCCGGGGCCGAGCAGGATCGCGTCGACGCCGAGGGCGGCGGCGTTGCGGAACAACGACCCCAGGTTCTCGTGGTCCCCCACCCCCTCGCAGACGGCCAGCGTGCGGGCGCGGGCCAGGACGTCGTCGAGGGACGGCGCGGGAGCCCGGTCGGCGACGGCGAGCACCCCCCGGTTCAGGTGGAACCCGACCGCTCGGGCCATGGTGTCGGCGTCGGTCGCGTAGGCCGGCACGTCGACGCCGGCGAGGTCGTCGGAGAGCTCGTCGAGGCGCCGTGGGACCCCCAGCAGGGAGCGCACCGGATACGGCGAGTCGAGCAGCCGGCGCACGACGACGACACCCTCCGCGATCACCAGCCCGCGCCCACCGGGCCGATCGGGGCGCCGATCGGCTGTCGTGAGGTCGCGGTAGTCGTCGATTCGGGGGTCGTCGGGGTGCTCGACCGTGGTGAGTATGGCCACGACGCCCGATCGTCCCACGTCACTGACCGCTCGCCGCGTCTGGTCGCCCGGTCAGCCGGTACCGCCCGGTCCGGCGATATGACACGGTGTAGTGCCGCCTCCTTCGGCACGGTCCTCCGCCGTGTGAGTGAGAAGGCGCTCCCCGTTCGATGGAGGTCGGTTCGCGCATGGGTCAGGTGGTCGACCGGACGACGTTCAGCCGGCGCGACCGCCAGCGGTACCGGATCAAGGTGCAGCGCTGTCTGGACACTCTCGGTGACCTGCTCAGCAGCTACCCGTTCTCCGACACGGAGCCGATGACCGGCGTCGAGATCGAGTTCAACCTGGTGGATCCGGAGCTGGCGCCGTCGCTCAACGGGAGCGACGTGTTGGACACGATCAACTCGGGCGAGTGGCAGACCGAGCTCGGCCGCTGGAACCTCGAGCTGAACCTGCCGCCCCGGCCGCTGCCCGGCGACCAGTGGCGCCAGCTGGAGCACGAGCTGCTCGATCTGCTCGCGGGCGCCGGGGCGAAGGCCGGTGACCTGCGCACCCAGCTCGTCATGATCGGGATCCTGCCGACGCTGGACCCGGGACACATGACCGCCGAGGCGATCTCCCCCGAGGACCGCTACGAGGCGCTCAACGACCAGATGCTCAACGCCCGGGGCGAGCCGATCCGGATCGACATCGCCGGCTGCTCGCCCGAGGAGCGGGTCAACGCCGACTTCGACACGATCATCCCCGAAGCGGCCTGCACGTCGATGCAGCTGCACCTGCAGGTGTCCCCCGCGAACTTCGGGCGCTACTGGAACGCCGCGCAGTGCCTGGCCGGTGTCCAGCTGGGGCTCGGTTCGAACTCGCCGTTCCTGCTCGGGTCGCAGCTGTGGTCGGAGACCCGGATCCCGCTGTTCGAGCAGTCCTGCGACGTCCGGACCCCCGAGTTCCACAACCAGGGGGTACGGCCGCGGGTCTGGTTCGGCGAGCGCTGGATCGACTCGGTGCTGGACCTGTTCTCCGAGAACGCCCGCTACTTCCCGGCGCTGATGCCGCTGACGTCCGATGTGGACCCGGCGACGCAGATGCGCGACAAGGGCTTCCCGGACCTGCCCGAGCTGACCCTGCACAACGGCACGATCTGGCGCTGGAACCGGCCGATCTACGACAGTACGGGCGACACCCCGCACGTCCGGCTCGAGAACCGGGTGCTCCCCGCGGGGCCGACGACCGTCGACATGGTCGCCAACGCGCTGTTCTTCTACGGCCTGCTGCGCACCCTGGTCGAGGCCGACCAGCAGCTGTGGCGGTCTGTGTCGTTCGAGGCGGCGCGGGAGAACTTCCAGACGGCGGCCAAGCACGGCATGCACGCTCCCCTGTACTGGCCCGGCACCGGCTGGGTGCTCCCCGACGAGCTCGCCCTGCGCAAGCTGCTCCCCCTGGCCCACGAGGGTCTCGCCCGCTGGGGCGTCTCCGGCGCGGTCTGCGACCGGTACCTGACGGTGCTGGAGCGGCGCTGCGTCACGCGTCAGACCGGGTCGTCGTGGCAGATCGACACCGTCGCCGCGCTGGAGGCACGGGGCGCGGACCGGATGAGCGCGCTGCGCGGCATGCTCGAGCGCTACCTGGCGCACTCGACCGCCAACCAGCCCGTCCACACCTGGGAGATCCCCGGCTGATCGGCTTCGCCATTGCGAAGCATTCTCCGCGACCGGGCCCGCTCACCGCCCTCACGTTCCTACCGTCCCCCTCCGCACACCCGCCCCGGGTGCGCGTACGGGACGGAGGGACATGTCCATCCAGCACCACCCCGACCGGCGTCGATGACCCGGGCGACGACGATGTCCCCGTTCCGGCTGTTCGGCCGCACCGCCCGCGACGAGCGCCCCCTCGACGACGGCCCCGACCCATGGCTCGACGACCCGGCCCCCGCCCCGGCTCCGCGGCCCGCCGCGCCCCGGGCCCGGGAGGCCGCCCCGGCTCCGTCGACCGGCGGGACGCCCGCGGCTCCGGTGGCGGAGGGCCCCGCGACCGCGGCGGCGCGACCGGCTGTCTGGACGCCGCGGCGGCCGCCGCAGGAGCCGGTCGCCGAGCCGGAGCCGGTGACCGATCCCTTCGGCTTCCCGCCGGTGCCGCCGGCCGGGCCGCCCCCTGCCGTCGCACCGGTCCCCGCCACCGCTCCCGTCTCCGACGAGGTGGCCGCGGCCTGGGCGGCGTGGGCGCCTGCCGCGACGACGCCGGTCGACGGCACGCAGGGCAGCGCGGATCCCGGTGTTCCGCCGTCCGTGCCCGACACCGCGGCCGCTACGTCCGGTCCGGCACCCGCCGACCCGGGCTCGGCAGCACAGTCCGGACCGGCGACGCCCGCTGTTCCCTCCGGCCCGGCGTCCTCGGGATCGGCGGCCACCACGCCGGCGCTGTCCGGCCCGGCGCTGTCCGGCCCGGCGCTGTCCAGCCCGGCACCGTCCGGTCGCGGGGGGCCGGCCGACCGGGCATCCGGGTCGCCCGCTCCGGGACGCGCGGCCGCTGAGCCGGTCGCCGTGCCCGCCGCGGTTCCGGGGCTCCCCGACCCCGGCGCCGCGGAGGCCGCACCGGGCACGGTGGGGGCCGGGACGCCCGGCCCGGTCGTGACCGATCACGGTCCGGCCTCCCGCTCCGCCGGAGCACCGGTCGGGGCCACCCCCGGCCCCGTCGATCCGACGCATGTCCCACCACGACCGGACCACCATCACCCCGAGGTACGGCCCGCCGGGACCGCCCCCTCGCCGCTCGTCGACCCCGCCGAGGCGTCCGCGCTGGCCGGGGCCTTCGCCGCGGACCTGCTGTCCTGGGACGAGGACGACGTCGCCCGCCGCGGCCGCGTCCTCGCCGCTTACCTGCCCACGACCGTGGCCGACGGGCTGCTCGGCTGGACCGGGACCGGACGCCAGCGGGCCGACCTCGTGCTGCCGGGCCGCGTCCGCACCGACGGCGACCGCGCCGTCGTCGACGTCCGGGTGCGGGTCGTGCCCTACCGCCGCGTCGACGCCCGCGGGACGGCCGCGCCGGAACCCGAACCCGACGACCCGATCGGGGCGCCCGCCGGTGCCCCGGCCCCGGCCGCGCGCGGCTGGCGCGGGCTGGCCGCGCGGTGGGTCCGGCTGGAGGTGGGCGTGGTCCTCAGCGGCGACGGGCTCGTCGTCGACGCGGGGCCCGCGACCGAGCCGGCCCGGCGGCCGTCGCCGGTCGACCTCGCCCGGGGCGGTGCGCGGTGAGCGGGCGGATCCCGGTCGTCGGAGGTCTGGCCGGCGGGGTCGGGACGACGACCGTCGCCCGGGCCCTGCACGGCCGTGACCTGGGGCGGGTGTGCGGGCCGGACCTGCTGCCCGACGTCGTCGTCACCCGGGACACCGCGGCCGGGCTGGCCGCCGCCGCCCTCGTCGCCCCGGCACCCGGGCCGGGGGCTCCGGTCCTCGTCCTGCACCCCGGCACCGCCGACCCCGACGGCATCGACGCCGACGCCGTGGGTCCCGGCTGGGCGGCCGTCGTCGCGCTGCCCGCGGTGCCGGGCTGGGCCCGCTCGGCCGACCCGTGGTCGGACGCGGCCGGGGTGCTCACCCGGCCCGGGCCCTCGGCCGCGGTCCGCCGCTACGCCGACGCGATCGGCCGGATCGTCACCGCGCTGACGACGTCCGGCCGGCTCGACCGGCCGCTCACCCCGGCCGGCGTCGGTGGGCTGCGACCCATGCGCGGGGTGCTGGCCGTCCCGACCGGGCCGGTCCGGTGAGCCGTGCGAGCGCTGCTGATGGTGCCGGTCGTCGTCGCACTCCTGCTGGGGACGGCGGGGCAGGTCCTGGCCGCACCGGCCGCGGAACCGGTCACCTCGGGCGTCGACGCGGCACGCGTGCCGGAGGCGGCGCGGCCGTACCTCGACCTGGTCACGGAGCTGACATCGCAGGGCTGCCCGGAGCTGCCGCCGGCCTGGGTGGTCGCCCAGGTGCAGGCGGAGTCGGGCTGGGACCCGGAGCTGCGCACCGGCACCGCCGCCGGGCTGCTGCAGGTCTCGGAACGGACCTGGGTCGCGGCCGGGGGCGCACCGTGGCCGGATGCGGCGCTGACCGAGCCGGAGGGGCACCTGCGCGTCGTCGTGCCGTGGCTCTGCTCGACGCTGCGCGCCGCCGCCGGGTACCTGGCGACGACCCCGAAGGACGTGCCGGTGCTCGACGCGATGCTGGTCTGCCACATCGCGGGCTGCAGCCGGGTCACCGGCTCGGCGTCGGGGGTGCCGACGGGCGGGGAGGCGGACTGCTCGCAGGCGTGTGCGTCGGCGATCCGGCGCTACCTCGACGCGGTGCACGGCTTCGTCGCGGACTACTCCGGCACGACGGCCGTCGACGACCGCGAGTCGTCCCCGCCACCGCCGCAGAAGGCCGCCCCGGCGAAGGCACCGGCGGCGAAGGACGCCGCGTCGGCACCGGCACCCGCCTGGACCGGCGGCGCGACGGGCTGTCACGAACCCGATCCGGTGCGCTCCGGCGGCTGCCTGACCGGCGCGACGAAGCACGGTCTCGACGCGGTCCGGGCGGTCTTCGGCCCGACCATCGAGACGGTCGGCTGCTGGGACGAGCACCTGCAGAACCCGCGGTCGGACCATCCGAAGGGCAGGGCCTGCGACGTGTTCACCGGGAAGGCCGGGGCGTTCGCGAAGGGCGCCGACCTCGACGAGGGCTGGGCGATCGCGCGCTGGCTGGAACGCAACGCGGCCCAACTGAAGGTCAAGTACCTGATCTGGCAGGGCCGCTACTGGGACCCCTCCGTGCGCGCCGACGGCTCCGGCTGGGGCCGTCGCTACACCGGCGGCGGGGTCTACGACACCTCCGACGCGACCGGCGGCCACTACGACCATGTCCACATCAGCTTCGCGGAGTGACCCCGTGCGACGTTCCCTGCCGCTGCTCGTGCTCGCCGCGGTCCTCGCGGTGCCCCTGGCCCTGCTGGTGCCGGCACTGCTGCCCGGACCGCCGTCGCAGGCCGTGCTGACCTCGGCCGACCGGGACGCCCTCGGCGATCCCGGTCCCGTCCGCGGAGCGGAGCCACCCGTGCCGGCGACGCGGCCGTCGTCGCCCGGGGCGGTGGCACGCGCCTACCTCGTCGCCGCGCACGGCACCCGGGCCGGCACGGCCGCGGGCACGACCCTCGACGGCACCCCGTACGCACTGCCCGGCAGCCCGGCCGCGGCCGGAGCGCCCGTCCTCGACCCGCCGCCGCCCGGCGCGGGACGGACCGCCGAGGTCGAGGACCTCGACGAGGGCGCCACCGACTGGGCCCGCGGGCGCACCGCGCTCGTCGCGACCGTCCGCACGACCACGGCCGGGCCCGGCGCGGCCCCCGAGATCCGGCGCTGGCGCACCCGCGTGGTCGTGGCGCTCGACGCGGCGGGCCACTGGCTGGTCACCGCCGACACCCCCATCACCACCGACACCCCCGACGTGGACGACTGACGTGACCGAACCTTGGAGTGGGCGATGACCGCCGACGAGCTCGAGCAGCTGCTCAAGTCCCTGCTGGCCAAGGGGGTCACGGTCGTCCTGCTGGCGCTGGGCCCTGCCGGGGAGCTGGTGGGGGTGGAACCCGGGGGGTCCGCGACGCCGTCGGTGAGCTCCGGGCAGGACGCCGCCGGAGCGCCGCGTCCGGACCTGGAGCTGGGGGCCGACGGCGAGGTGTGCGTCGGGTCGGGCGGGTCCTCCGGGGCCGGATCCGGGTCGGGCTCCGGCGGGTCCGGGTCGGGCTCCGATTCCGGGTCGGGCTCCGGGTCGGGCTCCGACAGCTCGGGCGGCGGGGACGGCCGCGACGGGTCCGGGTCCGACGGGTCCTCCGCCGGGTCCGGGTCCGCCGGGGCCGGCGACGACTCGTCCGGCGGGTCGGAGGACGGTCGCGACGGCGGGGCCGGCGGCTCCGACAGCTCCGACGGGTCGGGCGACTCCGACGACCGGCGCCGATCCAGCGGGTCGGGCGACTCCGGGAGCAACAGCGGTTCGGACGACAGCGGCTCCGGGGGCGACAGCTCCGGGAAGAGCGGTTCACAGGGCACCGGGTCCGGCGACAGCGGGGGCTCCGGTTCGGACGACAGCAGCCCCGGCGACAGCGACGCGGGAAGCGGCTCGGGCGGCAGCGGCACCGCCTCCGGCGCCCCCGACGAGTCCGGTGCCACCGCCTACGGCACCAGCGACGACGCCGCCGCGGGCCTCCTCACCGGCGGCACCGGCACCGGCGGCCGGACCACCCCCGCCCCCTGCCCCACCGGCTCGGGCGGCGCGGCCGATCCCGCGCCCGCCACCGGGAGCGCCCCGGAGGCGGGCGGCGCGGCGGCGGCCGAGGGCACCACCGCGGCGGCGAAGCTGGGCTGGGGACAGCCGGTCCGCACCGACGAGTTCGACAACGGCACCGACGGCTGGAGCATCTACGACGGCGCCGGGCACGCGGGCAACGGCCGTCGCACCCCGGACGCGGCCGCGGTGGCGGACGGCGTCCTGACGATCACCGGCGACAGCCAGGGCAACACCGCGGGCATGGCGTGGAAGGAGGGCTCCCAGCAGTACGGCCGCTGGGAGGGCCGGGTGCGCGCGCCGGTCGGGGACCCGTCGTACAACGCGCTGCTGCTGCTCTGGCCCACCGCGGAGAACTGGCCCGAGGGCGGTGAGCTCGACTTCATGGAGATGATGGATCCCTCGCGGCAGAAGACCAACGCGTTCTTCCACTACGGCGCGGACAACTCCCAGGTCGAGGGCTCGGTCGAGATCGACGCGACGCAGTGGCACAACTGGGCCCTGGAGTGGACGCCGGACCGGATCACCGCCTACGTCGACGGCGAGAAGTGGTTCGAGACCACCGAGCAGAAGGTGCAGCCGCCGGGGCCGATGCACCTGTGCATCCAGCTCGACTGGTTCCCCAAGGGCGGGTCGGGGAAGGAGACGCAGATGCAGGTCGACTGGGTCCGCCAGTACACCCTCGACGGGGGCGCCGCCGGCACCGGGACCGGGTCGGGTCAGGCGTCGAGCGGTTCATGATCACCGGTTGTGGAGCGTGGCGCTCGCTCAGCGGGCCGGATCCTCCACAACGGTCGATCTTCGGGCGCCGGGCCCCTCTCAGCTCCCCCACAGCCGTCCCCTCCTAGGCTGCCGCCGACCCGCCGTCGACGATAAAGGAGGGGGTCGTGCCGGAACAGACGGAGCAGGAGCCCGAGCACGACCCCGAGGCCCCCTCGCGACGCCGCTGGCCCGCCGTCGTCGGGCTCGTGGCGGGTCTGGCCGTGCTGGCCGGGGTCGTCACGGTCGCGATGGACCCGACCCTGCTCACCGGCTCGTCCGGCCCGACTCCGGCACCGGCGGCGCCGCCGTCGCCGGGCGGGATGCACGACCAGGAGCGTCCGAACGAGGTCGGCGAGCTCGACCCCGCGTCGCGCTCGGACACCGAGGCGGCGGTGCGCAACGGCTGGCGCCTCACCGACCACGACGAGTTCGACGGCACCGCGCTCGACCGCACGCGCTGGAGCCCGTACACCGGGGAGACCACCGGGGGCAACGGCCGGCACCGGGCCGAGAACATCTCGGTCCGCGACGGCGAGCTCGTCCTCACCAGCCGCGGGCGCACCTCGGCGGGCCTGGCCTGGCGCGGCGGACAGCAGTACGGCCGCTGGGAGATCCGGGCGAAGACCAACCCCGGCGTCGGCTACGGCGACGTCGCGCTGCTCTGGCCGGACGCCGAGGACTGGCCCGAGGGCGGCGAGCTCAACTTCATGGAGATCCCGAAGCCCGAGCGCGCCGAGACGCACACGATCGTCCACTACGGCGAGGACAACAGCCAGGTCGGCAAGACCATCCGCGGCGACTTCACGCAGTGGCACACCTACGCCGTCGAGTGGCTGCCCGACCGGGTCGTGTTCTACATCGACGGCGCCGAGGTCTTCCGGACCACCGACCCGGAGCAGATCCCGCCGCGGTCGATGCACCTGGCGATGCAGCAGGACATCGGTCCCTACGGCGACGACTGGATCCCGGCGCCGGACGCGACCTCGCCGGAGACGCTGGACTTCCAGGTCGACTGGGTCCGCATCTACGCGCCCTGACCCGCTCGGCGGCGGGTCGGGTGTGACTGGGGAAAGAAGGAGGCCCCGGACCCTGTGGGGTCCGGGGCCTTCTCCTGTCCCGAACTGACGCGCCGCTCCCACCACGAAGCGACGAGATTGAGGTTAGCCTAACCTTCGTCGCTCGCGCAAGGGCGGGTTCTCAGCCGAGCAGCTCCCGCAACGGTCCCACGCCGAAGTACCCCACGAACAGCACCGCCACGACCCACATCAGCGGATGGACCTGCCGCGCGCGGCCGGTGGCCGCCGCGAGCGCGACGTAGCTGATGAAGCCGGCGCCGATGCCGTTGGCGATCGAGTAGGTGAACGGCATGACGGTGATCGTCAGGAACACCGGGATCGCGGTGCGCAGGTCGTCGAGCGAGACCGAGGTGATCTGCCGGAACATCAGCGCGCCGACGACGACCAGCGCCGGGGCCGCGGCCTCGACCGGGACGATCGAGTACAGCGGCGTGAAGAACATCGCCAGCAGGAACAGGACACCGGTCAGGACGTTCGCCAGACCCGTCCGTGCGCCCTCGGCGATGCCGGCCGCGGACTCGACGAAGATCGTGTTCGACGACGCCGACCCCACACCACCGGCGACCGCACCCGCACCCTCGACGACCAGCGCCTTCCCGACGTTCGGGAGCTTGTCGTCGGAGTCGGTCAGGCCCGCCTGGCGGCCGAGGCCGGTGAGCGTGCCCATGGCGTCGAAGAAGTTCGCCAGCACGAGGGTGAAGACGAGCAGGACGACGGTGATGATGTCGAGCCGGGTGAACGCCCCGAGCGAGACCTGCCCGACCAGCGACAGGTCCGGCAGCCCGACGATCCGGTCCGGGATGGCGGGCACGGCCAGCGACCAGCCGCCGGGGTTGGTCGGGCCGCCCGGGCCGACCCGGACGATCGCCTCGACGACGATCGCGATGATCGTGTTCACCACGACGCCGATGAGGATGCCCGCACGGACACCGCGGGCGACGAGGACGCCGACGATGATCAGCCCGACGACGAAGACGAACGTCGGCCACGAGGCGATGGAGCCGCCGGTGCCCAGCCCGACCGGGACCGTGGTGTTGGCGGCGTCGGGCAGCCGGCGCACGAAGCCGGAGTCGACCAGGCCGATCAGCGCGATGAACGCGCCGATGCCGACCGCGATCGCCGTCTTGAGCTCGGTGGGTACGGCGTTGAACACCGCCGTCCGGAAGCCGGTCAGGGCGAGGATCACGATGATGACGCCGTTGATGACCACCAGGCCCATCGCCTCGGGCCAGGTCATCAGCGGCGCGATGGTCACGGCCAGCAGGGTGTTGATCCCCAGGCCGGTGGCGATCGCGAACGGGTAGTTCGCGACGACGCCGAAGATGATGGTCATCACGCCCGCGACCAGGGCGGTCACCGCGGCGACCTGCGCGACCGGGAGGATCCCGCCCAGCGCGTCGGCCTTGGCCGACGGGTCGCCCGGCGTGACGCTGCCGAGGATCAACGGGTTCAGGACGATGATGTAGGCCATCGCCATGAACGTGACGAGACCCCCGCGCAGCTCGCGGGAGACGGTGGAGCCGCGCTCGGACACGCGGAACAGGCGCTCGATCACGGCGACACCCTAGACGCGGTGCAACGCTGCGGGTTCCGTACGTGCACCGTTTAGGCTACGGCCCCGTGACGGCCCACGAGAGCGAGCGCGCGAGCGACCCACCGCCCCCGCCGCCGTTGCCGGCGCGCTTCTACGAGTCCCCGCCGGTGATCCTCGGCGGGATGCTGCTGTGGGCGGTCGGCGCGGGCGTCGCCGCCGCGTTCGCGATGGTCACCGGATCCGGGTTCGATCCCGCGAACGGTGCCGGCGCCTGGTTCTGGACCTGCATCGCCGGGGTCGGGGTGGGCCTGTTCGGCGCCGCGGTGTTCTCGGCGCAGCGGGCCGCGGCCCGGCGCGGGGACCGGTCGGCGCAGCGCGGCGTCGAGCCGAGGTAGGTCATAGGCTCGGCGGCATGACCGCGAACGACCGTCCGACCGCCGTCGTCACCGGTGCCTCCTCCGGGATCGGCGCCGCCACCGCCCGCGCACTCGGTGCCGCGGGCTTCCACGTGGTGCTGGGAGCCCGCCGGGTGGAGCGCTGCGAGGAGATCGCGAAGGAGATCGACGGCACCGCGCTGTCCCTCGACGTCACCGACCGGGAGTCCGTCCGCGCGTTCGCCGACGCCGTGCCCGAGGCGAAGCTGCTGGTCAACAACGCCGGCGGCGCGAAGGGCCTGGAGCCCGTCGCGGACGCCGACGAGGACGACTGGCGCTGGATGTGGGAGACCAACGTCGCCGGCACGCTGCGCCTCACCCAGGCGTTCCTGCCGAAGCTGCGGGCGTCGGGCGACGGGCACATCGTCACCGTGACCTCGATCGCCGCGCTGGACTTCTACGACAACGGCGCCGGCTACACCGGTGCCAAGCACGCCCAGGCGATGCTGCACCGCACCCTGCGCGGGGAGCTGCTCGGCGAGCCGATCCGGATCACCGAGATCTGCCCCGGCATGGTGGAGACCGAGTTCTCCGAGGTGCGGCTCGGCGACGCCGACAAGGCGGCGAAGGTCTACGAAGGCCTGACCCCGCTGACCGCCGACGACGTCGCCGACACGATCGTCTTCGCCGCGACCCGGCCGTCGCACGTCAACCTGGACCAGATCGTGCTCAAGCCGCGTGACCAGGCGTCGGGCACGCGGCGGCACCGGCGCTAGAGGGTCTCCTCCGACCGGCGGTGATGGTCGGCGTCGTCGCCGGGGCTCTCGCCCGAGACGGCGCCGGCGATCCGTTCCTCGGACTCGCGCAGGATCTGCTCGGCCCCCTCCTCCTGGAGCGGGGTCGGGCGGTCGCCGTCGGGCCGGTCGGGGTTCTCGGGGGCGGTCATGCCCACGGGTACCCGCTAGGACAGCGCCGACAACCCCTTCCACTTCTCCCAGGACAGCGTCCAGTCCCACAGGTCGCCGTCGCGGGCGGAGAGCTGCACGGGGGTGCCGGTGACCTCGACCGGGTCGCCGTAGAGGACGGTGTCGTAGTACGCCTTGGCGTTCTCGATCGACAGGTTCACGCAGCCGTGGGTGACGTTCGCGGTTCCCTGCGCGGCGGCCGACACCGGGTTGGCGTGGATGAACTCGCCGTTGTTGCTCATCCGGACGGCCCACTTCTCGACGACGTCGTAGCCGTACTGCTGCGAGACCATCCGCTTGTCGGTGAACTTCTCGGTGACGACGTGGATGCCCGAGCGCGTGTTGCGGTTCGGGTCGTCGGCCAGGCCGTAGGACGCCGGGTAGTCCGCGATCTGCTTGCCGTCGCGGATCACGATCATCCGGAACGAGCGGGCGTCGGCCTTGACGATCTGGGCGCGACCGATCGCGAACGACGTGGTCAGGTCCTCGGCGCCGTAGCTGCCGCCGCCGTAGTCGACGCCCTTGAGCGGCGCGTCCACGGTGACCTTCGTGCCCGACGGCCAGTACTCCTTCGGCCGCCAGTGCACGCGCGAGCCGCCGTTCTCGTCGGGCAGCCAGCCCCACGCGCCCTCGACCTCCTTCGAGGTCGTGACCTTCAGGACCTTCTCGATCGCGGCGCGGTCCTCGACGTGCCGGTCGAACTGGATCTCGATCGGCGCGGCGATGCCGACGGTACGGTCGTCGCCGATGTTCAGGGTGCCGCGCACGGTGTGGGCGGGCTTGAGCGTCGCGACGGTGCCCTGCACGGGGGTCGCCGTGCCGTCCGGGGCGACGGCACGCCCGTGCCAGCTATAGGTGGTCGCGAAGTCCAGGTCACCGCTGCTGGTCCAGGTCGTGCGGTCCGGGGACAGCGCGCCGTCGACGGCGTCGCCGTCCGGGTCGGTCAGCGACACCCCGTCCAGCGTGCCGCCCGCCGCGCGGACCGAGACCGGCTGCGCCGGGTTCGCCGACGACGCCGAGGCGGCCGGCTGGTAGCTCACCTGCGGCCCGGCCGGGGCCGGGGCGGCCTGCGGCGCCGCCGGGTCCTGCGGCGAGGCCGCGAGGGCCACCGCACCGACGATGCCCAGCGCGCCGATCAGCGCCACCACGACGATCAGTACCCGTCGCAACCGTTCCCCCGCGTACTCGATCCGTGCGTTGCGCACCGACCGTACGCCGAGATCCAGTACGCGTGATCGGCAGGAGGACGGTGCTCCCCCGTGCGGCGCAACGCGAACCGGACGTCGATGTACAGAGGGTGTCAGACGGCGCAGTTCACCAGCACCGGTTCGGGATGCAGTGTGACGCCGAACCGCTCGGCGACGCCGCCCTGCACCTCACGGGCCAGGGCCAGCAGGTCGGCCGTCGTCCCGCCGCCGCGGTGGGTCAGGGCCAGGACGTGCCGCGTCGACAGCGACACCCGGCCGCCGGGGCCGGCGTGCCCGCGGCCGAACCCGGCGTTCTGGATCAGCCCGGCGGCGCTCAGCTTGACCCGGCCCTGTCCCGCGGGCCAGGCGGCCAGGCCGTCGACCTGCGGCGCGCGGTCCGTGGGCAGGATCGGGTTGGTGAAGAACGAGCCGGCCGACCAGGTGTCGTGGTCGTCGGCGTCGAGGACCATGCCCTTGCCGCGGCGCAGCCCGAGCACCGCCTCGCGGACGGCGGCCGGGTCGGTCCGCGTCTCCGGGTCGACGCCGAGGGTGCGGGCGAGCTCGCCGTAGCGGATCGGGGCGGAGCGGCCGTCGGCGTGCAGCGCGAAGCGCACCCGCAGGACGATCGCGTCGTCGCGGCCCTTGAGGACGCTGGTGCGGTAGTCGAGCCCCAGGTCGGAGGCGGGCACGTGCTCGCGGACGGTGCCGGTGCGCCGGTCGTAGAGGTCGACGTCGACGAGCAGGTCGGCGACCTCGACGCCGTAGGCGCCCACGTTCTGCACCGGGGTCGCGCCGGTCCGCCCGGGGATCCCGGACAGGCACTCCAGCCCGCCGAGCCCGTCGGCGACGGTCGCGGCGACGACGTCGTCCCAGTCCTCGCCGGCCTCGACGGTCAGCAGCACCCGGTCGCCGTCGCGCTCGTGGCCGATCCCGCGCCCCGCCAGCAGCACGGCGGTGCCGTCGAACCCGGCGTCGGCGACGACGAGGTTCGACCCGCCGCCCACCAGCAGCACCCGTTCCCCGGCCCGGTCGGCCGCGGCGACGGCGTCGACCACCTCGGCCGCGCCCTCGGCGCGCACGATGCGGGAGGCCGGTCCGCCGAGGCGCAGTGTGGTGTGCGCACTGAGCATCGGGTCGACCGTTGTCGGAGCGGGGGAACTCACGACCGCAACGGTAGCCTTCGCCCATGCCGCGCTCGATCGACTACCGCGCAACGTCCGCGCACCCGGCCTCGAAGGTCTACGCGGCGATGGTCGACCGCGATCTCCTGGAGGAGCAGCTGCGTCACATCGGCGGCCCCGGGGCCGGGGTGACCGCGTACGAGACCACCGCCGACGGCGTCCGCTACACGTTGCGGCACGGGATCCCGGGCGAGCACCTGCCGTCGATCGTGTCGTCGTTCGTGCCCGGCGGGGACCTGCAGATCGACCGCAGCGAGCAGTGGCGGGCCGGCGACTCGGGCGTCTACGACGGCACCGGCTCCGTGAAGGTCATCGGCACCCCCGCCACCGCACGGTCGGTGATGCGGATCGCCGACGTCGACGGCGGCAGCGAGGTCCGGATCCGGGCCGAGGTCACGGTCAAGGTCCCGCTGGTGGGTGCGAAGATCGAGCAGGCGGTCGCCGGACAGATCGAGCAGCTGCTCGCCGCCGAGACCCAGTTCACCCTCTCCCGGATCTCCTGATGTCCCACTACGTGATCACCCTGTCCTGCCCGGACCGCACCGGCATCGTCGCGCGGATCAGCACGTTCCTCGCCGAGCTCGGCGCCTCGATCACCGAGGCCGCGTACCACGCCGACGTCGAGGCCGGGGTGTTCTGCACCCGCCAGGTCGTCGACGCCGCGTCGGTCCCCTTCGACGTCGACGAGCTCCGCGCCCGGTTCGCGCCGGTCGCCGCCGAGCTGGGCGGTGAGCACCGCATCTCCGACACCGGCGTCCGCAAGCGCGCCGTGCTGCTGGTGACCCGCGACCAGCACTGCCTGCACGACATCCTCGGCCGGGTGTGGGCGGGCGAGCTGCCGGTGGAGATCACCCGCGTGATCGGCAACCACACGTCGCTGGAGCCGGTCGTCGCCGCGCACGGGGTGCCGTTCCACCACGTGCCCTTCCCCGCGCCCGGCGACCCGGCCCGCGAGCAGGGCAAGGTCACCGCGTTCGAGGAGATCCGCAAGCTCGTCGACGACGACTCTCCCGACGCGATCGTCCTCGCCCGCTTCATGCAGGTCCTGCCCGCGCACCTGTGCGAGGCCTGGGCCGGGCGGGCGATCAACATCCACCACAGCTTCCTGCCGTCCTTCGCCGGGGCCCGGCCCTACCACCAGGCCCACCGGCGCGGGGTCAAGCTGATCGGCGCGACCTGCCACTACGCGACCGCCGACCTCGACGCCGGCCCGATCATCGAGCAGGACGTCGCCCGCGTCGACCACGGGGACACCGCGACCGACATGGTGCGACGGGGACGCGACATCGAGCGCCTGGTGCTGGCCCGGGGGCTGCGGTGGCACCTGGAGGACCGGGTGCTGATCCAGGGCAACCGGACCGTCGTCTTCCGCTGAGCCCGCAGCCCTGCGCTCCGCTCGCCCGGCCGGGTCGCGCGGCGGAACGTCGCCGAGATGCAGCTCAGCGGGAATTGTGGATCTCCGCGGCCCGCTGAGCTGCATCTCGGCGTAGGTCCTTCGTTCGCGATGGCGACGGAGTCCGGCCGATCCGGTCCGACGGCCACGGCAGCCGGCGCACGATCGGCGCGTGACGATCCCCGGATGGCCCGAGGTGTTCCGCGGGACCGCGGCCGTGGCGTCGGGTCTCGTCACACCCGACCTCCTGCGCGGGCCCCGCTACCGCCGGCTGCTCCCGGACACCTACGCGCCGGCCGACCTGCGCCCCGACCTGCGGCTCCGCTCGCTCGCGGCGCACCGCTGGGCCGGACCGGACGCCGTGCTCAGCGGGTACTCCGCCGCCGAGCTGCTCGGCGCGTCGTGCGCCCCGTGGGCTGCGCCGGCCGAGGTGACCGTCGGTGCGGCGCACCCCGGAGCCCGCTCCCGTGACGGTGTGCTCGTCCGCCGCGACGTCCTGCACCCCGACGAGGTGACCGAGGTCCGCGGCGCCCGGGTCACCACGCGGGTCCGCACCGCGTTCGACCTCGCGCGGCGTCTGTCCCCGACCGAGGGTGTCGTCGCCGTCGACGCGCTGTCCCGCGGGTCGTTCGCCCCGGACGTGCTGCTGAACCTGGCGGTCCGGCACGCCCACGCCCGAGGTGTCCGGCGGGTGGTCGACGCGTTGGTGTGGGCCGATCCGCGCGCCGGCTCCCCGCCCGAGACCCGGCTCCGGCTGGTCCTTGTCCGGGCCGGCCTCCCGCGGCCGGTGCCCCAGCACCCGGTCCTCGACGACGCCCGGCGTACGGCGCTGTGGCTGGACCTGGCCTACCCGGACCACCACCTCGGCGTCGAGTACGACGGCGGCGGCCACTTCGCGACGCCCGAGGCGGCCCGCGCCGACGCGCAACGGCACACCCGACTCGTCGCGGAGGGGTGGCGGGTGCTGCGCTACACCGCCCCGGACATGCACCGACGGCCCGACGAGATCGTCGCCGAGGTGGGCCGGGCCCTCGACCGCACTCACCGAGATGCAGCTCAGCGGGGCGCGAAGATCGACAATTCCCGCTGAGCTGCATCTCGGCGAACTTCCCGGGGCGCGGGGCGCGCACACGACGGCGCCCGCCCCGCATGCTGCGGGACGGGCGCCGGATCGTGCGGCTCACGCCGCGGGTCGGACGGGGGGTCAGGCCGCGGACTGCTCGGCCGTCGCCGCGTCGTGGGCGGGCTCCAGGGCGATCGCCAGGACCTCGGAGACGTCGGCGACCGGGTGCACCCGCAGCTCCTCGCGGACCGAGGCCGGGACGTCGTCCAGGTCCGGCTCGTTGCGCTTCGGGATGATCACGTCGGTCAGTCCGGCCCGGTGCGCGGCGAGCAGCTTCTGCTTCACCCCGCCGATGGGCAGGACCTTGCCCTGCAGCGTCACCTCACCGGTCATGCCGACCGAGCTGCGGACCGGGCGCCCGGAGGCCAGCGACGCCAGCGCCGTCGTCATCGTGACGCCGGCGGACGGGCCGTCCTTCGGGACCGCACCGGCCGGGACGTGCACCGCGACGCGAGGTCACCGGCCAGCCCGCGCGAGCGCAGGTAGGACAGCGCGATCGAGACGGACTCGGTCATCACCTCGCCCAGCTGCCCGGTGATCTGCAGGCCCGGCTCGCCGTCCATCGAGGTGGCCTCGATGAACAGCACGTCACCACCGGCGCCGGTCACCGCCAGCCCGGTCGCGACGCCCGGCACCGAGGTCCGCTCGGCGGACTCCGGCGTGAACCGCGGACGGCCGAGGTAGGTGACGAGCGCGTCGGCGTCGACGTGCACCGGGCGCGCGGTCTCCGACGCGTCGAGCTGGACGGCCACCTTCCGCAGCACCTTCGCCAGGCCCCGCTCCAGCTGCCGGACCCCGGCCTCCCGGGTGTACTCGGCGGCGATCATCGACAGCGCGACGTCGGTGAACTCGACGTCGCCGTCGTCGAGACCGGCCTTGGCGACCTGGCGCGGCAGCAGGTGGTCGCGGGCGATCGCGACCTTCTCCGGCTCGGTGTAGCCGTCGAGCGTCACGATCTCCATGCGGTCGGCCAGCGGGCCGGGGATCGCGGAGCCGTCGTTCGCCGTCGCCAGGAACAGGACGTTCGACAGGTCGAGGTCGACCTCCAGGTAGTGGTCGCGGAACGTGTGGTTCTGCGCCGGGTCGAGGACCTCCAGCAGCGCCGCGGTCGGGTCACCGCGGAAGTCGCTGCCGACCTTGTCGATCTCGTCGAGCAGCACGACGGGGTTCATCGAGCCGGCCTCGCGGATGGCGCGGACGATCCGGCCGGGCAGCGCGCCGACGTAGGTGCGCCGGTGACCGCGGATCTCCGCCTCGTCCCGGACGCCGCCGAGCGCGACGCGGACGAAGTTCCGGCCGAGCGCGCGGGCGACCGACTCCCCCAGCGACGTCTTGCCGACGCCGGGCGGGCCGACCAGCGAGAGCACCGCGCCCGAGCCGCGGCCGCCGACCGTGTCGAGGCCCTTGCGCTCGCGACGGGCGCGCACGGCGAGGAACTCGACGAGGCGCTCCTTCACGTCGTCGAGGCCGGCGTGGTCGGCGTCGAGGATGCGGCGGGCCTCCACGAGGTCTGACGAGTCGGTGGTCGTGGTGCTCCACGGGATGTCGAGGACGGTGTCGAGCCAGGTCCGGATCCAGCCGGACTCCGGGCTCTGGTCCGACGAGCGCTCCAGCTTGCCGACCTCGGTCAGCGCGGCCTTGCGGACGTCGTCGGGCAGGTCGGCGGCCTCCACGCGGGCGCGGTAGTCGTCGGAGCCCTCCGGGTCGTCCTCGCCGAGCTCCTTGCGGATCGCGGCGAGCTGCTGGCGGAGCAGGAACTCGCGCTGCTGCTTCTCCATGCCCTCGCGGACGTCGTTCGAGATCTTCTCGGTGACCTCCTGCTCGGCGACGTGCTCCTTGGTCCAGCCCAGGAGCTTCTCCAGCCGGGCGTCGAGGTCGGTCTCGGCGAGCAGCTCGGCCTTGTGCGCGACGTCGAGCCACGACGCCCACCCGGCGAGGTCGGCGAGCGCGCCCGGGTCGTCGGTCTGCTGCACGGAGTCGATGACCTGCCAGGCGCCCCGCTGCTGCAGGATGCCGATCACCAGGGCCTTGTACTCGCGGGCGAGCTCGTGGGTGCGGCCGGTGGGCTCGCCGGCGTCGACCGGCTCGGCCTCGACCCAGAGCGCCGCACCGGGGCCGGAGACGCCCGACCCGATGCGGGCGCGCCGCTCACCGCGCACGACGGCGGCCCGGTCCCCGTTGGGGAGCCTGCCGATCTGCTCGAGCACGGCGACGACGCCGATGGCGCCGTAGCGGCCGTCGATGCGGGGGACGACGAGCACCCGTCTCCCGTCGTCGCGGTCCTGGGCCGCGGCGGTGGCCGCGTCCACCGCGGCACGGGTGTCGGAGTCGTCGAGACGGACGGGGACGACCATGCCGGGCAGGACCACGGCGTCGTCGAGGGGCAGGACCGGGAGCGTCAGCACGTCACTCATGTCCTGCCCAACCACACGGAGGGCCCTCCGCTTCCCGGAGTTGAGTCCTGTCCGCTCAGGGCGAACGCGGACACCGGAGCACGTAACGGCGACCGTGGGCACACCGAGTACCGCGGGGGCACCGGTGCGTGACCGGGTCGCGCTCGGGAGGTCGGGATGCGGAACCGGCTCGGCCTGCTGGCCTGCGCGGTCGTGGCCTGCACCGCCTGCGGCCCACCCCCGGCGGACCTGCCGCCCCGGATCGTCCCGCCCGCGACGACGGCGTCCGCCGCGGTGCCCACGCCCGTCCCGACCGGCGGGGTGGCGCCGCCGGTGCCGGGGACCACGGGAGCCGCCCCCGCGCCGACCCCGTCCCGCGCGGGCCCCACCGTCGACGACCCCGCCGCGCCCACCACCACCTCCCGCGCCACGAGACGCCCGCCGCCGCCCACCCGTCCCGGTGGGGGCGGGGAGCCGACCCGGATCGCGCCCCGGCTCGGCGGCGCGCCGCCACGCGGCTCGATCCCGGAGCTGCTCGACGGCAACTACACCTTCGACGACTACCGGGCGATCCTGCTCAAGGGGTGCGCACCGGCACCGAGCGGCTGCGTGAGCGTGGTGATCGACCGGGCGGCCTCACCTCCCGGCGCCACCGGGAGCTGGCTCGCATGCGACACGACACCGCGCCGCCGAACGGACCTCGCGGACATCCTCGGGCAGACCGTTCGCGTGAGCGTCGGTTACAGCAGCTGCGATCCGATCGACGGCCTCCCCGCGAAAGAGCCCGACCCGGTCCCCGGCGACGGCGGCGAGCCCGCCCCCGCCGGGGGCGGGACCCCGCAGGACGACACCGGGCGCGGCGGCGGGTGACCGCACCGCCGCGCCGACGACGCGTCGCCGGTCCGCGCCGCACCACGACCCCCGCGCCGACGCCGGCCGGCACCGGGCCGGCCGCGACGGATCCGGCGCCGCAGCCCGGACCCGAGTCCCTGCCCCGCGCCCTGCAGGCGCTCGGCACCGTCGTCGCCCCGGCGACGCTGCTGACCGCGCTGCTCCTCTACTTCGGCCGGATGCACGCCTTCGGCTTCTTCGACCACCTCGGCGTCTCCTACACCGCGATGGACCTCACCCCGGCCGACTACCTGGTCCGCAGCGCCGACGGGATGATCCCGCCGCTCGCCCTGACGGGCACGGCCGTCCTGCTCGTGCTGTGGGGCCGTCAGCTCGTCCGCCCCCGGCTCTCGGAGCGGGCGCGGGTCCGGTCGCGCCGCGTCCTGGTGCCGCTGCTCGCGGCCGTCGGCGTCGGTGCGGGGGCGCTCGCCGTCGCCGACACCGCGGGTGCGGAGCTGTTCGTGCAGGTCCCGGAGCTGCGCGGACTCTCCCTGTGCGCGGCGGTCCTGGCGCTGCTCGCGGCGGCGCGGCTCGCCCGCGGGACCCGCCCGGTCCCGGCGACGGCCGCGGTCACCGAGTGGGGCGTGTCCTTCGTGCTGCTCGGCGTCGGGCTGTTCTGGGCGGTCGGGGCGTACGCGTCGGGCGTCGGCGCCGGGCGGGGCGTGCAGTTCGAGCAGAGCCTGCCGTGGCTCGCCGACACCACCGTCTACAGCGAGCGGTCGCTCGGCCTCACCGGCCCCGGGGTCACGGTGACCCCGTGCGCCGGGCCGGACGCCGGCTACCGCTTCCGCTACGACGGCCTCAAGCTCGTCGTGCAGTCCGGCAGCCAGTTCCTGCTGCTGCCCGCGGGCTGGACCTCGACCGACGGTTCCGCCGTCCTACTCCCCCGCGGGGGCGGCTACCGGCTGGAGTTCACCGCCGCGGAGGCCGCCCGCAGCACGGGCTGCTGACTCAGCGCGCGAGGTCCGGCACGATCTCGGCGCCGGGCAGCGACGCCAGCAGGTCGCCGGGCACCGCCAGCTTCCCGGCCCGCGTCCCGCTCCCGACGACGACCGCGTCGGCCTCGGCGACCCCGGGCGAGAGCCAGAGCGGCCAGTCCGCGGGGAGCCCGATCGGGGTGATGCCGCCGTAGGCCATCCCGGTCAGGGCGACGGCGTCGTCCATCGGCGCGAACGACGCCTTGCGCACGTCGAGGCGGCGCTTCACCGCACCGTTGACGTCGACCCGGGTCGTCGCGAGGACCACACAGGCGACGTACCGGGTCTCGCCGCCGCGCTTCCCGGCGACGACCACGCAGTTCGCGGCCCGTTCGACCGGGGAGGAGTAGGCGGCGCAGAACGCGGCGGTGTCGGCCAGGTCCGGGTCGATCTCGGCGACGGCGACCCGGCCCGCGTCGAGCCCCGCCAGCGCGACGGCGACGGGCTCCGCGAGCAGGTCGGGCCGGTCCAGCGCCGGGACGGCCGTGAGCGTCCCGAGGACCGGGTGGTTCACCAGCGCGGTCCGCCGCCCTGGACCTCCATCACCGCGGGCTTGACGTCGACCAGGTAGACCAGCGTCGCGACGGTGGCGGCCAGCCAGAACATGGCACCGCCGAACATCGGGCCGTTCGTGATGATCAGGAGCAGCAGCGCGACGCCGGTGATGCCCAGCCATGCGTTCTTGGTGAGCTTGCCCGCCGCGGTGAAGGCGTCCGCACGTTGCATCAGTGCGTGCCCGAACGAGAACCCGCCGACCACCACCATGATCCACTTGATCACGAAGATGATCAGTTCATCGGGGGCACCTGACAGTGACAACACTCGGCCAGAGTACGGACAACCCGGGCGACGGTCACGTCCGGCGCCGTATCCGGGCGGGACGATCCGCGTCGCGCACACGACGGCGCCCCCGGCCGATCATGGATCGGCCGGGGGCGCGGGTCGTGCTCACCGGGCGCGGGGCCCGGCGGGTGTCACTTCTTGGCGGACGCCGTCGAGGTGCCACGGCGGGTGGTCGGCTTGCGGGCCGGGACCTTCGCGCCGGTGGCGGTCTTCGGGTCGGTCTTGGCGGCGGTGCGGCGCGCGGTCGAACGCGTGGTGGACGCGACCTCGTCGCCGGCCTCCTCGATCGCCTCGGCGGCCTCCTTGGAGACCTCGGTGACGACCTCGGCGGCCTCGCTCGCGGCGGTCTGGGCGCGGCGGGCGACCTTCTCGCCGACCGAGCGGGTCTGGGTGGTGACCGCACCCAGGGTCTTGACGGCGGCGTCGTGGGTCTCGTCCACGAACTCGTCGACGCGGGTGTCGAACTTCTCGGTCAGGCCCTCGACGGTCGCGATGGCCTGCTTGACCTGCGGCTGCTTGCGGATCCGGCCCCAGGCCTTCTCACCGCGCTGGGCGAAGCCGACGTATACGCCCTCGACCTCGGAGCGGAACTCCTCGACCTGCTTGCGGATGTTGTCCGAGGACAGCTTGCCCCGGAGCTCCTTGAGCTCGTCGGGGAGCTCCTGGACGCGGGTCTGGACCTCCTCGGCGCGCTTGGTGGCGGTGGAGCGGGCGTCGGTGACGGCCTTGCTCACGGTGGTGACGGCGAAGTCGCCGGCGCCGAGCACGGCGAGCAGCGGGGTACGGACGACCTCGGCCTGCTCGGCGGTCTGCTCGCGCAGCTTCTGCACGTCGGCGCTGGTGGGGAGGTTCACGGCCATGGTGATCACTTCCTCGTATCGGTGGGGGTGTCGGTGGTGCCGGCAGAGAGGCCGTTCTCCCTGCGAAAGGACTCGTAGACATCGAGCAGCACACGTTTCTGCCGCTCGTTGAGAGTCGGATCGGTGAGCACCGCGTCGGTCACCTGACCGGCGGGCCGCTCCTCGAGGATCCCGGCGCGGACGTACAGCGCCTCGGCGGAGATCCGCAGCCCCTTGGCGATCTGCTGCAGTATCTCGGCGGACGGCTTGCGCAGTCCGCGCTCGACCTGGCTCAGATACGGGTTGCTGACGCCCGCGGTGCGGGCCAGCTGCCGCATGGAGACCTGGGCGGCCTCGCGCTGGGCGCGGATGTAGGACCCGATGTCCTCCACCGCGTGCCCCACGGTCTGACCGACGCTCTCGACGGCCTGCGCGACGCGCTCGACGGGCTCGACGGACTCACGCTCTCCGTGCTTGCGCTCGGTGGCCATCCGTCTCACCTCCGCCTCGATCCGTTCCTCACTGACGGAACCGACCGTACGCGGCACTGCTAGCTCCTGCAAGCACAGTGCTAGCGCTGGTCACGTGGCGTGCGCCACGTCGGTGACGGCCCGGTGACGGTGCGATGTCGTCCGGGGACACCCGACCGATCACCCGATGACGAGCTCCCCCACGGCGTGGATGACCAGGCCGGCGAGCGCCCCGACGACGGTGCCGTTGATCCGGATCCACTGCAGGTCGCGGCCCACCTGGAGCTCGATCTTGCGCGAGGTCTCCTCCGCGTCCCAGCGGGCGACGGTCTCGGTGATCAGCGTGGTGATCTGGTGCCGGTAGTGCCGCACGACGTACGACGCGGCGTCCGCCAGCCAGCCGTCGAGCTTCGCGCGCAGCTCGGCGTCGCGGCCCAGCCTCCGCCCGAAGGCCATGAGGCCGTCGCGCACGCGCAGGCGCAGCTCGTTCGACGGGTCGTCGGCGGCGTCGAGGACCATGGACTTCACGACCGTCCAGGCGCGGCCGATGAAGTGCTGCACCTCCGGGTGCTCGACGACCTGGCGCTTGACCTGCTCGGCGCGCTCCATCGTCGTCTCGTCGTGCTGCAGGTCGCGGGCGAACTCGGCGAGGTAGCGGTCCACGGCGTGCCGCAGCGGGTGCTCGGGGTCGGTCTTGACCGCCCAGGCGTACCCGCGGATCTCGGCGAACAGCTTGTCGGCGACGAGGTCGTCGACGAAGCGCGGCGTCCAGGACGGCGCGCGGTCGTGCACGACCCGCAGGACCATCTCCTGGTTGTCCGCGACCCAGTCGTAGGCGCGGTCGCAGACGAGGTCGACCAGCCTGCGGTGGGCACCGTCGGCCAGGACACCCTCCAGCGCCTTGCCCATCGGCGGGCCGACCGGGATCTCCATCAGCTTGCGCACCGCGACGGTCTCGATGACGTTCTGCACGTCCTCGTCGCGCAGCACGGTCACGAGGGCCCGCGCCGCGGTGACCAGCTCGGTGGTGATCCGGTCGGCGTTCTGCTGCTCGGCGATCCACCGCCCGACCGACTCGCTGACCCCGATCCGCTCGAGCTTGTCGCGGACGACGGACTCGGACAGGAAGTTCTCCCCGACGAAGTCGCCGAGGCTGTCACCGATCATGTCCTTCTTGCGCGGGATGATCGCGGTGTGCGGGATCGGGATCCGCAACGGGTGCCGGAACAGCGCGGTCACCGCGAACCAGTCGGCGAGCGCACCGACCATGCCGGCCTCGGCGGCGGCCCGGACGTAGTCCGCCCCGGGGACACCGCGGACGACCTCGAAGTACTTCGCGACGAAGAACACGACCGTCGCGCCGAGGAGGAACCCGGTGGCGACGGCCTTCATGCGCCGCAGGTCGCGCCGCTTCTGCTCGTCACCGGGGCCGAAGCCGCCGAGGGGGACGCTGGGAACGGACCCGATGGTGCGGTCCCGCTGCGGGACGGGGGTCGGGCGCTCCGGCGCGCGGGAGGTCTGCACACACCCATAGTGCCCGGGGACACCGACATCGGGCGGCGGGGGCGCGCGCCGTGGGTCCCGGCCGGGCCCGGGGGATGTCCCGCCGGACCCGGCCGTGGCCGGTGGAGCGGCTGCGCGGCGAGGGAGAAGTGCCCCCTCGGGCGCCGCTTCCGGGCGTACCACCCGGCCGGTCCCGGCGTCCCCGCGAGGTGATCGGCGGGGACGGCAACGGGACGGAACCCGGGCGGGCGGTACGCGGTCGCGCGGGCCGGATCCTCGGTTCCGTCCGGGCCGCGCGGGAGGGTCAGCGCCGCAGGGCGCCCGGGACGCCGGACTGCTCGGCCCGCGCCTCCTGCTCGTCGGGCAGGGCCTGCTCGCTGCCGCGACGGCGCACCGCGTCACAGATCGCCTCGACGACGACCGCGGCCTCGGGTACCCGGTAGCCGACCCGCGCCGGGGCCACGCGCCACTGCACCCAGCCCTCGGGACGCTCGGTCGGCGGGGCGACGACGCCGATGCCGTCGGTGTGCAGCACGACGTCGGTGTGCAGGCTCAGCTCGGCCGGGAGCGCGTGCCGCGGGCTCATCGGGAACCACCAGGTGCCCTCGGGCGTCGCGGCGACCGGCACGACCTCGCCGGCCTCACGCAGCGTCCGGCAGACCTGGCGGCCGATGGCCGCCGGGACCTCGACCACGTCGAGCACGTCGCCCGTCGCGAGCATGACCTCCGCGCCCGGCCCCGGCACGAGCGGCCAACCGTGGTCGGCGTACTCGCGAGCGGCCGCTCGCAGCTCCGCGCCGTAGACGGCTCGGTAGCTGTCCCACCAGGACATGGAGGTCACTTCCTTCCGCTTGTGCGACAACCCCTGTGGTGCCGCTTTCCTTGTGAAGTACAACACCAGGATGCGGGCTCCGGGCACGAGTTCGCGAGGGGTACGCGGCGAGGGTGCGCAGCGGCGAGACGAGCGGGGAGCGCCTACCGCACGGCGTCGCGACCACCGGTGAACGGCGGGTGACCGGGCGCAGCGGGCCGACGACCGGTGGCAACCCCGCCGCCGTCCGGCGCAGTGCCGGTCGTCGTACCGCTCGACATGCCTCGTGCGTCGATTGTCTTTATCATCGAGATGGTTGTGACGATCGGAAGGACTGACATGGCGTCGACGACGGCGAGGGCGGGCCGCACGGCAGGCCCGGCCACCGGGATGGACACGGCACGGACCTGGGCGGTGCTCGCCGCGGCGGTGCTGCAGGCGGTGGCGGGCTCGCTCGGCGGCAGCGGGACGTTCGGGGAGTCGCAGCGGGTGCTCAGCGACCGCTACCCCTCACTGGTCACCCCGGCGACGGTGGCGTTCTCCGTGTGGGGCCTCATCTACCTGGCCCTGCTCGTGTACGCGGTGTACCAGTCGCTGCCCGGGCAGCGGTCGCGCCCGGTGCACCGGGCGACCGGCTGGCTGTTCGTGGCGACGGCGGTGCTCAACGCGGGCTGGATCGTCGTGTTCTCCCAGGAACTCCTGGGCACCGCGCAGCTGCTGATCGTGGCGCTGCTCGTGACCCTGGCCGTGGTGCTGCGCCGGCTCGCCGCGTTCCCGGCCGACGGGGCGGCGGACCGGGTGCTGCTGCACGGCCCGCTGGCGTTCTACGCGGGCTGGGTGTCGCTGGCGACCGTGGCCGGGTTCTCGGTGACGCTGACCTACTGGGGCGCCCCGCTCGGCCCGGTGGCGGCCGCGGTGCTGCTCGGAGTCGGCGTGCTGGCCGCGGGCGTCGCGACCCGGCGGACGACGGCGGCGCTCCCCTACGCGGCGACGGCCGTCTGGGCGCTGGTCTGGGTCGCGGTGGAGTCCGCGTCGGCCGGGACGGTGCCGGTGACCGTGGTCGCGGCGCTCGGCGTCGTGGCGGTGGTCGTCGCGGCGGTGCTGCGGGCGCGGGAGGGGCTGCGGCCGGCCTTCGGCTGACCCCGGGAACGACGACGGCGCCGATCCCCGAAGGGAGCCGGCGCCGCCGTGTTGCGCGGGTCGTGCCCGCGCAGAAGTCAGATCACGCGGACCGAGTCGGCCTGCGGGCCCTTCTTGCCCTGGCTGGCCTGGAAGTCGACGCGCTGGTTCTCCTCCAGCGTGCGGAATCCGTTCGACTCGATGGCGGAGTAGTGGACGAAGACGTCCGGTCCCTCGTCGTCGGTGGCGATGAAGCCGAAGCCCTTCTCGGCGTTGAACCACTTGACGGTGCCCTGCGGCATAGCGTGTGTCCTTCTCAGATGGAACGGTTCCGGCCCTCACAGCAAGAGCCGGAGGTCGCGTGGACACCGTCGTGGCACCTCAGCACCGATCGACGACGCCCACCGTCACAACTTCACACGGACGCTTCGCGGCGATCGGAGAAGAACGACTGCAACCGACGCGGACGCTACCACGGCTCGCCGGCACGTCGACCGTCCTCACTCGACGCCCCCGCACGGGCCCGTTCCGCGGCGACGACCGCCCGTCGCACCACTCCGGGGACGATCACGCCGCGTGAGATCCGGGCCGTCGATCGGCGACGGGCGGTCATCACCGTCCCGAACGGGTGAGCGCGGGACGTGTTCCACGCCGTCGGGTGAGCGCCGGGCGCACGTCCTCCCCGGTTCGGGTGGCGACGGCGGCCCGCACTCGCTCCACGGCCCCGCAGGCCCCCGGACGGGGTCGCCCGTTCCGGGTGCGTTGCGGTGCGATCCGCTCACACCGTGACCGGTGGGACCCCTGTGACTCGTGTGGCCACGATCGGGGCACTGGTGGACGACGCCCGGTGACCGCAAGCTCAGCGCCGTCCGTCACCCCGTGCAGCAGCACAGCGAACTGGAGAGACCGTGCGATCCCGAGTCACCACTTCCGTCGCCCTGACCCTCATGATCGGCACCCTGGGTGTGTACGGCGCCGGCGTGGCCGGCGCGGCCGAGCCCGTTCGTGCCTCCACCCCGGCCGCCCCGGCCGCGACCGTCACCCACGCGCCCACCGCGGCGTCCGACGGCCCGCTGGACCGGCTGTTCGACACGCTCTTCGGGAACGGCGCGGCGACCGCCCCGGCGACGCCCGCCGACACCACCGTCCCCGTCCAGGACGTGCCGACCCCGGCCGCCCCGGGCGTTCCCGCGGCTCCGGGCGCCCCGGCTGCTCCGGCCGTCCCCGGCGCGCCGGCCGCGCCGCAGGTTCCCGCCGCCCCGGCCGTTCCGGGTGCGCCGGCGGCCCCGGCCGTGCCGGGTGCTCCGGCCGCGCCCGCCGTACCGGCTGCGCCCGCCGCTCCGGCCGTGCCCGCGGCCCCCGCCGCTCCCGCGGTGCCGGCCACCCCCGCCGTCCCGGGGACGCCAGCCGCGCCCGCCCTGCCCGCGGCCCCGGCCGCCCCGGTGGCGCAGATCGCCCCCGCGGCGCCCGCCGCCCCGGTCGCCCCCGCGGCGCCGGCCGCCCCGGCCGCCTCGGTGACCCCGGCCGTCGCCGTCACCTCGGACACCGCGGCCCGCCAGGCCCCCGAGCCCCCGGCCGTCCCGGGCGCTCCGGGCGTTCCGCAGGCGCCGGCCGCCCCGCAGGCCCCGGCGGCCCCCCAGCCCCCGGCCCTCCCCCAGGCGCCTGCGGCCCCGGCCGTCCCGGGTGCTCCCGCGGCGCCGGCGGTCCCCGCCGTCCCGGGTGCGCCCACCGCTCCGGAGGCCCCGGCCGTTCCGGGCGCTCCGGCTGCTCCCGGTGCCCCCGCGGCTCCGGGTGCCCCGGCCGCTCCCGCCGTGCCCGCGGCCCCGGCGGCGCCGGGTGCCCCGGCCGTCGCCACCGCCCCGGACGGCACCGCCGCTCCGCAGGCCCCGGCCGACGCCCGGACCCAGGACGCGCCGGAGCGCACCGCCCCGACCCGCCCGAGCCTCTGGGAGCGGCTGTTCGGCACCACCCGCTGACCTGCGACGCAGGCACCGCCACGCGACGGCGTCCCGCACCGGGGCGCCGTCGCGGCGCGTCTCAGGGGAGCTCGGTCGCCCAGCCCCGTTGCAACGCCCGCAGCACCTCGTCGAGCAGGTCGGCGAGCTCGGAGCCGTCGTCGGCCAGCCAGCGCTCGTAGGCCGCGATGCACACGCCCAGGCAGGCGTGCCCGACGCTCTGCGGGACGAGCTCCGAGGAGTCCTCACCACGACGCTCGGCAACGTGGTCGGCCACGACCTCCCGCCACGAGGCGTAGCGCAGCGTCGAGTGCGCCTGCAGCGCCGGGGTCTGCAGGATCAGCCGCAGCCGGCGCCGGTGCCAGGGCTGCTCGTCCGGCTCGACGTGGTTGAACTCCAGCACCGCCCGCCGGACCCCCTCCAGCGTCGGCAGGTCCGACGGCTGGGCCGCGAGCACCGCGCGCATCCGCACCAGCTGCTCGTCGAAGGCGCCCCAGGCGATGTCGTTCTTGGAGGCGAAGTACCGGAAGAACGTGCGACGCCCGATCCCCGCGGCGTGCGCGACGTCGTCGACGGTCGTGTGCTCGAACCCCTGGTCGCTGAACATCTCCAGCGCGATGTGCTCGATCTCCGAGCGGGAGGTGACCGGGCGACGACCGGCGCGGCGCGCCCCGCCCCCGCCGGTACTCCCGGTCCCGTCGTTCTCGGTCACCGCTGACATCGTCGCCCCGCCGTGCTCCCCGACTCCTCCGTCGTGCCTGCGACCGGCGGACCGGGAGGGTCGAGCGGAACGCCGTCGGCCCCGATCATCCCACGTCGCGGTCGGCGCGTCGGCGCACGTCGCCCCTGTTCGGCGGCCGTTCGTCGCGCGGGCCCTCCACTTTGTCGGTGTTGCGCGGCACACTCGCGGCCAGACGGACCGGGACCCACCCGGACGGGTACGTCGAGGGGGAACCATGAGCGCACCCGCACGGGCCGCCGACACCACCGTGGACGAGCGGCCACCCGAGGAACGCCTCGAGGACCACCGGCGCGAGCTGACCGGCTACTGCTACCGGATGCTCGGCTCGGCCTTCGAGGCCGAGGACGCGGTGCAGGACACGATGGTCCGGGCCTGGAAGGGCGTCGCGAAGTTCGACGGCCGCTCCTCGCTGCGGTCCTGGCTGTACCGCATCGCCACCAACGTCTGCATCGACGCGCTGAACGGGCGCAAGCGCCGCGCCGTCCCGATGGACATCGGCGGCCCCGGCGCACCGGTCGCCGAGTCGCTGCGCGAGCCGCTGCCCGATGCCGAGTGGCTCGAGCCGATGCCCGACGCCCGGGTGTCGACGCCGGCGGGGGACCCGGCGGACAAGGCCGTCGCGAAGGAGACGATCCGGCTCGCGTTCATCGCGGCGCTGCAGCACCTGCCGGCCCGCCAGCGCGCCGTGCTGATCCTGCGCGAGGTCCTGTGCTGGAAGGCCGCCGAGGTCGCCGAGCTGCTGGACACCTCGGTCGCCTCGGTCAACAGCGCCCTGCAGCGCGCCCGCGCCACCCTGAACGAGCAGGGGATCTCCGAGGCCGCACCGCAGACGTCCCCGGCGATGGACCCGGCCCAGACCGCGCTGCTGATGCGCTACATGGCGGCGTTCGAGGCGTTCGACATGGAGGCGCTGACCGCGCTGCTCCACGAGGACGTCGAGCAGAACATGCCCCCGCTGGAGCTCTGGTTCCGCGGCCGGGACGACGTCATCGCCTGGATGGCGACCGGCCCCGGGCAGGGCTGCCGCGGGTCGCGGGTGGCTCCGGTGGAGATCAACGGGACGGTCGGCTTCGCCCAGTGGAAGCCGTCCGGGCCGAACGGGGAGTTCGAGGCCTGGGGCATCACCGCCCTGCGGATCGAGGACGGGGCCGTCACCGGGCTGAGCATCTTCCTCAATACCGAGCTGTTCGGCTACTTCGGGCTGCCGCTGAAGCTGGCCGACCGGCCGGAGCTGTGGGAGCCGAAGGCGGGCTGACGCCGCCCGGACTCGCCGCCTGGCCGGGGCTGCGCATCACGGCCCGGCTCGGCGGCGGGCACCGCGGCGCGGTCTGGGCGGCGACCGACGGGAGCCGACGGCTGGTGGTCCACCGCAGCGGGCGGACGCCCGCGGCGCTGGACTGGGAGCTCGACCTGACCGGCGAGCTGCGGGCCCACGGTTTCCGCGTACCCGAGGTCGTCCCGACCGGTGACGGGCGACGGCGGTGCGGGGCGGTCGTCGTCCGGACCTGGCTCGACGGCGACCCGCCCGGGCCGGGCGACGAGGCGACCGTCGCCGCCGAGCTGCACCGGCTGCACGCCCTCACCTCGGGGCGGCACCAGCGGCCGGGGTTCGTGGGCACGATCGAGCTGCTCGCGGGCGCCGTCCGGGGCGGGGACGTGGACCTGACCGCGATGCCGTCCGACGTCGCGGAGTGCCGGGCCGCCTGGGCCGTGCTGGACGGTCCGGTCGCCGTCGTCCACGGCGACCCCGGCCCGGGCAACATCCGGGTCCTGGACGGACGTCCGGGCCTGCTCGACTGGGACGAGTGCCGGGTGGACCGGACGGCGCTCGACCTCGACGGTGGGCCCGGGGCGGCCCGCGAGGTCCGCCGCGCCGTCGACGCGTGGGAGGTCTCCGCCTGCTGGACCGTCGAACCCGGCTACGCCCGGGAGCGGCTCGCCGCGCTGCGCGCCGCCCCCTGACCGGTCCTCACGCCGCCGGCGTCACCGCGGCGACCCGCTCTCCCGCCGTCCGGGCGTCGACGCGGGCGCGCTCGCGCTTCTCCGCGGCCAGCGGGCGCAGCTCGCTCATCGCGGGCACCACGTCGGCCAGGGTCAGCTCCGTCTCCACGACGGTCACGTCGGCACCCCAGACGTCGCGCAGGATGCGGGTGATCCAGCCGGAGCCGTGGTCCCAGCCCTCGCGCGGGGTGCCCGGCCCGTAGCCGCCGCCCCGGGAGACGACGAGCACGACCGGGCGGCCGGCGAGGGGCGTGCTGCCCGGCGCGAACCGGGTGTCGGTGATCAGGGCGTCGACCCAGGTCTTCAGGTGCGCGGCGATGCCGAAGTTGTAGAGCGGCGACCCGATGACGACGGCGTCCGCGGCCAGCACCTCGTCGGCCAGCTCCGCGATGCGCGCGAGGGCCCCGCGCTGCTCCGGGGTGCGGTCGGCCTCGGCCACGTACCCGGCCGCGACCGCGGTGGTCCACAGGTCGGCGGGCAGCGGGGCGGTGCCCAGGTCACGGCGGACGACCTCGGCCCCCGGCCGCGCGTCGAGGTAGGCGCGCTCGACCTCGTCGGCGATCTCGCGGCTGACGGAGCCCTCGGTGCGGATGCTCGCGTCGAGTCGGAACAGGGACACGGTGACCTCCCGGTCGATCTGAAGTGAAGATGTTCTGTTGAACAGAGTATCTGCACGGGAGAAGACCTTGGCAAGCACGTATCCTGTGACGATGTCCGGTCCGTCCGCCCCGCAGAGCGTCGAGTGCGACCTGGCGTGGGCGTTGACCCGGGTGGCGCGCGACCACGCCACGGCGGTGCAGTGCGTCGTCGGCACGCTGCCCGGCGGTCAGCGCGGTTTCCAGGTGCTCGCCGCCGCGGCCGGGGACGATCCGCCCACCCAGCTCGCACTCGCCCGCAAGCTCGGCGTGGACCGCACCGTGATGACCTACCTGCTGGACAAGGTCCAGGAGGCGGGACTGATCGAGCGGCACCCCGACCCGAACGACCGGCGGGCCCGCCGGATCGTGCTCACCACGGCCGGCCGGGCGCTGCTCTGCGAGACCGAGACGCGGCTGCGCGCCGCCGAGGCCCACATCCTGGCGCCGCTCTCGCCGGACGAGCAGGGCGCGCTCCGGACGCTGCTGCGCCGGGTCGCGACCGCGGGCACCGACCCGACCTCCGCCGAGGGCGAACCCCGTCCGCCGTCGGCGTAACCGCAGGTCGGGCGGTCCGTCCCGGCTCTAGCGTCGGACGGGCACCCGAGGAGCGGAGATCCGATGCCCGTCCTGTCCACCCCGTCCGACCCCGCCGACCGCCTGCTCGGCGAGCGGATCGTGCTGCTCGCCCGCGAGCTCGACGACGACGTCGCCGCCGAGACCTGCGCGCGCCTGCTGCTGCTGGCCGCGGAGGACCCGCGCCGCGACATCACCCTGCACGTCCTGGCGCCCGGCGGCTCCCCGGTCGCCGCAATGGCGGTGCACGACACGATCCGCACGCTCGGAGTCGACGTCGCGACCGTCGCCGCGGGATCGCTCGCGGGCCCGGTGCCGTTCCTCGTCGCGTCGGGGACGCCGGGCAAGCGGCTCGCCCGCGCGCACGCCGCGTTCCTGCCCACCGCCGACGGCCCGGTCCGCGGCTCGCACCCCGGCGACGTGCGGGTCCGGGCCGACCACCTCGCCGGACGCCGCCGCGAGATCGAGTCGCTGACCGCGGCGTACTGCGGCGCCCCGCTGCCCGACGACGCCCGGGACCGCTGGCTGTCGGCGGCGGAGGCGGTGACCTTCGGCATCGTCGACGGGCTGTCGGAGCCCCGGGCCGAAACGGATAGCTAGAGTCTCCGATGTGCGAGTCTCGGATCTGTCCCGGTCGTCCGGTGTCCCCGTCGCGACGATCAAGTACTACCTGCGCGAGGGCCTGCTGCCCCGCGGCGAGACGACGTCACCGAACCAGGCCCGCTACGACGACGCGCACGTCCGCCGGCTGCGCCTGATCCGGGCGCTCGTCGAGGTCGGCGGGCTGCCGATCGCCACCGTCCGCGAGGTGCTGTCGGCCGTCGACGACCCCGCGGTCGGCCTGCACGACATGCTCGGCCGGACGGTGTACGCGATCACCGGTGACGTCGGCGCGTCCGGCTCGCTCGACGAGGCGGAGGCCGACCTGGCCGGAGCCATGGCCCACGTGGGCTGGCAGGTCGAGAAGGACGCGCCCGCCCTGGCCGGGGCCCGGTCGGTGCTGGCCCGGATGCACGAGCTGGGCTGGGGACCCGGCGAGGAGACCCTGCGGGCGTGGGCCGAGGCCGCCGACCGCGCCGCGGAGGGTGACCTGGCCGCGATCGGGCGGACCGCCGACCGCGAGGAGGCCGCGGAGACCGCACTGGTCGGCACCGTCCTCGGCGACGCCCTGCTCGCGGCCCTGCGCCGGATCGCCCAGGAGAGCCGCTCCGCGCGGCTCTACCGCGCCGGACCCTGAGTCCCCGGCAGCCGCACCGTCACCAGCACCGCGCGGTGGTCGCTGCCCGGGGTCTCGAGGACGACGTGGCGGCGGGTCACCGACCCGCGGGGCACGAGGACGTGGTCGATGCGGATCCCGGCCCAGCGCGGCAGCGACGACGGGAAGGTCGCCACGAGCCCCCGCCCGGTGCCGTCGGTGGCGTCGACGCAGCCCCCGGACGCGTCGCGCAGCCGCCGGTGGTCGACGACGGCGTTGAGGTCACCGGCCACGACCGGCGCCGGCCCGGCGCGGGTCCACTCCCCGATCAGCGCGAGCTCACCGGTCCACAGCTCGGTCCACCGCGGGTTCGTCGGCGCGGAGGTGTGCACCGCGTACAACGTCCGGGCACCGAGCAGCCCGCCGGTGACCTCCAGGTGCGGCAACCGCATCCCCTGCCCTGGCCGGACGTCGACGTCCCCGGCCCGCGGCGCGACCAGCACCACCGTGCCGCGCTGGTCCGGGACGCCGGGCGGGACCGAGGACCAGCCGCGGTAGCCGTCGAGCAGGGGCAGGAGCCGGTCGAGGTAGGCGACGCCCGCCTCGGGCAGCACGACGACGTCCGGCCGCTCCCGGGTCACCGTCGCGGCGAGCGCACCGGTGTCGGCCCGCCCCAGCAGCACGTTCGCGACGAGCACGGTCAGCTCGGGCCCGTCCGGCAGCGGCCCGGCCGGGCGCGGCAGCACCCGTCGCAGCGCGGGAGCGGCGGCGGCGGCGCCGGCCAGCCCCACCGCCGTCGCGGTGCGGCGCAGCCCGGCGAGCCGCAGGAGACCCGCGACCCCCAGTCCTGCGACGCCGAGGTGCGGGCGCAGCGCGGTCAGCCCGACCAGGGCGGAGCGCCGGTCGGTCCGCCACCGCCGCGGCAGCACGGTGACGGCGGTACGCAGGGCTCGGTCGACGATCACGGACACGGGTGGACAACGGACGCGGGCCGCACTCGGTTCCACCTGATCCACATGGACAGTACGAGTATCCGATAGTTACGGTATCCGCATGAGGGGCATCGTCGCGTGGCACCGTCCGTTGATGGTCGTCGGTCTCGCCTGCGCCGCGGCCGTGCCGCTCGGCGTCCTGGGCACCCTCGTCGACCCGCGCGAGGTGCTCGGCGCGCCGGTATGGCTCAAGCCCACCAAGTTCGCCGTCTCCATCGCGATCTTCTGCGTGACCTGGGCCTGGCTGTACGACCAGCTGCGTTCCAGGCGCGGCCGGACCCGTGGCGCGTTCCTCGCGGGCACGGTCGCGGCGGTGGCCCTCGCGGTGGAGATGGTCGTCATCGCCGTCCAGGCCGGGCGGGGCACGACCAGCCACTTCAACTACACCTCGCCGCTCGACACCGGCCTGTGGGCCACCATGGGGATCTCGATCGTCCTCGCCTGGCTGGCGACGTTGTGGGTCGCCGCCGGCCTGTTCGCGGTGCGCGACCTCGACCCCGCCCGCACCGTCGCGATCCGCGCCGGGGCGGTGCTCGCGCTGGTCGGGATGGCGCTCGGCTTCCTGATGACCTCACCGACCCCGGGCCAGCTCGCCGACTTCCGCGGGATCGCCGGAGCGCACACCGTCGGCGTCCCCGACGGCGGCCCGGGCCTGCCGCTGGTCGGGTGGAGCACGCTGGGCGGTGACCTGCGCGTCCCGCACTTCGTCGGGATGCACGCGCTGCAGCTGCTGCCACTGCTGCTGATCGCGTTCGAGCTGACCGCCTGGCGGGTGGCCCGGCTGGCCGACCCACGGGTGCGCCGCGACCTGATGACGACGGCCGCCGCCGGCTACACCGGCCTGCTCGCCCTGCTGACCTGGCAGGCCCTGCGGGGACAGCCGCTCGTCTCCCCGGACGCGTTCACCGTCGCCGCCGCCGGGATGCTGACGGTCCTGGTGGTGGCCGGTGCCGTCGTCGCGCTGCGGGAGCGACGACCGGTGCTCACGCCAGGCAGGTGAGCGGGCGCCCGCCGTTGTACTCGACCATCTCGGCGAGCGCGGCCATGATGTCGATCGGGGCGCCGCGCTCGGCGCCGTCGAGTTCGGCGTAGGCGCGGTGCAGGTTCCCGACGATGCGCTCGGCGTCCGGCCAGTCGGTGAACCGGCCGAGGTCGGTGTCGCGGGCGGCCTCCAGCGGGCGGATGCCGGCGTCGCGGGCGCGCTCGGCCAGGTCGAGGACGAACCGCAGGTAGTCGAGCGTGTCCCGGACCGGCCCGTCGCCCTGGAACACCGGCCCGTGGCCGGGCACCGTCGTCGCGGCCCCGAGCGGGAGCACCACCTGCTCCAGGACGTCGATCGCGCCGGTCACCGAGCCCATCAGCAGGAACGGCGTGCCGCCGTTGAAGACCAGGTCCCCGCAGTAGAGGACCGACCGGTCGGGCACGTGCACGAGGACGTCGTTGGTGGTGTGAGCGGGCGTCCCGACGTGGAGGACGTCGGCCCGCAGGTCCCCCAGGTGCAGCGCGATGCGGTCGGTGAAGGTGAGGAACGGCGGGTCCAGCGGGAGCGAGCCCCAGTCGCCGTGGTCCCAGAACGGCAGATCCCGGGGCGGGCCGAAGGCGATCATCTCCGTGCGTGCCCGCTCGTGTGCGACGACCGTCGCGCCGGAGAACAGGGCGTTGCCCCAGGTGTGGTCGCCGTGGTGGTGGGTGTTGACCAGCGTGCGGACCGGCCGGTCGGTGACCTCGCCGATCGCGGCCGCGAAGGCCCGGGTCCGGCGCTCGGTGGAACAGGAGTCGACGGCGACGGCGCCCTGCGGCCCGACGAGCAGGCCCGCGTTGTTGATCCACCAGGTGCCGTCCGGTTGGACGTAGGCGTAGAGCCCGTCGGAGATCTCCTCCAGCCGCGGCGGGCCAGGGACGGTGATGTCGTGCGGGTGGGTGCTCATCGGCCGATCATGACCGGAACGGACCCCGAACGCACGAGAGCCGGTCGGTGGCTACCGACCGGCTCTGCGGGGGATCAGGACTGTGGCCAGGGGCGGGGTCGAACCGCCGACCTTCCGCTTTTCAGGCGGACGCTCGTACCAACTGAGCTACCTGGCCCCGGCCTCCGGTGAACCGGAGATCCAGAGAGTGGAGCGACCCAGACGGGACTCGAACCCGCGACCTTCGCCGTGACAGGGCGACGCGCTAACCAACTGCGCCACTGGGCCTTGCTCTCGCGAGAAGCATCGTATCCGATACCTCTCCCGGTACCCCCAACGGGATTCGAACCCGCGCTGCCGCCTTGAAAGGGCGGAGTCCTAGGCCGCTAGACGATGGGGGCTGGGACCAGGCCCGGGGGCCTCGACCTTCCCTCAACGGCTGTCCGTTGGGAGTGAGGAAACCTTACGACACCGCTCCGAGAGGCTCTGCAACCACCCCCCGGTTCCGGCGTCGCCGCAGGTCAGCGAGCCACGGGTGGCGGCTGTTCCGGGTTGCCGGAGATCAGCCCCAACATGTCGAGCAGCTCGCGCAGGTCTTCGGAGTCGTCCGAGTTCCGGGCGACGACGAGCCGGGCGCGCTGCACCTGGTCGTCGGAGACCTTGAAGGCGTCGGCCGCGTTCCGCGGCGCCGGAATGGAACTGGTGTCGTCGTCGATGCCGCGCTTCGCGCCGATGGTCACGAGGCCTCCCCGTAGGCCGCCAGGACCTGCTCCGGGCCCGTCCGTGGGACGCGCCGCGTGCCGGTGTCCGTCGGTACCGCCACGTGTTGTGGCCGTGACCAAGACGTTACCCATCGTGCGGGGGCCCCGCACGCCCCTTCCCGGGTGACGGCCGGTCACCCAGCGCTGCGCGGGACGGGTGCGGCTCAGCGATCCGGCGAGACCCGGCAGGGGCTGCCGGACAGCTCCCCGACCGGCACGGATGCCGCCAGCGCCCGGTACCCGGCGGGCGACGGGTGGAGCCCGTCGCCGGAGTCCAGGTCGGGCCGGAGCCGGAGCGGGTCACCCGGGTCGCCCAGTGCGGCGGCCGCGTCGATCACCCCGTCGGCCCAGCGGCGGCCGTCCGAACGGAGCCAGCCGTTCACCTCGTCCCGGGCCGCGACGGCCGTCGGGGTGGCGCGACCGCCGCTGGCCGACGGCGGGATGGTGGTGAGGAACACGCGCAGCCCCGCGGCGCGGGCGCGCTGGGCGAAGCCCTGCAGCCCGGCGACGAGGTCACCGCCGGCCGCGCCGGCGGCGAGGTCGTTGGTGCCGACGAGCAGCACCACGTCGCGCACGCCGGGGACGGCGGCCACGTCGTCGTCCCAGCGGGTCGACGGCGCGTCACCGCCGGCCGGCGGGTCGTCCTGCAGCAGCTGGTTGCGCGACAGCCCCGCGTTGAGCACGATCATCGGCCGGTCGCCGCCCGCCGCGGACAGCCGGGCGGCGAGCTGGTCGGGGAAGCGGTCGTCGCCGCCGGGGGTGGAGCCCACGCCGTCGACGAGGGAGTCCCCGATCACGAGGACGGCGCCGTCCGGGCGGGGCGCCAGGACCTCCAGACCGGTCAGCACCGGCCAGGACTGCAGGGTCGTGTCGAAGCCCGCCGCGTCCGGCGCCGCGGTGCGGTCCCCCGGCCCGGACAGCCACGCGGTGCGCATCGCGACCGGGTGCGAGCCGATCGTGCGCGGCACCTCGGCGAGGAACAGGCTCACCGTCAGTGGCACGCCCGCCGCGGCGGCGACCGGTGCGGGATCGGTCAGCACCTCGGCACCCGCCGGGATGTCGGCCACGGGGGCACCGCCGACGGTCAGCGGGACCGGCCGGGTCACCGCGGCGCCCGGGCCGGTGGCGCCGACGGTCATCGCCGCGATCCGCAGCGGCCCGTCGCCGTGCCGGTTGGACAGCCGCAGCCGCAGCTCCTCCCCCGCCGCGCCGGGCCGCACCACCATCCGCAGCGTCCGGCCGGCGAGGCTGTCGCCGGGGACGGCCTGCTGCGCGGCGTGCCAGGCGGCCGTCCAGCCGGGGGTGCACGTCGTCGCCGCGGCCGCCGCCGGGACGACCGACGGGACCGGGGCGCAGCCCGCGGCCACGAGCCCGGCGAGCAGTGTCCCGAGCACCGCCGCACCGGCGGGACCCCGCCTGCCACGCCACCGGACCGCACCGTCGTCGGGCCGCACCGGCACCGCCTCTCGTCCGTGGGCCCGCCCGCGGATCGGACGGGTCCCCCACGCGCTGTGTCGGGCCGTCACCCGATCACGTTACGGATCTGCCCGGTCACACTGCGACGATCGGCGCATCGTCGTCGACGAACGGCCTGTCCCTCCGGAGCGGTCCGCCCACGAGAGGGCTGCACACTGTCGGTGTCACCTCCTAGGGTCGTCGGCGACACGAGGGGCGGCCACCGTGGGCCGCCGGGATCGCCAGGGGAAGAGGACGACGGTGACCGCCTACGAGGAGATCTTCCGTTCCAGTGTGGACGACCGTGAGGGCTTCTGGCTCCGCGCGGCCGACGGGATCGACTGGGACGTCGCCCCGACCCGCGCGCTCGACGAGTCGAACCCGCCGTTCTACCGCTGGTTCCCCGACGGGGAGCTGAACGTCGCGTACAACGCGCTCGACCGGCACGTCGACGCCGGGAACGGCGACCGCACGGCCCTGGTGTACGACTCGCCGGTCACCGGGTCGCGGCGCTCCTACACCTACGCGGAGCTGCGCGACGAGGTCGCGCTGTTCGCGGGCGTGCTGCGCGACCAGGGCGTCGGCCACGGCGACCGGGTCGTCGTCTACATGCCGATGGTCCCCGAGGCCGCGATCGCGATGCTCGCCTGCGCCCGCCTCGGCGCCGTCCACTCGGTGGTCTTCGGCGGGTTCGCCGCCAAGGAGCTCGCCGTCCGGATCGACGACGCCGGGCCCAAGGTCGTCGTCTCGGCGTCCTGCGGCATCGAGGGCAAGCGCGTCATCGAGTACAAGCCGCTGCTCGACCGGGCGATCGAGCTGTCGGACCGCAAGCCCACGTCCACGGTGATCCTGCAGCGCGAGCAGGCCACCGCGCAGCTGGGCCCGGCCGACGTCGACTGGGCCGAGGCCGTCGCCCGCGCCACGCCCGCCGACCCGGTCCCGGTGAAGGCCACCGACCCGCTCTACGTGCTCTACACCTCCGGCACCACCGGCAAGCCGAAGGGCGTGGTGCGCGACTCGGGCGGCTACGCCGTCGCCCTGGCCTGGTCGATGCCCAACATCTACGACGTCGGCCCCGGCGAGACGATCTTCACCGCGTCCGACGTCGGCTGGGTCGTCGGCCACTCCTACATCGTCTACGCGCCGCTGCTGGCCGGGGCGACGACCGTGCTCTACGAGGGCAAGCCCGTCGGCACGCCGGACGCCGGCCAGTTCTGGCGGGTCGTCCAGGAGAACGGGGTGAAGTCGGTCTTCACCGCGCCCACGGCGTTCCGGGCGATCAAGAAGGAGGACCCGAAGGGCGAGTTCCTCGGGCAGTACGACGTCTCCTCGCTGAAGTACCTCTTCCTCGCCGGCGAGCGCCTCGACCCCGAGACCCACCGCTGGGCCTCGGACCTGCTCGGCATCCCCGTCATCGACCACTGGTGGCAGACCGAGACCGGCTGGCCGATCGCGGCCAACCCGGCGGGCATCGAGCTGCTGGAGATCAAGCCCGGCTCCCCGACCCGTGCCATGCCCGGCTGGGACGTCCAGGTCCTCGACGAGCGGGGCGACCCGGCCGAGCCCGGTGTCGACGGCGCGATCGTGGCGAAGCTGCCGCTGCCGCCCGGTGCGTTCCCGACCCTGTGGAACGACGACGAGCGCTACGTCAGCTCCTACATGTCGGCGTTCGAGGGCTACTACCTCACCGGCGACGGCGGCCACCTCGACGCCGACGGCTACGTCTTCGTCATGGGCCGCACCGACGACGTCATCAACGTCGCGGGCCACCGTCTGTCCACCGGCGGGATGGAGGAGGTCCTGGCCTCGCACCCGGACGTCGCGGAGTGCGCGGTGATCGGCGTCGCGGACACCATGAAGGGGCAGATCCCGCGCGGGTTCGTGGTGCTGAAGTCCGGCGTCGACAGCGACGCGGAGGGCTACGAGGACGGGCTGCGCGCCGAGCTCGTGCAGATGGTGCGCGACCAGATCGGCGCGGTCGCCTCCCTCAAGGACGTCGCGGTCGTCCCGGCCCTGCCCAAGACCCGCTCCGGCAAGATCCTGCGCAAGACGATGCGCGGGATCGCCGACGGCGTCGAGGAGCCGGTGCCCTCCACCATCGACGACGCGTCGGTGCTGGACACGCTGCGTCCGGTGCTGCGCAGGGAGTGAGCGCCCTCCATCGGGTGGTCCGGATGCACCCCCGCTTGACCCGGATCACCCGATGGCGGTAACGGCGGACGGCCGCGACCCGATGGTTGGTCGACGGCCGCTGCCGCTCCCCGGCATCCCCCCGCGCGGTCGTCGACGTGGAGGTGTGCCGTGGACCCGGCGCGACTGCGACTCGCGGCACTGGCCGCCCCGGTGGTGCTCGGCGCCCTGCTCGGCGTGGCCGCGATGCTCGAACCCGACGAGGTGCGCCTGCCCTCGGTCGGCAGCATCCCGGTGACCACCCGGGCGACGACCGCGATCCTCACCGGGGCACCGCACACCACCCCGCCGCCGACGCCCGTGCAGGCCCGCGCGAACCTCGCGCCGCAGCCGTTGCCGACCGCCGCCCAGACCCGCGACAGCCGCTGACCTGCGGCCTTCCCGAGCGGGGAAGGGAAGCATAACCGCAGGTCAGGGGGCCCTCAGTCCTGCGGCGTCGTCCCGGCGGGGGCACCATGGGTGCCATGAAGGTCATCGTGGATTTCGACCGCTGCGAGAGCAACGCGGTCTGCATGGGTGTCGCGCCGGAGGTCTTCGAGGTGCGCGACGACGACTACCTCTACATCCTCGACGAGAACCCGGCCGAGTCGCTGCGGCCGAAGGTCGAGGAGGCGGCACGGAGCTGCCCCAAGGCCGCCATCACGATCGAGGGCTGAGCCCAGCGCCGGGACTGAGCCGGCGCAGGTTGCCGGGCACTCCTCGCGGCGAGCAGGATCGCGGCGACGAGTGCACCGCCTGCGAAGGAGCCGACCGTGACACAGGGCGCGACGACCGACGTCTGGACCACCCCGCTCACCCCGCTGGCCTTCCTGGGCCGCTCGGCCGAGGTGTTCGCGGAGTCCACGGCGATCGTCTACGGCGACCGCAGGCACACCTACGCCGAGTTCGCGGCGGAGGCGACCCGGGTGGCGAACGCACTCGCCGCGTCGGGCGTCGAGCCCGGTGACCGGGTCGCCTACCTGCTGCCGAACGTCCCGGAGATGCTCGTCGCGCACTTCGCGGTGCCGCTCGCCGGCGCGGTCCTGGTCGCGATCAACACGCGGCTGTCGACCGAGGAGGTCCGCTACATCCTGGACCACTCGGCGGCCACGGTGCTGGTCGTCGACGCCGTCCTGTACGAGACGGTCCGCCCGGTCGCCGACGAGCTGGCCACGGTCCGCGAGATCGTCACCGTCGTCGACCCGGCGGCGCCCGGCGACGGCGTCGGCTCCGGGACCAGCTACGCCGACCTGCTCGCCCGCGGCTCGGACGACCAGCGGCCCTGGGCCGTCGACGACGAGCGCGCCACCATCACGATCAACTACACCTCGGGGACGACCGGCAACCCGAAGGGCGTCGAGTACCACCACCGCGGTGCGTACCTGAACTCCTTCGGCGAGATCGTCCACTCCGGGCACACCGCGGACAGCGTCTACCTGTGGACGCTGCCGATGTTCCACTGCAACGGCTGGTGCACCCCGTGGGCCGTGACGGCGATCGGCGGCACCCACGTCTGCCTGCGCGAGGTGCGCGGCGACACCATCTGGCGGCTGATCGGCGAGCACGGCGTCACCCATCTCAACGGCGCCCCGACCGTCGTCACGACGATCATGAACGCGCCCGAGGCCGTGACCCTGGACTACCGGCTGGTGATCACCACGGCGGGGGCGCCGCCGTCGCCGACCACGATCCTGCAGATGGAGCGGATGGGGTTCCGGATCGTGCACGTGTACGGGCTCACCGAGACCTACGGGCCGTACTCGGTGAACCAGTACCAGCACGCCTGGGACGACCTCGACGCCGAGGAACGCGCCCGGCTCCAGGCCCGCCAGGGCGTCGGCATGGTGTGCGCGGACCGGGTGCGGGTCGTCGACGAGCAGATGGCCGACGTCCCCCGCGACGGCGCCACGATGGGCGAGATCGTGATGCGCGGGAACAACGTCATGAAGGGCTACCACCGCGACCCCGAGAAGACCGCCGAGGCGTTCCGCGGCGGCTGGTTCCACTCCGGGGACCTGGGCGTCGTGCACCCCGACGGCTACGTCGAGCTGCGCGACCGCGCCAAGGACGTGGTGATCTCCGGTGGGGAGAACATCTCCACCGTCGAGGTCGAGCAGGCCGTCGTGTCGCACGACGCGGTGCTGGAGGCGGCCGTCGTCGGGGTGCCGGACGAGAAGTGGGGCGAGGTCTGCAAGGCCTTCGCCGTGCTCAAGCCGGGGCGGTCCGCCGAGCCCCAGGAGATCATCGACCACGTCAAGACGAGGATCGCCCGGTACAAGGCGCCCAAGTACGTCGAGCTCGTCGACGAGCTGCCCAAGACCTCCACCGGCAAGGTCCAGAAGTTCGAGCTGCGCGAGAAGGAGTGGGCAGGTCGCGGGGACTCCCGGATCCAGGGATGACGCAAATCGGTTAGCGTTGCTGAACGTGAGCATCGCAACCGAACCGGGCACGACGGACGTCGCGGCGCCGTCCGCCTTCCGCGTCGCCTCCGGCGCGGTCATCGTGACGACGGCATCGGTGCTCCCGGTGTTCCTCACGGGCGCCCTGTCGGTGCAGCTCTCGCGCGACCTGGCCTTCGACCCGTCCGGGCTGGGCCTGGTCGTCGCGCTGTACTTCGGGGTCAGTGCGCTGTGCTCGCTGCCGGTCGGCATGGTCGTCGAGCGGGTCGGGTCGCGGGTGACCAGCCGGATCGCCGTCGTCGGGGCGGCGGTGCTGATGGCGGCGCTGGCCCTGGGCGCGCGGTCCTACGTCGCGCTCGTCGTGCTGCTGCTCTGCGGCGCCTGGTGCAACGTGATGGGCCAGCTGTCGTCGAACCTGACGCTCGCGCACTCGGTGCCCGCGCACCGGCTGGGGCTGTCGTTCGGGGTGAAGCAGGCCGCGATCCCGGCGGCGACGCTGCTGGCCGGGCTGGCCGTCCCCGCGGTGGCGCTGACCGTGGGCTGGCGCTGGGCGTACGGGATCGGCGCGGTGCTGGCCCTGGCCGCGCTGTTCGCGTGCCCGCGCACCGACGCCCGTCCGGCTGCCCGCACGGGGAAAGGCGACCGGGCGACGGCCGCGCTCGCGGTGATCGGCGCGGCCTCCGGGCTCGCCGCCGGGACGGCCACCGCGCTCGGCATCTTCCTGGTCGCCTCGGCGGTGGACCGCGGGATCGACCCCGGTACGGCCGGGCTGATGCTGACCCTCGGCAGCGTCGTCGGGCTGTCGGTGCGGATGCTGCACGGGTGGCTGGCCGACATGCGCTCGGGCGGCCACGTCGCCGTCGTCGCGGCGAGCCTCGCCGCGGGCGCCGGCGGGTTCCTGCTGCTCGCCGTGCCCGGGACGCCCGCGCTGGTCGTCGGGGTGGTGCTGGCGTTCGGGCTGGGCTGGGCGTGGCCGGGTCTGCTGCAGTTCGCCGTGGTGCGGCTCAACCCGTCCGCCCCGGCCGCGGCGACGTCGATCGTGCAGGTCGGTGTCTACGCCGGCGGTTTCGCCGGGCCGATCGTCTTCGGCTCGCTCGCCACCCACGCGGGCTTCCCGACCGCGTGGACGGTCAACGCCGTCGTGATGCTGGTGTCGGCGGCGTTGATGCTGGTCGGGCGACGGATGCTGGTCGCGCACGCGCGTCGCTGAGCGGAAACAGGGCCGGAACTGTCGGGGTGATAGGGCACAGTGGCGTCCGCTCAGGCCTTCCAAGGGGGACATCACGATGCCGGACGCGATCCGCGCCACGGGACTGGTCAAGACCTACGGGTCGCTGCGGGCACTCGACGGGGTCGACCTGTCGGTGCCGGAGGGGACGGTGCTCGGCCTGCTGGGCCCGAACGGCGCCGGGAAGACCACGGTCGTCCGGGTGCTGACCACACTGCTGACACCGGACGCGGGCGAGGCCACCGTGGCCGGCGTGGACGTGCTGGCCGACCCCGCCGCGGTGCGCAGCCGGATCGGCCTGTCCGGGCAGTACGCCGCGGTCGACGAGTACCTGACCGGCTTCGAGAACCTGGAGATGGTCGGGCGGCTCTACCACCTGGGGCGCCGCCGGGCCCGGGACCGTGCCCGTGAGCTGCTGGCCGACTTCGGCCTGACCGACGCCGCGGACCGTCCGGCCCGGACCTACTCCGGCGGGATGCGCCGCCGGCTCGACCTGGCCGGAGCGCTCGTCGCCGACCCGCCGGTGCTGCTGCTCGACGAGCCGACCACGGGGCTGGACCCGCGCAGCCGCAACGACCTGTGGGACGTGATCCGCGGGCTCGTCGCGCGCGGGACGACGCTGCTGCTCACCACCCAGTACCTGGAGGAGGCCGACGCGCTGGCCGACGAGATCGTGGTCATCGACCACGGCCGGGTCATCGCCCGCGGCACCGCGGACGAGCTCAAGTCGCAGGTCGGCGGGGAGCGCCTGGAGGTCACGACCAGCCTGGCCGACGACCTGGAGCCCACCGCCGCGCTGCTCGCCCCGCTCGGCGTGGGTGAGGCCGTGCTGGACCGGCACCGCCGCTCCCTGACGATGCCGGTCAGCGGCGGGGTCGAGGTGCTGCGCGCCGCGCTGGACCGGCTCGCCGACGCCGGCACCAAGGTCGACGACGCGGGGCTGCGCCGCCCGACGCTCGACGACGTCTTCCTCACCCTGACCGGGCGCCCCGCCGACGAGGCGGACCAGGCCGAGGAGCCGACCCCGTGAACGCCGCCGCCACCATGCTCGCCGACGCCTCCGTCGTCGCGAAGCGCAACCTGATCAAGATCAAGCGGGTGCCGGACCTGCTGGTCTTCACGACCCTGTCCCCGATCATGTTCGTGCTGCTGTTCGCCTACGTCTTCGGCGGCGCGATCGACCCGACCGGCGGCGGGGCCGGGTACCGCGAGTTCCTGATGGCCGGGATCTTCGCCCAGACCGTCATCTTCGGGGCCACGAACACCGGCGCCGGGCTCGCCGAGGACGTCAAGAAGGGCATCATCGAGCGGTTCCGCTCGCTGCCGATGTCGTCGTCGGCGGTGCTGACCGGCCGGACCCTGTCCGACGTGGTGAACAACCTGATCGTGCTGGTCGTGATGTCGCTGACCGGGCTGCTGGTCGGCTGGCGCATCCACACCTCGGTCGGCGAGGCGCTCGCCGGGTTCGCGGTGCTGATCGTGTTCGCCTACGCGTTCTCGTGGGTGATGGCGTTCGTCGGGCTGCTGGTGCCGAGCCCGGAGGTCGTGAACAACGCGTCGTTCATCGTGATCTTCCCGGTGACGTTCCTGGCGAACACCTTCGTGCCGCTGAACTCGCTGCCGGGGCCGCTGCGGGTGTTCGCCGAGTGGAACCCGGTCTCGGCGGTCACCGCGGCCGCGCGGACCCTGTTCGGCAACGACGGCGCGATCCCGGCCTCGGCGTCCGCCTCGGACGCCTGGCCGCTGCAGCACCCGGTGCTCTACGTGCTGATCTGGTCGGTCGTGATCGTCGCGGTGTTCGCACCGCTGGCGAGCCGCCAGTACCGGCGGGCCGCGAGCCGCTGACCCCGCCGGCGCCGGTCCCACTACGGTCCCCCTGCGGCGGAACGGTTCCGCCGCGGAGGGGGCCGTCGTGATCGTCGCCGGGCTGGTGCTGACCGGGATCGGGGCACTGATCCACGTCTACATCTTCGTGCTGGAGTCGCTGCTCTGGACCACCGACCGGGCCCGGGCGACCTTCGGTACGGACCGCGCGGAGGCGGAGCAGACCCGGGCGCTGGCGTTCAACCAGGGCTTCTACAACCTGTTCCTCGCCGTCGCCGTGCTGCTCGGGACCGTGGTGTTCGCGACGGGCGCCCGCAGCGTCGGCGCGACGCTGGTGTTCACCGGGGCGGGCTCGATGGTCGCCGCCGGTCTGGTGCTGCTGCTGTCGGACCCGTCGAAGCGGCGGCCGGCGTCGATCCAGCTGGGGCCGCCGCTGCTGGGCGTGCTGGCCCTGGCGGTGGGGCTGGCGGTCTGACCCCGGACGTACGGAGGCCCTCCCCGGGCGTCCCCGGGGAGGGCCTCGTCGTCCGTCGGGACGCTCGTCGTGCGTGACCACTCCAGCGACTGCGCGGGCGCGTCGCTGTGGAGCGTCCCGGCGTACGTCCGGGGTCAGCCGACCTGGTTGAGCCAGGCTCCGCGGCTGTTGGAGAAGTCCATCGCGTCGTAGAGCAGGACGTACTGCCCGGTCGCGCCGCTCGGCCGGTCGAAGCAGACGGTGCCGGTCGTGGTGCCGCCGGGCGCCAGCTGGCCGGCGGAGAGCAGCGAATCGGAACCGAGCAGCGTGGTCATCAGCGCCGCGCCGTTCGGGTCCTGGAGCTTCCAGTCGAAGCCCCCGTTGAAGGACTCCGTACCGGATCCGGTGTTGGTGTAGGTGACGTCCGAGCACAGGGTCTGCCCGATGGTCGAGTCGCCCGGCTTCAGCGGGGTGGCCGCGATCTGCAGGTTCCCGACGGTCAGCGTCCCCCCTGCATCGGCGACCACGTCGTCGGCGGTCGCACCCGGGAAGGCGCCCGACGCGTCGCCGGAGGCTGCCGACCCGGCCGCGGCCGGAGTCGCCGTCGAGGAGGTCGCCGGCAGACCCGACACCGCGGCGGCGAACACCGACGCGTAGAGCACGCAGACCACGAGCCCGATCGCCGAGAGCACGGTGCCCGCGATCGCGACGCCGCGGTTGTCCGCGCGGCCCCTGCTCGCCCGGACCACACCGAGCACACCGAACAGCAGGCCCAGCAGCACCAGCGGCCAGGCGATCATCCCGATGATCGGGATGAAGGAGAACAGCAGGCCCAGGATGCCGAGCACCAGCGCGGTGACGCCGAATCCGTTGCGCGGCGCGACGGCCGGTGCGACGGCGGGGGCCGCGGTGCGCTGCTGCGGGACGCCGGCCCGCTGGGCCGCGCTCGGCCAGGGCTGCGCGCCGGCGGCCTGCTGCTGGGGGCCGCGGGCCTGCTGCTGCGGCAGCCCACCCGGGTTGGTGCGGCCGAAGGGCGGCCCGCCGAAGGGGACCTCGGGGTGGCCGTCGTAGTAGGGGTTCGGGTACCCGCCGGAGTGCTGTGGCCGGGGCTGGTGGTGCGGCGCCCAGCCCTGCGGGGCGGCACCGCGCGGGTCCTGCGCGTACTGCTGCTGGTGGCGGCCGGGGCCCTGGGGGCCCGGGTACTGCTGCGGGACACGGTGCGGGCCGGACTGCTGCTGCGGCGGGCCGGAGAGGTCCGGGGCGCCGTGGCGGTTCTGCGGAATGGTCACGTCACGGCTGTCGCGGCGACGGCGGCCCGCATATCAGCCGGCCCGCCCTTATCAACAAATGTGAGGACAGGTCCGTTCGGCCGTGCGGGCACAGGACCGAACAGGTCAGCCGAGGCGGTCGAGCAGAGCCCGGGCGTCGGTCGGTGCGTGGACCTTCGCGTCGTTGTCGAAGTAGCAGACGACGTCGTGCCCGGCGTCGCGCCAGGCCCGGATGCGGTCGGCCCAGCCGTCGAGCGCCCCGGCGGTGTAGCCACCGGCGTAGAGCTCGCCCTGGCCGTGCAGCCGCAGGTAGACGAGGTCGGCGGTGACCTCGTCGAACACCGGCCAGGTGCCCGCGGAGTCCGACAGCACCAGTGCGACCCCGTGCTCGCGCAGCAGCGCGGTGAACGCCGGGTCCCGGAACGACGGGTGCCGCGGCTCGACCGCGTGCCGCAGCGGACGGTCGGCGTCGGTCTCGACCAGCGCCCGGCCGTCGAGCCGCTCGTCGTGCATGGTCGCGGCCCGGGCGGCGGCCGTGGTGCTGGCCGGCAGCAGCTCCAGGAAGCGGGCCACCCGGTCGGCGTCGAACCGCATCCGGGGCGGCAGCTGCCACAGCACCGGGCCCAGCGCCGGCCCCAGGCCGAGCACCCCGGAGGCGAGGAAGTTCGCGACCGGCACCGCGACGTCGCGCAGCTGCTTGAGGTGCGTCACGAACCGCGGGCCCTTCACCGCGAACACGAACCCGGCGGGCACCTGCTCGGCCCAGGCGCGGTAGCTCTCCGGGCGTTGCAGCGAGTAGAACGACCCGTTGATCTCGATCGAGGTGACCTGCCGGGACAGATACTCCAGCTCGCGGCGCTGCGCCAGCCCGGGCGGGTAGAACGTGCCGCGCCACGGCGGGTAGCGCCATCCCGACGTACCGACCAGCACCGTTCCGCTCACGTGCCGCCGACCAGCCCGCGCAGCGCCGCGGCGGCCGCGACCGGGTGGGTCACCGGACCGTCGTGGCCCCCGGGCAGCTCGACCAGGCCCCGTCCGATCCCGGCCGCCAGCGCCTCGGCGCACCGGTGCTCCCAGCGCCCACGCGACTCGTAGCCGCCGGTGGGGATCACCCGCACCCCGCTCGCAGTGACGTCGGCCGGGTCGATCCGGGCGGCCCGCACGGCCGGGACGTCGTGGCGCAGGAACCGGCGCAGCGCGGGCTCCGGGTTCCCCGACGGCGGCTCGGGCCGGTATCCGGGCTCGACCGGGTCGTCGCCGGAGGTCAGCACGGCCATCATCCGGATCGCGGCGCCGATGTCGTCACGTGCGACGAGGTCCGCGACCCGGTCCATGGCGGCCTCGCGGGCCGCGTCGCGGACCAGGCCGGGCAGCGGCGGCTCGTGCGCGACGAGCGTCGCGACCAGACCCGGGTGCCGGACGGCGAGCAGCAGCCCGATCACCGCGCCGATGCTCACCCCCACGACGGCCGCGGGTCCGGTGCCGGCCAGCAGCCCGGCGGCGTCGTCGGCGTGTGCGGTGAGCGGGACCGGGCCGTCGTCGGCGGGGCTGCGCCCGATCCCGCGACGGTCGTAGGTGAGCACCCGGTGGGTCACGGCCAGCTCGTCGACGAGCATCCGCGCCGCGCCCGCCTCGGACGCACCGCCCTGGATCAGCAGCAGCGGCGGTCCCGACCCGGTCACCTCGTGGTGCAGGGGCACGCGTCCTCCCGGGCCGGTCTCGGGGCGACCGGAGAGCCGCCCGTTTGCCAGGATGGACGCCATGCGTACCCGACCGCACCTCGCGTCGTGACCGAGCTCGCCCCGGCGGTGCGCCGGGTCCTGGACTGGCCGGTCGACCACGTGGGCGCCGCCGTCGTCGCCGCGGACGGCACGGTGCTCGCCACCGCGGGCGACACCGACCGCGAGTTCGGGCTGGCCTCGGTGACCAAGCTGCTCTCGGCCTACGCGGTGCTCGTCGCGGTCGAGGAGGGCGCCGTCGACTGGGACGACGCGGCCGGCCCGGACGGCGCGACCGTGCGACACCTGATCGCGCACACCTCGGGCCTGGCGTTCGACACCGACGAGGTCAAGGCCGCCCCCGGTGAGAAGCGGATCTACTCCAACACCGGCTTCGCGGTGCTCGCCGAGACCATCGCGGCCGCCACCGGCATCGGGTTCGCCGAGTACCTGCACGAGGCCGTCTGCACCCCGCTCGGGATGGGGCACACCCGGCTGAAGGGCTCCGCGGGCGCCGGTGCCGTGTCGACCGTCGACGACCTGGCGCGCTTCGCCGCGGAGCTGCAGGCCCCGCAGCTGCTGGACCCGCGGACCGTCGCCGAGGCGACCACGGTCGCCTACCCGGGCCTCGACGGGCTCCTGCCGGGCTACGGCCGGCAGAAGCCGAACGACTGGGGCCTCGGCCTCGAGATCCGCGACGGCAAGTCCCCGCACTGGACCGGGGAGGGCTCGTCGCCGCGGACCTTCGGGCACTTCGGCCAGTCCGGCACCTTCCTGTGGGTCGACCCGGACGCGGGCGCCGCGGCCGTCGTGCTGACCGACCGGGACTTCGGGCCGTGGGCGATCGAGGCGTGGACGCCGTGGACGGACGGGGTGCTGGCGGCGCTGCCCCGCCCCTGACCTGCGACGCGAGCGCGCACGGAGAAAATCCGGGTGGCCGGGAATGATCCCGGGCCCCCCTCCGTTGGAACGACTGTCCGAGCCGGGCGAACCGAGTCCCCGGGCCGCAATAGGTAACCGCCGCCGTGGAATTCCGTTCGGCTGGAGCCGCGGTGCGCCACTCGCCGCGAGGCGACCGGCGTCCGGTTCGGACCCCATACCTCCCCTTCCCGAAATCCATTCGACGACGCCTGCGAGGCCGGTCACCATGGTCGGCGCACGCCCGGTCCCGGGCGAGCAGGCAGACTGAACGAACGATGTCCAGCGAACCCGTCCCGTCTCCGACTTCCGCACAGCCGTCGTCGCACGACCGTCCGCGCCGACCCCGCCGCCGTCCCGGCGCACGGGGCGACCACCAGCCGCGCGGCGGGAACTCCGGCACCCCGCAGGACACACCTCCACACGAGACCACCTCATCGGACCTCGCCGCAGCGCAGGCCGCCCCCGGGACGGAGGGCGCCGCGCGCGGCGTCCCGGCCCGCGATCAGCAGCGCCGCCGTGCATCGACGCAGCGCCGCCGCGGGCCTCGGGGTCGGCGCGCTGCCGTCACGGCGCCCGGCCCCGACCAGCCCGGCCGTCGCGGCCCCGACCGCGACGGCCCGGACCAGGCGGGCCCCGCCCCGGCCGGGGAGACCGACGCCGGCCGCCCGCGCCGTCGCGCCGCCGGCGACGGCCGCGACTCCGCCGAGCCGCCGCTCCCCCCGCTCGACGACGCCGAGCTCACCGCCCTGCGCGAGCGCCTCGACGCGCTCGGCCCGGCCGAGGCCGAGCGGCTGCGCGGGCGGCTGGACCGGGCCCGCGACGGGCGCGCCCAGCAGCGGGTCGCGGACGCCGTCGCGAAGGCCGAGCACCGCGTGGAACGCCGCCGCGCCGCGCTGCCGCGGATCTCCTACCCCGCGACGCTGCCGGTCTCCGCGCGCCGCGAGGAGATCGCCGACGCGATCCGCGACAACCAGGTCGTGATCGTCGCCGGGGAGACCGGATCCGGGAAGACGACGCAGCTGCCGAAGATCTGCCTCGAGCTGGGCCGCGGTGTGCACGGGATGATCGGGCACACCCAGCCGCGGCGGCTCGCCGCGCGCACCGTCGCCACCCGGATCGCCGAGGAGCTGGGCGTCGAGCTCGGCGGGGCGGTCGGTTGGAAGGTCCGGTTCACCGACGCCGTCGGCGACTCGACCATGGTCAAGCTGATGACCGACGGCATCCTGCTGGCCGAGCTGGCCGGCGACAAGGACCTGCTGGCCTACGACACGCTGATCATCGACGAGGCGCACGAGCGCAGCCTCAACATCGACTTCATCCTCGGGTACCTCACCCGACTGCTCCCCCGCCGTCCGGACCTCAAGGTCGTCATCACCTCGGCGACGATCGACCCGGAGCGCTTCGCCCGGCACTTCGGCGCGGCCACCGACGGAGGCGACCCGACCCCGGCCCCGATCGTCGAGGTCTCGGGGCGCACGTTCCCGGTCGAGGTGCGCTACCGCCCCGTCGTCGACCCGGACGACCCGGACGCCGACCCCGACCGCGAGCTGGACGACGCGATCGGCGACGCCGTCGTCGAGCTCCAGCGCGAGGGCCCCGGCGACGTGCTGGTGTTCCTGCCCGGTGAGCGCGAGATCCGCGAGGCCACCGAGGCCCTGGAGCGGCGCAACCTGCGGAACACCGAGATCCTGCCGCTCTACGCCCGCCTCTCGACGGCCGAGCAGCAGCGCGTCTGGGCGCCGCACGCGGGCAACCGGGTCGTGCTCGCCACCAACGTCGCCGAGACCTCGCTGACCGTCCCCGGCGTCCGCTACGTCGTCGACACCGGCACCGCGCGCATCTCGCGCTACTCGCGCCGGCTCAAGGTGCAGCGGCTGCCGATCGAGAAGATCTCCCAGGCCTCGGCGAACCAGCGGTCCGGGCGCTGCGGCCGTACCTCGGACGGCATCGCGATCCGGCTCTACGCCGAGGACGACTTCGACGCCCGCCCCGAGTTCACCGACCCGGAGATCCTGCGGACCAACCTGGCGTCGGTCGTGCTGCAGATGATCGCCCTGGACCTGGGCGAGATCTCGGAGTTCCCGTTCGTCGAGCCGCCGGACCGCCGCGCCGTCGCCGACGGTCTGGACCTGCTGCACGAGCTCGGCGCGCTCCGTCCGGACCGACGCTCGCTCACCGCGGTCGGGCAGTCGCTGGCGCGGCTGCCGGTGGACCCGCGGCTGGGCCGGATGCTCGTGGAGGCGCACCGCAACGGGTGCCTGCGCGAGGTGCTGGTCATCGCCGCCGCGCTGAGCGTGCAGGACCCACGCGAGCGGCCCACCGAGCAGCGCCAGGCCGCCGACGACAAGCACCGCCGCTTCGGTGAGGACGGCTCGGACTTCCTGGCCTACCTGCGGCTGTGGGACCACCTGAACGCCCGCCGCGACGAGCTGTCGGGCAGCCGGTTCCGCCGCGAGCTGTGCGAGGACTTCCTGCACTACCTGCGGGTCCGCGAGTGGTGGGACCTGCACGGCCAGCTCCGCCAGGCCGCCCGCAGCTCCGGCATGGATCTGAACGACCACGACCCGGAGTGGCCGCGGCACGCCGACCGGATCCACCAGTCCGTCCTCGCCGGGCTGCTGTCGCAGGTCGGCATGCAGGACCCCCTGGCGGAGAAGGGCAAGGACGGGAAGAAGGAGCGGAAGGGCCCGAAGGACTACCTCGGCGCCCGCGGCGCGAAGTTCGCGATCTGGCCCGGCTCGGGGCTGGCGCGCAAGCCCCCGCGCTGGGTGATGGCCGCCGAACTCGTCGAGACGACGAGATTGTGGGCGCGGACCGTCGCACCGGTCCAGCCGGACTGGATCGAACCCCTCGCCGGACATCTCGTCAAGAAGACATATTCGGAACCGCGCTGGTCACGCAAGCGCGCGTCCGCCGTCGCGACCGAACGGGTCACCCTGCACGGGCTGCCGCTGGTCGCCGACCGCAGCGTCGCCTACGGCCGGATCGACGCCGAGGTGAGCCGCGACCTGTTCCTGCGGCACGCCCTCGTCGAGGGCGACTGGGAGACCCGGCACCCGTTCTTCCACGCCAACCGGGAGCTGCTCGACAGCGCCGAGGAGCTGGAGCACCGGGCGCGGCGCCGCGACCTGGTCGTCGACGAGGACACCCTGTTCGCCTTCTACGACGAGCGGGTCCCCGCCGACGTCGTCTCCGGAGCGCACTTCGACCGGTGGTGGAAGAAGGAGTCGAGGCAGGCCCCGGACCGGCTGACCTACACCGAGGAGATGCTCGCGACCGAGGCCGCGAAGCAGGTCGACCGCGCCCACTACCCCGACCACGTCGAGGCGGGCGGGCTGACCCTGCCGCTGTCCTACGCGTTCGAGCCCGGCCACCACGAGGACGGCGTGACCGTCGACGTGCCGGTGGCCGCGCTGAACCAGGTCGACCCGACGCCGTTCACCTGGCAGGTGCCCGGGCTGCGCGAGGAGCTCGTCACCGCGCTGATCCGGACGCTGCCGCGCAACCTGCGCCGCAACTTCTCCCCCGCCCCGGACCACGCGAAGGCGGTGCTGGCCCGGCTGCGCGGCGAGACCGGCCGGCGCCCGCTGCTGGACGTCCTGGAGGACGAGCTCGGCCGGATGCGCGACGTGCACATCCGGCGCGAGGACTGGGAGCTGGAGCGGCTGCCCGAGCACCTGACGGTGACCTTCCGGGTGCTCGACGAGTCCGGTGCCGAGCTGGCCCGCGACACCGACCTGGACCGGCTGCGCCGCGCCCTCGCCCCGAAGGTCCGCGAGGAGCTGGCCGCCGCGGGCAGCGAGGTCGAGGCGACCGGCCTGACGTCGTGGACGATCGGCGAGCTCCCCCGCGAGCTGCCGATCCGGCGCGGCGCGCACACGGTCACCGGCTACCCGGGCCTGCGCGACCGCGGCACGAGCGCCGACGTCCGGGTGTACGCGACGGCGCCCGAGCGCGACCCCGCCCACCACCGCGGCGCCCGGCGGCTCCTGCTGCTCACCACCACCCACCCGGGGAAGCAGGTGCAGCGCGGCCTGGACAACCGGGCGCGGCTGGCCCTGTCGCGCAACCCGCACGGCTCGCTCGACGCCCTGCTCGACGACTGCACCACCGCCGCGGCCGACCACCTGATGGCCCGGGGCGGCGGCGACCCGTTCGACGAGGCGCAGTACGCGCGGCTCGCGGAGCTGCTGCGGATGCGGCTGCCGTCGACGACGTTGCAGGTCCTCGACGCCGTCCGCGGCGTGCTGGAGGTCTGGCACCGGGTCGGGGCGGCGCTGGCGGACCTGCGCGGCCCCGCCACCCGCGACGGCGTCGCCGACGTGACGGCGGTCGTGGGCCGGCTGACCGCGCCGGGCTTCGTCACCGCCGCCGGGGCGACCCGGCTCGGCGACGTGAAGCGCTACCTGCAGGGCTGCGAGCTGCGGCTGGAGAAGCTGCGTGCCGACCCCGCCCGCGACGCCCGGTGGACCGCCGAGATCGCGCCGGTCGAGGCCGAGTACCGCGGGCTGCTGGCCGCCCTGCCCGAGCACACGCCGCCGTCGCCCGCGCTGCGCGAGATCGGGTGGATGGTCGAGGAGCTGCGCATCTCGCTGTACGCGCATCCGATGAAGACCCGCCATCCGGTGTCGGTGCAGCGGATCGAGCGGGCGATCGACGCGCTCTGAGGCGTGACTGTCGGGGGTCGCAGGCACACTGCCGCCATGACCGATGCACCCGTTGCCAGGTTCGCACTGTTCGCGCTCGACTGCCCGGACCCGCTGGAGCTCGCCCGGTTCTACTCGGCGATCACCGGCTGGCCGGTCAAGGGGCCCACCGACACCGACCCCGACTGGGTCGAGCTCGACCCAGTCGGCGCGGGCGCGACGCTCGCGTTCCAGCAGATCTCCGAGGGGGAGTTCACCCCGCCGGAGTGGCCCGGGCAGGTGCGGCCGCAGCGCGGGCACGTCGACTTCGACGTGCCCGACCTCGATGCCGGGGAGGCCGCGGTGCTGGCGCTCGGGGCCACCAGGCACGAGGTCCAGCCCGCACCGGAGAGCTTCCGCGTCTTCCTCGACCCGATCGGGCACCCGTTCTGCCTGGTCCGGGAGTAGCCCCGGAGACCCGGAGCGGGGGTCAGCGCAGGTCGCGGAAGAACGCGCGCACGTCGTCGACCAGCAGCTCCGGCTCCTCCAGGGCGGCGAAGTGCCCGCCGCGGTCCACCTCGGTCCAGCGGGTGATGTGGTGCGCGGGCTCGGCGTAGCGCCGGATGCCGACGTCGTGCGCGAACTGGATCACCCCGGTCGGGACGCCGGAGGGCCGCTCGGGCTCGCCCCAGCTGCCGGCGTCGAGCGCGTAGCCGACGTAGGCCGACGACCCGGCCGTGCCGGTCAGCCAGTAGAGCATCACGTTCGTCAGCAGCCGGTCGCGGTCGAGGATGCGGTCGGGCAGCTCGTGCCGCGGGTGGGTCCACTCCCGGAACTTGTCCAGGACCCAGGCGAGCTGCCCGACCGGGGAGTCGGTGAGCGCGGCGCCGACGAGCTGCGGCCGGGTGGACTGGATCGCGATGTAGCCGAACTCCTCCTGCATGAAGGCACCGATCCGCCGCACGCGGTCGCGTTCGGCGTCGGTCAGCGCGGCCGTCTCGTCCTCGGTCAGGGTGTGCATCGGCGCGCCGAGGCTGCCGTTCACGTGCACGCCGACCACCCGGTCCGGTGCGACCCGGCCGACCTCGGGGGCGACGGCGGCCCCGATGTCGCCGCCCTGGGTGCCGTAGCGGTCGTACCCGAGCCGGCGCATCAGCTCGTCCCAGGCCCGGGCGATCCGGGTCGTGGTCCACCCGTCGTCGGCGACGGGGCCGGAGAAGCCGAACCCCGGCAGCGACGGGACCACCACGTGGAACGCGTCCGCCGGGTCGCCACCGTGGGCCGCGGGGTCGGTCAGCGGGCCGATGACGTCGAGGAACTCCACGACCGAGCCCGGCCACCCGTGGGTGAGCACCAGCGGCAGCGCGCCCGGTTCCGGGGAGCGGACGTGCAGGGCGTGGACGTCCTGGCCGTCGACGACCGTCCTGATCTGCGGGTACGCGTTGATCCCCGCCTCGGCGGCGCGCCAGTCGTAGTGGTCACGCCAGTGCGCCACGAGCTCGGCGAGGTAGGAGACGGGGACGCCGGTGTCCCAGCCGTCGCCCGGCAGCGGGGCGGGGAGGCGGGTCCGTGAGAGCCGGTCGGCCAGGTCGTCGAGCTGTGTCTGAGGGACGTCGATCCGGAACGGATGCACGGTCTCGTCGGTCATGGGTCCACCGAACCGGACGACCCGGACGGATCCTGTCCTCGTCGGGCCCAGCGGGATCGACGGATCGGTGTGAGGATCAGGTCTCCGTCGACGGCGAGGGGCCCGCGATCATGACCGCACCGACCACTCCGTACACCGAGCTGGGCGAGGCCCTGGGCACCGACTTCTTCTCGGTGCGCGACCAGTTCACCGACGAGCAGTGGCAGCGCTTCGCCGACACCCGCAAGTTCGTCGACGCCGAGGTCCTCCCCGGCATCAACGACTACTGGGAGCGCGCCGAGCTGCCCTGGCACCTGTTCCGGCGTCTCCCGGAGCTCGGGATCGTCGGCGAGGACATCCAGGGCTACGGGGCGGCCGGGATGAGCCCGCTCGCGCTCGGCCTCGTGCACATGGAGCTGCACCGCGGCGACGGCTCGCTCGGCACGTTCCTCGGGGTGCACGCGGGCCTGGCGATGAAGGCGATCGCGATGTGCGGCTCGGAGGAGCAGAAGCAGCGCTGGCTGCCGTCGATGTCCACCATGGACAAGCTGGGCGCGTTCGCGCTGACCGAGCCGATGCACGGTTCGGACTCGGTCGCGCTGGAGACCACCGCGACCCGCGGCGGCGACCACTGGGTGCTGCGCGGGTCGAAGCGCTGGATCGGCAACGGCAGCGTCGCGGACCTGGTGGTCGTGTGGGCGCGCGACACCGACTCCGGCGAGGTGCTCGGGTTCGTCGTCGAGACCCCGGCGGAGGGCTACGAGGCCACCGTCATCCCCGGCAAGGTGTCGCTGCGGGCGCTCTGGCAGGCCGACATCGAGCTGGACGGGGTCCGGGTGCCGGAGGAGAACCGGCTGGCGCAGGCGCGGACGTTCGCCGACTGCGCCGCGGTGCTGGCCACCACCCGGGGCACCTGCGCCTGGATGGCCCTGGGCCACGCGACCGCCGGCTACGACGCCGCCCTGCGCTACGCGCTGGAGCGCGAGCAGTTCGGCAAGCCGCTCGCGAGCTTCCAGATCGTGCAGCAGCGGCTCGTCGCGATGCTCGCCGACCTGACCGGCATGCAGCTCTACTGCATGCAGTCCGCCCGGCTCGCCGAGGTGGGCAAGCTGTCCCCGACCGTCGCGGGGCTGGCGAAGATGCACAACACCCGGACCGCCCGCAAGATCCTCTCCGAGGCGCGGGACCTGCTCGGCGGCAACGGGATCCTGCTGGAGCACCACGTCGTGCGGCACTGGGCCGACATCGAGGCCATCCACACCTTCGAGGGCACCGAGACGATCCAGACCCTCATCGTGGGCCGGGACGTGACCGGGATCAGCGCGTTCACCTGATCCCCGCGGGAGGGGTCAGGCGGCCAGGTCGCGGGGGCCGGGCGACTCGCGGCCGAAGCGGCGGGCCAGGTCGGCCTCGACGCGGCGGTCCGAGCGACGCTCCAGCCACCGCCGCCCCCGCGCGGTCCGCGCGACGAGCAGCGACTCGACCAGGTTGCGCAGCACCTGCGACGGCCACATCCACGCCGCGGTCACCGGCAGGTCCAGGTCGCGCAGGCCCTCGGCGCGCAGGAACACCCGCAGCAGCGACAGCAGCCGTCGTCGCTCCCAGGCGCCGCGGAGCCGGTCGGCGGGGCCACCGGTCCGCTCGCTGCGCAGCCCCTCGACCAGCGCGCCCGCGAGCAGCGGGCCTGCCGGGGTGACGTCGCCCTGGGCCAGCACGATGTGGTGGTTGAACGCGTTCTGGGCGCGCTCTGTGTCGAACAGCCAGTCGTCGTCGACGCCCATCAGCCACCCGACGTAGCGCCACAGGTGCATGATCGCGTCGCCGTCGGCGCGCGGGACGTGCCGTCCGAGCAGGCGGCAGCCGAGGATCGCGGTGCTGTTGAACAGCCCGAGCGTGGCCGCGGCGTCGGCCTGGTTGATCGGCAGCCCGTGGGTGGCGACGTCGTAGCGGTCGCCGCGCTCGAAGCGCTCCGCGACGAGCGCGTGCATGGCGCGCACGTGCAGCGTCGCCGCCCAGCCCTCCCCGCCGGGCGCCATGCCGCCGGGACGGCTGACGGCGAACGCCCACGCCTGGGTCTCCCCGAGGCGGCGCATCGCGCCGGCGCCGGTGAGCCCGCCGGTGCGGACGAGCAGCTCGGTGGGGCCGCCGTAGCGGTAGCCGCCGATCAGCGAGAGTCCCAGCAGCACGTCGTCGCGGCTGCGGCCGAGCCTGCGGTAGGCGCGGGCGCCGCGCTCGAGCAGGTCCCGGTCGAGCCAGTCCGGGTCCGGGGTGACCGCGGCGAGGAAGTCCCGCAGCGCGGGCGGCGCGTCGGCCGGCGCGGTGCCCGCGGCCAGCGCGGTGTGCAGCGCCCGCATGGTCACGCGGCCGGCGTCACCGCTGTCGCCCTGACCACGGTCGCGGCCCATCGCGCGGGCCAGCGCGGCGCCGGTCTCGTCGCGGGTGAACATCCGGCGGCCGATCTCGGCGAGCAGCGTGGGGTCGGGGTCGCGGACCCCGGCGACCAGGCCGAGCGGACGGGCGATCCGCGCTGCGCGCTCGGGCGCACTGCGGAAGCGTCGCGGGGCGACGGGCGGCTCTGCCAGCATGGACCGATGCTGACACGAGCGAATGCTCGCCTTCAACGCGCGTTCCGGGGCACCCGGTGAGCGGCCGCGGGGCCCGGCGGCGCGAGCCGCGCCAGGAGCGGTCCCGGGCGATGGTGGAGCGGATCGTCGCGGCGGGCCGGGACGTGCTGGTCACCCGCGGGTACGACGGCACGTCGACGAACCGGATCGCGGCCGCCGCCGGGGTGTCGCCCGGGTCGCTCTACCAGTACTTCCCGGACAAGGACGCGGTGCTGACCGAGGTGCTGGACCGCTACCTCGACGCGATGGAGGCTCGCGTCTCGCGCGCGTTCCTCGACTCGGTCGCCGCGGCCGGGCCGGGGGCGGGCACCGCTCCGGCGGTGCGCGCGACCCTGGAGGCGCTGCTCGACACGTTCGGCGAGGAGCCGGACCTGCTGCGGGTGATCGTCGAGCAGCTGCCGCGCTCCCCCGGCGGGCGCCGGGCCGCGTTCGCCGGCCGGATCGACGACCTGGTCACCACGGTGCTGCTCACCCGCGGCGCCGGGGACACCGACGCGGCGCGGGCCGCGGCGTGGACGGTCGTGCGGACCGTCGAGCACCTGACCACCGGCTACGTGCTGGAGCGGCCCGGGTTCGCGCGGGCGGTCGTCGTCGACGAGCTGACCGCGCTGGTCGCGGGCTACCTCGACGCGCGCCTGTCCGGCGGGCGGGTGGCGTCGGACGGGCCGTCCTGACCGGCCTCGACCGGGAGCCCGGCCGCGGCCCAGGCGCGGAACCCGCCGTCGACGTCGGTGGCCCGGTGCAGCCCGATGTCCTGCAGCGACGCGGCGGCGAGGCTGGAGCTGTAGCCCTCGGAGCAGAACAGCACCCAGGCGACGTCGTGGTCGACGGCCTCGGGGACGCGGGCGTCGGAGGTCGGGTCGAGGCGCCACTCCAGGTGGTTGCGCTCGATGACCAGTGCGCCCGGGATCTGCCCCTCCTCGCGGCGCTGCCACCCCGGCCGGGTGTCGACCAGGTGCGCTCCGGCGGCGGCGAGCTCCGCGGCCTGCCGCGGGTCGGGCCGGTCGAGCCGGGCGCGGGCGGCGGCGAGCAGGTCGGCGACGGTGCGGCTCATCCGACACCCTGGCCGGGTTCGACGAGCTCGGTGCGGGTGCGGCGCAGGCGCTGGTGCCCGGTGGTGCCCGCGACCTCCTCGACGTCGTAGTACGACATCGCCGACAGCGGCGGCGAGTAGGCGTGCACGCTCACCGCGGGGGCGTCGGCGGTGTTCGCGACGTCGTGCACGTGGCCCAGCGGGAACCCGGCGCCGCGGCCGTGGCGCAGGGTGCGGGTGCGCAGCCCGGACGGGCCGCTCCAGCGGCGCTCGGTCAGCGAGCCGGACACGACGGTGAGGGCGCCGAGCGACCCGGCGTGGTCGTGCAGCTCCGCGATCTGTTCGGTGGCCCAGCTGATCAGCCAGACGTCGACGAAGCCGTCGCTGCGCAGCAGCCGGTACCAGCGGCGGTCCGGGTCGACGACGACCTCGTGCCGCCCGGAGCGCACCTCGGCGGCGATCTCGCGGGTCAGCTCCTGCAGGTCCTCGAGGCCGTACGGGGTGGGCGCGGTGACGGGCCGCGCGTGCGGGACGCGCAGGCGGGCGGGGCGGGACGCGGGCAGGGAGGCGGGCGCGGACACGGTGGTGCTCCAGGGGAAAGGTCGGGCGAGCGTGGTCGGGGGACTCAGCTCGGGCGACAGCCCTGGTCGAAGTGGTCGGCGCGACGGGTGCCCCACAGGGGTCCGAGGGTCGCTGCCTGACTCATGCCGGGAATGGCATCACAGCGGGGGCACGGTTTCAACCCGCCGTCCGGCCCACGGGAGGACCCCGCGGGTGTCCGGACAGGTCGGGGGGTCAGGCGCCGTCGTCGTCGGACATGCCGATGACGGTGTCGAGACCCGACAGCACCAGCGAGCGACGGGCCTGGCTGCCGGCGGGCGCGACGAGCGTGAGCGCCGCCCCGTTGGTCCGCATCCGGCGCGCGACCTCCGACAGCAGGGCCATCCCGGCGCTGCTGACGAACGCCTCCCCCGGCAGGTTCAGGGTGATCGGCAGCCCGCGGTCGACGTGCTCCATCAGCGGGGCCCGGATCGCCGAGACCCCACCGAGGTCGAGGTCCCCGACGATCCCGATCCGCACACCGTGCGCGTCCGGGACGGCACGCAGCCGGGCCCGGACGGTGCCGTCGTCGCCGTCGCCGGACGGGGTGTCGATCCGGTCGCGGTCCGGTTCGGGCTCCCCGGCGACGAACTCCACCGGCGGTCCCGCGCCCGGGGTGCCCACCTCGACCGGGATCGCGGGCAGCAGGAACCGCACGGTGGTGCCGGAGTCCGACGGGTCGATGTGCACGTCCCCGGCGAGCTCGCGGATGAGCGCGATGCCGCGGCCGCGGTAGCCGGGGTCGGGCGGCGGGGGCCGCCAGCGTCCGCCGTCGGTGACGCGCACCGCGACCGAGCCGTCCGCGGTCAGCGCCAGGTCGAGGTCGACCCCGGCGCGCCCGTCGGTGTCCTCGGGCAGGTAGGCGTGCTCGATGGAGTTGGTGGCGGCCTCGCCGACGGTCAGCTGCAGGTCGCTGACCGCGTCCGGGCCCATCCCGCACTGCGCGGCCCAGGCGGCCACCGCCCGGCGCAGCGGGGCGAGCCGTTTCGGGTCGGCCTCGATCGCGATCCGCAGCGGCGGCGGCATGAGCCGCGCGACGACGACGACCGTGTCGTCGGGGATGACCATCCCCTCGGACATGCGGTGCAGCAGCGTGTCCGCCATGTCGCGGGGCTGGGCGGCGGACAGCTCGTCGAACGCGGCGGACAGCCGGGCCAGGCCGTCGTCGATGACCTCGTTGCGGCGTTCGAACAGGCCGTCCGAGCAGAGCAGGATCGTCTCGCCGGGCTCCATCCGGTCCACGGCCTCGGGGAACGGGGGCCGCCCGGAGATCCCCAGCGGCACGCCGCGGCCCTCGGACAGGGTCCGCACCCCGTCCGGGCCCGCGACCAGCGGCGGCGGGTGGCCGGCGCTGGCGTAGCGCATCTCGCCGGTGCCGGTGTCGATCGTCGCGATGGCCACGGTGCTGGCCATCGCGCCGCGCACCCGCAGCGCGTACTGGTCGAGCTGCTCCAGCGCCCGCGCCGGGGGCTGGCCGTTGACCAGGTTCGACGCGACGGCGGACCGCAGCTGGCCCATCACCGCGGCCGCCGCCGGGCCGCGGCCGACGACGTCGCCGACGACGAGTGCCACCAGGTCGTCGCCGAGGTCCAGGACGTCGAACCAGTCGCCGCCGGCCTCGGTGCCCTGGGTGCCGGGGCGGTAGCGGGTGGCCAGCGACAGCCGTTCGATGTCGGGCAGGCGCTGGGGCAGCAGGCTGCGTTGCAGGGTGACCGCGACCTCGTGCTCGGCCTGGTGCAGCTGGGCGCGGACGATCGCCTGCGCGCACTGGTTGGCCAGGGTCAGCACGAAGCTGCGCTGCTCGGGGGTGAACACCGGCTCGACCGGGAACCGCAGCCCGATGACGCCGATCGGGCGGGCCGCGACCATCAGCGGCACCGCGGTGTGCACCGGGTAGCGCAGCACCTCGCCGTCGGCGGGCCCGCCGGCGTTCCAGATCGGCTCGCCGCTGCTGACCGCGCGGCTCAGCGGGTGCGCGCGGCCGGGGGTGCGCATCGGCGGGCCGTCGTCGGGCCAGCCGGTCTCCCGGAGCAGCGAGAGCGCGCCGCCCTCGTCGACGACGAGCACCGCGACCGCGTCGGCCCCGATCGAGATCCGGCCGTGCTCGACGACGACCTCGGCGACCGACTCCAGGTCGGTGGCCCGGGCCAGCCCGGTCGCGACCGCGCCGAGGCGTTCGGCGAGCCGGCGGGCCTCGGTCTCGGCGTCCAGCATCGATGCCCGGTCCAGCGCCTGTGCCGCGAGCTCGGCGACGGCGACGGCCGCCTCCTTGTCCGCGTCGGACAGCCGCCGCTCGGTCAGCATGGCGACGGCGAGGACCCCCAGCGAGCGCCCGCCGGCGATGAGCGGCAGGTAGCCGATGGTCTGCGCGTGGTCCGGTGCGATGCCGATGGCCGCGGGGTAGCGCGTCGCCCACTCGTGCGCGGTGGTGAACCACATCGGCTCGTGCCCGGACAGCACCTCGGTGAACGCCAGCGGCGCGTCGACCCGGATCCGGGCGGCGCGCTGCCACATGTCGCGGTCCCAGCCGTGCCCGGTGAGCGCCTGCAGCCACTCCCCGCGGATCTCCCAGAGCCCGGCGTGGTCGGCGTCGAGCAGGTCGACGATGTGGTCCGCGGCGATCGCGGCGACCTCGCCGGGGGTCGCGGCGGCCGACATCTTGGCGGTGGCGCGGTGCAGCAGGCCGAGGCGCTGGGCCGAGGCCCGTTCCTGCTCCAGCAGGCGGGCGTTGTCGACGGCCAGCCCGGCCCGGCGGCCGATCTCGGACAGGAGGTCCAGGTCGTCGTCGGTGTAGGGGTCGCCCGACTCGGTGCGGACGACGGTCAGCACGGCGCTGGTGCGTCCGCGGGCGGGCAGCGGCACGACCATCGCCGAGGTCATGCGCAGCCGGGTCCAGGCCCGGCGCTGGGTGGGCGCGAGCCGGCTCAGGACCTCGTCGAGGTGGGCGGCGTCGAGGATCTCGGGGTGGCCGTCGTCGTCGGCGGGGACGAGCGGGGCCAGCCGCCACAGCGAGGGCTCCAGGGCCGAGCGCTCCGCGGAGACGGCGAGGGTGCCGGTGCCGGTGACCGCGTCGGCGTCGTGGACGACCGCGATGTCGGCGAGCCGGTCCTCGACGACGGCGCGGACGAGCTGGTCGGTGCGCCCGGTGCGGGTGATCTCCCGTTCCAGGGACTCGGCGACCTCGGAGTAGATGCGGTGCCTGCGCTGCTCACGGTGCTGGACGTCGATGTCGAGGCAGCCGCCGACGTAGCCCGCGGAGCGTTCGCCGTCGCGGACGGGGGCGCCGCGGTCGAGCACCCAGCGGTAGCGGCCCGCCCGGTCCAGCAGCCGGTACTCGACCTCGAACGGCGCGTGCGCGCGGGCGGCGGCGGAGGTCACCGAGCGGTAGCGCTCGCGGTCGTCGGGGTGGATGCGGCGGCGCCAGTCGTGGCCCAGCTCCTGCGCCGCGTCCTCGACACCGGTGAAGTCCAGCCAGCCCCGGTTGACGAACAACCGGTGCCCGCCCGGGTCGTCGACCCAGATCAGCGCCGGGGTGGAGTCGGCCATGGCCCGGAACTGCAGCTCGGCGGCCCGGCGGACCCGGCCGAGCTGCAGGTGGTTCGCGACCCGGGCGAGCAGCTCGCGGGCGGAGAACGGGCGGACCAGGTAGTCGTCGGCGCCGGCGGCGAAGCCCTCGACGGCGGCCTCCTCCCCGGCCCGCGACGACAGCAGCACGACCGGCACCCCGACCGTGCGGGGGTCCGACCGCAGCGCGCGCAGGAGCTCGATGCCCCCGTTGCCGGGCAGCGCCGCGTCGGCGACGACCAGGTCCGGCGGGTCGGTGCGGGCGGACTCCAGTGCGGCCGCACCGTCGGCGACGACCCGGACGGTCCAGCGTTCGACGAGCAGGTCGCGCAGGTAGCCGCGCATCTCACGGTCGTCGTCGACGACGAGCACCCGGTCGCGGTGGTCGACCTCCAGCCCGTCGACGACCGACCCGTCCACCGATCGGCCGCGGGCGAGGACCGCCGGGGCGCCCGCGGGCTCGGGGGCGTCGGGCAGCCAGCGCAGCGCCTCCGCCACGTAGGGCGCGGCGAGCTGCGGGGCGGCGCGTGACCCGACCCGGGCCCGGACGAGGCGTTCGGGGGGCAGGTGGGCGAAGCCGAGCGGCAGCCGCACGGTGAACGTGCTGCCCGCGCCGGGCTCGCTGGTCACGCCGATGGTGCCGCCGTGCAGACGGACCAGCTGGCGGATCAGCGGCAGGCCGAGCCCGCTGCCGTCGCCGCTGCGGCCGTGTCGCCGGCTGGGCCGGTGGAAACGGTCGAACACCGCGTCCAGCTCACCGTCGACGATGCCGGCTCCGGTGTCGGAGACCCGCAGCACGACCTGCTCGCCGTCCTGGGCGAGGTCGACGGTGATCGTGCCCTCGCGGGTGTACTTGACCGCGTTGCTGAGCAGGTTGAGGACGATCTTCTCCCAGGCGTCGCGGTCCACCCAGACCGGCCGGTCCTGCGGCGGGCAGGACACCGACAGCGCCAGCCCGGCCCGTCCGACGACGGACGCGAACGCGTCGACGAGCGCCGCGGTGGTCCGCCCGATCTCGGTCGGGGCGAACAGGCCGTCGTGCCTGCCGGTCTGCAGGGCGGAGACGTCGAGCAGCCCGTCGACGAGCTTGAGCATCCGCTGCGCGTTGCGCTGTGCGAGCTCCACCTGGGTGCGGACGGCGGCGTCGTCGTGGTCGCGCAGCCGCTCCAGCGGTCCGAGGACGAGGGTCAGCGGGTCGCGGAACTCGTCGCCGAGGCCGGCGTAGTACTCGGCGCGGGCCTGCTCGATCAGACCGGCGTCGTCGCGCCGGTCGCGCTCGCGGTCGCGGGCGAGCGCGGCGGTCAGCAGGCCGCCGATGGTGCCCGCGATCAGCCGCAGGAACGAGCGGTGGTCCTCGTCGAGCGGGAGCAGCGGCGGAGCCCCGAGGACGACGACGATCCCGGTCGACCCGTCGGGGGTGTGCACCGTCGTCCGGACGACGTCGGTGACCGGGACGCCGTCGTCGCCGTGGACCGCGACCGGGTCGACGGAGCGGAACTCGACGTCGCTGGCGTGGTCGGGGTCGAGGTCCTCGGGGAGCCAGTCCGCGGGCGGTCCGTCGATGCGGACGGTGGCGAGCGGGCCGGGGTCGGCGCCGATCGCCGTGACGACGGCGCAGCCGACGTCGTCGGGCAGGTCGGTCAGGACCGTGCAGAGCCGTTCGACGGCGATGTCCAGCGTCGGTGCGTCCCGGGCCACCTCGCCGAGCGCGGCCAGGAACGTCATCCGCCGACCGCCGACGACCTGCGGGGTGGTCTCGGCCGTGAAGACGATCAGGCCGAGGACGCCGCCGTCGGGACCGCGGACCGGGGTGGCGGAGTAGGTCCACCACGTGACCTCCGGGGTGTCCCAGCGCCGCAGCACGATCCGGTCGTCGCTGCGGTAGATGCCCTCGCTGTCCCCGGAGAGCAGCTCGTCCAGGTGGCCCCCGAGGTGCGCGGTGGTCTCCGGCCAGCCCTCCCGCAGCGGCCTGCCGAAGGACCAGGGGTGGCGCAGGCCGGAGTGCCGGGCGAACTCGTCGTTGTAGAACAGGACGAGCTCGGGTCCCCACCACGCGACGAGCGGCTGGCGGCTCTCCAGGATGAACCGGATGGTGTCCTCGAGCTCGCGGTCCCAGGTGTCGCGCACGCCGAGCGGGGTCGCCGACCAGTCGATCGTCGCCAGCAGGTCGCGGACGGGGACGTACTCGTCCTCCGTCCGCCGGTCGAACCGCTCCACCGTGCGCGCCACCCCGTTCCGCCGTACCGGCCCCAGGATCGCACCACCGGGGCGGGTCCGGCGCGGTGAGACGGGGATCGCTCGGGTCAGGTCACCTGACGGGCCGCGTCGCGGTGCCGGTCGAGCCAGTCCCGCAGGTCCGCGAGCGGGGTCGCCCGGCCCGGTTCGTGGTAGATCTCGTGCCAGAAGCCGTCGTACCAGAGCACGGTGGTGTCGGCGGACCCGGAGCGCTCGTCGAGCAGCCGGGTGCCCGCCGGATCGGTCAGCCGGTCCGCGGTCCCGTGCTGCACGAGCAGCGGGATCCGCAGCTCGGCGGCCCGGACGGGCAGCTCGGCCATCTGCCGGTAGATCTCCGCGCCCAGGGCCAGGGTGGGGCGGCCGTGGTGCACGAGCGGGTCGGCGTCGTAGTCGGCGACGACGGCCGGGTCCGAGCTGATCGCGGAGGTGTCGATCCCGACCGGGCGGACCGTGGGCAGGACCTTCGCGACGACCGACAGCAGCGGCACGAGCGCAGCCGGGACGGCGTCGGAGGCCAGTGCGGGCGCGGACAGCACGAGCCCGTCGAGGCGGTTCTGGTGGCGCAGCGCGTAGGCGAGCGCGATCTGGCCGCCGAGGCTGTGCCCGAGCAGGAACACCGGGACGCCGGGGTGGCGGGCGATCGTCTCGCGGCGGAACGTCTCGAAGTCGGTGAGCAGGTCGTCGTAGCGGCGGACGTGCACCCGGGTGCCGCCGGAGCGGCCGTGGCCGCGGTGGTCGAGGCCGTACACGGCCCAGCCGTCCGGGACCAGCGTGTCGACGACGGCGTCGTAGCGGCCGGAGTGCTCACCGATGCCGTGGCTGACCAGCAGGACGCCGCTCGGGTCGCCCTCGGGGAGGCGGCCCTGCCAGAACAGCTCGATGCCGCCGACGCCGGGGAGCCTGCCGTGGACCTCCGTGGTGCCGGTCACGAGCCCGCCAGGTCCCGCCGCTCGTCGCCGCCGGGGACGAGGTCGACCTCCGCGCCCGGGCCGTCGCCCGCGGCGAGCAGGTAGCGGCCGGGGTCGAGGTCGGCGAGGCGGTAGGTCCCGTCCGCCGCGGCGGTCGTCGAGGCGACCGGTTCGCCGTCCTGGGAGAGCACGACGCCGGTGCCCGCGGGCGCCGAGCCGTGGACGGCGGCGGCAGCGGCGAGGCGCAGGGTGGTGCCGGCGTCGTCGTCGCCGACGGTGCAGGTGGCGACGCCGGGCAGGTACCCGTCGGCGCGGGCGACGACGACGAACGCCCCGGCGCCCGGCGCCGTGACGTGCGCCGTCCCGTCGGCGTCGGTGGTGGCGGAGCCGATCGGCCCGCCGGAGCGGTCGCGCAGCGCGACCTCGGCGCCGGGCAGCGGGGCGTCGGTGGCGTCGACGACGCGGACCTCGACGTCCTGCGGTGCCGTGTCCGGCACGACCGCCGACGGCACGGGCCCGGTCCGGAGCACGGACAGGGAGACGTCCTCGGCGCGGTCGGGGCGGGTGGCGGTGGTCGGGCCGGCGTGCACGGGGGTCTCCTCGGCCTCCGGCGCGGTGGTGGACCGCTCCGGGGTGGTGGGGTCCGGGGTCGGGGCCTCGGCCTGCGGGTCCTGCTCCTGGAGGCCCTGCTCCCGCGGGGCCTGCTCGTCCGGGGCTTGCTCCTGCGGGGCCTGCTCCTGCGGGGCCTGCTCCTGCGGGGCCTGCTCCTGCGGGGCCTGGCGGGGCAGGTCCGGGACCGTCGTGTCGGACGCGGCGGTCGCGGCGGCGGCGACCGGGGCGACGACCGCGGCGGCGGCGAGCGGGACGACGGTGCGGGTGGCGCCCTCGGTCGCGTCGGTACGGGCCTCATCGGTCCGGGTCTCGTCGGTCCGGGCCTCGTCGGTCCGGGTCGCATCGGTCCGGGTCGCATCGGAGCCGGTCACGTCTGCACCGGCCGGGTCGGTGCCGGTCACGTCGGTGCCGGTCGCGTCGGTCCCGGTCACATCGGTCCCGGCAGGGGCGTCGGCGGTCGGGGCGTCGGTGTCGGCACCGCCCTCGACCACGTTCGTCCCACCGGCGTCGGCGTCCGCCGCGTCCGTCCCGGTGGTGATGCCCGGGGTCACGTTCCCGTCGGCGGCGTCCCCGGTCGCGTCGTCCCCGGTCGCGGCGTTGCCGGTCGCGACGTCGTCCGTCGCAGCGGCGTCGGTCGTCCCGGCTCCGGCCGCATCCCCGGTCGGGGCCGCGCGCTCGCCGGTGTCCGGAACGGAGGCGTCGGTGTCCCCGGCCGGACCACGGACGTCGACGGCGTCGACCGCACCGACGGTGCGGTCGGTGGTCACCGTGCCGCCGGAGCCCGCGGGAGAACCGGCGTCCCCGGCCGTGCCGGACACGACGGTGTCCTCAGCAGAGGCGGTGTCCTCGTCGGGGCCGCTGTCGGTCGCGGACGTCCCGCGCAGCGACGGGGCGAGGTGCCGCGGTCCGCTCCCGGGACGCGCCGACCGCAGGACCCGCGGGGCGGGCCGGGGCGGCGGCTCGGGGTTGTCGCCGGGCTCGCGCGCCGCGCGGGCGCCGGTGGCGGCCAGCCCGATCGACGGGATCCGGCTCACCGGCGGGGTGTCGCCGGCCGTCTCGGGCGCGCCGGCCTGCTCGGGGACGCGGCCCGCCCAGGTGTGCGGGGTCGAGATGCGGTCCCGGGCCTCGCGGAACTCCCGCTCGGTGTCCGGGTCGGCCGGGGCGCGGACCGAGGTGCGCTCCGACGGCAGCGCCGTGACCCGACGGACCAGGTCCGGGTCGAAGGGCGCGCGGGACTGGGTCGTGGCGGCGGGCGGGGCCTCGTCGACCGACTCGTCGGCCTCCTCCCCGGCGGGGGCGGTATCCCCGACGGACGCGACGTCCCCGGTGACGCCGGTCGACGCGTCGGCGGGCGCCTCGGACGCGGTCGTCGACGCATCCCCCACGACCGCGGTCCCGGAGGTGGGCGTGCTGATGTCGGGCGCCGAGCTGTCCGGGCCGGAACCGGTGGCCGCGGTCGCCTCGTCGACGGTACGGGCAGCGGGGTCCGCGACGGGCCGTCGTCGTACGAAGGGCGTCGGGGCCGGGGTCCGCCGGGCCGGTGCCGGCTCGACGGGCTCGAGCGGCTTGCCGTCCTTGAACCCGCGCGACCAGGGCGGGCCGACCGGGCCCGCGCTCACATCGGGTGTGACCCGCGGGACCGCCGGCAGCTCGTCGGTGGGATCGGCCGCGCCGACCGCCTCGGTGATGTCGGGCGCCGACGACGACGGCCCGACGTCCGGGGCGGCGTCCTCCGCGGCGGGGGGCCGCGGGCGCTCCTCCTGCGGACGGACCGCGGCGACGGGCGTGGTCGCGGAGACCGCGTCCTCGGGATCGTCGTCCACCGCGGCGTCGGACCCGGCGACCTCACGGTCCGCGGGCGACTCCTCGTCGACCATGGGCTCCGGGGCGTCGTCGACCGGAGGCTCCGGAGAACCCGGGGGCACCGGGGGCGCAGACGGGTCGGGCGCGGGCCTGCGCGGCCCGTCGTCGAGGCCGCGGGCGCGGCGGTCGACGAGATCGGCGACGGTGCGCGGACGGTCCCCTTCGGACGACGCGACGTCGTCCTCCCGGCCCCGCCCCCACCGCAGGAACCCGGCGATCCCGACGGCCACCAGCACCACCACCACAACCAGCCCGAGCAGGGCCCACGTCGACATCTGGAAGTCCTCCTGCCGGAGCTGCGCGAACCGTCGTCCACGACACGGTGCGGCCCGGGAGGAGGTGCCCGTCGCCGGGCCCCGCTGCCCGGCCGGCCACGGTGACCCGGTCGGCGCATCCGGCGACGCACCGTAGCACCGTGGACCCCCTGACCGGGGGTGATCGGAGGCGTCCCGCGTGTCGGTCGCGGAGGTTGCCCGTCTCACCCCGGGCGGCCGGGCCGGGCGGCCGCTCATCCGCCAGGATCGACCCATGACCAGCGACCCGGTGACCCCCGAGCTCGCCGAGATCGCCGACGCGTACGGCGTCGCGACCTCGTACCTCGACGGCAGCAGGACCGAGCAGCGGATCGACGCGGAGGTGGTCCGCACCGTCCTCGGGTTGCTGGAGGTCGACGTCGCCTCCCCCGACGCGCAACGGGTGGCGCTCGCCGGGGCCCGCGAGCGCGCCGGCGCCGGGGCGCTGCCGCCGACGATCGGGCTGCGCAGCGACCGTTCCCGCACCGTGCCGGGCCGTGGGCGCCTCACCGCCGTCGACGGCGCGCGTGGCGACGAGGGCTGGGCCCGCGACGTCGACGGCGAGCTCCCCGCCGGGCTGGAGCCGGGCCGCTACACGCTGGAGACGACGGCCGGGCGCGCCCACGTCGTCGTCGCGCCGCCCACGCTGCCCGACCCGCCCCGGACGTGGGGCTGGATGCTGCAGCTCTACGCCCTGCACTCGCGCGACTCGTGGGGCATCGGCGACCTGGGCGATCTGACCACGCTGATCCGCGGCGGGCACGGCGCGGGCGCGGTGCTGCTCAACCCGCTGCACGCGATCACCCCGGTGTCGCCGGTGCAGCCGTCGCCGTACACGCCGTCGTCGCGCCGCTACGCCACCCCGCTGAGCCTGCGGATCACCGACCTCCCGGCCTACGCCGCCGCCGACGCGGCCACCCGCGCCGAGGTCGACGCCCTGCGCCCGGAGACGACCGGCGACCGGATCGCGCACGACCGGGTCTGGGCGGCGAAGCGGTCCGCGCTGGAGGCGCTGTGGCGCGGTGCCGGGTACCCCGACGGCGCCCCGGACGCCGACCTGCGCGACTTCGCGACCTACTGCGCGCTGGCCGAGCGCTACGGCGGCCGCTGGTCGCTGTGGCCCGACGACCTGCGTCGTCCCGACGCCCCCGGCGTCGCCGCCGCCCGTGCCGAGCTGGCGCCGCGCGTCGCGTTCCACGCCTGGGTGCAGCGCCAGGCCGAGGCGCAGCTGGCCGGGGTCCGGGCCGCGGCGAAGGACGCGGGGATGCCGGTCGGCGTCATCCACGACCTCGCCGTGGGCTGCGACCCCGAGGGCGCCGACGCGTGGATGCTGCAGGACGTGCTCGCGCTCGGTGCGACGGTCGGTGCCCCGCCGGACGCGTTCAACCAGCGCGGCCAGACGTGGGGTCTGCCGCCGTGGCGCCCGGACCGTCTCGCCGACACCGGCTACGCCGCGTTCGGCGACATGACCCGCGCACTGCTGGCGCACGCCGACGGCCTGCGGATCGACCACGTCATGGGGCTGTGGCGGCTGTGGTGGGTGCCGTCGGGGCAGACGGCCGACCGCGGCACCTACGTCCACTACGACGCCGACGCGATGCTCGCGGTGCTGCTGCTGGAGGCCCACCGCGCGGGCGCGCTGGTCGTCGGCGAGGACCTGGGCACGGTGATCCCGCGGATCCGCGAGGACATGGCCGAGCGGAACCTGCTGGGTTCGACGGTGCTGTGGTTCTCCCGCGACCCCGACCCGGTGACCGGCGGCGACGACGGCCCGCTGCGCCCGCCGCGTCGCTGGCCCGAGCGGTCGGTCGCGACGATCTCCACCCACGACCTGCCGACCGCGCCCGGGTTCCTCGCCGGTGAGCAGGTGCGGGTCCGCGCCGAGCTGGGGCTCCTCGACGACCCGACGACCGAGGAGGCCAAGGCCGGCGCCGAGCGGGACGAGCTGCTGGCACTGCTGGCCTCGGAGGGGCTGCTCGACTCCCCGGACGAGACCGACGAGGACACGATCGTCGTCGCGCTGCACGCGCTGCTGGCGTCGGCGCCGTCGCGGCTGGTCCTGGCCTCCCTCTACGACGTGCTGGGCGAGACGCGGCAGCCGAACCTGCCCGGCACCGTCGACGAGTACCCGAACTGGCGGATCCCGCTGCCGGTGTCGCTGGAGGACGCGCTCGCCGACGACCGGGTCCGCCGCGTCGCCGAGGTGCTGCGCGCCCGGACCGGCGACGACGGCTGACCCCCGGCCCTGGCAGGATGCCGCCCCGATGAGTGCCGAGAACAGCTCCGCGGGCATGGACCCGACCGCCGTCGACCTCGTGCGGGCCGACGGCACCGCCGGTGCGTTGTGGCAGGCCTGGACCACCGGCGAGCGGATCGCCGCACTGCCGGAGCTGCTGCGTCCGCGCAGCCTGGCCGAGGGCTTCGCCGCGCAGAGCAGGCTGTCGGAGCGGGCCGGGCCGTCCTACGGCTGGAAGCTCGCGGCGACCGCGCCCGCCGGGCAGGCCCACATCGGGGTGGACGCCCCGCTGCCGGGGGCGCTGTTCGAGCGGTTCCGGCACTCCCCCGGTGACGTGGTGCCGTCGGGCGACCTGCACATGGCCGTCGCCGAGGCGGAGTTCGCGTTCGTGATGGGGGCGCCGGTGGGTGCCGACGCGACCCGCGAGGAGCTGCGCGCCGCGGTCGCGGCCGTGCACGGGGCGGTGGAGCTGCCCGAGTCGCGGTTCACCGACTTCGTCGCGGCGGGGGCGCCGTCGCTGATGGCCGACGCCGCGTGCGCCGGCCGGTTCGTGCTGGGCCCGGAGCTCCCCGGCGCCCTCGACCTCGACCTCGCCGCGACCCCGACCACCCTGCAGGTCGACGACGAGCAGGCGGCCGGGTCCGGCGCGGCCGTCCTCGGGGACCCGTGGACGGCGCTGGCGTGGCTCGCCGACGTCCTGCCCGGCTACGGCCTGCGGCTCGAGGCGGGCGCGGTCGTCACCACCGGGACGACGACCGTCCCGATGCCCGTGCACCGCGGCGCCCGGGTGCGGGCGAGCTTCGGCGACGACCTCGGCGCGGTGGAGTTCACGCTCGCCCCGTGAGCACGGTGGGGGTCAGCGCACGACGTTGAGTGCCCCGGCCGCGCAGCGGACGCGGATCGCGGTGCCGCCGGTGACTTCGTCGACCTCGCCGTCGATCTGCACCGGCATCGGCCCGCACGCGGTGAACCGGAAGTCCGAGGTCGCGGGCTGGCAGCCGAGCCCGGAGAACGCCGCCCGGGCCGCCACCCACAGCTGCTTCCACTTCGGACGGTGCTCCAGCAGCACGACCTCGAACCGGCCGTCGTCGGGACGGCTGGTGGCCGACAGCTCGGCGACCTTGGCCATCTCGCCGATGTTGGCGAAGACCAGGTTGTCGATCCGGCGCCGGTCGCCGCGGGAGAACTCCACCTCGAACGGGGTGAAGGCCCAGAACGCCCGCACCGTGGTGATCACCTCGCGGATGCTGCCCTTGCCGCCTTTCTCGATCTGCAGCGCGACGACGGGGGTCAGCCCGAACCCGATGTAGGAGTGCGCGTAGTGCGGCGGGTCGTCGTCGCGGTGCATCTCGAGCAGGTCCATCGGCTCTGGGCGGCCGTCGAGGATCGCCTCGGCCAGCGGACGGCGTGCGGTGACGCGGTCGTGGTCGTTGGCGTTCCCGGCGGCGAGGACGGCGGCCGAGGCGTCGGTGCCCGGGACGTCCATGATCCCGTTGACGACCTCGTTGTAGCCGCCGTCGCCGGACGCCGACACGATGAGCGGGCGCCCGCCGGCGGACGCGGCCTCGCGGGCGATGACGCGGGCGTGCCCGGCGTACTCGGTGGGCACCAGCCGCACGGTCAGCTCGGGCCGGGCGGCGCCGAGCTCGTCGCGCAGCTGTTCGGCGAGCACGTCGGCGTCCCCCGTACTGCCCGGGTTGAAGACCACCAGCACGGAGTCGATCGGCTCAGCCACGCGCACACCGTAGACGCCTGCGGTCCCGCCACCGTTGCGGCACGGTGGGAATCATGGATCTGCAACTGAACGGGCGCCGGGCGATCGTCACCGGTGGGAGCCGCGGCATCGGGTTGGCGACGGCCAGGGCGCTCGCCGCCGAGGGCGCCCGGGTGGCGTTGTTCGCGCGCGACGCCGGCGCCCTGGAGGCCGCCGCGGCCGGACTGCGCGCCGAGGGTGCGCCGGAGGTGCTGGCCGTCGCCGTCGACACCACCGACGACGACGCGGTCCGCCGTGGCGTCGCCGCCGTCGCCGACCGGTTCGGCGGGGTGGACGTGCTGGTGAACGCCGCCGCACGGCCGGCGAGCGCGGGCCCGCCGACCGACCTGGCCTCGATCACCGACGACGCGGTGCGGGTCGAGCTGGAGACGAAGGTCCTCGGCTACCTGCGGTGCGCGCGGGCGGTCGCGCCGCTGATGCGGGCGCAGGGGTGGGGGCGGATCGTGAACGTCAGCGGCCTGAACGCGCGGAAGTCGTCGTCGCTGGTGGGGTCGGTGCGCAACGTCGCGGTGGCCTCGATGACCGCGGCGCTCGCCCAGGAGCTGGGTCCGCACGGCATCAACGTGACGGTCGTGCACCCCGGGGTCACCGAGACCGAGCGGACACCCGACGCCGTCGCCGCGCGGGCGGAGTCGGCCGGGATCACCGGGGCCGAGGCCCGCGCGGAGCTGGACGCGACGACGACGATCGGCCGCATCACGACCGCCGCGGAGGTCGCCGACGTCATCACGTTCCTGTGCTCGCCCCGGTCGGTCGCGATCACCGGCGACGCCGTCGCCGCGGGTGGGGGAACACCGGGCGTCGTGCACTACTGAGGCCCGGACCGCCCTCCCGGATGGCACGATGGTCCGATGGAGGGGACCCGCGTGGACCGGTGGCTGTGGTCGGTGCGCCTGGCCAAGACCCGTGCCGACGCCGCGACGGCCTGCCGCGGCGGGCACGTGCGGATCAACGACCGGCCCGCGAAGCCGGCGGCGACGGTGCAGGTCGGCGACCGGGTGCGGGCGCGTGTGTACGACCGGAACCGGATCGTCGAGGTCACCCGGGTGATCGAGAAGCGGGTCGGCGCCCCGATCGCGCAGGAGTGCTACATCGACCACACCCCGCCGGAGCCGAGCGCCGCGGGGCAGCCGTTGTTCGCCCACCGCGACCGCGGCGCCGGGCGCCCGACGAAGCGCGACCGCCGCATGCTCGACCAGCTGGGGCTGTCCCGCCGCACCTCCTAGGCCGGTGTGAGGATGGGGGCATGTACGACGCCCTCATGCGCCACGTGCTCCGGCACGTCCCGTCCGAGCCCGCGCACCGGATGGGGTTCGGTGTGGTCCGCACACTCGGGACCGCGCCCGTCGTGGGTGAGCGGGTCGCGGAGCGGTTCGCCCCGTCGGACCCCGTGCTGCGCACCCGGGCGCTGGGTCTGGAGTTCGCGGGCCCGCTCGGTCTCGCCGCCGGTTTCGACAAGGACGCCGAGGGTGTCCTCGCGCTCGGCAGGCTCGGGTTCGGCGCGGTCGAGATCGGCACGGTGACCGGTCGGGCGCAGCCCGGCAACCCGCGGCCCCGCCTGTTCCGGCTCGTCGACGACGCCGCGCTGGTCAACCGGATGGGCTTCAACAACTCCGGTGCGGGGACCGTCGGGCCCCGCCTAGCCGCGCTCCGCGCCCGCTCCGGGCCGGGGATGCCGGTGCTCGGGGTCAACATCGGCAAGAGCAAGGCGGTACCCGCCGAGGACGCCGCGTCGGACTACCGTGCGAGCGCCGCCGCGCTGGGCGCCTACGCCGACTACGTCGTGGTCAACGTCAGCTCCCCGAACACCCCCGGTCTGCGGGCCCTGCAGCAGGTCGACGTGCTGGAGCCGCTGCTCGTCGCGGTACGTGAGGAGCTGGACCGGGTGTCCGGGGACCGTCGTGTGCCGCTCCTGGTGAAGATTACGGTCGACCTGGCGCCGGAGGACCTCGACGCCGTCGCCGACCTGGCCCGCCGGATGCGGCTCGACGGGGTCGTCGCCACGAACACGACGGTCTCCCGCGACGGTCTGCGCACCGCACCCGACGTCGTCACCGCCACCGGTGCGGGTGGGCTGTCCGGCCGTCCGCTGACCGAGCGGGCCCGTGCGGTCGTGCGGCAGCTGCGGACCCGCCTCGACGACGACCAGGTCGTCGTCTCCGTCGGCGGGATCGCCGACGCCCAGGAGGCCTACCGCCGGATCCGTTCCGGCGCGGCGCTGGTGCAGGCCTACACCGGTTTCGTCTACGGCGGTCTACTCTGGCCCGCGCGGGTCCACCGCGAGCTCGCGGCGCTGCTGCGCGCCGACGGCTTCTCGTGCGTCGACGACGCCGTGGGCGCCGATCTCTGACACCTGCGGTGGCCGGTCTTCCCGCCGGCCGCCCTCCGCGCACCCCACGTCGCACACGTTTCTGCGACCTCGCAGCCCCTGCAGAGGGTGCGAGGTCGCAGGAAGGTGTGCGAGGTGCGCCGGCCCACCGCCGTGCGGGGAACTCCACGAGGGAGCACACACCGGACCCGACCTGGGCCCGATACGTGGCGGCGCGAAAAGAGTCCGGAAATGAGAAATGCCCCGGACTCGAAAGTCCGGGGCACATCCCATCAAAGTTGAATGTCGGCGACGACCTACTCTCCCACACCCTGGCGAGTGCAGTACCATCGGCGCTGGAAGGCTTAGCTACCGGGTTCGGAATGGGACCGGGCGTTTCCCTACCGCAATGACCACCGACAACACTATCCAACTATCACCCCACCCCCAAAAACCTAGGGGCAGGGGTCGAGCACACACACCACCCCACACTCCCCCGGATCACCGGGGAAACGTGGATGGTTGTGGACTCAGGGTCACACAGTGGATGCGAACAACTCGTTGTGGCAAGCCCTCGGCCTATTAGTACCGGTCAACTCCACCCCTCACAGGGCTTCCATCTCCGGCCTATCAACCCAGTCATCTACTGGGAGCCTTACCCACTCGAAGGTGGTGGGAGACCTCATCTTGGAACAGGCTTCCCGCTTAGATGCCTTCAGCGGTTATCCCTCCCGAACATAGCCAACCAGCCGTGCCCCTGGCGGGACAACTGGCACACCAGAGGTTCGTCCGTCCCGGTCCTCTCGTACTAGGGACAGCCTTCCTCAAGTCTCCAACGCGCGCGGCGGATAGGGACCGAACTGTCTCACGACGTTCTAAACCCAGCTCGCGTACCGCTTTAATGGGCGAACAGCCCAACCCTTGGGACCTACTCCAGCCCCAGGATGCGACGAGCCGACATCGAGGTGCCAAACCATGCCGTCGATATGGACTCTTGGGCAAGATCAGCCTGTTATCCCCGGGGTACCTTTTATCCGTTGAGCGACACCCCTTCCACAAGGTGGTGCCGGATCACTAGTCCCGACTTTCGTCCCTGCTCGACCCGTCAGTCTCACAGTCAAGCTCCCTTGTGCACTTACACTCAACACCTGATTGCCAACCAGGCTGAGGGAACCTTTGGGCGCCTCCGTTACTCTTTGGGAGGCAACCGCCCCAGTTAAACTACCCACCAGGCACTGTCCCTGAACCAGATCATGGCCCGAGGTTGAGACACCCAATTCGACCAGAGTGGTATTTCAACAACGACTCCACCACCACTGGCGTGGCGATTTCACAGTCTCCCACCTATCCTACACAAGCCGAACCGAGCACCAATACCAAGCTATAGTAAAGGTCCCGGGGTCTTTCCGTCCTGCCGCGCGTAACGAGCATCTTTACTCGTAGTGCAATTTCGCCGAGTCTGTGGTCGAGACAGCGCCCAAGTCGTTACGCCATTCGTGCAGGTCGGAACTTACCCGACAAGGAATTTCGCTACCTTAGGATGGTTATAGTTACCACCGCCGTTTACTGGCGCTTAAATTCTCCGCTTCGCCCCGAAGGAGCTAACAGGTCCTCTTAACGTTCCAGCACCGGGCAGGCGTCAGTCCGTATACATCGTCTTGCGACTTCGCACGGACCTGTGTTTTTAGTAAACAGTCGCTTGGGCCTGGTCTCTGCGACCGGCCGTCCCTAGCCCGCAAGGAGCCTCAAGACAACCGGCCCTCCTTCTCCCGAAGTTACGGAGGTATTTTGCCGAATTCCTTAACCACAGTTCGCTCGATCGCCTCGGTATTCTCTACCTGACCACCTGTGTCGGTTTGGGGTACGGGCCGCAACAGCACTCGCTAGAGGCTTTTCTCGACAGCATGGGATCACCCTCTTCGCCTCAATCGGCTACGCATCACCTCTCACCCTTATATGAGCCCCGGATTTACCTAGGACTCGGGCTACAGGCTTACACCACGACAACCACCGCGTGGCGGAGCTACCCTCCTGCGTCACCCCATCACTTGCCTACTACCAGATCGGATCCCACGCTCCCCCACAAACACAACTCCCGAAGGAGCCGAGGTGGGTTCGGATGGTTAGCATCACCAGATTCAGCATGGACGCACTATCACGAGCACGGGAATATCAACCCGTTGTCCATCGACTACGCCTGACGGCCTCGCCTTAGGTCCCGGCTCACCCTGGGCGGAACAACCTGGCCCAGGAACCCTTGGTCATCCGGCGGCAGAGATTCTCACTCTGCATTCGCTACTCATGCCTGCATTCTCACTCCCACACCCTCCACCCGTAAATCACTCCCGGGCTTCACCAGATGCAGGACGCTCCCCTACCCAACAACACCTAAAGATGTCATTGCCACGGCTTCGGCGGTGCGCTTGAGCCCCGCTACATTGTCGGCGCAGGACCACTTGACCAGTGAGCTATTACGCACTCTTTCAAGGGTGGCTGCTTCTAAGCCAACCTCCTGGTTGTCCGGGCGATCCCACATCCTTTCCCACTTAGCGCACGCTTAGGGGCCTTAGCCGGTGATCTGGGCTGTTTCCCTCTCGACCACGAAGCTTATCCCCCGCAGTCTCACTGCCGCGCTCTCACTCACCGGCATTCGGAGTTTGGCTGACTTCGGTAAGCTTGTCGGCCCCCTAGGCCATCCAGTGCTCTACCTCCGGTGAGAAACACACGACGCTGCACCTAAATGCATTTCGGGGAGAACCAGCTATCACGAAGTTTGATTGGCCTTTCACCCCTACCCACAGCTCATCCCCCAGGTTTTCAACCCTGGTGGGTTCGGGCCTCCACGACGTCTTACCGACGCTTCACCCTGGCCATGGGTAGATCACTCCGCTTCGGGTCTACACCCCGCGACTACAGCGCCCTATTCGGACTCGCTTTCGCTACGGCTACCCCACACAGGTTAACCTCGCCACGAAGCATAACTCGCAGGCTCATTCTTCAAAAGGCACGCCATCACCCTGTACCACGAAAGCACTGCAGGCTCTGACGGCTTGTAAGCACACGGTTTCAGGTACTATTTCACTCCCCTCCCGGGGTACTTTTCACCTTTCCCTCACGGTACTTGTCCGCTATCGGTCATCAGGTAGTATTTAGGCTTGACGGGTGGTCCCGCCAGATTCACAGCGAATTTCACGGGCTCGCTGCTACTCGAGAACACGCCCACAACAGAACCCAGTGTTTTCGCGTACGGGGCTATCACCCACTACGGCCGACCATCCCAGAGTCGTTCCGCTAACACAGATCCAAGTTGTCCCATCCTCGGCAGAAGATGAACGACACGTCTCACAACCCCGCACCCGCAACGCCTGCCGGCTTGACACGGACACGGTTTAGCCTCTTCCGCTTTCGCTCGCCACTACTCACGGAATCACTATTGTTTTCTCTTCCTGTGGGTACTGAGATGTTTCACTTCCCCACGTTCCCTCCACGCACCCTATGAATTCAGGTACGGGTAACGCCCCATGACGGGCGCTGGGTTTCCCCATTCGGACACCCTCGGATCACAGCTCGGTTGACAGCTCCCCGAGGCCTATCGCGGCCTCCCACGTCCTTCATCGGCTCCTGATGCCCAGGCATCCACCATGTGCTCTTAACAACTTGACCACAACAAGATGCTCGCATCCACTATGCAACACTCAACCCACAACCACACCCGACCAAGAAACAACCACCACCCACACACAAGCAGGCGTTAGGAAGCCCCCGACCAGAGCGGCCAAAGAAGAACCACCGTTCCGAAGAACCGCAGATGTCTTCTCAGGACCCAACAGTGTGCCAAGCCAACACGGTCCGACGTGCTGCGTTCCACCCAACGCACCCAACCCACGAACGGGGCCGCTGATGCGATTCAATGAAGGAACCACAGACACCCAAAATGAGCACAACTCACTTACGAGCGTGTGGTGCCCCATCACATGATGGGACTCCTTAGAAAGGAGGTGATCCAGCCGCACCTTCCGGTACGGCTACCTTGTTACGACTTCGTCCCAATCGCCAGTCCCACCTTCGACAGCTCCCTCCACAAGGGTTGGGCCGCCGGCTTCGGGTGTTACCAACTTTCGTGACGTGACGGGCGGTGTGTACAAGGCCCGGGAACGTATTCACCGCAGCGTTGCTGATCTGCGATTACTAGCGACTCCAACTTCACGGGGTCGAGTTGCAGACCCCGATCCGAACTGAGACTCACTTTAAGGGATTCGCTCCACCTCACGGTCTCGCAGCCCTCTGTATGAGCCATTGTAGCATGTGTGAAGCCCTGGACATAAGGGGCATGATGACTTGACGTCATCCCCACCTTCCTCCGAGTTGACCCCGGCAGTCTCCCATGAGTCCCCACCATTACGTGCTGGCAACATGGAACAAGGGTTGCGCTCGTTGCGGGACTTAACCCAACATCTCACGACACGAGCTGACGACAGCCATGCACCACCTGCACACCAACCACAAGGGAAGCCCTATCTCTAGGGATGTCTGGTGCATGTCAAACCCAGGTAAGGTTCTTCGCGTTGCATCGAATTAATCCACATGCTCCGCCGCTTGTGCGGGCCCCCGTCAATTCCTTTGAGTTTTAGCCTTGCGGCCGTACTCCCCAGGCGGGGCGCTTAATGCGTTAGCTGCGGCACAGAAACCGTGGAATGGTCCCCACACCTAGCGCCCAACGTTTACGGCGTGGACTACCAGGGTATCTAATCCTGTTCGCTCCCCACGCTTTCGCTCCTCAGCGTCAGTATCGGCCCAGAGACCCGCCTTCGCCACCGGTGTTCCTCCTGATATCTGCGCATTTCACCGCTACACCAGGAATTCCAGTCTCCCCTGCCGAACTCAAGTGATGCCCGTATCGACCGCACGCTCAGAGTTAAGCCCCAAGTTTTCACGGCCGACGCGACACACCGCCTACGAGCTCTTTACGCCCAATAATTCCGGACAACGCTCGCACCCTACGTGTTACCGCGGCTGCTGGCACGTAGTTGGCCGGTGCTTCTTCTCCAGGTACCGTCAATTGCTCTTCGTCCCTGGCGAAAGAGGTTTACAACCCGAAGGCCGTCATCCCCCACGCGGCGTCGCTGCGTCAGGCTTCCGCCCATTGCGCAATATTCCCCACTGCTGCCTCCCGTAGGAGTCTGGGCCGTGTCTCAGTCCCAGTGTGGCCGGTCGCCCTCTCAGGCCGGCTACCCGTCACCGCCTTGGTAGGCCATCACCCCACCAACAAGCTGATAGGCCGCGGGCCCATCCCCCACCGAAGAAACTTTCCACCACCAACCATGCGATCAGTGGTCCTATCCGGTATTAGACCCAGTTTCCCAGGCTTATCCCAGAGTGGAGGGCAGGTCACCCACGTGTTACTCACCCGTTCGCCGCTCGTGTACCCCCGAAAGGGCCTTACCGCTCGACTTGCATGTGTTAAGCACGCCGCCAGCGTTCGTCCTGAGCCAGGATCAAACTCTCCAACAAAACCCTGACTTACAACAAACAACTGGCCACAACACCCGACGGGATCGAATGCTGCAACCAAACAAACAATTTGGCACAAAACGCCAAACCGAATAAATAGCTCGACACACTGTTGAGTTCTCAAAAGACACCCGCACCGCAATCACCCGGACTCTTCAAGAAGAGCGGGATCCTGAAGACGGATCGCCTTGACCCACAAAGGTAACCACACCGAGAAACTCGGTGAACCACCGGGGGTCGCTGTCCGCGGGGCCTGTTGACCGAGCCTCTCAGGGCCCGTTCTGTCCGGCTCACTCGCTGACAGGAAGAAAGTTACGGCACGGTGTCCGGGGCCGTCAAACCGGGGGGTCCCCGGGGCGAACACCAGGCGTCGTCGCAGGTCATCGCGGTGGGCGGAGGCGAACTCCTGGTTACCGACACCCTCTCACCGGGCGATACGGACGATCACCGATCTGTGTGACGCCGACCACGGTCTCTTCGCGATGGGTTGTCGACGTGGTCTTCTCGGTGGTCGGGCCACCATCCGTTCAGGTCTCGAATCGGCCCGTGACCTGCGCAGTCAGGGTGCGGTCGTGGTGCGCCGCCCCGTGCTCGTCCGGTACCGCCGTGGCCCGGTTCCGGCCGTCGGCCGGGGCCCCGCCCCGCACGACGACCCGTGGTCACGGTGCAGGTGCCCGGTTCCGGCCCACCGTCGGGTCCGGCCCGTCCTCTGCCGTCGCGTGGCAGGTCGTCCACAGCGGAGCGCCGGCAGGGACGAGCTGAACGATCGCCGCAACGGTCCGCCCGCGTGCGATCCCGGGCCGGCCGCGTGGGGCTCGGCCGCGTCGCTCCGGCCCCGACGGTCCCGGGGCCGAGGGGGCTCCGTCCCGCCGTTCCGGCTCCCGGAGCCCCACCACGGACGGCGGGTGTCCCCCGGATCGGCGCTCGACGGCCCGGACCACTCACTGATTTTTTGTCACGAAGACATGACGACGACCCGTCTGACCTGCGGGGACGACCGATGGTGGTGTCCGGCCCCGCGTCGTCACCGCATCAGGGGGGTATCCGTGCCCGTTCCGGCGCGTTGGTCCGTCGAGTGCTCCTCGTCGGGTCCTGCAGCGCGTCGGGGGCGAATGCGCGACGCGATCCGACGAGGAGCACTCCCTTCTCCCCTCCCCCACGCGCGGCGACACCGGTCGGCGTCGCCGCGCGTACGGGGTCACGGAGCGGCGGGAGCGGCCGGAGCCGCGGGAGCAGCAGGGGCCGCGGGAGCGGCCGGAGCAGCGGCACCGCCCTGGCGCGGAGCCGTCGCACCCGGGGCCGTGGCACCCGGGGCGGCCGGGGCGGCGCCCGGAGCGGGCGGCGTCGGGGCCCCGGCGGGCGGCGCGGGCGGAGTCGCGCCGTCACGACCCGGACCACCGGCCGGACCGCAGGCACCGGGGCCACCGGGGCCACCGGGACCGGCACCGTCGGGTCCGCGGCCCGGACCACCGGCCTCACCACCGGGGCCACCGGAGCCATCGGGTCCGCCGGGACCACCGGGGCCGCGGCCGTCGGCGGCGACCGCCGTGCGGGCGGGGCCGTCGCCCGGTCCGGCGAACGCGGTCCCGACGATCAGGCCGCTCGCGGTGGCCCCGACGACCAGGCCGATCACGCCGGCCGCGACCGCGGGCAGCGCGGACCGGCGTCGCAGGGCGGCGAACCGGCGTCGTCGCGGAGGGTCACCCGCGTCGGAGGCGGCGGCCACCGTCCCCCCGCCGTGCACGCCGTCCCGGACGTGCGGGGTCGGGGTGTGGGCGGTGGGGGTCTCGTCGGCGGGGACCGGGGGCTGCCGGTCGGTGGGACGGTCGTCGTCGTCGCGGGGGGTGCGGTTCTCGTCGTTCATGGTTCTCCTCGGACAGTGCCGTGCCCGGAAGAGGGCAGCGGCGGGTCGCGGACCGCCGGACGGCGGACCGCTGGGGGTCGGGTGGGATCAGCCGGCGGGAGGCCGCGCGGCGTCGACGACGTCGCGGGCGGCGGACGTCGTCGCGGGCAGCAGCTCCGACACCGAGTCGACGATCCGGCTGCCGCCCAGGGACTGCGCGAGCGTCGTCACGGGGGCGAGCGCCTCGGCGCTCACGACCGCGGGGACCACCCACGAGACGAGCCAGATCACCAGCAGCGCGGTCACGGCACCGGTGACGGCGCCGACGATGCGGTCCAGGAAGGACAGCTTGCCGCGGGCGAGCACCCGGCTGACCAGTCCGCCGAGGAACCCGCCGACCAGCGAGCCCAGCAGCAGACCGGCGATCACCCCGACCAGGCCCCACAACCAGGCCGAGTCGGGGGTGTCGCCGTAGCGGGCCAGGTTCGAGCCCCAGGCCGCGCCGAGGCCGGCACCGACCACGAGGCCGAGCAGGCGCCCGGCCCGGGCCACGCCGCCGAGGCGGCGGAACCCGCCGATCGCGGCGGCCACCACGATGATCAGGACGATCACGTCGAGCAGGGTCATCTCTTCCTCTCCGCGCCGCGGGCCGGGCGGCCCGTCGTCTCGGTGTCTGACACGACAGTGCCCGCGGTACCTGAGACGGACCTGAAACCGGCGGGTCCTTCAGCTCCCCCTCAGCCTCGCGGCGCACCCTTGTCCCCGTGAGCACACGCCAGGACGACGACAGCCGCGGCCCCATGACCCGGGTCCTGGTGCTCGAGGACTCCGACGCCATCCGCGAGTCCGTCGTGGACGCGCTGGCCGACGCCGGGCACGTGACCGAGGGCGTCGTCGACGGCGTCGCGTTCGAGGAGCGGCTCGCCGCGTTCCGGCCGGACCTCGTCGTCCTGGACGTGATGCTGCCCGGCGGGCGCGACGGGTTCGACCTCATCGACGTCGTGCGCGGGCACGGGGACGCCGGGATCGTCATGCTCACCGCGCGCGACGCACTGGCCGACCGGCTCCGCGGGCTCGACGCCGGCGCCGACGACTACGTCCTCAAGCCGTTCGCGCTCGACGAGCTCGTCGCCCGGGTCGCGGCGGTGCTGCGCCGCCGGGGCAGGCTGCCGTCCGCGGTGCAGGTGGGCGACCTCGTCCTCGACCCGGACGCCGCCGTCGCCTCCCGCGGGGGGACGGTGCTGGAGCTGTCCGCGACCGAGCTGCGGCTGCTCACCTACCTCGCCGAGCAGCGCGGACGCACCGTGTCCAAGGCGCAGATCCTGCGCTCGGTCTGGGGCTACGACGCCTACGACCCCAACCTCGTCGAGGTCCACGTGTCGGCGCTGCGCCGCAAGCTGGAGGCGTACGGCCCCCGGCTGCTGCACACCGTGCGGGGCCTCGGCTACTCGCTGCGCGGGCCGTCGTGAGCTCCGCCGCGCAGGCCCGCACCGCCACCCCGTCGCTGCGCCGCCGGGTCACCGCCGCGGTGCTCGGGGTGGTGGCGGTGCTGCTGGTCCTGGTGGTGGTGCTCGTCGACGTCCTGCTCGGGGCCCGCCTGGAGTCCGATCTCGACTCCCGGCTGCGCGACCGTGTGGTGCAGGCCCAGCAGCTGATCGCGGCGGGCGCCACCCCGGAGGAGCTGGTCACCGGGCTGTCCGGCCAGCAGATCCGGATCAAGGTGACCACCGCCGACGGGGAGGTCATGGGCGACCCCGGGCTGAACCCGCCCGGCACCCCGCCGCCCGGTGACCGGCCGGACCGCGGCCCCGGTGGTGACCGCACCGACGACCCGAGCAGCCCGCCTGCCGCCCCGGTCCCGGGCGGACGCCCACCCGTCCCGCCGGACACCGGCAGCCGAACCGTGACCCTCGACGCCGGCGACGGGGCGAAGGTCGAGCTCGTCGCCGACGCCTCCGACGTCACCCAGGTCCGCAACGGCCTGCGCGCGGTGCTGGCCGGATCGGTGCTGGTGACCCTGCTCGTCGCGCTCGGTGCGGTGTCGTTCGTCGTGCGGACGGCGCTGCGCCCGCTGGACCGGATGACCGCGCTCGCCGGGCGGATCACCGCGGGCGAGCGCGACGCGCGGCTCCGGCCCGACCGCCCGCACACCGACCTCGGCACCGCGGCGGCGGCGATGGACGGCATGCTCGACGCCCTCACCGACGCCGAGCGGCGCTCCCGGGAGGAGGCCGAGCGGACCCGGGTGTTCCTCGCCGACGCCGCGCACGAGCTGCGGACACCGCTGTCCGGGATCACCGCCGTCGCCGAGACGCTGGAGCGGTCCGGGCCCGACGCCGACCCCGCCCGCCGTACCCGGCGCCTGGAGCTGCTGCTCGGCGAGACGCGCCGGGCCGGGCGGCTGGTCACCGACATGCTCGACCTGGCCCGCATCGACGGCGGCACCGCGGTGGCGCCACGGGAGGTCGACGTCGCCGGGATCGCCCGCGCCGAGGCCCGGCGGGCCGCGGTGCTCGCGCCCGGGCTGACCGTCGACGGCCACGGGGAGCACGCCGCGGTGCGCGCCGACCCGCAGGCGGTGTCGCGCATCCTCGCCAACCTGCTCGACAACGCCCGCCGCCACACCCCCGACGGCGGGCGGATCGAGGTCGTCACCCGGACCGACCGGGCGGGCGGGACCGTGTCGGTCTCGGTGCGCAACACCGGCACCCCGATCGCCGACGGCGACCGCGAGCGCGTCTTCGACCGGCTCGTCCGGCTCCAGGACGCCCGCGACCGGGACAGCGGCGGCGCCGGGCTCGGCCTCGCGATCGCCCGCGGCCTGGCCCGCGCGCACGGCGGCGACCTCACCTGCCCGCCCGACGACGACGGCGCCACCTTCGTCCTCACCCTGCCCGTGACGGGCCCGGACGGCCCCGGCGGACTACCGTCGTGACGTCACGCAACCGTCAGTCCGACACCGTCCGATCCGGGAGGCCGCGGTGACCGAGGAACCGCGGATCCCCCGGGGTCTGGTGATCGCGTCGAGCCTGGCCTGGCGCGGTCTGCTCGTCGCGACCGCCGTCGCCGTCGTGCTGTGGCTGATCGCGCAGCTCGCGGTGCTGGTCGTGCCGGTGGTGCTCGCGCTGATCCTGACCGCGCTGCTCGCGCCGCTCGCCCGGGTCGTGAACCGGGTGCCGCTGGTGCCCCGCGGTCTGGCGACGGGTGTCGTCGTCGCGGGCGGGCTGGCGGTGGCGGTCGGGGTGCTGTGGTGGGCGGTCGCGGCGTTCCTCGACGGGCTGCCGAGCCTGTCGGCGAGCATCGGGGAGACGGTCGTCGCGCTGCGGGACCGGCTGGCCGGGCCGCCGTTCCGGCTCGACGACACCCAGCTCGCGGCCGTCTTCCAGTCGCTGCTCGACACCCTGCAGCGCAACCAGGCCGCGCTGGCGAACAACGTGATCGGCGCCCTGGGGACCGCGGGCGAGCTGGCCGCCGAGACCCTGCTCATGCTGTTCGTGCTGATCTTCCTGATCCACGACGGCGCGCGGATCTGGCGGTTCGTCCTCGGCGCGGTGCCGCAGCACGTGCGGCGGCGGGCCGACGTCGCGGGCCGGCGGGCGTTCGCGTCGCTGGTCGGCTACACCCGGGCGACGGTCGTCGTCGCCGCGGTCGACGCGGTGACCGCCGCGATCGGCCTGTGGGTGATCGGGGTCCCGCTGGTCGTCCCGCTGGCCACGCTGATCTTCTTCGGCGCGTTCGTCCCGACCATCGGCGCCGTCGTCACCGGGATCGTGGCGGTGCTCGTCGCGCTCGCGTCCGGCGGCTGGGTGGACGCGCTGCTCGTGATCGGCCTGCTCCTGATCGTGCAGAACGTCGAGGGCTACATCCTGCAGCCGCTGCTGCTGGGCCGGTCGGTACGGCTGCACCCGCTCGCGGTGGTGCTGCCGATCAGTGCCGGACTGATCGTCGGCGGGGTGCCCGGCGCCCTGCTCGCGGTGCCGCTGGTGACCCTCGCCGACGCCGGTGTCCGCTCACTGCGCCGCCCCGGCGACGGGACGCTGCGTGACGCCGGCACCGTCGACCCGCTGGACCCGCGGTCGGCGCGGCCGCTGCGCGGCGAGGGCCCGGGGCCCGTCGCACTCCCCGGCCCGGTCTGATCCGCAACCCGGATCCGGGTTTCGAGACACGGCACACCTTCGCAGGTCAGCGCGGTTTGTCCGCGAAGGCGACCGGCTATCCCCGGAGTGCCTCGCTCGACGAACGGAGGACGACGTCATGTCATCGATCGGGTCCGACGCACGCCGGCTGAACGGGTTGCACCGGGTCAGCAGCCTGCTCGTCGGGATCATGCTCCTGGTGTTCGGGGTGCTGGGCTTCACGAACAACCTCGACTTCTTCTCCACCACCGGGTCCCCGGTGCTGGGGCTGTCCACGAACCTGCTGCTGTCGACCGTCTCGGTGGTCGTCGGCGCGGTGCTGGTCGGCGCCGCCGTCCGGGGCGGCCGGCTCGCCTCGACGGTCAGCGTCACCGTCGGCGTGCTGTTCCTGCTGTCCGGCGTGGTCAACGCGCTGCTCATCGGCACGCCGTACAACCTGTTGGCGTTCCGGATGCCGAACGTCGTGTTCAGCCTGCTCGTGGGCCTGGTGATGCTGGTGCTGGGCGCCTACGGCCGGTTCAGCGGGCGGCTGCCCGCGGACAGCCCCTACGCCGCCGAGCAGAAGCACGACGTCGACGCGCAGGGCGGCGACGACCGCGACCAGCGGCTGCCGCACGGCGCCGCCGACATCGCCGCGGCCCGCTCGCTGGCCGACGCCGAGCGGCTCGTCGCGAACGGCGGCGGGACCGAGGAGCAGCGCCGCATGCTCGCCGAGGTCGACACCATCCGCGACACCGGTGAGCGCCGCGACGCGTGGCGGGCCCGCACCGAGCGCGGCGGCGCACCGGCGTGACCGGCCGCCGCACGGCACCGGGCCGGGACACCGCACCGGTGCCGCCCGGCGTCGCGCCCGAACCGGTCACCCCGGACCCGCCCGCCCCGGTCCGGCACCCGCTGCTGCACCAGTACTGGGCCGACGTGGTGTTCCTGCACTGGCGGGCCGACCCCGCCGCGGTGGCGCCGCTGCTGCCACCCCGGACCCGTCCGGACACCCACGACGGCGTCACCTGGGTCGGGCTCGTCCACTTCCGGATGCGGCGGCTGGGCTTCGGCCCGCTGCCCGGCCTGCCCTGGCTCGGCAGCTTCGCCGAGACCAACGTCCGGCTGTACTCGGTGGACGACGAGGGCCGCCGTGGCGTGGTGTTCCGTTCGCTCGACGCCGACCGGATGCTGCCCGTGCTCGCCGCGCGGGGTGTCGCGGCGCTGCCCTACGACTGGTCGCCGTCGACGGTGTCCGGGCGGGTCGCCGAGGGCGAGGAGATCGCCTACAGCTGCACACGCCGCTTCCCCGGCCCGCGCGGTGTCTCCGCACGGACCCGGGTCCGCACCGGCGCCCCGCTGGCCGTACCCGGGGACCTCGAGCACTTCCTCACCGCACGCTGGGCGCTGCACACCCGGCGTCCGCTGGGCACCGTCCGCTGGCGCAACGACCACCCGCGCTGGCCGCTCCACCACGCCGAGCTGCTCGACCTCGACGAGGACCTGGTCGCCGCGGCCGGTGCCGCGCCGCCGTCGGGACCGCCGGACAGTGTCCTGACCTCGCCCGGCCTGCCGGTGCGCTTCGGCGGCTGGCACCGGGTGCGCGCGGCCCGCTGAGGGCGCGCATCCGTACGCGCGCAGCGCGCCCCGGATGAGCGCAGGTCGCGTCGGGGGTACCGTGGGGCGATCAGCGCCCCGGGTCTCCCGGGCGCCGACGACCGGCCCGTCGAGGGCCAGGAGTTGATGTGACCGAACTGGAGCCGACGACCGGCGACGCGACCGTGCTTCCGGACGCGCCGGCCGTGGTCGACCGGCGCTGGACCGACGCCCCCTGTGCCGCGCTCACCGTCGGCGCCGACGGCACCGTGCTGCAGGCCAACGACGCCGCACGCGCGCTGCTCCCCCGCGCCCGCACCGGGTACCCGCTGTCCCGGGTCGCCCCGTGGCTGGCCACCGCGGGTGGCGCCGACCGCGGGGTCCCCACCGCGTTCTCCGACATCGTCGACGGCCGCGCGCTGGAGGCCCAGCCCGTCCGGCACGAGGACGGCTCGGTCACCTGGTGGCTGATCGACGTCACCGACGTCCGGTCCATCCGCGACGAGCTGCACCTGGAGCAGGCCCGCGCCGCGTTCCTGTCCGAGGCCTCGGCCGCGCTCCTGGGCTCGCTGAACCTGGGTCGCTGCATGGAGGTCACCGCCCAGCTCGCCGTGAGCAGACTGGCCGACGGGGCGCTCGTGATGACCCCGGGCACCCGCGGGCAGTTCCAGGTCGTCGACGCCGTCACCGACGGCCCCGTCCGGCACCGGACGCTGCGCATCGACCCGGACGAGGTCCCCGGCCTGGCCGAGGCCCTGCAGGGCTTCCCACCGGTCCCGTCGCGCTGGATCGACCCCGCCGTGGCCCCCGCCTGGGTGACGCCCGACGGGTTCGGCGAGGTCGGCTCGATCGTCGTCACCCCGCTGCCGGGGCACGGCATCCCGGCCGGCGCCATCGTGCTCCTGCGCCGCGCCGACACCGGGCCGTTCAGCGAGGGTGAGGAGGCGACCGCCCGCGAGTTCGCCGCCCGGTCCGGTCTCGCGATGTCCGCGGCCCGCATGTTCGCCCAGCAGGCCTCGATCACCGAGACCCTGATGCGCGACCTGCTGCCGCCGTCGCTGCAGCACGTCTCCGGGGTCGAGTTCGCCGGCGGCTACCGGCCCGCGCAGGACTCCGAGCGGGTCGGCGGCGACTTCTACGACGTCCACCCCGGCGCGGAGGGCTCCGACGAGACCCTCGCCGTGCTCGGGGACGTGTGCGGCAAGGGCCTGGAGGCGGCCGTGCTCACCGGCAAGATCCGCAGCGCGCTGCACGCGCTGCTGCCGATGGCCGACGACCACCTGCGGCTGCTGCACCTGCTCAACAACGCGCTGCTCTCCGACGACCACGCCCGCTTCGTGACGCTGGTGCTGGCGTCGGTGTCGCGCAGCGGGGCCGACGTGCGCCTGCGGATCACCTGCGCGGGCCATCCGCCGCCGCTGATCATCCGCGCCGACGGCCGCGTCGAGGAGGCCGCGACGCTCGGCACGCTGATCGGGGCGCTGCCCGAGATCCACGCGTCGACCTGGGAGACCCGGCTCGGGCCCGGCGAGACCTGCCTGATGTTCACCGACGGCATCACCGAGGCCCAGGGCGGCCCGCTCGGGCGCGACCAGTTCGGCGAGGAGCGCCTGCGCCGCGCGGCCGCCGAGTGCGCCGGGATGCCGGCCGAGGCCGTCGTCGAACGGGTGCAGATGCTCGCCACCGAGTGGGTGGGGCGCAACTCCCACGACGACATGGCCGTCCTCGCGGTCACCGCTCCGCGCGGCCGGCACCTGACCGCGGTGGGTGGGTCGGGCCGGGGCAGGTACACCGCATGACGGCCGCCGGGCACTACACCGACCTGCTCTGGGACGCGGTGCTGCGCGGCGACGAGTACAGCGCGGTCGACGTCGTCGTCGACGCGCTGCGGGACGGCCTGGAACCCGAGGCCGTGCTGCTCGAGGTGATCGGCGCGGTGCAGCAGCGGGTCGGGCTCGAGTGGGCGGCCAACCGCCTGTCCGTCGCCCAGGAGCACGCCGCGACCGCGATCAACGAGCGCGTGATCAGCACGCTGTCGCTGACCAGCGGGCGGCACGGCGGCGAGCGCGGCCGGGTGACGGTGGCCTGCGTCGACGGCGAGTGGCACGCGCTGCCCGCCCGGCTGCTCGCCGAGGTGCTGCGGCTGCGCGGGTTCACCGTCGACTACCTGGGCGCGCAGGTTCCCGCGGCGCACCTGGTCACCCACCTGCACCGGACCGGCCCGGACGCGGTGGCGCTGTCGTCGTCGATCGCGACCCGGCTGCCGACCGCGCACGCGACGATCACGGCCTGCCAGGCCGCGGGTGTTCCGGTGATCGTCGGCGGCCGGGCGTTCGGCACGGACGGCCGCTACGCCCGCCTGCTCGGCGCCGACGCCTGGGCCCCGGACGCGCGGACCGCCGCCGAGACCCTCGCCGACGGGCTGCCCGCCCCGGCGCACCCGCACGCCCAGCCGATGGACGACCTGCCGCACCTGTCCGACCAGGAGTACACCCTGGTCACCCGCAGTGCCCCGCAGCTGGTCGCCACGGTGCTGGACCGCCTGCCCGAGAGTGTCCCGGCGATGGCCGGATACGACGACGACCAGCGCCGGCACACCGCCGAGGACGTCCGGCACATCGTCGACTTCCTGTCCGTGGCGCTCTACACCGGTGACGCGGAGCTGTTCGAGCACTTCCTCGGCTGGACCGCCGAGGTGCTCGAGGCCCGGTCGGTGCCGGTGGCCGTCCTGCGGCCCGTCCTGGACCTGCTCGGCGACGAGCTGCGCGACTTCACCCGGGCGTCGGAGCTGCTCCGGCGCGCGACCACGTCCCCGGCGCTCACCGGAGGCGCGGGCACCCCCGTCCCGGCCGGCGCCGTCACCGAGGGCGCCGACTCCACGACGCTGCACCGAACCGGAAGGCCCGCATGAGCGACCCGCGAGAGCTGTCCCTCACCTGGACCAGCCCCGCGCCGGATCTCGCGACGGTGGCGCCGGCCGGTGACCTCGACTACGCCACCTCCGACGCGCTGACCGACGCCGTCGCCGTGCTGCTGACGGACCGGCCCGGCCTGCGTGAGCTGCGGATCGACTGCGCCGGGATCGGGTACTGCGACTCCTACGGTCTGTCGTCGCTGCTGATGATCCGCAGGCGGACCCGGGCCGCAGGCGTCGAGCTGCACCTCGACAACCGTGCCGGTGCGCTGGAGCGGCTGCTGCGCGTCACCAACACCCTGGAGCACCTCACCGGAGCCGACGGGCCGGCCCGCGAGCAGCGGCTCGACACCTGAGCCGGCCGGCCCCCGCGGTCACCCCCGGTCGCGCAGCGCGGGCAGGTTCGCCTCGATCGTCGCCCGGTCCGGCTCCAGCCACGGCGGCAGCTTCAGCGCGCGGCCGAGTTCGAGCAGCGGCTCGTCGACGGTGAAGCCGGGCTCGTCGGTGGCGATCTCGAACAGCACACCGCCGGGCTCGCGGAAGTAGATCGAGGTGAAGTACTGCCGGTCGAGGATCTCGGTGACCTCCAGGCCGCGGGCCACCAGCTCGGTGCGCCACTGCTGCTGGGTCGCCCGGTCCGCCACCCGGAACGCGATGTGGTGCACCGTGCCGCCGGCCTGCACCCCGTGCCCGTCGACGCCGCCGACCACGTCCACGGCCGTCGCGGTGTCCCCCGTGGTGCGGAAGCGGCTGCGGGCGCCGTCGTCGCCGGTGTGGGTCATGCCGAGGTCGGTGAGCATCCGCTGGGTCGGTTCGAGGTCCGCCTCGGACAGCGTCACCGCGTGCAGGCCGCGTACCGCGTGCTCGGCGGGCACGTCGCCGGCGCCGTCCCAGCCCGAGCGGGTGTCGCCGGGCGCGGCGACGAGGTCGATCACCAGCCCGTCGGGATCGCGCAGGGTCAGGACCTCCTCGGCACCCGACGACGCGTCCCGGGTGCGGGGGTCGTCGGCGTCGACGCCGAGCGCGGCGAGGTGGGTCTGCCACCAGCCCAGCGACTCCGGCGGCACGCCGAACGCGGTGGCGGTCGTCAGGCCGGCGCCCTGGCGGCCGGGCTCGACGTCGGGCCACGGGAAGAACGTGAGGATGGTGGCGGGACGGCCCGCCTCGTCGCCGTAGTAGAGGTGGTGGACCTGGGGCGCGTCGAAGTTCACCGTCCGCTTCACCAGCCGCAGGCCGAGCACGGTGGTGTAGAAGTCCACGTTGCGCTGCGGGTCCCCGGCGATCGCCGTGACGTGGTGCAGCCCGTGCGGGGTGACGGTCGTTCCGGGGGTCATCGCATCGCTCCTCGGGATGGTCGCTCCCCACCGGCTACCCGTTCCCGGGGCCGCCGACGCCGGACATGAAACCCGCCCGACCGGGGTACCCGGTCGTCATGACGACGCCCGAGAAGGACCAGCGCGATCAGGACGAGCGCACGAGCCACCCGGTCCCGACCGAGCAGAGCGACACCCCGGTCGACGAGACCCCCGACGGCGACGGCGTCCACCTCGACGCCCAGCCGGTCGCGGACGACGACCCCCGCACTGCGGCGTCCTGAACCACGCACCCGTCACGGAAGGACTGCACAGAACCATGGCCACGATCCGTTACACCGTCCCCGGCCTCGAGCGCGGAGACGCCGAGCAGGTCGTCGACATCCTGCAGCACCGTCTGCACGCCCTGAACGACCTCCAGCTCACGCTCAAGCACGTGCACTGGAACGTCATCGGCCCGAACTTCATCGCGGTGCACGAGATGCTCGACCCGCAGGTGGACGCGGTCCGCGGGTTCGTCGACGACGTCGCCGAGCGCATCGCGACCCTGGGCGGCTCGCCCAACGGCACCCCCGGCGCGCTGGTCAAGGACCGCACCTGGGACGACTACTCGATCGGCCGCGACCAGGCGATCGCCCACCTCGGCGCGCTCGACGTGGTCTACACCGGGGTCATCTCCGACCACCGCACCCAGATCGAGAAGGTCGGCGCGCTCGACCCGGTGACCGAGGACATGCTCATCGCCCAGGCCGGCGAGCTGGAGCAGTACCAGTGGTTCGTCCGGGCGCACCTGGAGAACGCCGACGGTTCGCTGAACACGCAGGGCAACACGGGTGAGGCGGGCGCGGCCGACGCCGCGCGCTGATCCACCCGGCCGTTCGGCCCCCGAGGCCCGGTCCCGCCGTCGTGCGGGTCCGGGCCTTCGTCGCGCACTCGTCCGATATGACCGGAAAGGTCGAATCGTGATAGGTGTCGGCGTCGCACATCCACGTCGAGGGGGAACTAGTGATCGTCCGATACCTACGGGAGCACACCAGTCCTCCGGTCTTCGTCACCTCGGCCGTCCTGGCGGTGGCGTTCGTGTCGTGGGGGGTCCTCTCCCCGGCATCGCTCGGGTCGGTCGCGGACTCGGTGAACGCCTGGATCACGGACACACTCGGCTGGCTCTACATCTTCTCCGCGACCGGCTTCCTGGTCTTCGTGATCGTGCTGATGGCCTCGCGGTACGGACGGGTGAAGCTCGGTCCGTCGGACTCGACGCCGGAGTACGGCACGGTCTCCTGGTTCGCGATGCTGTTCACCGCGGGCATGGGCATCGGCCTGGTGTTCTACGCGGTGTCCGAGCCGATCTCGCACTTCACCGCGCCGCCCACCGGGGACGGCTCGTCGCCCGAGGCCGCGCGGAACGCGATGCTCTACACGTTCTTCCACTGGGGCCTGCACCCGTGGGCGATCTACATCGTGCTCGGCCTGTCGCTGGGCTACTTCGCGTTCCGCAAGGGCCTGCCGCTGCGCCCGGCGGCCGCCCTGTACCCGATCCTGAAGGACCGGATCAACGGCTGGCCCGGCTACCTCGTCGACGTCATCGCGGTGTTCGGCACGCTGTTCGGCCTGGCCACCTCGCTCGGCATCGGCGCACAGCAGGTCGCGGCCGGTCTCGACGCCGTCTTCGGCTGGGAGAACACGACCACGCTGCAGGTCGTGCTGATCGCGGCCATCACCGCGATCGCGATCACCTCGCTGATGCTCGGGCTCGACAAGGGCATCCGGCGCCTGGCGCTGATCAACCTGTGGCTGGCGCTCGCGCTGATGCTGTTCGTGTTCTTCTTCGGCCCCACCCGTGACCTGCTCAACAGCCTCGCCTCCAACATCGGCACCGACGTCCAGGAGGTGCCCGGTCTGTCGTTCGAGACCTTCACCGACGGCGGCAACGGCACCGCGGCGGAGTGGCAGAGCTCGTGGACGCTGTTCTACTGGGGCTGGTGGATCTCGTGGTCGCCGTTCGTCGGCATGTTCCTGGCCCGGATCTCCTACGGCCGCACCATCCGCAACTTCGTCGCGGGCTGCCTGTTCGCGCCGGTCGGCGCGTCGATGGTGTGGCTGACCGTCTTCGGTGACAGCGCGCTGGAGCTGGTGCAGGCCGACCCGGCCGACCCGCTCGCCGAGGCGGCCCCGGAGACCGCCATCTACGTGCTGCTCGCCCAGCTGCCGGTGCCCGAGTTCGTGATCCTGCTGGCGTCGCTGCTGACGATCTTCGTGGTCGTGCTGTTCTTCGCGACGTCGTCGGACTCCGGGTCGCTGGTCGTCGACATCCTCACCAACGGCGGCGACCCGAACCCGCGCTGGCAGCAGCGCCTGTTCTGGGCGGTGCTGGAGGGCGTCATCGCGGCGGTGCTGCTGACCGCGGGCGCGGTCTCGGGCACCGACGCGCTCTCCGCGCTGCAGACGGCGTCGATCGTGGCCGGGCTGCCGCTGGGGATCGTGCTGGTCCTGATGGCGGTCGGGCTGACCCGGGCCCTGCGCGACGAGCGGTTCGTCGTCGCGCTGCCGGTCGAGCCGTCACCGGCCCAGGGGCTGCGCGAGAGCAGCAGGCGGAGCACGTCGCCGTCGGAGAGCGGGGAGGGGATCACCGGCTCGAACACCGAGCCCGAGACCGACGACCCGATGCTCTCGGAGACGGCGGTGGCCGAGTTCGCGACGACCCGGACCGCGCCGTCGGACTCCGGCGGGGAGCGTTCCGGCCGCGACCGGGACTGACCCGCGACGCCCGGGCGGGGCCGGCTCAGTCCGAGCCGGCCCCCTCGGCGGCGCCCACCCACAGGGCCATCGCGAGCGTCGGGCCCCACTCGTGCTCGGCCTCGCCCGGGGCGGGGCGGGTCTGCTCGCCGGAGCGGCGCAGCCGCACCACGAACGGCCCCTCGAAGGGCTTGCGGGCCAGCAGGTCCACCCGGTCGCCGAGCCGGACGTCGTGCGCGTCGAGGTAGCGGAGCACCTCGGGGTCGGTGTCGTCGACGCGCACCAGGGTGCCGCCCTCGCCGTAGCGCAGGTCCGGCAGCCGGCGGGCGTGGACCACCGGCATCGTGCCGTCACGGGCCGGGATGGGGTCGCCGTGCGGGTCGAACCGCGGGTGCCCGAGCCGGGTGTCGATCCGGTCGAGCAGCCGGTCGGAGACGGCGTGCTCGAGCGCCTCGGCCTCCTCGTGCACCTCGTCCCACGCCAGGTCCAGCTCGGTGACCAGGAACATCTCCAGCAGCCGGTGCCTGCGCACCACGGCGAGCGCGGAGACCCGCCCGGCGGCGGTGAGCGTGATCCCGGCGTAGCGGGCGTGGTCGACCAGCCCGGCGTCGACGAGCTTGCGCACCATCCCCGACGCCGACGGCGACGAGACCCGCAGCCGCTCGGCCAGCGCGGAGACCCCGACCGACCCCTCCCACCGCTCCGAGAGCAGGAAGATGGTCTTCAGGTAGTTCTCCACGGACTCCGAGAGGCGCTCCGCGCTCATGCCCACCACGGTATCCCGGCGACGGCGGCTCAGGCGTTCCCGGCCGCGCAGAGCCGGGCCAGCAGGCCGGGGTCGACCGGCGAGCCGAGCGCCCCGCTCAGGGTCAGCCCGTTGACCGCGGCGGCCAGCAGGGCGCGCCGGTCGGCGTCGTCGGGCAGGAGCCGGGCGGCGGCCGCGTCGAGCGCGACGTCCCACCGGTCCAGCTCACCGCGCAGGTCCGGGCGCCGCGCGGCCAGCAGGAACAGCTCGTACTCGGCGATCGCGGTGACCCGTTCCTGGCGGGCGCAGTCCTCGACGAGCGCGACGAGGTCGCCGGGGACGGTCACCGCGTCGAGCCGGGCGATCCAGCGGTCGTTGACCGCGATGAGCGTCGCGACCAGCAGCGCGTCGACACTGGGGTGGTAGTAGAAGACCGCGCTGGGCGGCACGCCTGCCTCCGCGGCGACCGCCCGCTGGCTGACCGCGGCGACCCCGCCCGCGCCGACCAGCCGCAGCGTGGCCTCGACCAGCTCGCGGCGGCGCCGGTCCCCGCGGCGGCGCCGGCCGTCGGCCTCGGGCGTGTCCCGTCCCGCCGCATCAGGCATGCGCGGTCGCGCCGCCCAGCTCCAGGGCGAGCACCCCGGCGATCACCAGCGCGATCCCGCCGAGCTGCACCCAGGTCAGCGACTCACCGAGGAAGAACACCCCGATCAGCGCGACGAGCGCCACCCCGGCCGCGGCCCAGGTGCCGTAGGCGATCCCGAGCGCCATCCCGCGGCCGAGCGCCTGGGACAGCGACCAGAACGCCAGCCCGTAGCCGACCACGGTGATCATCGACGGCACCAGCCTGCTGAAGCCCTGCGAGAACCGCAGCGCCACCGTTCCGGTGACCTCGGCGCCGATCGCGAGCGCGAGCCATCCCCACATCGCCGGGCTCCTCCCCCTCTGTCCGTTCCTCGCCCACATTGTAGAGCGTTCGCTCAGGTTTCCCGCCACCCGGACGACCGAGCACGAAATGGTTGTCATTGGCTTACGGTGGATCATCGTGACCACGCAGAGCAGTCGGACGACCGCGCCCGGTTTCCCCGCACCCCGCCGTCCCCGCGACGACGGCTCCGTCGCCGCCGTCGCGACCCGCCTCGTGGCCCTGCGACGACGGCTGGAGCGCACCGACCTGCGGCCCGCCCCGGACACCGACGCCGCGTTCGGCGAGCTCGTCGGACTCTGCTGCTTCCCGCCCGCCGGCTGTACCGAGGGCGTCCTGGCGCGGGTCGCCCCGCACTCGGACGCCCTGCGGACCCTCGCCGCGACCGGCGAGGGTCACATGGAGAACCACTGGGCGGGCCGGATCGCCGCCGCCCCCGACCCCCGGGCCGAGCTGGACCGGTTCCCCTACCTGGGCAACTACCACGACCTCGTCCGGCTGGAGCTCGCCGCGCTGACCGCCGTCGGGCTGCCCGCGCCGCAGCGCGTCGTCGTGCTCGGGTCGGGGCCCCTGCCGCTGACCGGCCTGGTGCTGGCCACCGGGCACGGCGCGCAGGTGCTGCACGTCGACCGCGACCCGGCGGCCGCCGCCGCGGGGGACGCGGTCGCCGCCGCCCTCGGGGCGGACGGGCGGGTCCGCAGCCTGGTCGCCGACCTCGACGACCCGCGGCTGTCCCCCGCGCTCGCCGACGAGCTGGGCCGGGCCGACCTCGTGCTCGTCGGGGCCCTGGTCGGTGCGGACGCCGCCGCCAAGGCCGCGATCACCGCCCGGCTGGCCACCGCGACCGGGCCCGGCACGACCCTGCTCGTGCGGTCCGCCGCCGGGCTGCGGACCCTGCTCTACCCGGAGATCGTCCCGGCCGACCTGCCCGCGCTCGACGTGCTCCTCGAGGTGCACCCGCGCACCGACGTCGTCAACTCCGTCCTGGTGGCCCGCGCCGCCACGTGAGGTGCGTCGCTCCCGCGGTTCGGAGCGCCCCCGGCCGGGCAACCGGGCCCCGACGAGGGGCGCAGCGACGCGCCGGAGGACGACGGACCGAGGAGGTCGGGTCATGATGCGGACGACGGGCGGGTTCTCCCGGCCCTACACCCCGGTGCAGCCGGTCGCGGCGGCGTTCGCCGCGGCGTTCCTGCTGGTCGGAGCCCTGGGCTTCGTGCCGGGCGTGACCTCCGGCGAGCTCGCGGTGCTGCCCGGTGCGGGCACCGCGGTGCTCGGCGGGCTGCTGCCGGTGTCGGTGCTGCAGAACGTGCTGCACCTCGTCACCGGCCTGGCCGGACTGGCCTGTGCGCGCTCCGGGGCCGCGTCGCGGGTGGTGCTCGTGGCCGGTGGCGCCGTCGCGCTGCTGAGCGCCGCCGTCGCCCTGGACGCCGTGGGCGCGGCCCTGGTGGTCGTCGCCGTCGCGATGGTCGGCTGCGCGACGCTGCTGCGCGGCCGTCCCGTGGTGCGCCCGGCCCGCCGCGGGGCCGCCGCGGCCTGAGACCTGGACGGGGCGTGACCCCCGTGGTCCGATGGCGGTGTGTCCGACACACCGTCCGCCGGGACCCCGGTCACCGGACGACACCCCGACCACGGCCACGAGGCCGAGGTCGGCGACCCGGTGTGCTGGCTGGACCGGCTCTGCCCGGACTGCGGGGCGATGCCCTCGCCCACCGAGGACGGCGGGCCGCCGCAGACCTGCTGGCGCTGCGGCGCCGCCGTCACGCACCCGTCGGACTTGCGATCGCCTGACGATCGTGCCGGGCCCGGCGCCGGGGTCGACGGGACCGGCCCGGATCCGGTGGAATCGCCGTCATCATGAGCGAACACGGCCGGACCCGGGTGCTGCTGGTCGACGACGACGTCCGGATCGGGCGCGCGCTCGGCCTCGCCCTGGGCGACGAGGGCGTCGACGTCGACGCGGTGCACACCGGCGAACAGGCCCTGGTCAGCGCCGCCCGGCCGGGCGTCGACCTCGTGCTGCTGGACCTCATGCTGCCGGGCATCGACGGGCTCACCGTCTGCCGGCGGCTGCGCGAGACCGGTGACCTGCCGATCATCATGGTGACCGCGCGCTCCGACTCCGCCGACGTCATCGCCGGGCTGGAGGCGGGCGCCGACGACTACGTCACCAAGCCCCTGGTGGCCGGGGAGCTGGCCGCCCGCATCCGGGCGCTGCTGCGCCGCAGGCGTCCGACCCCGGCGGCACCGCGCCGGATCACCGTGGGCGACGTCGAGCTGCGCCCGGACGAGGGGACCGTGCTCCGCGACGGCGCCCCGGTGCACCTGACCCGCACCGAGTTCCGGCTGTTCGCCGAGCTCGCCGCGGCGGGCGGGCGGATCGTGACCCGCGACGAGCTGCTGTCGCGGGTGTGGGGCTACGAGTACCACGGCGACACCCGGCTGCTGGACGTCCACGTGCGACGGCTGCGGCGCAAGGTCGAGCTCGACCCGGACCGCCCGGTCCTCGTGCTGACCGTGCGCGGCGCCGGGTACAAGGTCGGCGACGCCGGACCGGACGCCGCGCTGCCGGGCGCCGCCCCCGCCTCGGGCCGCGGCGGGTGAGCGGGCGCGGCAGGATGCGGTCCGTGCTGGACCGACTGCCGCTGGGCCGGCTTCCGCTGCGTCACCGGGTCGGCGTCGCGTTCGCCGGGGTGTCGCTGGTGGTGACCGGGCTGTTCGCGACGGTCACCTGGAACCTCGCGTCGTACTACCTGGTGGAGCAGCGGGTGGAGAGCGCGACCCGGCAGCTCGCGGTGAACCTCCAGCTCGTCGAGCGGGCGATCGCCGACACCGCCGACGTCGGCGGCCTCGACGACCTGCTGACCGGCCTCGCGGGCACCCCGGACACCACGGTCGCGCTGCGCCGCGACGGCGCCTGGACGACCAGCGGCCGCGAGGTGGACCCCGGCCTGCTGCCGGCGGGGGTGCTGGCGCTGGCGGAGAACGGGACCGGGGCGCGGCAGCGGGTGATGGTGGCGGGGATGCCGAGCGTCGTCGTCGCGGCGCCGATGCCGGGCGGCGACGTGTTCGTCGAGGTCTTCCCGATGCAGCGGCTCGACGCCAACCTGAAGTTCCTCAGCGTCGTGCTGTTCACCGGGGTCGCGGTGAGCGCCCTGCTCGGGCTCGCGCTGGGTCAGTGGGCCGGGCGGCGCGCGCTGCTGCCGCTCACCGCCGTGACCCGGGCCGCGGCGCGGATCGCCGGGGGCGACCTGACCGCACGGTTGCCGTCGAGCACCGACGCCGAGCTCGCCCCGCTCGTCGCGACCTTCAACCGGACCGCCGACGACCTGGAGCAGCGGGTGTCGCGCGACGCCCGGTTCGCCGCGGACGTGTCGCACGAGCTGCGGTCGCCGCTGACGACGCTGGTGAACGCGACCGCGGTGCTGACCCGGCGGCGCGACGAGCTCGCGCCGACCGCGCGGGAGGCGGTCGAGCTGCTCGACGGCGAGATCCAGCGCTTCCGCCGCATGGTCCTGGACCTGCTGGAGATCTCGCGCAGCGACACCCTGCAGCGTGAGGACGGTGAGCTCGGTGCGCTGGTCCGCGGGCTCGTCGCGGTCCGCGGCGGGGAGCACGTCCCCGAGGTCGACGCCCCGGAGCCGGTGACCGTGCGGGTCGACCGCCGTCGCCTCGACCAGGTCCTGGGCAACCTCCTGGACAACGCCGACGCGCACGGCGGCGGCGCGCTGCGGATCGGCGTCGCGCCCCGGGGCCGGTACGCCCGGATCGAGGTCGACGACGCGGGCCCCGGCATCCCGCCCGAACAGCGGCTGGCGGTGTTCGAGCGGTTCGCCCGTGGCACCCTGGCCGGCAGCCGCGGCGACGGCGGCGGCACCGGTCTCGGCCTGTCCCTGGTCGCCGCGCACGTGCGCCGGCACGACGGCCGGGTGTGGGTGGAGGAACGACCCGGCGGCGGGGCCCGGGTCGTCGTCGAGCTGCCGGGGGTGGACACGTGAGGACGCGGCTGTGCACCGCCGTGCTGGGGCTGCTGCTCGTCGCCGGGTGCGGGGTGACCCTGGAGGACGAGCCGGAGCCGCTGGACCCGGCCACCGGGACGCCGTCGCCGACGCCGACCGTCACCGTGCTCCCGCCGCAACCGACTACCGGCGGCGGCGCCGGCGCGGGTCCGACGCACAGCTGATGCAGGTGTCCGCGGCGGGCAGCGCCTCCAGCCGCTCGGGGGCGATCGGACCGGCGCAGACGCTGCACCGCCCGTAGCCGCCGTCCGCCATCCGGTCGGCCGCCCGGTCGAGGTCCTCGCACTCCCGCTCCGCCGCGGCGAGCAGGCCCTGCAGCTGCGCGCGCTGCACGGCGATGGTCACGCCCTCGGGGTCGTGCTCGTCGTCGTGGCTGGTCAGGGCCTGCTGGTCGGCGAGGGCGTCCAGCTCCCGGCGCAGCGACGCCACCCACTCACGGGCGTGGGCGCGGGCGGCGGCCAGGGCGGTGGGGTCCACGGGACCAGGATGCGCCCCGGCAGACTGTCGTGGTGCCCCTGTCGCGTCCCGTGTCCGGTGTCGGTGTCGTCCTCCAGCGCGACGACGGCGCGGTCGCCGTCGGGCACCGTGTCACCGCCGGGGAGACGCCGAGCTGGTCGTTCCCGGGCGGGCACCTGGAGGGTGGGGAGCCGGTCGTCGCGGCCGCGCTGCGGGAGCTGGCGGAGGAGACCGGCGTCGTCGCCGCGACGGGGACGCTGTTCGCGGTGTGCGTCCGGCTCGACGGCGCGGGGGTGACCTTCGCGGTGCACGTGCCCGCCCCCGCCGGGGCCGAGCTGCGGGTGACCGAGCCGCACGCGATCGACGCCTGGACCTGGGCGGATCCCGACGCGCTGCCCGCCCCGGTGTTCGCCCACACCGCCGCCGTGCGCCACGCCTGGCGTTCCCCGGGCGTCGCCCTCGACGGCTGGGAGCTGCACCGGGTCGCGCATTGAGCACCCACTCCCGGCCCCGCCTCCGCGCCGTCGATCAGTACATGAGCGCTGTCCCGGGCCGGTCCGACCGCGCTCATGTACTGATCGACGTGGGTATCGGGCGGTCTACTCCCCCGCGGCCCCGGTCGCGAGCTCGACGACGATGTCCAGGTGCCCCGCGTGGCGGGCGTACTCCTGCACGACGTGCAGCAACGTCCGCTCGATCGTCCCGGGCCCGGCACCGCGCCAGCGGGCGCTCGGCAGCCCCACCGCGCCGGCCCCCACCGACTCCGCGATCTCGCGGGTGCGCCTGCCCTGCGCCGCGAGCGCGTCCGCGAGCCCGTCGGCGGTGGTACCGGGCGGGAGCTGCCACCGGCCGTCGACGTGGTCGGCCCACGGGTCCGGGAGGTCGGCGTCGACGAAGCCCCACTCCAGCCATCGGCGCTCCATGCAGCGCAGGTGGTGTAGGAGCTCGGCGGGCGACCAGCCGGTCGGGAGACGGCTGGTCGTGCGGTCGGGCCCGGGGAGCTCGGCGTACTTGGCGAGGACGCGGGCCCGGAAGAAGTCGATGTAGGTGAGCAGGAGCGCGGTCGTGGAGGGGGCCGGGTCGGTGGGCTCGGGGAGACGGGACGGGTCCCTGCGCAGGTGCAGCAGCGGGAACGGGCGCCCCCGGCCGTCGCGGTCGGACCGTCCGGTCCGGACGAACCCGTGGCGCTCGTAGAAGGCCAGCGCGGACGGGTTCTGCTCGTTCACGTCCAGCTCCACCTGCGCGAGTCCGTCGGTGGCCGTCGCCAGCAGCGCGGACCCGACGCCGAGACGGTGCGCCGACGGGTCGACGAACAGGGCCTCCACCCGGTCGCCGTGCACCCCGATCCAGCCGACCGGCGTGCCGTCGTCCCGCTGCGCGACGGTGACGGCGAGGGCGGGCAGGGCCGCCGTCCGGACCTCGTGCTCGATCTCCTCGACGTCGGCCGGGGTGAGGAACGCGTGGGTCGCCTCGACCGCGCGACGCCAGATGCGGACGAGCTCGGGGTGGTCGGCGGGGGTGGCGGCGCGGACGGTCGGGCAGTTGTCGTCGCTCACGGGGACAGGGTGGCAGGGATGTCGAGCGGGTTGCCGGTGCCGGAGTCGTGGAACCGCGCCCGTGACAACGACGGCTACTGCGGCGAGTGACCGGGCACGTCTGCTCGCGGGCCGAGGGCGTCGGCCAGCCGCTCCGCCGTCGCCCGGACCAGCTCGCGCAGCTCCTCCGGTCCCTCGACGACGAACGGAACCGGCAGCCCCGCCAGCAGCGCGGGCACCCAGTCCAGCGAGTCGGCGCGCAGGGTGACCCGCGCCCACCCCCCGGGATCCGCGAGGTCCTCGGCGAGGGCCAGCCCGGCGGGGAACATCGCGGTGACCTCGTCAGCCGTCCCCCGCACCCGCAGCACCACCTCGTGCCGCCACGGGGTGCGGGCCAGCGACTCCAGGACGTGGGCGGCGGGGTCCAGGTCGGGCGGGGCGTCGAACGAGCCGACGAGCGCCGTGGCGTCCGTGACCTGGTCCAGCCGGAAGGTCCGCAGCTCACCGACGGCGGTGTCGGTGGCGGACAGGTACCACCGCCCCCGGTGGACGACGACGCCGTGCGGATGCACCGTGCGCCGGCTGCGGTCGCCGTCGGCGCGGGTGTAGGTCAGCGCCACCGGGCGGCGCTCCGCGGTCGCCGTGGCCGCGGTGAGCAGGACCTCGGCCGCCGGGGCGCCGACCGGCCCGGACGGTGCCGTGACCTGCAGGTCTGCGAGAAGGGCATCGACCCGGTGGACCAGCGCGGCGGGCAGCACGCGGCGCAGCTTCGCGGCCGCGCCGTCCGCGGCGCCGCCACCCGCGACGTCGTCGGACACGGCCGGGGGCAGCAGCCCGGCCCGCCGGGCGGCCACGAGGCCCAGCATGACCGCGACGGCCTCCCCGTCGGTGAGCATCAGCGGCGGCATCCGGTAGCCGGGCGCGAGGCGGACGCCCCCGTGCCTGCCGCGCACCGACTCCACCGGCACACCCAGGTCCTGCAGGTGCGCCAGGTAGCGACGCAGGGTGCGTTCGTCGACGTCGAGGCGTTCGGCGAGGTCGCCGACCCGGCGCAGCCGCGGTCCCGCCTGCAGCAGCTCGAGCAGGGCCAGGACCCGGGCGGTGGGACGTGTCACACGTCCATCGTCCCCCATAACCGGGCGGATCCTGACCGGTTACCGTCCTAAGGTCCCGGCCATGACGACATCGACGACCGCGAGCCTGGTCTCCGTCCGCTTGATCACCGACGACGTGGCCGCCCTCGCCCGGTTCTACGAGCGGGTCACCGGGACACCCGCACACTGGTCCACACCGGACTTCGCCGAGGTGGCGACGCCGGCGGGCACCCTCGCCCTCGGCAGCACCCGCACGGTCGCGCTGTTCTCGGCCGGCTCGGCGCGCCCGGCGGACAACCACACGGCGATCATCGAGTTCCTCGTCGCCGACGTCGACGCCGAGTACGAGCGGCTGCGCGCCACGGTGGACGACGTCGTCCAGGAGCCGACGACCATGCCGTGGGGCAACCGGTCGCTGCTGCTGCGCGACCCCGACGGGAACCTGGTCAACCTGTTCACACCGATCGACCCGGAGGCCAGGACGACGTTCGCGGCCGACCACACGGAATGACCGCGGCCGCGCCGGGGTTCGGACCGTCCGTACCGTCACCGGACAGTGGAGGCGAGCCCGTCGTGACCGACGCGATCCTGCAGCGCAACAAGGACAACGTCCGAGCGTTCTACGACCTCATGTTCAACCGGTGCCGACCGGCCGAGGCCCTCGACCGCTACGCCGGGCAGACCTACATCCAGCACAACGTCCACGTTGCGGACGGCAAGCAGGCCTTCGTCGACTACTTCGAGCGGATGGCCGAGGAGTACCCGGGCAAGCACGTGCGGTTCGTCCGCGCGATCGCCGAGGACGACCTGGTGGTACTGCACTGCCACCAGACGTGGCCGGGCGGTGACGACTACGCTGGCATCGACATCTTCCGCGTCGACGACGACGGCAGGGTCGTCGAGCACTGGGACGTCCTGCAGGTCGTTCCCGCCACCTCGGCGAACGACAACGGCATGTTCTGACCGGGCCCCGCAGGAGTCATGTGGTCGACGGCCGGATGCAGCAGACCGCGCCGGGCGGCCGGAACCGACGCCGACGCCCTCGTCGCGCAGAGCCTCGCGCGCCGAGACTGTCAGAGCCTCCTGCAACCATCCCGCCATGGACGACCAGAAGAGCGACCTGCTCCGTTATCTCGACGAGGCTCGCGACGCCGTCGTGTGGAAGCTCGACGGGCTCGACGAGTACACCGCCCGCCGCCCCGGAACGCCCACGGGGACGAACCTGCTCGGTCTGGTCAAGCACCTGACGAGCTGCGAACTGGTGTACTTCGCCCGTACCTTCGACCGACCGTCCGCGGACCTGTCCTACCTCGACACGTTCGACGCGTGGGAGAACGAGGACATGTGGGCCGGCGCCGACGAGGACCGCGAGGAACTCGTCGCCCGCTATCGCCGGGTCTGCGCCCATTCGAACAGCATCGTCACCGAGCTGCCGCTCGACGCCCCGGGTCGGGTACCCCACTGGCCCCAGGAGCGTGCCGAGACCACGCTGCACCATGTCGTCGTCCGCATGCTCGGGGAGACGAACCGGCACGCGGGGCAGGCGGACGTCATCCGTGAGGGCTTCGACGGGGCGGCCGGGCATCGAGAGGGTTTGTCGTCGCTACCGTCCGAGGACCGCGAATGGTGGACGCAGTACGTCGGCCGGATCGAGTCGGCCGCGCGTGAGGCGTCCCGGTAGGCGCTGGGAGCGCTTGGGGTGAGTCCCGCCCGTTGGCCGTGACCTGCAGCGCGTTCACCCAGTGACTGTGGGCCCCCGGGGGATCGAACCCCGAACCCGCGGATTAAAAGTCCGCTGCTCTGCCGATTGAGCTAGAGGCCCCTGACCGCCCCCGGACACGCCGGGTGTGGCCCACCACCGGATACCCCCGGCCGGTCGCGGCGAACCAGATCTGCACTTTACCGTCTGCAACCACCGATGCCGTCGTCGCGACACCGTCACCGTGTCGGGTGTCGCAGAACGAGACACCATGGCCGGGGTGGATCCCCTGCCCCGGAAGGGATCCCGGCAGCCGTCGGACGCGGCACCGCCCCGGAGGCTCCGGGAGGCGGCTACCCAGGGCACGGAAACCGACGGTAGCCACCACACGAACCGGTGGAACGTCCCGTCGCGTCCGCTTTCGCGGTGCCCACCCCGGCGCGGGCCGTGATCATCGTTCTCATGATCCACACGCGTTCCCTCGCCTCGATCGCCCTGCTCGGAGCCACCGCGGTCGCCCTGACCGCCTGCGGTGGCGAGCAGTCGCGGACCGCGGTGACCGAGGTGACCGCGACCGTCGCCCGGGGCGGGGACGGGCCCGCGTTCACCTACGACCCGAAGCTCGTCCCGGTCGGGGCGACCGTCGCGGTCACCGACGCCGAGCAGGACGGCTCGACCGTCACCACCCTCCGGGTCACCGGGCTGCTGCCGAACCGGACCTATGGGGCGCACGCGCACGCGAAGCCCTGCACCGCGGCCTCCGGCGCCGACGCGGGCCCGCACTACCAGTTCTCCGAGGACCCGGTGACGCCGAGCGTCGACCCGTCCTACGCGAACCCGATGAACGAGATCTGGCTCGACGTCACCACCGACGCGAACGGCGCGGGCGAGTCGACCGCCACCGTCCCGTGGGTCTTCCCGGACGACCGGCGCGCGGAGTCCGTCGTCCTCCACCAGAAGCCGACCGCCACCCACGCCGGGCACGCCGGCACCGCGGGTGGACGCCCCGGCTGCATCACCGTCGGCTTCTGAGCGACGCCCAGGTCGGCGCCGTCACGCGGGCCTGGGACACTGGTGGGCGTGACCGTGTTGGACAGCGTCCGCGACGCGCGGACGGACACCCCCGCCCGCCGTGACCGCGTGCTGCCGCCGTTGCGCATCGGCCCGTTCGAGGTCGACACCCCCGTGGTGCTCGCGCCGATGGCCGGCATCACCAACCCCGGGTTCCGCCGCCTGTGCCGTGAGCAGGGCGCCGGCTACTACGTCTGCGAGATGATCACCGCCCGCGGGCTGGTCGAGAAGAACCCGCTGACGTTCCGCATGATCGCCTTCGACGCGGACGAGCACCCCCGCTCGATGCAGCTCTACGGCGTCGACCCGGTGTCGATGCAGCGGGCCGCGGAGATGATCGTCGAGCGGGACCTGGCCGACCACATCGACATGAACTTCGGCTGCCCGGTCCCGAAGGTCACCCGTCGTGGCGGCGGGGCGGCGCTGCCGTTCAAGCGGGAGCTGTTCCGCCGGATCGTGCGCGCCGCCGTCACCGGCGCCGGGGACCGCCCGGTCACGGTGAAGATGCGCATCGGCATCGACGAGGAGCACCCGACCCACCTCGAGGCCGCGCGGATCGCCGTCGACGAGGGTGCCGCCGCCGTCGCGCTGCACGCGCGCACCGCCGCCCAGCGCTACTCCGGCACCGCGGACTGGTCCGAGATCGCCCGGCTGCGCGAGGCAGTCCCGTCGCACATCCCGGTGCTGGGCAACGGCGACATCTTCTCCGCGCAGGACGCCCTGGACATGGTCGCCCGGACCGGGTGCGACGGCGTCGTGGTCGGCCGGGGCTGCCTGGGCCGCCCGTGGCTGTTCGGGGACCTCGAGGCGGCGTTCGCCGGGCGCGAGCTGCCGGCCGCGCCGAACCTCGGTCAGGTCGCCGCGACGCTGCGCCGGCACGCCGTGCTGCTCTGCGAGCACATGGGCGACCACAAGGGCATCCGCGACGTGCGCAAGCACATCGCCTGGTACCTCAAGGGCTTCCCGGTCGGCCCGGAGCTGCGGCGCAGCCTCGGGATGGTGGAGTCGATCGACCACCTCGACGAGCTGCTGTCCGGGCTGGACCCGGACGAGCCGTTCCCGGCCGACGCCGACGGGCCGCGCGGGCGCCAGGGGTCACCCGGTCGCGTCGTGCTGCCCGAGCACTGGCTCGACGACCCGGACGACCCGTCGATCCCCTTCGGGGCGGACGTGGAGCACTCCGGAGGTTGATCACGGCGACCCCGGGGCGAACACGCGTTACCCCGACCCGGGGGAACCAGGGCGCCGAACGGGTGCCGACGCCCCGTACGCCTCAAGCGTCCCGGGGGTGTCACCGATGAACAGTCCCAGCGGCCGAACGGCTCGACGACGGGGAGGTGGACCATGACCGACACCGCATGGACGGTGCGCAGGCTCGTGCGGTCCGCACGCCGTGTCGACCCGTCGCCGCCCGTTCCCGGGCCCGACACCCCGGGCGACGACGTCGCCCCCGCCTCCCCCGCGGCCCGCGCGGCCCTGCACACCGCGGCCGCCGAGCGGCTCGCCGAGCACCGTCGCTACGAGCAGGCCTACCTGCACCTGCGCGAGGCCGTCCGGCTCCTGCACGGCCTCAGCGCGCCCAGCCCGGCCGACGAGCTCGACCGGCTCCGCCGCGAGCACGCCGAGGCCCGTGAGCAGAGCCGCCGCGACAGCCTGACGGCGTCGTACAACCGCCGGTACCTCGACGAGCGGCTGATCGACCTGCTCGCCGCGGGCACGGACCTGCCGGTCTGCCTGGCACTGGCCGACATCGACCACTTCAAGCTGGTCAACGACACCCACGGGCACCCGTTCGGGGACCGGGTCCTGCAGCGGATGGTCCTGGAGCTGGGCCGGGCCCTGCCGCCCGGCGCGTTCTGCGCCCGCTACGGCGGCGAGGAGTTCGCTCTGGTGCTGCCCGGGCTGACGGCCGAGGAGGGCGTCGCGGCCTGCGAGACCGCCCGCGAGAGCGTCGCCGCGCACGACTGGAGCGACCTGCACCCGGACCTGCGGATGACGATCAGCATCGGCGTCGCCCGGTCCCGTCCCGGCGACGACGACGTCGAGGCCCTCGTCACCGAGGCCGACGTGCTCCTCTACACGGCCAAGCAGGCGGGCCGGAACGCCGTCGCCCACCGCGACGCCGACGGCCGGGTGAGCCTCGCCGGTGCGGCAGCCGGACGCAGGTCGATCCCCCAACCGGAGCAGGGCGCGTCGCGCCCCGCGCCACCCGCGTCGGCCCGGGCCGAATAAGATCCTCCGTGCGGTCCCCGCGACCGCACGATCCCGGAAGGGCGCGCTCCCCCGACGCCGCGCCCGTCACGCGCTTCCGCTCCGGCGGTCGCGACGAGGAGGCCCGGTGCAGGACGGCGACGACGAGGTGCGCCGGTCCCGGCGTACGCGTCGGCGTCCGGACGACGCGGGCCCGCCCGCGCCCCCCGCACCGCAGAGCCCTCCCGGGGCGCAGGTCCCGCCGTCCGGAGCGCACCCGTCGGGCCCGCAGGGGCGCCCCGGCGCGCACCCGTCCGGGCCGCAGCCCCGTCCCGGCTCCGGGACCCACCCGTCCGGGCCGCAGCAGCGCCCCGCCACCGGGACCCACCCCTCCGGCCCGCAGCCGCGCCCCGCGTCCGGATCCCAGCCGGCGGGGCCGCAGCCGGTGAGCGGCGCGCATCCGTCGCAGCCGCGGCCCGCCGACGCCCCGCTGCCGGGACCGGTCCCCCCGACCGGTGTGCGACGCGTGCGCGGCGGCCCCGTACCCCGCCGTCCCGGTGAGCCACCGGCGCCGCAGCGTCCGCGCCCGCGCGACGGTGACCCGTCGCGGACCACCCCGGTGCCGCCCGCGGGCGGCACCGCCCGTCCGGCGTCGCCGGGTGGCCCCGGGGCCCGGCCCGCCCGCACCCCCGGGGAGACCCCGGCGACCGCGCGCGCCGCCACCCCGGCCACCGGAACCGGCCCGGGCACCGGGGCCACCCCGGCGCCACGGGGCGGCCGTACCTCCGGGACCACACCGACCACCGCTGCCCGCCCGGCCGCGGACACCGGGGCGACTCCGGCCGCCGCAGCCCACCCGGACGCCCGGGCCCCCCGGAGCACCGGAGCCACCCGGAACACAGCGGACGCCGGGAGCACCGGAGCCGGCCGGAACGCGGGCGACGCCGTGAGCGCCGGGGCCACCCGGAGCGGTGGGACCGACGGCGACACGGAGACCGGGGCGGGCGCGGCGCCGTCGCGGCCCGCCCGCCGCGGCGCCGCGGACTCGCGCGTCACCGAGGTCTTCGACGCGCTGGTGCCGCGCCGCCGTCGTCGTCGCTACCGGGACGACCCGCCCGTCGAGGACACCACCACGGCCGAGGAGGTCGCGGAGCCGGGACCGGCCGACACCCCGCCACCGGCCCGGCTCGACCCCCGCGCCCGCGCGCTGCGGATCGGCGCCGCGGCGGCCGCGGTGCTCGTCCTGGCCACCACCGCCTTCGGGTTCTCCGGGCGCAGCGAGGTGCACGACGGCGTCCGCGACGTCGCCGCCCTCGCCCCGGACACCGACGCGATCCTCGACGCCGACGCCCAGGCGGGTGACCGCAACGTCCTGGTGCTGGGCCTGCAGGCCGACCGCGCGGGCACCGCGGAGTCCGCGCGCACCGACACGGCGGTGCTGGTCCACCAGCCCGCGGGCGGCGGCCCGGCCGTCACCCTGTCGATCCCCGCGACGCTGGAGGTGTCCCGGCCGCCGTGCCGGCGCTTCGACGCCGCCACCGGCACCTACGGCGACACCGTGCCCGCGGAGTCCCGCACCGCGTTCGCCACCGCCTACGACGTCGGCGGACCGGCCTGCAGCGTCGGCGTCGTCCAGCAGCTGACCGGCATGCCGATGAGCGGCTTCGTCGCGCTCGACCTGGCCGGGACCCCGCAGCTCGTCGACGCCGTCGGCGGGATCGAGGTCTGCACCGAGCGGCCGGTCGTGGACCCGGTGCTCGGCCCGGTCGTGGAGGGCTCGGGCACCGTGGAGCTCGACGGGCCCACCGCGGTCCGGTTCGCCTCCGCCGCGGGCACCGCGGACAGCTCCCCGGCGAACCGGGTCCGGCGCCAGCAGCGCGTGCTCGCCGCCGCGCTCGGCGACGCGCTCTCGACCACCTCGCTGCTGACCCCGGGTGCGCCGGGCCGCTCCGCGGCCGGGGTGTCGTCGGCGCTGTCGGCGGACGGCGTCGACGCCGGCGAGATCCTCACCCTCGCCCGCGGGCTCGCCCGGTCCGGCGCCGCGGGCGACGCCGACACCCCGGTGTTCCTGTCCGTCCCGGTCACCGAGACCCCGAACACGCGGGGCCAGCTGGAGCTGCGCCGCTCCGAGGCACGCACCCTGTTCTCCGCGCTGCGCGAGCACGAGCCGCTGCCCGAGAGCGCGACCGCGCCGGCCTCCCGGTCCGCGGCCGCCCCGGCGCCGGGCACCGTCGTTAACCTGGTCGACGCGACCGGGCGTCCCGGTGCGGCCGACCGGATCGCCGCGGACCTGCACGAACGCGGCTACGAGATCGGCACTGTCACGCCCGGCCCGGCCGCACCCGGCGCGCAGGTCCGCTACTCCCCCGACAACACCGACGCCGCGGGCACGCTCGTGGAGGCGCTGCCCGGAGCCCGGCCCGTCCCGGACCCGACCGGGAGCCGCGTGCTGGAGCTCGTCGTCGGGGCCGGCGACGCGGCCCCGGTGCAGGCCGTCCCCTCCGACGACGCCGACTGCGGCTGAACCGCCCATATCCCCCGAACGGGGGTTGTCGTCCAGCGTTCACGGCGGGTTCACCCGCTGCGGCTGAACGTTCCCGTCCGGGGGCCTAGGCTCGGGACATGCGCGACACCTATCAGGAGCAGCTGGACGAGCTGGCCTCCGGCCTGGCGGACATGTGCGACGACGTCGCACGTGCCATGGCGCGCGCCACGACAGCGCTGCTCGAGGCCGACCTCCAGCTCGCCGAGCAGGTCATCTCCGAGAACATCAAGATCGACGACGTCCGTGCCGCCGCGGAGCACCGGGCCTTCGGCCTGCTCGCCCTGCAGGCGCCGGTCGCGACCGACCTGCGGGTCGTCGTCGCCGCGATCCACGGTGCGGGCGACATCGAGCGCATGGGCGACCTCGCCCTGCACGTCGCCCAGGCCGCCCGCCGCAGGCACCCGCAGACCGTGCTGCCCGACGAGGTGAAGTCCTACTTCGCCGAGATGGGCCGGGTCGGTGTGGAGCTCGCGGAGAAGGCCGGGCGGGTCATCCGCACCCGTGACCTGGACGCGGCGAACGAGCTCGAGGCCGACGACGACGCCGTCGACGACATCCACCAGCACATGTTCACCGTGCTGATGGACCGCAACTGGACCCACGGGGTGTCCGCCGCGGTCGACGTCGCGCTGCTCGCGCGCTTCTACGAGCGGTACGCCGACCACGCCGTCGCCGTCGCTCGCCGGATCGTGTACGTCGTCACCGGTCAGATGCCCGGTCCGCTCGCCGTCTGAGAGCGTCGTTGCCCCGTTCGACGTAGTCGATACACCCCGCTCGGCGAACGGTCGACCGATCGAGTTTGACGGTGAGACGCCGGGGGCACGTCTGCTGCATGGAACACGCGGGCTGCGTCGTCACCGAGGTCGTCGGGACCTCGGACGAGAGCGTCGAGGCTGCGATCCGGGACGGCATGAGCCGCGCCGGACACGCCCTCGAGTGGTTCGAGGTGACCGGGGTCCGGTCGACCGTCCTCGGCTCCACCGAGCGCTTCCGGGTCGGCCTGCGCGTCGGCCTGCGGGCCCGCGCCGCCTGACCCCGGCGTTCACCGAGCGTTCACCGGTCCCGGGCCGAAGCCGTCACGGACTCCGATCTAAGGTCGTCGCCATGCGCAGGGAGACGCTCGACGACAACCTGACGCAGCTCCAGTCCATGCTCGACGAGATGGGTCCGCTCGTCGCCTCCGCGTTCCGCGACGCGTCCGAGGCGCTCCTGTGCGACCGCCCCCGGCTCGCCGAGCAGGTCGTCTCCCACGACCCCGTCATCGACGGCCACCGCGACGCGATCGAGCTGCTCGCCGTCGAGACCATGAACATCCACCAGCCGATGGTCGCGCCGCTGCGCTCGGTGATCACCGCCCTGCGGTGCGCCCAGCAGCTGGAGCGGATGGGTGACCTGGCCCGGCACGTCGCCGCCACCGTCGTGCGCAACGGGGACCGTGTGGTGCTCGCCGAGCAGGCCCGCCCGCTGTTCCGCGACTACGGCGCCCGGGTCGCGGCCATGGGCGACAAGGCCGTCGAGGTGCTCCGCACCCACAACGTCGTCCTCGCCGCCGAGCTGCGCGACGACGACGACGTCGTCGACGCCCTGCACCGCGAGGTCTTCGAGCTGATGTTCGGCCCGGAGTGGACCGCGGGGGTGCCGGCCGCCGTCGACGCCGCGCTGCTGGCCCGTTTCCACGAGCGCTACGCCGACCACTGCGTGCACCTGGCCGACCACGTCGTCTACGCCGTCACCGGCGGCACCGTGGACGAGCTGCCCGCGCTCTGAGGTTCACTCCCCGGACGGCCCGGCGACGACCACGCTCGTCCCGACCCAGGGCCCGCTCCACCACATGATCGGCCCCAGACCGGTCCGGGTGACGGTCGCCGACGGCCGTCGCGCGCGGATCCGCTCGGCGTAGCGCGCGGTCCTCCCGAGGTCCGCGACGACGAGCCGGCCGTCCGGACGCAGCACCCGGCACATCTCGTCGACGGCCCGGTCGCGGTCCTCGGGCCGGGGGAGGTTGTGCACGGCGAGCGAGGACACGACGAGGTCGAACGACGCGTCCGGGAACGGGAGGTCGCGCATGTCCGCGGTGTGCAGCTCCACCCGCTCGGCCACCCCCGCGGCCTCGAGGTTCGCGCGCGTCGTCGCCGGGTCGTTGCCCGACTGGTCCCCGCGCCGCCACAGGTCGACGCCGGCCACACGGCCGCGGGGCACCCGCCGGGCCACCGCGACCGTCACCGCGCCGCGACCACAGCCGACGTCGAGCACGCGGGCGTCCTCGGCGATCGCGGCGCGGTCGAGCAGCCGCTCCCAGGCCACGAACTTGCCGCGTCGCGTGGTGTGCAGGTAGATCCCGGCGCCGAGCAGGAAGAAGGCCGCAGTGATCCGCCACCACGGCCCGAACAGGACCGCCGGCACCGCGGCGACGACGGCTCCGGCCAGGTACCCGGCCGGGACGTAGGGGGCGTCGATCCCGAAGTCGGGGCGCCTCACGGCGGACCCGTCGGCACGGTCGGTCTCCACGGTCCGATCCTGGCCCCGCGGCGAAGGACGACAACGGCATGGTGATCCGCCTCACAACGACGACGGCCCCGACCCCCTCGCGGGGCCGGGGCCGTGTCGTACGGCGGAGCCGATCAGCCGAAGCGACCGGACACGTAGTCCTCGGTCGCCTTCTGCTTCGGCTGGGAGAAGATCGTCTTGGTCTCGTCGAGCTCGACCAGCTTGCCGGGCTTGCCGGTGCCCTCGATGTTGAAGAAGCCGGTGAAGTCGCTGACCCGCGCCGCCTGCTGCATGTTGTGGGTCACGATGACGATCGTGTAGTCGTTCTTCAGCTCGTTGATCAGGTCCTCGATCGCGAGCGTGGAGATCGGGTCCAGCGCCGAGCAGGGCTCGTCCATCAGCAGGACGTCCGGGCGCACCGCGATCGCGCGGGCGATGCAGAGCCGCTGCTGCTGACCACCGGAGAGGCCCGAGCCGGGCTTGTCGAGCCGGTCCTTGACCTCGTTCCAGAGGTTGGCGCCGCGCAGCGACCGCTCCACGGTGTCGTCGAACTCGGACTTCGACGCCCGCTTGTTGTTCAGCTTCATGCCCGCGATGACGTTGTCGTAGATCGACATCGTCGGGAACGGGTTGGGCCGCTGGAAGACCATGCCGATCTGGCGGCGGACGCCGACCGGGTCGACGTTGGCGCCGTAGAGGTCCTGGCCGTCGAGCTCGAGCTTCCCCTCGACGCGGGCGCCGGGGATGTTCTCGTGCATCCGGTTGATCGACCGCAGGAAGGTCGACTTGCCGCAGCCGGACGGGCCGATGAGGGCCGTCACGGTCTTCGGCTTGATCGTCATGTTGACGCCCTCGACGGCGAGGAACGACCCGTAGTAGATGTTCAGGTCCTTGGCTTCGACACTCTTGCCCATGTCGCGGATTCCTTATCGGGTCTTCGGGGCGAAAATGCGGGAGATGATGCGGGCGACGATGTTCAGCACCATGACGACGAGCATCAGGACCAGCGCGGCGGTCCAGGCCCGGTCGAGGAACGCCTCGCGCGGGATGCCGGGAACGGCGTAGGAGTAGTAGGAGAACACCGGCAGCGTGGCCATCGGCCCCGAGAACGGGTTCAGGTTGACGCCGAGCGCCAGGCCCGTGGTGACCAGCAGCGGGGCGGTCTCACCGATGACGCGGGCGACGGCGAGCATGACGCCGGTCGCGATACCGCCGGCCGTCGTGGGGATGACGACCTTGAGGATCGTCCGCCACTTCGGCACACCGAGCGCGTACGCGGCCTCGCGCAGCTCGTTCGGGACGATCTTGAGCATCTCCTCGGTGGAGCGCACCACGATCGGGATCATGAGGACCGTCAGGGCGACCGCACCGGCGAAGCCGAACCGCACCGCCGGACCGACGAACAGCGCGAACAGCGCGAACGCGAACAGACCGGCGACGATCGACGGGATACCCGTCATGACGTCGACGAAGAACGTGATCGCCCGCGCCAGCCGCGACCGGTTGCCGTACTCGACCAGGTAGATCGCGGTCAGCACACCCACCGGGATCGACATGACCGCGGCGAGCGCCGTGATGATCAGAGTGCCCTGGATGGCGTGCAGCGCACCGCCGCCGACCCCGACGACGCCGCGCATCGAGCTGTCGAAGAACGTCGGGTCGAACCGCGCCCAGCCGTTCGACACGACCGTCCACAGCACCGACACCAGCGGGACCATCGCGAGCAGGAACGCGCCCGTGACGGTCGCCGTCACCAGCCGGTCGGCGGCCTTGCGACCGCCCTCCACCGCCCGGGACACCGCGTAGGTGGCGACCAGGTACACGACCACGGTCAGGAAGACCCACAGCCCGATGGAGAAGCCACCCGCCAGGGCCGTCACACCGGCGGCCACCACGGCCGATCCGGCGACCAGGGCCCACGGGGACCAGCTCGGGAGGGAGCCCTTGCGACGCGGCAGAGCCGTCGTCGCGGCCGGGGCCTGCAGCGTGCTTCCGGTCACGGTCGCCTCGGTGTCGGTGCGGTTTCGTTCGGTCCCGGTGGACATGTCAGTTCGCTCCCGAGAACTCGCGACGGCGCTCGACGATGTAGCGAGCGATCATGTTGACCAGCAGGGTGATCAGGAAGAGCACCAGGCCGGACGCGATGAGGACGTTGACGTCGAGGCCGGACGCCTCGGGGAACTGCAGCGCGATGTTCGCGGCGATCGTCGACGGGTTGCCGGAGCCGATCAGGTTGAACGTGATCCCGCCGGAGACCGACAGGATGATCGCCACCGCCATGGTCTCGCCGAGCGCGCGGCCGAGGCCGAGCATCGCGCCCGAGACGATCCCGGAGCGGCCGAACGGCAGCACCGCGAGCCGGATCATCTCCCAGCGGGTCGCCCCCAGGGCGAGCGCGGCCTCCTCGTGCAGCTTCGGCGCCTGGAGGAAGACCTCACGGGCGACGGCGGTGATGATCGGCAGGATCATCACGGCGAGGACGAGGCCGACGACCAGCATCGTGCGGCCGGTGGCCGACGGCGGGCCGGCGAAGAACGGCAGCCAGCCGAGGTAGGTGTTCAGCCACACCATCAGCCCGACGGTCGCCGGGGCCAGGGTGGCCATGCCCCACAGGCCGTACACGATGGACGGCACCGCGGCCAGCAGGTCGACGACGTAGCTGAGCGTCTGTGCGAGCCGGCGCGGGGCGTAGTGGCTGATGAACAGGGCGACCGCGATCGCCAGCGGCGTCGCCACGATCAGCGCGATGACCGCGCTGACGAGCGTGCCGAAGATGAGCGGCGCGATGTAGAGGGCGAGTCCGCCGTGCACCTCGGACGCAGGGGCCACGACGGCCGGGAACGCCTCGCTGACGAGGAAGGCCGCGACGCCGGCGAGGACGACGAGGATGAGGATGCCTGCGCCCTTGGCCGACCCGGCGAAGATCCGGTCCCCGAGCTGGGTCACCGGCTTCGCAGGTGCGGGCGCGGGCGAGTTTTCCGTGGTGGTCACTGTGATCCCTGGGGGTGCGGAACGCGCTGGGCAGGGGACTCGAGCGGCCGGGAACCCCGGGCGGTCACCATGATGACGACCGCCCGGGGCTCCTGGCTAGATGACATCCGACTCAGACTCAGCCCTGGGCCTTGATCTGGTCGATCACCGGGTCGATCTGTCCGCGGAGCGTGTCCGACAGCGGCGCGGAGCCCGCGTTCTGGGCGGCGGTCTGCTGGCCCTCGGACGAGACCACGTACTTCAGGAACGCCTTGGTGGTGTCGGCCTGGGCGGCGTCCGGGTACTGCGGGCACGCGAGCAGGTAGGACACCAGCACGACCGGGTAGGCACCGCCGGTGGCGGTCCGGTTGAGGTCGAAGGCGAACGAGGTGTCGCCCTGGCCCTCGACGCGCGTGGACTCCTCGAGGATCTTGGCCGCGGCCTCGGCGGTCGGCTCGACCGCCTGGTCGCCCAGCTTGACCTTGGCCTTGCCGAGGTCCTTGGCCTGGCTGGCGTCGGCGTAGCCGATGGTGCCGTCGCCGCCGCCGACGGCGGTCACGACGCCGGAGGTGCCCTGCGCGGCCTCGCCACCCTGGACCGGCCAGGTCTGCGCGGCCTTGTCGGTCCACACCGACGGGGCGGCCTTGTTCAGGAAGTCGGTGAAGTTCTGGGTGGTGCCCGACTCGTCGGAGCGGTGCACCGGGGTGACGCGGGTGGCCGGGAGCTGGACGCCCGGGTTGTCCGCGGCGATCTTCGGGTCGTTCCAGGTGGTGATCTGGCCCTTGAAGAGACCGGCGATGGTGGCCGGGGACAGGGTCAGGTCGTTGACGCCGTTCAGCTTGAAGACGACGGCGATCGGCGAGACGTAGCTCGGCACCTCGATGACCGAACCGCCACAGCGCTCGCGCGCCTTGGCCAGCTCGTCGTCCTTGAGGTAGGCGTCGGTGCCGGCGAACTGGACACCGCCCTGGATGAACTGGGTGCGGCCACCGCCCGAGCCGACCGGCTGGTAGTTGACGGTCGCACCCGGGTTGGCGCCGCCGAAGCCGGCGATCCAGGCCTGCATGGCCGCCTGCTGGGAGCTCGCGCCCGCACCGGCGATCTGGCCGGTGACGCCCGAACCCTGGGCGTCCGAGCCGCCGCCCTCGTTCGCCGCACCGCAGCCGGCGACGAACAGTGCGCAGGACGTGGCGATACCGACGGCAGCCAGGCGCGCCCGGGGCGCGCGCCGCTTGGTCTTCACTGCAGTTTCCTCCGAGTCGGCGGGAGCCGGTTGCGGGACGGCGGTCTGGGGTGACCACTCGGCCGCAGACGCTAGGAGTCGACGTTGGACGCCACCCCCACGGAAGATGAACGTGGGATGAACAGGGTCGGCGACCGGGTGGACCTGCGTCACACGTTCGAACGAACCCCGTCACCGGTCGTCGAACGGTGACGGGGTCTCACCGGGCGTAGTTGACGTCCGCGGCGTGCACGGCGAACCCGAGGCGCTCGTAGACGGCCACGGCGGGGGCGTTGTCGGCCTCGACGTAGAGCAGCACCGTGTCCAGTCCGCGGTCGTGCAGGTGGTGCAGCCCGGCGAGGGTCAGGACCTTCCCGAGCCCCCGCCCGTGGGTGGCCGGGTCGACGCCGAGGACGTAGACCTCGCCCAGGGCCCGCTCGTCGCCGGTCGCGGGGTGGACCTTGGTCCAGTGGTAGCCGAGCAGGGTGCCGCCGCCGTCGACGGCGAGCAGGAACCCGGCCGGGTCGAACCAGTCCTCGGCCTCCCGCGCGGCGAGCTCGGCGCCGGTCCAGCCGCCCTGCTCGGGGTGCCAGTCGAAGGCGGCGTTGTTGACGCGCAGGAACTCGTCGTCGTCGCGGCCGGGTTCGAAGGCGCGGATCGTGACGCCGTCGGGGACGGTCAGGGCGGGCAGCGGGCCCGCCGCGGTGGTGCGGCGCATCTGCCAGAGCACGCGGTCCCGGCGGTAGCCCCGGCCCGCGGCGAGCTCCTTCGCGGCGTCGAGGTCGCCGTGCGCCCACACGTGCGGGTCGGCGGTGACCTTCTCGACCGCGGCGACGAGCGCGCCGCCGATCCCCCGCCGTCGTGCGCCGGGGTGCACCGCCAGCTCGGCGTAGGTGCCGTCGACCTGGGCGTAGCCGTCCACGGCGCCGTCGTCACCGGCGACGACGAGGTGCGTCACGCCGTCGGCGGGGGCGTCCGGGCGCAGGTGCATCAGGAACTGCTCGGAGAGCGGTTCGGCGCCGTCGGCGGCGGTCGCCGCCCTCAGCAGGTCCTGCACCGCGGAGACGGTGGCGGCGTCGAGACGGGAGTGCTCCTGCGGGTCCACGAGCGCCGACCCTAGGTCACCGCGGCACCCACGCTCCACGTCCCGGGCCGGTCGGGGGCCGGGCGCCGGGCAGGCGACGGTCCGGGACGGGCTCGGGGTCCGCGTCGTCCTGGTCGGGCGGCGCGGACAGCCCTCCGCGCGACGGGCGGACGAACTTGTAGCCGACGTTGCGCACGGTGCCGATCATCTGCTCGTGCTCGCCGCCGAGCTTGGCGCGCAGCCGCCGGACGTGGACGTCGACGGTGCGGGTGCCACCGAAGAAGTCGTAGCCCCAGACCTCCTGCAGCAGCTGGGCCCGGGTGAACACCCGTCCCGCGTGCTGCGCGAGGTACTTGAGCAGCTCGAACTCCTTGTAGGTGAGCTCCAGCAGCCGGCCCTTGAGCCGCGCCGAGTACGTCGCCTCGTCGATGACGAGCTCGCCGAGGACGAGCGCGCCACCCCCGGACGCGGACTCGGCGCCGGGGCGCGACCGCAGCAGCCGCAGCCGGGCGTCCACCTCGGCCGGGCCGGTGTCGGGGAGCAGGATCTCGTCGACCACCCACTCGCCGGACACGGCGACCAGGCCGCCCTCGTTCAGCACGGCGATCACCGGCGCGTCGGTCCCGGCGCTGCCCAGCAGCCGGCACAGGCTGCGCGCGGCGACCAGGTCGGAGCGGGCGTCCACCAGGACGGCGTCGTGCGGACCGGCGTCGAGCAGTGCCGCCACCTCGGGCGCCGCGGTCCGCACGTTGTGCGGCAGCAGCGACAGGGCGGGCAGTACGGCTGCCGCATCCGGAGCCGTGGTCAGCAGGAGCAGTTCCATGGACTCCCCCTTCTCGCGATACGCGGACGATACCGGGACGTCACCCCACGGTCAGCCGCAGAGCGACGGGTTTCACGCCCCGATCTGGATCGTTCCCGCCGGGGATCGGAACCGATCCGGGGCCCCGGGGCCGCCCACCGGACCGGCGGCGGGGCTCTCTACCCTGGTCAGGACCTATCCCGATCCTGTGGAGGCCCGGTCGTGGGACGCCCCGTCCGTCGCGTGCTCGTCGCCGTCCTGGCGGTGGCCGCCGTGCTCGTCGTGGGCGACCTCGCCACCGGGGCGGCCGTCGAGTCGGGCATCTCCCGCGCACTGCGCGACCGGCTCGACCTCCCCGAGGACCCCCACGTGCAGGTGCACGGCTTCTCGGTGCTCGCCCAGGCCGCGACCGGCCGCTACGACCACGTCGAGATGACGCTGCAGCGGGTCCCGGTCGGGCCGCTGCGCACCCCCGAGCTCCAGGTGCAGATGTACGGCCTGCGCGGGGACCTGTCCGACCTCGCCGGGCTCGGGCCCGCCCGGTTCCGCGCCGCGGCGGCCGAGGGCATCGTGCAGGTCAGCCCGAACGACATCCGCCGGATGGTCGTCGACGCCGGCGGTCCGGCCGCCGGGGTGACGCGGCTGTCGGTCGAGGCCGTCGACGCGAACGCGATCGACTCGGTGATCCGGGCCGGCGGCGACCCGACGCTGCGCGGGCTCGACCCGCGCAACGCGGCACGGTTCGTCGCGGAGATGCCGGTGGACGGCGCCGACGCGCAGGTGGCCGTGCTGGCCGTGCTCGTCGTCGACCGCGGCACGATGCGGATCGTCCCGCGCGACGTCCGGATCAACGGCTCGGACGAGCCGGTGCCGGACGCGGTCCGCACCTCGATGCTGCGCGCGCTCGCCGTGGACATCGACCCGGGTCCGCTGCCGCTGGGCGTCACCGCGACCTCGGCGAGCGTTCCGGAGTACAACGTCCTGCAGGTCGCCGGGTCCGTGCGCGACCTGAGCGTGGGCGGAGGACCGGGCACGTCCCGCTCCGCGGGCTGAGAGGGGGCGTCGGTGGACGTCACGGGTGCGGTGGTGCTGGTCGTCGTCCTGCTAATGGCGACGCTCGCCGGGCTGGTCCTGCGCCGCCGTTCGGGGCGGCTCCGGCCCTCCGGGCACGACGGCGGCGCGCCCGCCGCGGCCGGGCCGGGCTGGGAGCTGGCCGGGACCGAGCCGGACGGGCGCCGGGCGCTGCTGCTGCAGCTGTCCTCCCCGGTCTGCGCGCCGTGCCGGCAGACCGCGCGCGTCCTCGGCGACCTGGCCGCGGCGGACCCGGGCGTGGCGCACGTGGAGGTCGACGTCGCCGAGCGCGTCGACGTCGCCCGGGCGCTGGGCGTGCTGCGGACCCCGACCACGGTCGTCTTCGACGCCCGCGGTGCCGAGGTCCTACGGGTCTCCGGGGTCCCGCGCACCGACGAGCTCGTCGCCGCCCTTCCCACCGGCTGAGAACGTGTGTGTGATGTCCGGTGGGCGCCGACCACTGGGCTCGGCACGGATCGTCGGCTAGGCTCGGTCCCGTGAACTGGCCGCTGACCCGACGCCGCACGGTCGATCTGTGCCGCCTCGCCGGCTGCCTGTGTCTGGACTCCTGACCCGCGTGTCCTGAGCCCCGGCGTCCCGCGACGCCGAGGTTCCCGCCCCGGTTACTGGAGTCCCATGTCCGTCACGGACCGCGGATCCGCGCTCGTCGAGCCCCGGCTCGACCCGCGCGGGGTCCGCTTCTCCGCCGCGATCACCACCGTCGTCCTGGCGCTGGTGCTGCTGTCCGGCAGCGGCCTGCTCGTACTCGCGCAGGCCGTCGTCTTCGCCGTCGGCGCGTTCGCCGGCATGCGGTTCGCCCCCTACGGCGTCGTGTACCGGCACCTCCTCGCCCCCCGGCTGGGTCCGCCCGCCGAGCGCGAGGACGCCGCCCCGGTCCGCTTCTCGCAGACCGTCGGGCTGGTGTTCACCGTCGTCGCGGCGGCCGGCTACCTGTCCGGCCTGACCGTGCTCGGTGTCGTCGCCACGGCGGCGGCGCTCGCGGCGGCCTTCCTCAACGCGGCCTTCGGCTTCTGCCTCGGCTGCGAGATGTACGGGCTCCTCGCCCGCCTGCGCGGCACCGCCGCGCAGTCCTGACCGTTCCCACGACACACGATTCGGGAGAGATCGACATGAGCCGCGAGGACGTCCTCGTCACCGCCGACTGGGCGGAAGAGAACCTGGAGACCGACGGGGTGGTGTTCCTCGAGGTCGACGAGGACACCACCGCCTACGACGGGGGCCACATCCCCGGTGCGGTCAAGGTCAACTGGACCGACGAGCTGCAGGACGCGGTCCGTCGCGACATCCCCACCAAGGAGCAGTTCGAGCAGCTGCTCTCCGCCAAGGGCGTCTCGAACGACGACAAGGTCGTGCTCTACGGCGGCAACAACAACTGGTTCGCCGCCTACGCGTACTGGGAGTTCAAGCTCTACGGCCACGACAACGTGGTGCTGCTCGACGGCGGCCGCAAGAAGTGGGAGCTCGACGGCCGGACCCTGACCACCGACGTCAAGGACCGGCCCGCGACCTCCTACACCGCCAAGGAGGCCGACACCTCGATCCGCGCGTTCCGCGACGAGGTCGTCGAGGCCATCGACGCCAAGAACCTGGTCGACGTCCGGTCGCCCGACGAGTTCTCCGGCAAGATCCTGGCCCCGGCCCACCTCCCGCAGGAGCAGAGCCAGCGTCCGGGCCACGTGCCGAGCGCGATCAACATCCCGTGGTCGAAGGCGGCCAACGAGGACGGCACGTTCAAGTCGAACGACGAGCTCGCCTCGCTGTACAAGGAGGCCGGCTTCGACGAGGGCAAGGCGACCATCGCCTACTGCCGCATCGGCGAGCGCTCCAGCCACACCTGGGTCGTGCTGCACGAGCTCCTGGGCCACTCCGACGTCAAGAACTACGACGGCAGCTGGACCGAGTACGGCTCGCTGATCGGCGTGCCGATCGAGCTGGGAGCGAAGTGACATGTGTGCCGCACCTGACCAGAACCTGACCCTGCCCCCGAACACGGACCTCTCCAAGGAGACCGTGCTCGCCGGCCGCGTCGTCGCCGCCGGCGACCCGGTGGCCGGGGCCTTCGTACGGCTGCTCGACGGCACCGGGGAGTTCACCGCGGAGGTCGTGTCCTCGGCCTCGGGTGACTTCCGGTTCTTCGCCGCCCCGGGCACCTGGACCGTCCGGGCGCTGTCGCGCTCGGGCAACGGGCAGTCCGAGCTCGTCGCCGACGGACCCGGCCTGCACCGCGCGGAGATCGCCGTCGCCTGACCCGCTCGTTCCACCCGAACGCCGTCCCGGTCCCGCCGGGGCGGCGTTCGGCGTTCCGGCCGCCGACGGTCCGCGCGTCGGGACGGCCGGGGAGGCGCGACGGTGTGGCAGGTCAGTAGACTCGCCCGCCGTGCACTGGTTCTCCACCGGGCTGTTGATCGCCCTGTCCGCGGGAACCGCCGCCTGGGCCGGCTGGTTGCTCCGTCGCCTGTTCGTCGTCGAGCCCGTCGCCGCGCCCGGGCCGGGTCCCGATCCCGAACGGGACCCCGACGACCACCACACCGAGGAGCAGACCCCGTGACCGACCCCGAGCCCGCCGCAGCGTCCGACGAGGAGCTGCAGACCACGATCACCGGTCCGGAGAACGCGGCCCCGGACTCCCCGCAGCGCAACCGGCCGCAGTGGCCCGACCTGCCCGTCGACGACGACACCGCCAACCTGCGCCAGGGCCCCGACCTGCACGAGGCCTGCCTCGGCCTGCTGCCGCTGGTCGGTACCTGGCGCGGCACCGGCGAGGTCGTCTACCCGACGATCGAGGGCCCGTTCCACTTCGGCCAGCAGATCACCTGGGCGCACGACGGGCGTCCGTTCCTGTCCTACGAGGCCCGCTCCTGGCTCCTCGACGACGACGGCGGGATCATCCGCCAGGCCGCCCGCGAGACCGGGTTCTGGCGTCCCCAGGAGGACGGCTCGATCGAGGTCCTGATCGCGCACCACACCGGGATCGTCGAGGTCTACTACGGGCCGCGGGGCGACATGCGGTCCTGGCAGATCGAGACCGACGCCATCGCCCGGACGCCCTCGGCCAAGGAGGTCACCGCGGCGAAGCGGCTCTACGGCCTGGTCAACCAGGGCGACCTCGCCTACGTCGACGAGCGCGCGATGGTCGGGCAGCCGATGCAGCCGCACATCTCGGCCGTCCTGCACCGCGTGGTCGGCTAGTTGGTCGCGGTCCGGGTCCGCCGCTGCGGCGGGCGGGCGGTGCTGCTGGAGGTCGACGACGCCGCCGGGGTGGCGGCCGTCGTCGCCGCCGTGCGGGACGCAGCGCTGCCCGAGGTGCGGGAGCTGGTCCCGGCCGCCCGGACCGTGCTCGTCGAGGTGGCGCCCGGAGCCGCCACCGAGCGGGTCGTACAGGTCGCACGGGCCGCGGACCCGGCCGCCGGCGAGGCGGGCACGGGCACCGTCCACTCGCTGCCCGTGACCTACGACGGCGAGGATCTCGCGCTCGTCGCCGAGACCGCGGGCCTGACCGTCGACGAGGTGGTCGCGCTGCACAGCGGCGCGGAGTACCGGGTGGACTTCTGCGGCTTCGCGCCGGGCTTCGGCTACCTCTCGGGGCTCCCGGAGCCGCTGCGGCAGCCACGCCTGGAGAGCTCGCGGACCGCGGTGCCCGCCGGCTCGGTCGGGATCGCCGACGTCTACAGCTGCGTCTACCCGCGGCGCTCCCCCGGCGGCTGGCGGCTGATCGGCCGCACCGACACGGTCCTGTTCGACCCCGTCGCCGACCCGCCCGCGCTGTTCACCCCCGGCGACCGCGTCCGGTTCGAGCCCCGGTGAGCGCGCTGCTGGTGGTGCGGGCCGGGCCGCAGGCGCTGGTGACCGACCGCGGACGTCCGGGGCACGCGCACCTGGGGGTGCCGCCGTCGGGCGCGCTGGACGGGCCGGCGTACGAGCTGGGGAACCGTCTGGTCGGCAACGACGACGGCGCGGCCGGGCTGGAGCTGCTCGGCGGCGGACTGCGGGTGCGCGCCCTGGGGGGCCGGACCGTCGCCGTCACGGGGGCGCCCGCGCCGGTGTCCGTCGACGGCCGCCCGGCCGCGTCGCACCGGGCGCTGCACCTGCCCGACGGCGCCGAGCTGACGGTCGGGACGCCGGTCGGCGGGCTGCGGTGCTATCTCGCCGTCGCGGGCGGGCTGGAGGTGCCGCTCGCGCTGGGCAGCCGCAGCACCGACCTGCTGTCCGGGCTGGGACCCGACCCGGTCGCGGACGGCGACGAGCTGCCGGTCGGCCCGTGGTCCGGGCCGATCCCGGTGTCCGGGCCGGTCCCGGTGTCGCTGCCCGGTGCCGTGGTCGGGCTGCGGGTGCGCCCCGGCCCCCGCGACGACTGGTTCGCCGACCCGCACGCCGCCCTCGCCGGTCCGCTGTGGACGGTGACGGCCGACGGGAACCGGATCGGGGTCCGTCTCGACGGGCCGTCCCCACAGCGGCTCCCGGAGCTGCGCGACCGGGAGCTGCCGAGCGAGGGGATGGTGACCGGCGCGGTGCAGGTCCCGCCGGACGGGCCGCCGGTGGTGTTCCTCGCCGACCGTCCGACGACCGGTGGCTACCCGGTGATCGCCGTCGTCGAGCGCGCCGACCTGCCGCTGCTCGCCCAGGCCCCACCGGGGACGGGCGTGCGGTTCACCGTGCTGCGCTGAGGCTCAGCGCTCGGCGTCCTCGCCGTCGAGGATGGTGCGGACGTCGTCGACTGCCATCCCGGACAGCCTGCCGATCTGCGCCGGGTCGAGCCCGCACTCGTGCAGGTGCCGGACGGCGCCGGCCAGGTCGTCGCGGCGGCGGCGCAGGACCTCGTCGAGCTCGGCGATGCGGTCGCGGGTGTCGTCGAGCCGTTCGGTCGCGTCGACGGCGCGGGCCGGGTCCTCCAGGAGCACCCCGAGCAGCCGGTCCTTCGCGTCGCCGGCCGCCGGGGTGCGCGCCCCCGCGGTCGGGACGACGGCGAGCGGCAGCTCCTGCTGCTCGCCACCGGGGACGTCGGGTTGCGGGTCGACGACGGCGTCGGTGGCGCGCAGGCGCGCCCGCTGCACGGCGCGGGCCGCGAGGGCCTGCTGCACGGCCCGGGAGACCGGCTCGGGGGTCGGCCGGGACGTGATCTCGGACCCGGTGGGCGGGGTCGGCGCGGGGGGCGGCGTCGCCGGGATCCCGGACGTCGCGGGGAGGTCCTCCGCGGCCGGTTCCGCGCGCTCGGCCGACCAGGGCGGCAACGGGCCGGGCGCGGTGTCCTTCCGGGCGGCCGGAGCCTGTTCCGCGGCGGGGGGCACGGTGTCGTCCCCGGTGGCCGGGGTCTGCCCGGCCGCGGCGGGCGTGGCCTCCGGGCCGGGCGCGACGACGTCGGTGAGGTCGTCGACGATGCGCAGCCGCGCGACAGGCCACTCCGGGACCGGCGGCGTGGCCGGGTCGCCGGGGGTGCCCACGGCGTCCCGGGCTGCGATGACGTCGGCCGGGACGGTGGCGTCGGCCGGGACGGTGGCGTCGGCCGGGACGGTGGCGTCGGTCCCGGTGGCGCTGTCGGTCGCGGGGGTGCTGTCGGTTCCGGCAGGGCCGTCGGTTCCGGCAGGGCCGTCGGTTCCGGCAGGGCCGTCGGTTCCGGCAGGGCCGTCGGTTCCGGCAGCGGCAGCGGCTGCGGCGAGGGGCGTGGCGGCGGCGCGGCCCGGGCCGGCGGTGTCGGCGCGGTCCGTACCGCCGCTGTCCGTCCGGGCCGGGTCCGTCCGACCGGTGGTGTCGGCGGGAGCGGTGGCGGCGTGGGGGCCCGCCGGGGTCGTCGCGGACAGGGGCTCCACGTCCGCCGTGCCGCGCGCAGTGCCGTCGCTGGCGTCGGGGCCGTCGGGGGCACGACCGGCGCGCGTGGCGGCCCCGGCGCCCCGGGCCCGTCGCAGCCCGGTCGACCGGGGGCGCGGGGTCGGCCGGGGCCGGGGCAGCGGCTCCACCGCGGCACCCGACGCCCCGGTTCCCGACGCGGCACCCGGGACCGGCGGCGCCGCGGCGAGCGCCACGGCGGCCGTCGCCTCCGGGTCTCGCCCCCGGGCGAGGGTGGCCGCGTCGGGCTGCTCGTCGGCCGGGGCGAACAGCGCCTCCAGCGAGCCCTCGTCCCCGTCGTCGTCGGGGGCGGCGTGGCGCCCCGCACCGGAGGCGACGACCGCGCCGGCGTACGCGGGCACCCGCGGCAGCGGACCGGTGTCCGCGCCGCGCTCGGCGACCACGTCGGCGACGGTCCGTGCACGGGCCGGGCGCGGCGGGTCGGCCGGGCCACCGGCCGCCTCACCGGTCCAGTCGGCATGGGACGGCTGCGGGTCCGCGGCCGTGCGCGGGGGCTCGAGCGGCAGCGGCACGGGCGCGGGGGTGCGGCGCGCACGCCACACACCCCACAGGACCAGGACCACGAGCACGCCCGCGCCCAGCACCGCCACGAGGGGCAGGACCGGGACCGTGAACGAGCCGAGCTGCATGGGCCCGGACCTTATTGGGGTCCCGGGCCCCGCGCGGGGAACCTCAGCTGCTGCGCGTCCCCGTCGACGGCTGCGCCGCGCCCGTCCGGCCCTTGTCACCGGTGGCCGCACCGGAACCGTTGCGGGTCGCGCCGTTGCCCTTCTCGCCACCCTGCGACGACGGCTCGGACGCCGACGACGCACCGTTACGACCGTTCTGACCGTGGCCGGCCTGGCCGGAGCCGTTGCGGGCCCCCTCCGGACCGGGTCGCGCCGGGCCGCGCCCGGCGGCCGGGTTCGCGGTCGTCGGCGGGTCCGCGTCGGCCTTCGCGCCCTCGGCCGCGGTGCCCTTCTCCCCCGCCGGCGGCTTCTGCGAACCATCCGTTGGGGTGTCACCGGAACGGCGGACGGCGCCGACCGCGACCGTGCGCTCGGCGTCGCCGCCGGGCGTCGGACGCGGGTCCTGGCGCGGCACGGCCGACGTCTTCGGCTCCGCCTCGACCGGACGGGACTCCGACGCGGGCCGGAACAGCTCGGCGGGTTCGGGCTCGTCCCCGGGCCGGACCGCGGTGGTGCGCTCGGCACCGCCCTGCTGCCCGGTGGGGGCCGGCGACGGGCGCGGGCCCGGTGCGGGCCGCGGACCCGGGCGCGGGCCGGCGGCCTTGTCCCCGTCGGTACCGCCGGGACGCGGTCCCGAGGCGTCCGTCCGGGCGGGCTGCGGTGCCCCGGCCGGACGGTCGGTACCCGCCCCACCGGTGCCGGGCTTGGCCGGACCGGAGTCGGGCCGGGACTGGGACCCGGAGTCCTGGCGCGCCGGGGCGGGCCCCGGCTGCGGACGCGGACCGGGCCGCGGCGCGGGTGCCGCATCGCCCGACGGCGACGCCTGGGCGGCGGCCGGTCGGGCACCGTTCACCCCGGCGCCGTTGACACCGGCCGCGGGGGCCTGCGGGCGGCCGTTCGGGGCGCCCTGCGGACGCGCGGAGCCCTGGTCCTTCTGACCGGGACGTTGCTCGGACCCCGGGCGCTCCTCGGCGCCGGACCGGGCACCGGGACGCTGCGGCTCCGGCGCACCCGGGCGCGGCCCGGGACGACCGGACCGCTGGTCCGCGGAGTCGGGACGGGCCTGGTCGGAGCGACCCTGGTCGGGACGACCGGGCCGGGCGTCGGCCTGCCCCGGGCGCGCGGAGGCGTCTGCACCCGTGCCGGCGGCAGCGGCGGCCGGCGTGGCGCCGGCACCGGACTGCGGGGCGGGCTTGGCACCGGCACCGGACTGCGCGGCGGGCTCCAGCCCGGGGCCCGGCTGACCGGCGGGCTTGGCCGCACCGGGCTGACCCGTGCCGGGCCGGTCACCCGCGGCGGGCTTCGCGGAGCGGTCGTCGGACGACCCGGCCTCGCCGGACGGTCCGCCGGGCTTCTGCCCCGGGCCGGGGACCGGCCGGATCTCGTGGCGGGCCTTGTCCCCGGTGGCCGGGGCCTTCCCGACCTCGGCGCGCAGCTCGTCGCGACGGCGGGTCAGCTCCCCGACCTCGGTGCGGAGCTTGTCGCCCTGCTCACGGGCCCGGTCGGCGTCGGCGCGGGCGCGGTCGACCTGCTTGCGGGCCTCGGTGACGACACGCTCGGCGTCGGCACGGGCCTTGCTGCGGATCTCCTCCGCCTCCTCCTCGGCCTTCTGCAGGATCGCCTGCATGCGGTCGGAGAAGTTGTCGACGGCACCGTGCCGGTCGGAGTCCGACGGTCCCGGGCCGGGACGCGGCCCCGGACGCGGTGCCGGGCGCGGCGGCCCGCCGGCCGGACCGGCGGCGAACCCGCCGGGCGGCGGCACCGGCATGGGCGGCGGCATCGGCCGGCTCCGCAGTACGTCGATGTCCGCGCGCATCCGGCCCATGAGCCGCTGCATCTGGACGATGTGCTCGTCCACCTGCCGACGGTCGTAGCCGCGGAGAACGACGTCGAACCGCGGGGAACCGCCCGGGCGGTCCGCCCCGTCTGCCGTCATCGCCTCTCCTCAGGTCGTCGACATGGGTGCCCTCGGAGGGCACGTACGAGGTCGGCGGACCGACGGTTCGGCGCGACCTCGCCGGTCAGGGTAGTCACGACGACGGGGTCGCGGCGAACCACGCAGCGTGCAACGGTCGTCCGTCGGCGTGGCGGGCCCCGCGACGGACGGTTCCGTGACACGATGTGCGGTCACCGTCCTCGTGGCCCGAGCCTACCGGGCCGTACCGAATACCATCGGCGGTGTGGACAGCACACTGAAGGGCACGTTGCACCGGCGTGGGCTCCGGATGACCCCTCAACGCCAGCTCGTGCTGGACGCGGTCCGGGAGCTGGGGCACGCGACACCCGAGCAGGTGTGCAGCCGGGTCCAGGCGACGGCACCGGCGGTGAACATCACGACGGTGTACCGGACGCTGGACCTGCTCGAGGAGCTCGGCGTCGTCCGGCACGCCCATCTCGGGCACGGTGCGCCGACCTACTCCGAGCACCAGCACCGCCACGTCCACCTCGTCTGCCACCACTGCGGCCGGGTGGACGAGGCGCCGACCGAGCTGCTCTCCGATGTGGCGAGTCGCACGCTCGCCGACCTGGGCTTCCACCTGGACGCGACGCACGTGGCCCTGTCCGGCACGTGCGTCGACTGTGCGCACGACGACGAGGACTCCGCCGACGGAGCCCCCGAGCAGGACGACACGGCGCCCCAGGAGGGCGCGGAGGGAGACCGGTGACCGTTCCCGGATCCGAGCAGGACCCCGACACCACCGACAACGCCGGGGACACGACCCCCGACCCGGACGACGTCGTCGCCGCGCACCACGGCGACCCGCCGGCCGAGCAGCGGGCGATGGCCCGCTCCGCCGCCGTCGTCGACCGCGGGCACCGCGAGGTGCTGGCGGTGACCGGCGAGGAGCGGCTGTCCTGGCTGCACCTGCTGCTCACCCAGCACGTCAGCGAGCTGCCGCCCGGCACCGGCACCGAGGCGCTGGTGCTCGACGCGCAGGGCCGGGTGCTGCACCACATGGCCGTCGCGTCGTCGGCGGACACGGTCTGGCTCGACACCGAGCCCGGCGAGGGCGCGGCACTGCTCGACTACCTGGCGAAGATGGTGTTCTGGTCGAAGGTCGAGCCGCGCGACGTCACCGCCGAGCTGGCGGTGCTGTCGGTCGTCGGCCCCGGGACCGCGGCCGTGCTCGCCGCGGCGGGGCTGCCGGTGCCCGATGCGCCGAACGGCGTCACGGCCCTGCCGGACGGCGGGTTCGTGCGACGGATGCCGTGGCCGGGCCGGGACGCGGCGGACGTCGTCGTCCCCCGCGGGACGAAGGACGCCCGCTGGGCGGACCTCACCGCGGCCGGGGCGCGGGCCGCCGGGACGATCGCGTTCGAGGCGCTGCGGGTGGAGTCGCGCGCACCGCGCCTGCACCGCGACACCGACGACCGCACCATCCCGCACGAGGTCGGCTGGATCGGCTCCGCCGTGCACCTCACCAAGGGCTGCTACCGGGGCCAGGAGACCGTCGCCCGGGTCGCGAACCTGGGGCGCCCGCCGCGGCGCACGGTGCTGCTGATGCTCGACGCCGGCGACGAGGACCTGCCGCGCACCGGCGACCCGGTGGTGCGCGACGGCCGCACGGTCGGCCGGGTGGGCACGGTCGTCCAGCACCACGAGCTGGGCCCGGTGGCGCTCGCGCTGCTCAAGCGGTCGGTCCCGGTCGACGCCGAGCTGACCGCGGGCGTCGACGACCGGGTGTCCCCCGCGACGATCGACCCGGACTCCTACGAGCCGGACCCGGACACCCCGCCGCCGGGCCGCGCGGCCCGGGAACGGACGGGTGGCGCCGCGCGTCGCGGATGACGCGCGGCCCGGCCGGACCACCGTGGGGCGACCACCGGGTGAACACCCGGGGGCCCCGCGCCGGTCCGGGGCCGGGTCCGCCTGTGACGACGGCGGTGCCGCGTCGCATGTTCCGGGGTGAGCAGGGTACGGTTGTTTTCACGACATTGATGAGACGAGAGGGGCCGCCGGGTCGTGCGCAATGACCGGCCGCCCCTTCCCTGTTGTAAGGGGGACCTGCCATGGGGCGTGGACGAGCCAAGGCCAAGCAGACGAAGGTGGCCCGTGAGCTCAAGTACAGCTCCCCTTCTATGGATCTCGACGCCTTGCAGCGGGAGATCGGTAGCGCGACGGCGGTGACTACCGACAGCCGCGAGGACGACTACGGCGAGTACGACGACCTCGCCGCCAAGTACAACGACGAGGACGACGACCCTCGCCGTTGACGGCCACCCCGGCGCCCGGCTTCCCGTCGTGACACGACGGCCCGGGCGCCGCGGCACGTGCCGACCCGGTGAGCTCGCTCGTCGGACCGGTCGTACCGGGCGGTTTCCCCCGGCCGGTCGGATAGGGCAAGATCATGACCTGTCTCCTGTGGGAGGCTTGGTCACCGATCCCGTCACGTCCGAGGTGTTCAGCAGATGCGCGGCAACCTGTTCGCGGTCGCCGTCAACCTCGTCGTGCTGACCGTGCGGTCGGACCGTCTGCACGTGCTGCTCATCGAACGGGGCGAGCCCCCGTTCCTCGGGCACTGGGCCCTGCCCGGTGGTTTCGTGCGCCCGGAGGAGGACCTCGTGCACACCGCCAGCCGGCGGTTGGGCGAGGAGACCGGGGCCGACACCGGCAGTGCCGTGTGCGGGCACCTCGAGCAGCTGGCGAGCTACGCCGCACCCGACCGCGATCCCCGCGGCCGGGTCCTGTCCGTGGGCTACCTCGCGCTGCTGCCGGACATGCCGGAGCCGACGCCGGGCGGCGGGGCCGCCGCGTCCGCGTGGTGCGCCGTCGACGACGTGCCGCCGCTGGCGTTCGACCACCAGCGCATCCTCGCCGACGGCGTGGAGCGGGCGAAGTCGAAGCTCGAGTACACGACGCTCGCCGTCTCGTTCTGCCCGGACGAGTTCACGGTGACCGACCTGCGCCGGGTCTACGAGGCCGTCTGGGAGACCTCCCTGGACCCGCGCAACTTCCAGCGCAAGGTGACCTCCACCGACGGCTTCCTCGTGCCGACGACGACGCTGGTCACCGGCGGCCGCGGGCGTCCGCCCCGGTTGTTCCGCCGCGGCCCGGCGACGGCGCTGCACCCGCCGATGCTGCGCGAGCCGCACCGCGCCGGGAACCGGCAGCCGGCGTCGCACGACACGGAGCTCCACCACTCCTTCGAGTGAGAGCAGCCGGCGCGGGACCGCCTCAGAAGCGGGGGTGCTCCCCGCGCAGCTGCACCCGGGCGCCGAGCTCGCCGGAACCGGCGCCGTCGACGTCGCCGATCCGGCCGACCTCGCCAAGGATCCAGGCGGGCACGTGCCGTGCGGTGAGGACGGCGAGGGCGCGGTCGACGTCCTCGGGCGGCAGCACCGCGACCATCCCGACGCCCATGTTGAACGTCTTCTCCATCTCCGCGCGCTCGACCCGGCCGCGGGACTGGATCAGCTTGAAGATCGGGGCCGGGGTCCAGGAGCCACGCTCCACGGTGGCCGCGAGGCCCTCGGGCAGCACCCGCTCCAGGTTGCGGGCCAGCCCGCCCCCGGTGATGTGGGAGAACGTCCGCACGCCGGTCTCGGCGGTGATCGCCAGGCAGTCCTTGGCGTAGATCCGGGTCGGGACGAGCAGCTCCTCGCCGAGGGAGTGGTCGAACTCCTCCAGCTCACCGGCCAGCGGCAGCCGGGCGATGTCGAGCAGCACGTGGCGGGCCAGGGAGTAGCCGTTGGAGTGCAGCCCGGAGGAGCCGAGGGCGACCAGCACGTCGCCGGGGCGGACGCGCTCGGGCCGCAGCATCTTCTCGGCGTCGACGACACCCACACCGGTGGCGGAGAGGTCGTAGGCGCCCTCCTCCATCAGCCCGGGGTGCTCGGCGGTCTCGCCGCCGAGCAGCGCGCAGCCCGCAGTCTGGCAGCCCTCGGCGATGCCGCGCACGATCGTCGCCACCTGGTCGGGGACGATCTTGCCGATGGCGATGTAGTCCTGCAGGAACAGCGGCTCGGCCCCGCAGACGACCAGGTCGTCGACGACCATCGCGACGAGGTCCTGGCCGATGGTGTCGTGCTTGTCCATCGCCTGCGCGATCGCGACCTTGGTGCCGACGCCGTCGGTCGAGGCGGCCAGCACCGGCTCGGAGTACTTGCCGAACTTCGCCGCGAACAGACCGGCGAAACCGCCGATGCCGCCGCGCACCTCGGGCCGGGTCGCCTTCTCGGCGAACGGACGAAAACGCTCGACCGCCTGCTCCCCCGCATCGATGTCCACCCCCGCGGAGGCGTAGCTGGCGGGGCCGGGCTCGGTCGAGGGCATGCGTGGTCTCTCCAGGTCGGGACGGGGTCGTGATCGGGTGCCGCTACGGGCGGGTCAGCGCTTCCCCGGCACCGTAGCCGACGGACAACGGCCCCGGATCGCCAGAGGCGGCACCGGACGCCGTCGGCTCCGGGACGTCCTCCAGCAGGTGCTTGCCGAGCTGGGCCTCCTCCGGCAGCGGGATCGGGTACTCCCCGTCGAAGCAGGCGCAGCACAGCCGCGAGCGCGGCTGCTCGGAGGCGGCGACCATCTGCTCGACCGAGACGTAGCCGAGGCTGTCCGAGCCGATCGAGCGTCGGACGCCCTCGGTGTCGGCGCCGTTGGCGATCAGCTCGGCCCGGCTGGCGAAGTCGATGCCGTAGAAGCAGGGCCAGCGCACGGGCGGCGAGGCGATCCGCACGTGCACCTCGAGGGCGCCGGCCTCGCGCAGCATCCGCACCAGCGCGCGCTGGGTGTTGCCGCGGACGATCGAGTCGTCGACGACGACCAGGCGCTTGCCGCGGATGACGTTGCGCAGCGGGTTCAGCTTCAGCCGGATGCCGAGCTGGCGGATGGTCTGGCTGGGCTGGATGAAGGTGCGCCCGACGTAGGCGTTCTTCACCAGTCCCTGGCCGTAGGGGATGCCGGAGCCCTGGGCGTAGCCGATCGCGGCCGGGGTGCCGGACTCCGGGACCGGGATGACCAGGTCGGCCTCGACCGGGTGCTCCTCGGCGAGGCGGCGGCCGATCTCGACACGGGTGTCGTAGACCGAGCGGCCGGAGATGGTGGTGTCCGGGCGCGCCAGGTAGACGTACTCGAACACGCAGCCCTTCGGCTCCGGGGCGGCGAAGCGCTGGCTGCGGATGCCGTCGGCGTCGATCGCGATGAGCTCGCCCGGCTCGACCTCACGGACGAACGAGGCGCCGACGATGTCCAGCGCCGCCGTCTCCGACGCGACGACCCAGCCGCGCTCCAGGCGGCCCAGCACCAGCGGGCGGACGCCGTGGGAGTCGCGGGCGGCGTAGAGGGTGCTCTCGTCGGCGAAGGTCAGCGAGAACGCGCCGCGCAGCCGCGGCAGCAGCCGCATCGCGGCCTCGTAGACGCCGAGGTCCGCGGCGCCCGCGGCCAGCAGCTCGGTGAGCAGGTCGGAGTCGGTGGTCGCGCGCAGCCCGGACCGCTTGCGGTTCTCCAGCTTCGCGACGTCCTCGCGCAGCTCGGCGGTGTTGACCAGGTTGCCGTTGTGGCCCAGCGCCAGGCCGGAGCCCGCGGCGGTGGTGCGGAACGTCGGCTGGGCGTTCTCCCAGGTCGTCGCGCCGGTCGTCGAGTAGCGGCAGTGGCCGACGGCGAGGTGCCCGCGCAGCGAGGACAGCGTCTGCTCGTCGAACACCTGGCTGACCAGGCCGAGGTCCTTGAACACCACGGTGCGGCGGCCGTCGGACACGGCGATGCCTGCGGCCTCCTGGCCGCGGTGCTGCAGCGCGTAGAGGCCGTAGTAGGTCATCTTCGCGACGTCCTCGCCGGGGGCCCAGACGCCGAACACACCGCACTCCTCGCGGGGTCCTTGCTCGTCGGGCTCGGGGGCAGGAAGTGCGACGGGGGTGAGGGAGAGGGTTCGTTCAGGGCTGACGTGCTCGTTCCGGACGGAACTCAACGCGGCGCTCCTCGGCTGGCGGCGTACCGGGACCAGGGGACGACTGTACGCCCCGAGATCACGTGTCCCCAGGTACGGGGACAGGGGTCACGTCGGAGTTGCACACCGCACCCGTCCGGTCACGGCGTGCGGAGCGGCAGGAACGCGGCGATCTCGCCCGCCCGCGACCCGGACGCCGACACCCGCCCGGCGGCGACGGCGTCGTCCCAGGTCAGGCGGCCGATGGCGAGCGCGATCCAGGTCCGCGGGTCGGTCTCGACGACGTTCGGCGGGGTGCCGCGGGTGTGCCGCGGCCCCTCGACGCACTGCACCGCGCCGAACGGCGGGACCCGCACCTCGACGCTGCGGCCCGGCGCGCGCCGGGCCAGCTCGTCCAGCGACGTCTTCACCGCCGACTTCCGTGTCGCCCGGTCCGGCTCGACCCCGTCGTCGACCCAGTCCAGGAGGACGTCGGACATCAGACCGAGACGGCGCCGAACCGCGCCGGGAGCGTGCCCTCCCAGGCGGCGCGCAGCTCGTCGAGCGCCAGCGTACCGAGGGCGTCACCCAGGTCGAGGACGTCGCCGCCGGTCTCGCCGAGCTGCAGCGCCGGGACACCGGCCTCGGCGGCGCGGGCGAGGAACGCCTCGGCGCCGTCGGCGGGCACGGTGACCAGCACCCGTCCGGCGGACTCGGCGAACAGCGCGGTGAACGAGTCCTCGTGCACCCCGGCCAGGTCGACGCGGGCGCCCCGGCCCCCGGCGAGCGCGGCCTCGACCAGGCCCTGGGCGAGGCCGCCGTCGGACAGGTCGTGGCTGCCGGTCAGCGCCCGGTCCGCGGCCGCGGCGGCGAGGAGCTGCGCGAGGCGCCGCTCGTGCTCCAGGTCGACGGCGGGCGGCCGTCCGCCGAGGTGCCCGTGCACCTCGTGCGCCCACTCCGACCCGCCGAACTCGGCGGCGGTCGTGCCGAGCAGGACGACCGTGTCGCCGTCGGCGCCGGCGAACCCGGACCGGACCGCGGTGGTGACGTCGTCGATCACGCCGAGCACGCCGACGACCGGGGTCGGCAGGATCGCCGTCGTCCCGGTCTGGTTGTAGAAGCTGACGTTGCCGCCGGTGACCGGGGTGCCCAGCACCGCGCAGCCGTCGGCGAGACCGCGCACGGCCTGCTCGAACTGCCACATGACGTGCGGGTCCTCCGGCGAGCCGAAGTTCAGGCAGTCGGTGACGGCGAGCGGCACGGCGCCGGAGGTCGCGACGTTGCGGTAGGCCTCGGCCAGCGCGAGCTGCGCGCCGACGTACGGGTCGAGCGCCACGAAGCGGGCGTTGCAGTCGGTGGCGACGGCGATGCCGCGGCCGGTGGACTCGTCGACCTGCACGACGCCGGAGTCGGCGCCGTGCGCGGCGACGGTGTTGCCGCGCACGTAGCGGTCGTACTGGTCGGTGACCCACGAGCGGGACGCGAGGTTCGGGGCAGCGGCCATCCGCAGGATCTCCGCGCGCAGCTCGGACGGGGTCTCCGGGCGGGGCAGCGTCTCCGGGGAGTCCGCGTTCAGCGCGTCCTGCTTCGCGTCGTCGCGGGCGACCGGGCGGGTGTAGACCGGGCCCTCGTGGGCGACCGTGCGCGGCGGCACGTCGACGACGGTCTCGCCCTGGGAGGTGATCACCAGGCGGTCGCCGTCGGTGACCTCGCCGATCACGGTGGCGATGGTGTCCCACTTGCGGCAGACGGCGAGGAAGGCCTCGACGTTCTCCGGGGTCACGACCGCGCACATCCGCTCCTGGGACTCCGAGGAGAGGATCTCGGCGGCGGTCATGCCGGTGGCGCGCAGCGGGACGGCGTCGAGGTCGACGTGCATGCCGCCGTCACCGGCGGAGGCGAGCTCGGAGGTCGCGCAGGACAGCCCGGCGCCGCCGAGGTCCTGAATGCCGACGACGAGCCCGGCCGCGAACAGCTCCAGGCAGCACTCGATGAGGACCTTCTCGGTGAACGGGTCGCCGACCTGGACGCTCGGGAGCTTCTTCCGCCCGGTGCCGCCGCTGTCGGAGTCGAAGGTCTCCGACGCCAGCACGGACACGCCGCCGATGCCGTCGAGGCCGGTCGTCGCACCGAACAGGATGATCTTGTTGCCGGTGCCGGAGGCGAACGCGAGGTGCAGGTCCTCGGTCTTCAGCGCTCCCACGCACAGGGCGTTGACCAGCGGGTTCCCCGCGTAGGACGGGTCGAAGACGACCTCGCCCGCGACGTTCGGCAGGCCGAGACAGTTTCCGTAGCCGCCGACACCGGCGACGATGCCGGGCAGCACCCGGCCGGTGTCGTCGGCGTCGAGCGGGCCGAAGCGCAGCGGGTCGCCGACGGCGATCGGGCGCGCGCCCATCGCCATGATGTCGCGGACGATGCCGCCGACACCGGTCGCCGCGCCCTGGTAGGGCTCGACGTAGGACGGGTGGTTGTGCGACTCGACCTTGAAGGTGACCGCCCAGCCGTCGCCGACGGACACGACGCCCGCGTTCTCGCCGATACCGGCGAGCATCGTCGAGCGCATCTCGTCGGTGGTGGTCTCACCGAAGTAGCGCAGGTGGACCTTGGAGGACTTGTAGGAGCAGTGCTCGCTCCACATCACCGAGTACATCGCCAGCTCGGCGTCGGTGGGCCGGCGGCCGAGGATCTCCCGGATACGGGCGTACTCGTCGTCCTTGAGCCCCAGCTCCCGGAAGGGCTGCGGCTGCTCCGGAGTGGCCTCGGCGTGCTTGACGGAATCGACCGGCACCTGGGACTGCGTCACGGGGGTCAGGGTAGACGGGGCTCCCCCGCCCGCGTCCCCGCACGGTGCCGGGGCCCACAGGCGGGGTTCCCCACAGCGGGGTGAAACGCACCCGCCGCCCGCGGCGTCCCCTCGTGCACAGGCCCACCGGGCCACGGACGAGGGGAACACCATGAGCGACTTCGACACCACCGCCACCGTCGACGACGTGCGGACCGCCGACCTGGACCACGACGGCTACCAGGAGTCGGTGCTCGCCGACACCGACGGCGACGGCGAGATCGACCTGGTCGCGAGCGACACCGACGGCGACGGCGCGGCCGACTACGGCGTGCTCGACACCGACTACGACGGCGTCGCCGACACCGAGGTCCGCGACACCGACGGCGACGGCGTGTTCGACGCCGGCCGGACCGACACCGACGGCGACGGCTACCTGGAGAGCGCCGCGGTGTTCACCGACACCGACGGCGACGGGGTCTTCGACACCACCACCGTCGCGGTCGACGGCGACGGGGACGGCAGCGCCGACGACGTCGTCACCTCCGGCGGGACCGGCAGCGGGATCTTCTCCGTCGCGTGACCCGCGGACCGCAGGTCGTGCGGACCGGGGAACCACCCGGTCCGCACGGCCGGGGCTCAGCGCCCGAGCTCGGCCGCCAGCCGGAGCCTGCCCCGGTGGACCCAGACCCGCACGCTCGACGGGGTCGCCCCCATCAGGGCCGCGATCTGCTCGTAGGACAGGTCGCCGGCCCGCAGGAGCAGGGCCTCGCGGTGCTTCCCGGGCAGCAGGCCCAGCGCCCGCTGCACGGCGTCGACCTCGGTGACCGCCCCGGCGAACGGGTCGACGGCCCCGCCGACCGGTTCGAGGTCCTCGACCGGCTCGGGGCGGCGCGACCGGGCCCGCAGGACCGACCGGGCGGCGTTGCGCGCGATCGCCTGCACCCAGGCGGTGAACGGGCAGCGGCCGTCGAAGCGGTCGAGGTTCTGCCACACCGCGATCTGGGTGTCCTGCAGGGCGTCGTCGGCGTCGGCCCGGTTGCCGGTCAGCCGCAGGCACAGCGCGTGGGCCTGGCGGTGGGCGGGCGCCCACAGCGCGCGGAAGGCCTGCTCGTCGCCGGCCCGGGCCCGCTCCAGCAGCTCGGCGGTGTCACCCGCGTGCAGCGGGCGGAGCAGGGTCGTCGCGCCGGTCGTGGTCGTCATCGTCGGTGCCTCTCGTCCGTGGTGTCCGCTGCACCGTCGGACCACGGGCTTGCAAGCGACTTGCAGCGGACTGTCGAGGAGCGCGAGATGGACCTGAACGACGACCGTGAGCTGCGGCGACTGCTGCTCGGCACCGTCGGGCCGGGCGACCCGGCGACCGAGGAGAACCGGTTCGCGACGACCTTCGCCGCCGCGTACCGGCCGGAGCTGGCGGCGCTGCTGCCGGGCGGGGTCCTGCCCGGGCCCGACGACGCGACCCCGGACGGTGCGGCGTGACCACCGCGACCGCGCTCGTCGACACCCGGGCGCTGCTCGGGCTGCCCGACCCGGCCGTCGTCCTCCGGACCGCGTGCCGCACCGCGGCCGGTCGGGCCCACGACCCCGGCCTGCGCGCCGAGCTGACCCGGATCGCCGACACGCTCGGCAGGCCGCTGCAGCTCGCCGTCGCCGGGGCCGTCGGCGCCGGGAAGTCGACGCTGATCAACGCGATCCTCGGCCGCCCGGTCGCCCCCGCCGACGCGGGCGAGTGCACCCGGGTCGTCACCTGGTACTCCTACGGCCCCGACGACGGGCTGGTGGTCGTCGAGCGGCGCCACGGCGCCCCGGTGCTGCGCCGGCTCGTCGACGGCCGGATGCCCGAGGACCTCGGCTGCCCGGTCGCCGAGGTGCTGCGGGTGCGCGTCCTGCTCGACGACCCGCGGCTGCGGGTGCTCACCGTGATCGACACCCCGGGCATCGACACCGTCCGTGCCGCGACCGAGGAGGCCACGCGGCGGCTGCTGTTCGGCGACGACGCCGCCGGGCACGCCCAGGCGCTCGTCTACGTGCTGCGCCACCTGCAGCGCTTCGACGCCGACGTGCTCGCCGAGTTCCGCGCGCTGTCCGGGGCCGCCGGGATGACCGCCGTCGACACCGCCGCCGTGCTCAGCCACGTCGACCGGGTCCCGGGCGGGGACCCCTGGCCCGACGCGCACCGGGTGGCCGGGCGGGCGCGGGCGGCGCTGCGCGGGGTGGCCCTGGACGTCGCGCCGGTGTCGGGCCTGCTGGCCGAGACCGCGCGCTGCCGGCTGCTGGGCCCCGCCGAGCTCACCGGCCTGCGCGCGCTGGCCGCCCTCGACGACGACCTGCTCGACGACCTCCTGCTGGACCTCGACGACTTCACCGGGCACGGCGCCGCCGACCTCGCCGCCGACCTGGGCGACGGGCCCGCGGCCGCCCTCGACGCGGCCCTGCCCGCACCGGTCCGGGCTGCGCTGACCGGCCGGCTGCACCGCTACGGGATCCGGGTCGCGGTCGACCTGCTGCGCTCCCGGCCGGACGCCGGGCCCGACGCGCTGCACGCCGCGCTGCTCGCCGCCTCCGGTCACGACGACGGGCTCGGCCCGGCCGTCGACCGGTTCCGGCGGCACGCGCACCGGCTCACCGCGCACGCCGCGGTGGCCCGGATCCGCCGCCTCGCCGCACGGCCCGCGCGGCACCCGGCGGACCGGGCCGCCGTCGCCGGGCTGCACCGGGTGGTCGACGCCGACCGGCGGATCGCGACCGAGCTGCGGGCACTCGCCCTGCCCGCCGCCGGCGCCGCCGTCGCCCGCGGGGAGCTGCTCCTGGACGGACCGATGACCGACGAGCTGATGCGGATGGTCCGGGAGGACGACGTCGCCGCCCAGCTGGGGCTGCCCCCGACGGCCGGGGCCGGGGAGGTCGTGGCCCGGGCGCGGGCCGCGGCCGCGCGCTGGCGGGCGGTGGCCGACGCCGCGGGCCGGACGGTCGGGGGGCGGCGGGCCCGTGACGTGCTCGCCGTCCTGGAGTCCATCGCCGACTCCCTCGGCGGCCCCGCCGCGCCCGGCCCGGCACCGGCGCCCGGCGGCTCACCGCTGGACCGGGGCCGCCTGCTGGCGCTGGCCGCGCACCCGTCGGTGCCCCAGGACGACCGGGACGCGCTGACCCGGCTGGCCCGCTCCCGCACCGCGCACCGCGCGGTCGGGCTGCGCGGCGCGACCCCCGACGAGCGCCGGGCCGCCGCCGCGGGCCTCGCCACCCGGCTGCGACGGCTGGCCGCCGCACCCCTGCCCGGCCCCGAGCGGGCCACCCTGCACGCGGTCTGCGACCTCTACGACCGGATCGCAGGCCCCCGACCCCGGGAGACCCCGTGACCGCCGCCCCCGCCGACACCGTCACCGCGGTGCTGACCCTGGCCAACCGCGCCCACACCGAGGCCGCCGACGCCGGCCTGACCGACTGGCGCGACGCGCTCGCCGCCGCGGCCGGGCGGTGGAAGGACGACGTGCTGACCGTCGTCGTCGCGGGGGCGCAGAACCGCGGCAAGAGCAGGCTGCTCAACGCGCTGGGCGGGCACCGCGACCTGCTGCCGGTCGACGCCGACGTCGCCACCGGGACCCGGGTCCACCTGGAGTACGCCGACACCCCGGCCGTCACCGTCACCCGCCGCGACGACGCGGGCCGGCCGGTCCGCTCGGTCGTCGCGGCGGACCGGGTCGCCGCGCACGTCGCGGTGGACGGCGCCGACCGGGCCGGGGTGGTCGAGGTCGTCATCGGCGTGCCCCGGGAGCCGCTGCGGGGCCTGCGGCTGGTCGACACCCCCGGCGTGGACAGCCTGACCCTCGGCCACCGGCACATCACCGTCTCCGCGCTGCACGCCGCGGACGGGCTGCTGCTGTGCGTCGGCGCGCAGGACCAGCCCGTGCTGCGGCACGAGCTGGAGTTCGCCGCCGAGGCCGCCGCGCGGGTGCCGTCGGTCGCCTTCGTCCTCACCAAGATCGACGACTCGGCGGCCTGGCCGGAGCTCCTGGCCGAGAACCGGGCCCGGGTCGCGACCTTCACCGCGGCCGCCGTCGCCGACGGCAGGCTCGACGCCGCGACCGCCCGCCGCCTGGAGCAGGCGCCCTGGGTGCCGGTGAGCGCCGCGCTGGCCGAGGCCGCCGACGACCTCGCCGCCCGCGGCCGCGACGCCCGGGCCGGCGCCCGCCGCGAGCGCAGCGGGCTGCCCGCGCTCACCGCGCTGCTGGGGAGCTGGTCCCGGCGACGACGCGTGGCCCGGGCCGCCGCCGTCCTCACCCTGGTCGAGGGCGTCGCCCGCGCGCTGGACGACCTCGCCCGCGACGAGGCCGCCGTCGGCTCGGGGGACGACGACGCGCTCGACCGGCGCCGCGCCGGCATCGACGACGACCTCGACCGGCTGCGCGAGCTGCGCCGGGCCCGGCGCCGCAGCGGCATCGACCAGCAGTTCCTCGGGCAGGAGGCGGCCCGCCGCGCCCGGGTGCGGATGGAGGGCTACCGCCGGGCGTACGAGATCGAGATCGCCGGGCTGCACTCGCTGCGGGAGCTGCGCCGCTACCGCGACCGGCTCCCGGAGGCGCTGGAGGGCACGCTCACCGCGGCCTGGGAGGAGATCGCCGCCGACACCCGTGACCTCGCGGCCACCGGTCTGGCCGAGCACGTCCGGCGGCTCGGGCTGCCCCCGGTCGGGCTCGACACCGGGCTGCTGGACCGGCGGCCCCGCCCCGACGGCGCGGTCCGCGTCACCGACGGTCCGGCCGCGCGCGGCGTCGACGTGATCGCCGACGGGCTGCCGTCGGTGATGATGGCGAGCAGCATCAGCTTCGCCTCGGCGCACCTGCTGGGTCTGGGCGTGGGGCTCGCGTTCGCCGGACCGGTGGCCGTCGGCGTCGCCGTCGCCGGGGTGTTCCTGGTCCACAAGCGACGGCTGACCGAGGCCGCGCACACCCGGACCGCGCTGACCAAGGGCGTGAACGACGTCGTCGGGGCGGCCGCGGGCGAGATGGTGCTGACCGCACAGCAGGCCGTCGCGACCTGGCGGTCCACGGTCGACCAGACCGTCGACGAGCTGCTCGACGCCCGTCGCGCCGAGCTGGAGCAGCGGCGCGCGGCCGTCGCCGAGGAGCACCGTCGCGACGCCGGACGCCGCCGTGACGCCACCGCCCGTGCGGAGCGGCGGGCCGGCGCGGTGCGGGAGCTGACCGGGCGGGTGCAGGAGCTGCGCGGCGCGCTCGACGACCGGCTCGCCGCCCCGCCGACCTGCTCCGTCCGGGTGAGGTCGGGGACGGGCGCCGTCGTCGCTGAAACGCCGGGCGCGCGGGCGGCATCCCCCTCCCCGACACGGTGACGACAGCACCGCGACGACGGCACGGGTGGAGGTGGGCACGGTGGCGGAGATGTTCGGTCACTACCGGATCGAGGGGGTCCTCGGCCGGGGCGGCATGGGGGAGGTCAGCCGGGCCTACGACACCCGCACCGAGCGCGTGGTCGCGCTGAAGCGGCTGCGCCCGGAGCTGGCCGACGAGCCGGAGTACCGGTCGCGGTTCCAGCGGGAGTCGCGGACCGCGGCGCGGCTGTCGTCGCCGCACGTCATCCCGATCCACAACGTCGGCGAGATCGACGGCAGGCTGTTCATCGACATGCGGCTGGTCGCCGGGCGCGACCTCGCCGAGGCCGTCCGCGAGTCCGGCGCGCTCGACCCGCACCGGGTCGTCCGGCTGGTCGGGCAGGTCGCCGACGCGCTGCACGCCGCGCACGCCGACGGCCTGGTGCACCGCGACGTCAAGCCGTCCAACGTGCTGCTCGCCGACGGCGACCGCGACTTCGCCTATCTCGTCGACTTCGGCATCGCCAAGTCCACCGACGCCGGCACCGGGACGGCGCTGACCGGGACGGGCACCGCGATCGGGACGCTGGCCTACATGGCCCCCGAGCTGTTCCTCGGCGCGGCCGCGGACCGGCGGGTCGACGTGTACGCGCTGGCCTGCCTCACCTACGAGGCGCTGAGCGGCGCCGCCCCGTTCCGGGCCGAGGGGCCTGCACTGATGTACCAGCACCTGGGCGCCGAGCGGCCGCGGATCTCCGCGGTGCGCCCCGAGCTCGCCGACGCCGACGACGTCCTGGTCCGCGGCATGGCCGTCGACCCGGACGAGCGGTTCGCGACGGCGCCGGAGCTCGCCGCCGCGCTGGCGCAGGCGCTGGGTGCGGATCCCGAGCGGTCGACGGCCTCCGGGCCGACCCGGGTGCTGTCCGGCATCCCGTCCCAGGCCCCGGCGCCGGGCTCCGGTCCGGTCCGGGTCGCCGCCCCGGGGTCCGGGCCGGTCCCGGTCGCCGCCGGGGCCGCGGCCGGCGCCGTCGGGGTCGCGGGCGCGGCGGGCACGGTGCCCGCTGCGGCGGGGGTCGCGGCGTCCGTGGGCACGGTCCCGGCTCCGGCCGGGACCGTGCCCGGGGCACCGGGGGGCACCGGGCCCGGCGGGACGGCCGCGCTGTGGGGGCAGCCGCCGTGGGGACAGGCGGGACACGACGGCGCGGCCCACGGCCCGTGGGCGGCACCGGCGACCCCGCCCGGCGGCCACGGCGTCCCGCCCGGCCTCGCGGCCCCGGCCGGGCTCGGCGGCCCGTACTCCGGGCCGCAGGGCCCGTGGGTCCCGCCGCAGCCGCGGCGGCGCACCCACCCGGCGCTGGTCGCGGTGACCGCGGTGCTCGCCACCGTGGTGCTGGGCTTCGGCGCGCTGATGGTCGTCGGCACCGTCCTGGAGGACCCGGCCGGCGGGACCGCTCCCCCGGCGCCCACGGCCGCGCCCGCCGCGGCACCCACCACGGCCCCCGCGGCGGCACCGGCGTCGGCGGCCCCGGCCGCGACCACGCCGATCCCCAACCGGGAGGCCGACCTCACCGTGCTGCGGCAGGTCTTCGGCTCCGCGGCCGCGCCCGGCTGCGTGACCGTCCCCGCGGACGACACCGGCTACGCCTCGATCGCCTCGATCCGCTGCGAGGACACCACGAACGGAGCGACGGTGTTCTACGACATGTGGTCCGACGCGGGCGACGCCCGCGCCTTCTACGACCACGTCCGCGCGGGGGCCTCGCTGCCGCCGGGCTCGGACACCTGGAGCTCCGGCGACGACGCCACGGTGCAGGGGCCGTTCTTCTCCCGCGGACCGACGCTGAGCCGCAACGCGGTCGCCGTCGCGCTCTGCGCGGACACGCGGTTCTCGATCTACGTCGTCGCGCCCACCCAGGAGCAGGCGCAGGCCGGCTTCGCCGCGACGACGACCGCCCCGGCGTCGGAGATCCCGCGCTGAACACGGAGACGGCCCGGCCGGTGGTCCGCGGGGACCACCGGCCGGGCCGTGCGTCGTCGGTGGGTCAGGCGGTGACCCGGGCCAGCACCGAGGTGAACAGGCCGAGGCCGTCCGCGGACGGGCCGGTCAGCTCGCTGGTCGCGTGCTCCGGGTGCGGCATGAGGCCGACCACGTTGCCCGCCGCGTTGGTGATGCCGGCGATGTCGCGGGTCGAGCCGTTGGGGGCGGACTCGGCGTAGCGGAACACCACGCGGCCCTCGCCCTCCAGCTCGTCGAGGGTCGCGGCGTCGGCGACGTAGCGGCCCTCCTGCGACTTCAGCGGGATCGTCAGCCGGTCCCCCGCGGTGTAGTCGCGGGTCCACGCGGTCTGCGCATTCTCCACGGTCAGCTCGAGGTCGCGGCACAGGAAGTGCATCCCGGCGTTCGCGACGAGCGCGCCGGGGAGCAGGTGCGCCTCGCAGAGGATCTGGAAGCCGTTGCAGATGCCGAGCACCGGCAGACCGCGCCCGGCGCCCTGCACGACCTCGGTCATGATCGGCGCCAGGCTCGCGATCGCGCCGGCGCGCAGGTAGTCGCCGTAGGAGAACCCGCCCGGCACGACGACGGCGTCCACACCCTGCAGGTCGTGGTCGCCGTGCCACAGCGGGACGGCCTCGGCGCCGGCGCGGCGGACCGCGCGGGCGGCGTCGACGTCGTCCAGGGTGCCCGGGAAGGTGATCACACCGACGCGGGTGCTCACAGCCGGGTCACCGTCCAGTCCTCGATCACCGGGTTCGCCAGCAGCGAGCCGGCGAGCCGGTGCAGGGTCTCGTCGTCGATGCCGTCGGAGACCTCGAGCTCGAAGTGCTTGCCCTGCCGCACCCCGCTCACGCCGGACACACCGATCCGGTCGAGCGCCCGGGTCACGGCCTGACCCTGCACGTCGAGGATCTCGGGCTTGGGCATCACGTCCACCACCACTCTGGCCACGGGGTCAGCCTACGGTGAACGGGGCGGACAACTCGACGTGCGTGCCCTCACCATCGGCGCATGCGATTCCTGGTGCTGGGTGGGACGGTCTTCCTCTCGCGCGCGGTCGCCGCGGCCGCACTGGCGGCCGGGCACGCGGTGACGTGCGTGTCCCGGGGTGTGTCCGGGGCGCCGCCGGACGGCGCGGAGGTGCTGGTGGCGGACCGCTCGCGGCCCGGGTCGCTCGCCGCGGCGCTGGACGGGCGGACCGCCGACGCCGTCGTCGACGTGGCGACGATGTCCGCGCCCTGGGTCCGCGACGCCCTCGACGCCCTGGACGGCCGCTTCGGGCACTGGACGTTCGTGTCCTCGATCAACGCCTACGCCGACCCGGCGGTGCGGGGCGGGACCGTCGACCAGCCGACCCTGGCACCGCTGCACGACGAACCCGATCCGGAGCGGTCCCGCACCGATCCCGACGTCTACGGCGCGGCGAAGGTCGGCAGCGAGCACGCGGTGCGCGAGCGGGCGGGCGACCGCGCGCACGTCGTCCGCGCCGGGCTGCTGTGCGGGCACGGGGACCGGCACGACCGCTATGGCTACTGGGCGAACCGGTTCGCCCGTGGCGGCCGGGTGGTGGTGCCGGACGCGCCCGCGCAGCCGATGCAGGTGGTCGACGTCGACGACCTGGCGGCCTGGGTCGTCGCCCGCGCCGAGGCCGGCACCACGGGCACCCACGACGGCACCGGCCCGCGGTCCACCCTGGACCGGGTGCTCGCGGCGACCGCGGAGGCCGTCGGCGCCGACGACCTCGAGCTGGTCCGCGTGCCCGGGGAGACCCTGCGGGCGCAGGACGTCGCGATCTGGGCGGGCCCGCGGTCGCTGCCCCTGTGGCTGCCGGAGACGCTCTGGGGCATCGCCGACCGCGACGTCACCGCGACCGTCGCCGCCGGGCTGGAGACCCGCCCGCTCGCCGTCACCGCCCGGGCGGCGCTGGCGTGGGAACGCGAGCTCGGCCTCGACCGCGGACGGGGCGCCGGGCTGACCGCCGCCGAGGAACGGGCGGTGCTGGCGGCGCACACCGGGGGCTGACGCCGCCGGCGTGCCGGGCCACCCGGACCCACCGGCGCGGCCGCCGGGCGCCGCGCCGCCGCGACACGGGATGCTGTGCCCATGCAGCTGACGCACTACGGCCACGCCTGCGTCCTGGTCGACACCGGAGCCGCACGCCTGCTGTTCGACCCCGGCGCCTTCTCCTCCGGGTTCACCGGCCTGGAGGGCCTCGACGCGATCCTCGTCACCCACCAGCACTTCGACCACGTCGACGCCGACGCGCTGCGCACCCTGCTGCGCGCCAACCCCGACGCCGCCCTGGTCACCGACGGCCAGACCGCCGGGCAGCTCGACGGCATCGACGCCCGCACCGCCGCCCCCGGCGACGCGCTGGCCCTCGGCGGCGCCGAGGTGACCGTCGTCGGGTCCGGGGACCACGCGCAGATCCACCCGGACATCCCGCTGGTCGCGAACAACGGCTACCTCGTCGACGGCGCGCTGCTGCACCCCGGCGACGCCTACGTCCCGCCGGGCGTCGACGAGCTGGCGACGCTGCTGCTCCCCACCGGCGCGCCCTGGCTGAAGGTCTCCGAGGCCGTCGACTACCTGCGGTCGGTCGCCCCGCGGACGGTGGTGCCGATCCACGAGGGCACCCTCGCCGACCCGGCGCTCCATCACCGGTTCTTCGACCAGCTCAAGCCCGAGGCCACCACGCTCCTGGTCCCCGACCGGGAGACGGCGGTCGACGTCTGATGGCCCTGCAGTGGGAGCAGGTCGTCGTCGACGCCCGGGACCCGGTCCGGCTCGGCCGCTGGTGGGCCGAGGCCCTGGACTGGACGGTGGTGAACGCCTCGGCGTCGGAGTTCGAGATCCAGCCCGCCGAGGGCGTCGTCCCGGGGCTGATCTTCGTGCCGGTCGCGGAGGGCAAGCGGACCAAGAACCGCCTGCACATCGACCTGCGGCCGGACGGCGTCCGCGACTCCGAGGTGGCCCGGCTGCTGATGCTGGGCGCCACCCGGGTCAACGTGGGCCAGCACCGGGTCCCGGCCGACGAGGTGTCGTGGACGGTGCTCGCCGACCCCGAGGGCAACGAGTTCTGCGTGCTCGGCGAGCGGCGGACCTGACACCTGTCCACAGGTGGCACCGGTTGTCCACAGGAGAGCACACACTGTGGACAACCGGGCCGATCGCCGGGGAGCTCCTAGGCGGCCGGGGCCGCGGCGGGGAACAGCGTGCGGTGCACGGCGCCGACGGCGCCCGCCCCGCGCGCCGCGTCGACGGCGGCCAGCGCGGCCTCGACGCGGTGCTCGCGGCGCAGGTCCTTGGCCCGCAGCGCGAGCCGGACGAGCCCGCCGCGCTCGGCGGTGCGCACGGCCTGCTGCTCCAGCGCCCGTCCGCGACGGCGCTCCCCCGCGCGGCGCTCGCCCCGCCAGGGCTCGGACGCCCGGAAGGTCAGCACGCGCGAGCGCAGCACCGGACCGCCGGTCGCGCGGACGGTCGTCTCGTCGGCGCAGAGGCCGAAGCCGAGGTCGGCGAGCGCGTCGAGGGTGCCCTCGGAGGCGATCCAGCCGGGCGGGGCGAAGCCGTCGGTGGACAGCCCGGTCGCGAGCAGGATCCGCCGGGCACCGGTCAGCCGCAGGCCCGCCTCGTGCCGGGGCAGCGCCCCGAACTCGGTGCGGCGTCCTATCCGCGGCACGGAGCCGTTCTGCCAGGCGCCCACCGGGTCGCTCGTGTGGTCGAAACCGTGCAGGAGCAGGTCGTCCCCGGCGCGGACGCGGCCGGCGATCCAGCGGACCAGGTCGTCGCCGCGGCGCAGCGGCCCGTCGGGCCCCTTGGGCTGCACGAGGTGGGTCAGCGGCACGCCGCGCCGGTCCAGCTCCGCGGCGAACGCGGCGGCGCGGGCGCGGTCGGCGTCGTCGGAGTCGGTCAGGCCGGACAGCGAGACCAGCAGCGTGCTCATGGCCCCCATCCGACCCGACCGAGGTGAACCCCGTGTGGAGCCGCCGGATCGCGCGGACGACGATCGGCGGGCGTTCTCGGCAGGTCTCCTCAGCGGGCCGTGAACCCGCCGTCGACCCGCAGCTCGGCGCCGTTGACCATCGCGGCCTCGGCCGAGGCCAGGTAGACCACGGCCGCGGCGATCTCCGACGGCTCCGCGAACCGCCGCGCCGGGATCTCGGCGCGGTGGGAGTCCCCGGCCGGGTTGTCCCACGCCGCGCGGCCCAGGTCGGTGAGCACGACCGTCGGCGACACCGCGTTGACCGTCACCCCGTGCGGCCCCCACTCGACGGCGAGGGTGCGGATCAGCCCGGTGATCCCCGCCTTGGACGCGCAGTAGGCGGCGTGCTGCTCCAGCCCGCTGCTCGCCGCCTGCGAGGCGAGGTTCACGATCCGCCCGTACCCGCGCTCCACCATGACCCGGCCCGCGGCCCGCGCCATCAGCCAGGACCCGGTGAGGTTGACGTCCAGGGTGCGGCGCCAGTCGTCGACCCCCAGCTCCAGCGCCGGGGCGAGCAGCGCGATCCCGGCCGAGTTGACCAGCACGTCGACCCGGCCGTGCCGGGCGACGACCTCGTCGACGCAGGCCTCCGCCGCGTCGGGGTCCGCGACGTCGACGACGTGCGCCGACGCGCAGACCTCCGGGACGCCGTCGGTGCGCAGGTCCGCGGCGGCGACCACCGCGCCCTGCCCGGCGAGTGCCCGGGCCGCCTCGGCGCCGATGCCCGACGCGGCCCCGGTGACCAGCGCGACCGAACCGGTGAGGTCGAACATCAGCAGTCCGTCCCGACGGTCTCCGCCCCGGCCGGGCCGCCGCGGTCGTAGGTGTCGAGCGCGGCGACCTTCTCCGCCGAGGCGCTCGCCGGGTCGAAGCGGTGGTCGAGCCAGCCGTCGACGAGCGTGCGGGCCAGCTCCAGCCCGACCACGCGCTGGCCCATGCAGAGGACCTGCGCGTTGTTGGACTTCACCGAACGCTCGACGGAGAACGGGTCGTGCGCGGTGACCGCGCGGACACCCGGCACCTTGTTCGCCGAGATCGCGACGCCCAGCCCGGTCCCGCAGATGAGCAGGCCGCGGTCGGCCTCGCCGTCGGCGATCCGGCGTGCCGCGGCGACGCCGATGTGCGGGTAGGCGGTGTGCCCGTCCGCGCCGACGCCGACGTCGACCACCTCGGCGACGCGGTCGTCGGCCTCCAGGTCGGCCTTCAGCCTCTCCTTGTACTCGTAGCCGGCGTCGTCGGCGCCGACGACGATGCGGAGCTTCCCGCTCATGTCTCCTCCTCCAGCACCTGTGCGACGGCCGTCGCGACGAGTCCCAGCGACACCGCCCCGGCGTCGGGGGTGCCGACGCTCTTGTCCGCCAGCGGGCGGGCCCGGCCGATCCGGGGCCGCAGGTCGGCGGTGTCCCGCGCCCGGGCGGTCGCGACCTCCGCCGCCGCGGCCCACGCCCCGGCGAGCGGGTCGCCGTCGCCGACCCGGCGCTCCAGCTCGTCGACGAAGGGCAGCAGCGCGTCGAGCAGGGTCTTGTCCCCCGCCCGCGCCCCACCGAGCTGCTCGATGGTCGTCGCGAACTCGCGGATCCCTGCCGCGACGGTCGCGGCCGGGTAGCCGTCGGCGGTGTCACCGAGGTGCCGCCCGAGTGCCTCGAGCGCCGCGCCCCACAGCACCCCGGAGGTGCCGCCGGCGCGCTCGGCCCAGGCCTGCCCGGCCTGCTGGAGCACCCAGCCGCCGCCGACGTCGTCGCCGAGCTCGCCGACCCGGGCGGTGGCGGCGGTGATGCCCTTGAGCATGCCGCGGCCGTGGTCGCCGTCGCCCGCGACGGCGTCGATCCGGCCCAGCTCGTGCTCGTGGGAGCGGATCGTCGACTCCGCCGCCGCCAGCGCGGCGCGGACGGTGCCCGCGAGCTCCCGGGCCGCGTCGCTCGCCGCGGGCGCGGTGACGACGGCGTCGGCCTCGGCGAGCTCGTCGGCGGTCGGCTCGCGCAGCGCCGCCAGCGGTGCGGCGGTCTTGCGGTAGGCGGGGGTGTAGGCGTCCGCCCGCCACAGCGGCTCCAGCTCGTCGTCGAGCCACATCAGGGTGAGCGAGCAGCCGCCCATGTCGAGGCTGGTCACGAGCTCGCCGACCTCGGGGTCGACGATCTCGTACCCGGCGTCGCGCAGCCGCGGCGCGACGTGGCGCCACAGCAGGAACAGCTCCTCGTACTTCGTGGTGCCCAGCCCGTTGAGGATCGCCCCGACCCGGCCGGGCGCTCCCGTGGGCGCGTGCTTCAGCACGTCGTCGACCAGCAGCTCCGCCAGCTCGCGGGCGGGCAGCATCGGGACGTCGCGGATGCCGGGCTCGCCGTGGATGCCCAGGCCGAGCCCGAGGTGTCCCTCGGGCACCGAGAACAGCGGCTCGTCCTCGCCGGGCATCGTGCAGCCGGTGAACGCGACGCCGAGGCTGCGGGTGGCCGCGTTGGCGGCCCGGCCGAGCCGCTCGACCTCGTCGATGTCCGCGCCGCGCGCGGCGGCGGCGCCCATCGCCTTGAACACGGTGAAGTCGCCGGCGATCCCGCGGCGCCGCGACTCCTCCTCGGCGGACGCGACGTCGTCGGTGACGACCACGATGCGGGTGTCGATCCCCTCCTCGCGCAGCCGGTCGGCCGCGATCCCGAAGTTGATCGTGTCGCCGGCGTAGTTGCCGAAGCTGAAGACCACACCGCGGCCCTGGTCGGCGGCCTTCGCGACCGAGTACGCCTGGGCCGCCGACGGCGAGGTGAAGATGTTGCCGACGACGGCGCCGTGCGCCATCCCCGGCCCGACCGTCCCGCAGAACGCCGGGTAGTGGCCCGAGCCGCCCCCGATGACGACGGCGACCTGCGGGCCGCCGTCGCCACGGTGGGCGACCACGCCGCCGTGCACCCCTCGGACACGGTCGGCGTAGAGGTCGAGGAAGCCGTCGAGCTGGTCGTCGGCGAACGTGGCGGGGTCGTCGTAGATCCTGGTCACGAGGTCTCCTTCACCGGGGTCGCGACGGCGGCGCGCGGCTCGGGGGCGTCCTGCGGGACGTTCAGGAACGAGACCATCACGAAGGCGGCCGCGTAGAGGGCGACGAAGGCCCACACGACGCCGACGTTCCCGGCCCCGACCCCCAGCATCAGCGCGACGACGCCGGACCCGAGGAACGCGGCACCGCCCGCGGCGGTCGTGTACATGGCCATCGCGGCGCCCTTGTGGTCGGGTGCGAGCGCGGGCATGATCGCGCCCATCGGGACGAACCCGGCGAGCAGGCAGCCGAAGATGCAGCCCGCGGCGACCGAGACCCAGAAGCCCCAGGTCGATCCGGCCGGGACGGCGTGCGGCACGTACCACCACAGCAGCAGGCCCACGGCCGAGCCGAACACACCGAACCACTGCACGGTGCGCCGCCAGCCCCAGCGGTCCCCGACCGCGCCGAACACCGCGTTGACCAGGATGTTCGTCGCGTAGACGAACACGGTCATGGTCAGCCAGCGGCTCTGGCCCCAGCCGAGGTCCACCGCGATGACCGTCGGCAGGATGATGAACATGCCGTACTGCGGCGCGGTGTTGATCAGCCGGACCAGGAAGCCCATGAGGATCTTCGGGTTCGACGCGGTGAGCCGCAGCCCGGCGGTGAGCACCTGGGCGGTGGTCTCCCCGGCCGGGGCGAGGCGCCGGGTGGCGTGCGGCTCGCGCACCCCGAAACGGGCGATCAGGAACCCGGCGACGACGAGCACGGTCGAGCCGACCATCGCGGCGGTCTCGCCGCCGGTGCCCCCGCCGAAGGCCGGGATCATGCCGAGCGCGAACAGCGAGCCCAGCGTGGGCAGGCCGCCGGTGAACATGACGTAGAACCAGCCGACCGCGACGCCGTTGCGCGAGTACGGCGTGACGACGTTGATCCACACCAGGAACGCGAACGCGAAGAGCGGGTAGCCGAGGCCGCGCAGGAAGTAGGTGGCCGCGACCAGGCCGATGCTGCCGAGCTGCAGGCTCAGCAGGAACAGCACCTCGAACACGACCCAGACGACGACGCCGAGGGTCATCACCCGGCGCGGCCCCCACAGGTCGGCCAGCGCACCGGACAGGTAGCTGGCGACGAGCACGGCCAGGCTGTAGCCGGCGATGATCGTGGCGACGGTCGCCTCGGGCGAGCCGAGGACCGCCTCGATGTGCGGGGAGATGAAGTTCGACTCGGTCCCGTTGCCGGTCATGAAGACGAGCACGCCGAGGAAGCCCCAGCGCAGGGAGTGCGGGATGCCGATGCGGTCGAGGAAGGTCTCGCGCGGTGTCGTCGTCGACATGGCGGCCCTCACGCGTTCGGGAGGATCGAGACCTTGACCGACGACCCGGACGTGTCGCCGACGAGGTCGAGGGCCTTCTGGAACTCCGCGAGCGGCACCTGGTGGGTGCAGATGTCGGAGATCGGGAGCTTGCCGTCCTCCAGCATCTTGATCGCGGCGGGCCAGCAGTGCGGGCCGAGGTGGGCGCCGCGGACGTCGAGCTCCTTGTCGTCGGAGATGATCGACCAGTCGACGGTGACGTCGGACCCGAACACCGAGTACTCGACGTAGGTGCCGAGCTTGCGCAGCAGGTTGAGTCCCTGGGCGACGGCCGGGACGGCGCCTGAGCCCTCCAGGTAGACGTCGGCGCCGTAGCCCTCGGTGAGCTCCCGGACCCGGGCGACGGCGTCCTCGCGGGAGATGTTGATCGTGAGGTCGGCGCCGGTGCGGCGGCCGAGCTCCAGCTTCTCGTCGTCGAGGTCGAGCGCGATCAGCAGCCGCGGGTTCTTCGCGCGGGCGCCGGCGATCAGGCCGAGGCCGATCGGGCCGCATCCGGCGACGACCACGACGTCGTCGAAGGTGATGGTGGCGCGCTCGACGGCGTGCAGCGCGCAGGACAGCGGCTCGGCGAACGCGGCGTGGTGCGGCTCCAGGTCCGGCGAGACCCGGTGCACCCGGGCACGGGTCGGGACCAGCATGTACTGGGCCATCGCGCCGTCGAAGTTGCGGAAGCCGAACATGTCGTGCGGCCCGCACATCCAGTACTGGCCGCGCAGGCAGTAGCGGCACTGCTCGCACGGGACGATCTGCTCGCAGGCGACGCGGTCGCCGACGGACACGCCGTGCAGGGCGAGGCCCTCGTCGTCGCCGGAGACGATCCGGCCGACGAACTCGTGGCCGGGCGTGACGCCGGTCTGGGCCCAGGCGGGGCGGTTCTCGTCGCCCCAGAACTTCGCGGCGCCGTGGTAGCACTTCAGGTCGCTCGCGCACACGCCCACGGCCTCGACCTGCATCAGCAGCTCGCCGGGGCCGGGAGCCGGGACGTCGACCTCCTCCAGGCGGTAGTCCTCGGGGCCGTGTACGACGACGGCCTGCATCCGGGTCGGGATCTGGTCTGCCACGACGGAACCTCCATTGGTGCCATGCGGGGTGCTGCATGCGACTGGTTCTGAGCATGCGTTCCGACGTGAACATTCGTCAACACATCCGTTCCTGATTGAACAAACGTGCAGTAGGCTTGACTGGTACCGGTCCGACACGGCGGAGGAGGTGGCGATGGCGCCGCACGACGTCTCCCGGCGCGACCTGGGGCTCATGCACCGGGCCGCACGGCTGTACTACGTCGACGAGCTCAACCAGGCCGCGATCGCCGACCGGCTCACCGTGTCGCGTCCGACCGTCTCCCGGCTGCTCGCCGAGGCCCGCCGGGTCGGGATCGTGCAGATCACCGTGCACGACCCGGACTCGCTGCACACCGGCGGCGACGACGCGCCCCGGCTCGCCGCCGCGCTCGGGCTTGACCGGGTGTGGCTGGCCCCGCGCCCCGCCACCGACCTCGGTCAGTCGCTCGCCGAGCCGGTCGGCGAGGCACTGCGGGAGGCCGGGCTGCGCGCGGGCGACGTCCTGCTCGTCTCCTCCGGGCGCACCGTGTGGGAGCTCAGCCACACCGCGCTGCCCGCGCTGGCCGGCTGCGAGATCGTGCCGACCGTCGGCGGGGTCGCCGAGCCCGAGGCGTGGCACCAGACCAACGAGATCGTCCGGTCGGTCGCCGAACGCGGGCACGGGCGCCCGCACTTCCTGTTCACCCAGGCCATGCCGTCACCGGCGATGAGCCGCACGCTCGCCGAGGACCCGGAGTTCCGGCGGGTCACCGGGTTCTGGGCGCGCGCGCAGGCCGCGCTGGTCGGTGTCGGCGCCCCGCCCGCGGGCCGCGCGTCGATCTCGACCTCGGTCCCGCTCGACGACGAGGGCCTCCAGGACGGCGTCGGCGACGTCTGCCTGAACTTCTACCGCGCCGACGGTCGCCCGATCGCCTTCCCGGGCAGCGACCGGATGGTGCGGATCTCCCCCGAGCAGCTGCGACGGGTACCGCGGACGATCGCCGTCGCCGTCGGGGAGGAGAAGGTGCCGAGCATCGTCGGCGGGGCGCGGGCGGGCCTGTTCAACCGCCTGGTCACCGACGCCCCGACCGCCCAGGCCCTCCTCGACGCCCTACCCCCGACCTGACCCCCACCCCTCGCCGCCCCGTGGCGACCCGCAGCCACCCGTGGCGCCCCGCGCGCGGGTCGCCACGGCCCGCGACGGGTCGCCACGCCCGCCGGGCGCGGGGTCAGGACGCGAGGTCAGGCGGTGGGTGAGGTCCAGGGGGTGCCGGTGATGCGGCGGTAGACCTCGGCGTAGCGGTCGTGGACGACCTTCACGACCTCGTCGGGGACTTCGGGGCCGGGCGCGGTGCGGTCCCAGTCCAGCCCGGCGGACCAGTCGCGGACGTACTGCTTGTCGAAGGAGAACTGGACCCGGCCGGGCTCGTAGGAGTCGGCGGGCCAGAACCGCGACGAGTCCGGGGTGAGCACCTCGTCACCGAGGACGATCTCGCCGGAGGTGTCCCGGCCGAACTCCAGCTTGGTGTCGGCGACGATGATCCCGCCCTCGGCCGCGGACTCGGCGCCGCGCCGGTAGACCTCCAGGGTCAGGTCCCGCAGCCGGGTCGCGGTGTCGGCGCCCAGCTGCGCCACGACGTCGTCGAAGGTCATGAACTCGTCGTGCTCACCGACCGGCGCCTTGGTGGTCGGGGTGAAGATCGGCTCGGGGAGCTTCGAGCCCTCGACCAGGCCGGCGGGCAACGTGACGCCGGAGACGGCGCCGGTGCGCTGATACTCCTTCAGCCCGAGCCCGGTGAGGTAGCCGCGAGCGATGCACTCGACCGGCAGCATCTCCAGCGGGCGGCAGCGGACGGCGCGCCCGGCGGACTCGGCGGGGATGTCGTCGGTCCCGATGACGTGGTTGGGCACGAGGTCGCCGGTGCGCTCGAACCAGTACAGCGACAGCGCGGTGAGGATCGCGCCCTTGTCCGGGACGGGCGTCGGGAGCACGACGTCGTAGATCGACAGCCGGTCCGAGGCCACGAGCAGCAGCTGGGCCGGGTCGCGGGACTCGTCGAGGTAGAGCTCGCGGACCTTGCCGGAGTGGACGAGCCTCACAGGATGCCTCCGGGGGTGTAGGCGGCGGCCTCGGGGTGCTTCGCGGTGATCGCGGCGATCTTCTCCGTCACCGTGGTGACCTGCGCGGACGCGGCGCCGGTGAACCGCAGCGGGTCCTCCAGCAGCCGGTCCAGCGTGCCGGCGGGCAGGCCGAGCCGGTCGTCACCGGCGAGGCGCTGGAGCAGGTCGTTGTCGGCCTGGCCCTGCTCGCGCATCGCCAGTGCGACGGCGACCGCGTGCTCCTTGATGACCTCGTGCGCGGTCTCCCGGCCGACCCCGGCGCGGACGGCGGCCATCAGCACCGCGGTCGTGGTGAGGAAGGGCAGGTAGCGGTCGAGCTCGCGGGCGATCACGGCCGGGTAGGCGCCGAACTCGTCGAGCACGGTCAGCGTGGTCTCGTAGAGGCCGTCGAGGGCGAAGAACGCGTCCGGCAGCGCGACGCGGCGCACCACCGAGCAGGAGACGTCGCCCTCGTTCCACTGGGAGCCGGCGAGCTCGGCGGTCATGACCGACAGGCCGCGCAGGATCACCATGAGGCCGTTGATGCGTTCCGCGGAACGCGCGTTCATCTTGTGCGGCATGGCGCTGGACCCGACCTGGCCGGGGGCGAAGCCCTCGGTGGCGAGCTCGGCACCCGCCATCAGCCGGATCGTCGTGGCCAGCGACGACGGCGCGGCGGCCAGCTGCACCAGCGCGGTGACGACGTCGTGGTCGAGCGAGCGCGGGTAGACCTGCCCGACGCTGGTGAACGCCTCGGCGAACCCGAGGTGGGTGGCGACCCGCTGCTCCAGCTCGTCGAGCTTGGCCGCGTCGCCGTCGAGGAGGTCGAGCATGTCCTGGCTGGTGCCCATCGGGCCCTTGATCCCGCGCAGCGGGTAGCGCGAGCGCAGGTCCTCCAGCCGGGCGTGCGCGACGAGCAGCTCGTCCGCGGCGGAGGCGAACCGCTTGCCCAGGGTGGTGGTCTGCGCGGCGACGTTGTGGCTGCGCCCGGCCATGACCAGCTCGGCGTACTCCGACGCGCGACGCCCGAGCCGCGCCAGGACCGCGACGGTCCGGTCGGCGACGAGCTCCAGCGACAGCCGGATCTGCAGCTGCTCCACGTTCTCGGTGAGGTCGCGGCTGGTCATGCCCTTGTGCACGTGCTCGTGGCCGGCGAGGGCGTTGAACTCCTCGATGCGGGCCTTCACGTCGTGCCGGGTGACGCGCTCGCGGGCGGCGATCGAGCCCAGGTCGACCTGCTCGACGACGGCCTCGTAGTCGTCGATGACCGACGACGGCACCTCGATGCCGAGGTCGCGCTGGGCACGGAGCACCGCGATCCACAGCCGTCGCTCCAGCTGGATCTTGTACTCCGGAGACCAGAGGCGGACCAGCTCGGGGCTCGCGTAGCGCGCGGCCAGCACGTTGGCAATCACGTGGCGCGATGATAATGGCTGGTGGGGGCCCTGTGACCGGCGGGAGCGCGGCCTCACACCCGGGGCAGGGACTCCAGCACCTCGTGCAGCGCCTCCCGGCCGACCGCACGCGGGTCGGGGTCGGCCTCGATCAGCGCGGTGAGCACGACGCCGTCGACGAGCGCGGTGAGCCTGCGGACCTCCCCCGGCCCCGGGCGACGGCCGGTCGCGCGGGTGAGCGCCTCGTCGAGCAGGGCGTCGAACTCGACGCGCTGGGCGCGCAGCAGCCCGGCCAGGAACGGGCGACGGCCGGACCCGATCAGCCGCTCGAACCGGGCCAGGACGGCGTCGAGGCCGTCGGTGCGCGACCGCGGGCCGAGCAGCAGGTCGAGCACGATCTCGGCCGGGTCGTCACGGCGGGCCAGGCAGGCGTGCGCGTCGGCCAGCTCGGCGTGCGCCAGCCGGTCCAGCGCGGCGCAGACCAGGTCCTCCAGCGAGGAGAAGTAGTAGGTCGTGGCCGCCAGCGGCACCCCGGCCCGCTCGGCGACGGCGCGGTGCCGGATCGCGTCGAAACCGCTCTCGGCGAGCAGGTCCGCGGCCGCCGCGACGAGCAGGGCGCGGCGCCGCTCACCCTTCTCGGTCTGCTTCGGGGCCGCCATCGCCACATAGTGCCAAGACAGGACCCGTCCGGACGAGTGAGATACCGGACTCGACGCCCAGGTCGGACGGGGTGACCGTGACCGTTTCGTGACCCTGCCGTTCTCACCGCCGCGGGGATGGAACACACTGGTGGTGTGCGCCCGTCACCCAGAAGCCGCTGGTCACCGCGCGGTGGTGCGCGCGGGGCGGCGGCCGCCCCGGCCCCCGGCGAGCCCGTCGACCTGCGATCGGACACCGTCACGCTGCCGACCGAGGCGATGCGCCGGGCGATGGCCGAGGCCGAGGTCGGCGACGACGTGCTCGACGGCGACCCCACCATGCGCGAGCTGGAGGAACGGGTCGCGGGCCTGCTCGGCGCCGCCGACGCGCTGTGGACGCCCACCGGCTCGATGGCGAACCTGATCGCGCTGATGAGCCGGCTCGGCCGCGGCGACTCCTTCCTCGCCCCCCAGGGCGCGCACGTGCTCGACTTCGAGCTGGGCACGGCCGCCTGGCTGGCCGGCGGGATGCCGCGGCCCCTGCCGCACGACGCGGGCCCCGGCAAGGTCACCGCGGCCGCCGTGCGCCGGGCCGCCGCCGACGACGGCTTCTACGCCTCCCTGCGCCCGGTGCTGCTGTGCCTGGAGAACACCCACAACTCCGCGGGCGGCACCGTGACCGCACCGGAGGAGCACGCCTCCGTCGCCGCCGCGGCGCGGGCCGCCCGGCTCTCGGTGCACCTCGACGGCGCCCGGCTGTGGAACGCCGCGGTCGCGCTCGGGGTCCCGCCGGGCGCGCTGACCGTCGGCGCCGACACGGTCGCGGTCTGCCTGTCCAAGGGGCTCGGCGCGCCGGTCGGGTCGGTCGTCGCGGGGTCGGCGGAGTTCGTCGAGCACGCCCGGCGGCTGCGCAAGATGCTCGGCGGCGGCGTCCGGCAGGGCGGGGTGCTGGCCGCGGCCGGGCTCGTCGCGCTGGAGGACATCGACCGGCTCGCCGAGGACCACGACCTCGCGACGCGGCTCGCCGCCGGGCTGCGCGAGCGCGGCTGGCGGGTCCGCGAGCCGCAGACCAACATCGTGCTGGTGGACGTGGCCGACGTGCGCGGCACGATCGCCGCGTTCGCCGAGGCCGGGGTCCGCGCCGGCGCCATCGCGGGCAAGCTGCGGCTGATGACCCACCGCGACGTCGGCGGCAAGCACATCAAGGCGGCGCTGGACCGGATCGGCGAGGTCGGCCCGTCCAGCACCGGCTCCCCCGGCGGCCCCGCGCCGCTGCCCCGCACCGCCCTCGGCGGCTGAGCCCCCGGGGCCCCGCCCCGCGCCGCCCTCCGCCGGCGCTCCGGGTCGCCTCCGGCCCCGGCGCCGGACGTGCCCGCGGCACCCCGGGCCGGGCGCTCCGGGCGCCCCTCGTCGCCGCCGTCACAGTGTCGCGCCGGGTCAACTCACTGTCGTCCGAGGTCAAGTCGGCCCGCACGATCGGGTCCACACTGGGCGACGGCCGGACGCCGGAGCAGGCGTCGGCCTAGGCTTCCGCCGCCGTCGCGCCCGTGCGTACGCACCACCGGGCGCCGGTGGCTCCGACCCACGACCGGTGCCGGTGAGCTGCGCGGACCCGCGATCGCCGGGTGTCGTGCGGCCCGGGGCGCCCAGGACAGCAGGACCGTCATGACCAGCTCCGCCCCCTCGCCCGCTCCCGATCCCGAGGCCGCCCCTGATCCCGAGGCCGCCCCCGGCCCCGAGGCGGCCCTCGTCGCCGAGGGCGTCGCCGTCGACGGCACCCACGGGGTGCTGCTCGAGCCGACCTCGCTGCGCGCCGTCCCCGGTTCGGTGCTGCTGGTCGCGGGCACCCCCGGCTCCGGGCACACCGCGCTGGCGCTGGCGCTGGCCGGGCGAATGCGGCCCGACCACGGCACCGTGACCCTCGACGGCGACGACGACCCGCGCCGCCTGCGCCGCGCCGTCGCCGTCGTCGACACGCCCGGGGTCAGCGAGCCGGAGCCGGTGCTGCCGCTGCGGACCGTCGTCGGAGAGGAGCTGGCGATGGCCGGGCGCGGCACCACCCCGCGGGCGGTCACCGAGTGGCTGGGCGCGCGGGGCGCGCAGAGCTGGGTGCGCTCGCGGTTCGAGGACGTGCCCGCACCCGTCCGGATCGGGCTGATGACCGCACTCGCCGCGTCCCGCCCCGGGGTACGGGTGCTCGTGCTGAGCGCGCCGGACCGGCACGGCGGCACCCCGGTGACCTGGTGGCAGGTGGCCTCCGAGCACGCCCGCGCCGGGTTCGCCGTCGTCGTGACCTGCACCGAGGGATCGGCGGCGCTGCTGGGGGTGCCCGGGGTGCGGCTCGGCGGCGGCGACGCCGGCGCGCTGCCGGAGCCGCCCGGGCGGCACAGCAGGCCCGAGGACCCGACGGGGCCGCTGACCGTCGTCGCGCCGCAGGGGGCCGACGACCTGCCGCAGGGCTGGACCCGGCGGCTGCTGCGCCGCCGCCCCGCCGGGGCCGCGGACGCTCCGCCCCCCGGCACGGCGGAGCCCCCGCAGGACGCGGGTACGGCGATCCTGCCCGGGGCGGACCCCACCCCCGGGACCACCGACGGCGACGAGAGCACGGAGCGGACCTCATGAGCGCGATCAGGATGGCGATCAGCGAGCTGCGGCGGATCACCGCCGGGCGGCTGCCGGTCCTGGCCGTGCTCGCGCTGCTGATGATCCCGATGCTCTACGCGGGCTTCTACCTCTACGCCAACGGCGATCCCTACTCCCGCCTGGACCAGGTGCCCGCCGCACTCGTCGTCGACGACGCGGGCGGCACCGACGCCGACGGGAAGACGCAGAACGTCGGCCAGGACGTCGCGAAGGAGCTGACCGACTCCGGCTCGTTCGACTTCCACCGGGTCTCCGCCGCCGAGGCCGACCGCGGCGTGCGCGACAACGTCTACACCTTCGCCCTGACGATCCCGCGCGACTTCACCGCGGCCCTGCAGTCCTCCGGGGACTTCACCCCGCGCCAGGGGATCCTCGTGCTCACCACCAACGACGCCAACAACTACCTGGCCCGCACGATCGCCGACACCCTCACCACCCGGGTCCGCGAGTCGGTCGCCAAGGAGGTCGGGACGCAGGCCGCGGACCGGTTCCTCACCGGCTTCTCCACCATCCACACCAAGACCCAGGAGGCCGCGGACGGCGCCGGGAAGCTCGCCGACGGCGCGGCCACCGCCCACGACGGGGCCGGCCGGCTGGCGTCCGGCGCCGGTGAGCTGGCGACCGGGCAGCGCAAGCTCCTCGACGGCGCCCAGCAGCTCTCCGGCGGCGCGGGCGAGCTCGCGACCGGGGCCGGGACCCTCGCCACCGGGGCGGGCACCGCCGCGACCGGGGCGGACCGGCTGTCCTCGGGCGCGGGCGAGCTCGCGACCGGGCTGGGCACCCTGCGCAGTGCCACCGCCGACCTGCCCGCGCAGTCGCGACAGCTGGCCGACGGCGCCCGCCAGGTCGCCGACGGCAACGCGCAGCTGGCCGCGGCCGGGGACCGGGTCGCGCAGGAGAGCGCCCGGCTGGCCGACCAGCTCGACGCCGCCGACGGCACGATCGCGGCGAACCTGCGCGAGCGCGGGTTCACCGAGGAACAGGTGCAGCAGGCCCTGGCCGCGCTGGCGACCGCGAAGCAGCCGCTGGTCGACGGCAACACCCGCGTCCAGCAGGTGTCCGGGCAGCTCGACCGCCTCGGTTCCGGCGCGGGGCAGGTCGCCGACGGCGCCGAGCAGCTCGCCGCGTCGGCCCCGCAGCTCAGCCGCGGCATCGCGAGCGCCGCCGACGGCGCCGGGACCCTGCGCGACGGCGCGGCTGAGCTGTCCGGCGGCGTCCGGAAGCTCTCCGCCGGCGCCACGCAGCTGTCCACCGGCGCCACCGCGCTGCGGACCGGGGCGGACCAGCTCGTCGCCGGGGAGCGCACCGCCGTCGACGGGACCGACCGGCTCGCCGACGGGGCGCGCCGGCTCGACTCGGGCACCGGTGAGCTCGCCACCGGCGCGACGCAGCTGCACGACGGCCTGGCCTCGGGCCTGGACGACATCCCGAACCCGGCCCCGGGCGTCCGGGAGGCGACCGCCGCGAACATCGGCGACCCCGTCGCCACCCGCGACGTCGCCTACTCCCAGGCCGATACCTACGGCGCCGGACTGGCCCCGTTCTTCATGGCGCTCGCCACCTGGATCGGCGGCTACGTGCTGTTCCTGCTGGTCCAGCCCCTGTCCCGACGGGCGATCGCGGCCGGGCAGAGCCCGCTGCGCATCGCGCTGGGCGGCTGGATCCCGGCCGGACTGCTGGGGGTCGTACAGGTCACCGGCATGTACGCGGTGGTGTCGCTGCTGCTGGGGATCACCCCGGTGCACCCGTTCGCGACGCTGGCGCTGCTGTGGCTGACCTCGATGACGTTCACCGCGATCGTGCACGCCCTCAACGCCCTGCTCGGCGCGGTCGGGCAGTTCCTCGGGCTGGTCCTGATGGTTCTGCAGCTCGTCTCGGCGGGCGGCACGTTCCCGTGGCAGACCATCCCCGGGCCGCTCTACCCGGTGCACCACGTGATGCCGATGGGCTACGCCGTCGACGCGCTGCGCCACCTCATGTACGGCGGTGAGCTGGCCGGGGTCGTCGGGACGGCGGTGCCGGTGCTGCTGGCCTGGTTCGTCGGGGCCCTGGCGCTGGCGACGTTCGCGGCGTACCGCAAGCGGGTGTGGACGGCGACGGCGGTGAAGCCCGAGCTGGTGCTCTGAGGCCCGCTCAGACCCAGGCCCGCAGCCGCTCCAGCGCCTCGGTGATGCCCTCGGGCGTCCCGGCGCCGGAGAAGCGGATGTAGGCGCCGCCGTCGACCGGGTCGAAGTCCTGCCCCGGTGCGACGGCGATGCCGGTCTCGGCGAGCAGCCGGTAGGTCAGCCCCATCGAGTCCTCGCCCGCGCGCAGCAGGTGCGCGATGTCGGCGTAGACGTAGAACGCGCCGTCGGCGGGGGCGAGCCGGGTGATCCCGAGCCCGCGCAGGCCGTCGAGCAGCAGGTCCCGGTTGCGGCCGTAGCGCACGACGTGGGAGTCGGCCTCGGCGTAGCTCGCCTCGTCGAACGCGGCGAGCGCCGCGTGCTGGGGCAGCGCGGGCGGGCAGACGGTGAAGTTGCCGGCCAGCCCCTCCACGGTCCGGCGCAGCCGCGGCGGGCACACCAGCCAGCCGAGCCGCCAGCCGGTCATCGAGAAGTACTTCGAGAACGAGTTGACCAGCACGGCCTCCCGCGAGGTCTCCCAGGCGCTGCTCGTCGCGGGGCTGCCCGGGAACGTGATGCCGTGGTAGATCTCGTCGCTGACGAGCTGGATGCCGCGCTCCTCGCAGTACGACGCGAGCGCCGCCAGCTCGGCGGGGTCGAGGACGGTGCCGGTGGGGTTCGCCGGGCTGGCCACGATCAGGCCCTTCACCGGCTCGTCGAGCGCCTCGAGCATCTCCACGGTGGGCTGGAACCGGGTCGCCGGACCGCACGGCAGCTCGACGACCTCGCAGCCCAGCGCGGCGAGGATGTTGCGGTAGCAGGGGTAGCCGGGGCGGGCCATGGCGACGCGGTCGCCCGCGTCGAACGCGGCGAGGAAGGCGAGCAGGAACCCGCCGGAGGACCCGGTGGTGAGCACGACGTCGCCCGGGTCGACCTCCAGGTCCCGGGTGCGCCGGTAGTGCCCGGCGACGGCCTCGCGCAGCTCCGCGATGCCGGGGGCGACGGTGTAGCCGAGTACCTGCTCGTTCAGGGCGGCGACGGCGGCCGCGCGCACCGGTTCCGGCGCCGGGGTCGACGGCTGCCCAGCCGAGAGGTTGATCAGGTCGCCGTGGGTGCGGGCCCGTTCGGCGGCGGCCGCCCAGACGTCCATGACGTGGAACGGGGCGACGGCGGCACGGGCGGCGACGGTCAGGCGGGTCACGCCGCCGAGCCTAGGCGGCGGCCCCGCACGGGACCGGACCGCGCGCCCGGGCGGGAGCCCGCTCCCGGGCGCGCGGTCGTTCACGAACCGGGGCGGGCGCGGGGCCCGCCCGGTGTCACTCGGCCTCGAAGCCCAGGGCGTCGACGACGGCGCCGATCTGCGCGTCGGTGTCGGCGACGGTGTCGTCGAGGTACTCGGCGACCGGGGTCAGCTCGGCCGCCTGCGCGGTGCCGGTGAGCGCCAGGGCGGCGAGCGGCGCGGCGACGACGCCACCCACGAGGGCGAGGGCGCGACGACGACGGGCCTGCTGGGGAGCGTGGGCCATGGTGATCCTCCTGTGGTTCAGGGACACCGGCTGTGCCCCTGTGCCACAGGACGATTCCTCGACGAACCGGTGGAGATCAAACCCTGGTGTCCGGTTTTACCGGCTCTTCATGATCATCGAACAACCGGATACGGAGGCCCAGGTCAGGCCATTCGGACTATTGGCGTTGCGCCATGCGGCGGTAACACCCGCGCAACATCAGGCCTGCGCGACGGGCACGCTGACCTCTCCGCGCTCGGCCTTCAGACCGATGTCGGTGCGGTGGTGCGAGCCCGCAAGGCGGACCGGCTCCAGGCGGGCGTAGGCCTCGGCCCGGGCGGCGGCGAGGTCGGAGCCGGTGCCCACGACCGACAGGACGCGCCCGCCGGAGGAGACGACCGCGCCGTCGTCGCGGCGACGGGTGCCGGCGTGCAGCACGCCCTCCCCCTCGGCGCCGGTGATGACGTCACCGAGCCGCGGGGTGGCCGGATAGCCCTCCGCGGCGACGACGACCGTCACCGCCGACCCGTCGGCCCACTCGATCGCGGGCTGCTCGGCGAGGGTGCCGGTCGCGGTGGCGAGCAGCAGCTGCGACAGCGGGGTGCGCAGCAGCGCCAGCACGGCCTGGGTCTCCGGGTCCCCGAAGCGGCAGTTGAACTCGATGACCGCCGGGCCCTGCGAGGTCAGCGCGAGACCGGCGTAGAGCAGCCCGGTGAACGGGGTGCCGCGGCGCGCCATCTCCTCGGCGACCGGCGCGACGACCCCGGCGACCAGCTCCTCGGCGAGGTCCTCGCCCGCCCAGGGCAGCGGGCAGTAGGCGCCCATGCCGCCGGTGTTGGGGCCGGAGTCGTCGTCGCCGACGCGCTTGAAGTCCTGCGCGGGCAGCAGCGGCACCACGGTGGCGCCGTCGACGAGGCAGAACAGCGACGCCTCGGGGCCGTCGAGGAAGGACTCCAGCAGCGCCGGGTGGCCGGCGTCGAGCAGCCCGAGGGCGTGCGCGCGGGCCACCTCGATGTCGCCGGACACGACGACGCCCTTGCCCGCGGCCAGCCCGTCGTCCTTGACGACGTAGGGCGGGGTGAACACCGACAGCGCGGTGTCGAGGTGCGCCGGGTTGTCAACGACGACCGACGAGGCCGTCGGTACCCCGGCCGCGCTCATGACGGCCTTCGCGAACGCCTTGGACCCCTCGATCCGGGCCGCCTCGGCGCTCGGGCCGAAGCAGGGGATGCCGGCCTCGCGCACCGCGTCGGCCGCACCGTTGACCAGCGGGCCCTCCGGCCCGACGACCACGAGGTCCGCCTGCCAGGTCCGCGCCACGTCGACGACGGCGCCGTTGTCGGTGACGTCGAGCCCGAGCTGCTCGGACACCGCGGCCGTCCCCGCGTTGCCGGGGGCGACAGCGAGCGCCGTCACCTCCGGGTCCTGCGCCAGAGCCACGGCGATGGCGTGCTCACGCGCACCGCTTCCCACGATCAGGATCCGCACGGTGGCCGAGCGTATCCGTGCACGTCGGACGACGGGGAACCGGTGTCCGCTCAGCCGTCGCAGCGTTGCAGGTGGGCCCCGATCAGCGCGGTGACGTGGGTGGGGTGCTCCTGCTGCGGGAAGTGCCCGGTGGCCGGGAGCGTGTGGTGGGTCAGCCCGGCACCGGCGAACCGCTCGTCGCCGCGCATGGTGGTGTCGAGCACGCACGGGTCGTCGGCGCCGTGCACCTGCAGCACCGGCACCCCGACCGGCCGGGAGAGCTCGCGGGCGAAGCGGCGGCCGTCGGGGCGCACCTGGGAGCGCATCGACCAGCGGTAGTACTCGAGGCTGCAGTGGGCGACGGTGGAGATCCGCATCGCCTCCGCGTTGCGGGCGACGGCGTCGGCGAAGTCGGTGGTGGCGGCCCACTCCGGACCCGCCCACGCCCGCATGATCCGCCCGACCCGGGCGCCGCCGTCGGCACGCAGGGAACGCTCCGGCAGCCGCGGCAGCTGGAACCCGGCCATGTAGCGGCTCGCGCGGCCCTGCCCGAGCGGGTCGCGCAGCACCGCGTCGCGCATGACGACCGGGTGCGGCGCCCCGAGCCCGGTGAGCGAGACGACCAGCCGCGGGTGCAGCGTGGCGACCGTCCAGCCGATCGCGGCACCCCAGTCGTGCCCGACGACGTGGGCACGCGGCTCCCCGAGCGCCCGGATCAGCCCGGCGCAGTCACCGGCGAGGGTCCACAGGTCGTAGCCGCGGGGCGTCTTGTCGGTGTCGCCGTAGCCGCGCAGGTCGGGCGCGACGACCCGGTAGCCGGCGTCGCCGAGGGCGAGGAGCTGGTGGCGCCAGGTCCACCAGAACTCCGGGAAGCCGTGCAGCAGCACGACCAGCGGGCCGGTCGGCGGGCCGTACTCGGCGAGGTGGATGCGGATGCCGTTGGCCGACACCGCGCGGTGCGTCCACGGACCGGGCACCCGGACGACCGAGGGGTCGGGCGGGGTACCGGTCGCTGCGGACACGCCGGATCAGCCCGCGGCGGCGTGCCGCCCGGAGGTGCCGTCGGCGATCTCGCGGACGTTGTCGCGGTCACCGCGGTGGCCGCGCTGGGCGAGCACCTGGGCGGAGTCCTTGAGCGAGTCGATGGTGCGCTCGGGCTTGCGGATCTTGCGGACCCGCAGGTAGCCGAGGAAGCCGAACAGGCCGGCGACGAGCAGCATGAACAGGAACGTGATCCCGAAGCCCGCGGCGCGGTTGAGCCACAGCGAGAGGAACTCGGCGAGGGTGAAGAACAGGTAGAACAGGCTGAACAGCCCGATCACCGCGGCGATCACGAAGAAGACGCTGCCCTGCACGCCCTTCTTCACCTCGGCCGTGACCTCGGCCTTGGCGAGCTCCACCTCCGACCGGACCAGGGTGGAGAGGTGGGTGGTGACGTCCTTCGCGAGGGCACCGAGGGACGCGTCGCGCGGCCCCGGCTCGTTCGTGAGCGGGATCGAGGGCAGGACCGGCGGAACCTCCGCGTTGCCCGACTGGCTGTTGCTGGCCACCGTCTTCCCTCCTGCTGGTGCACTCGCCTACCCGGGGCGCTGGGGATCCCCCGGACGGCCGTCGTTCGGTGAGCCGCCATCGTGCCACGGGGTCCGGCGACCCGCTCGGCTACGCCACGCCGGGGACACGGCCTCACTCGTCCGGGCGGCCGCGCAGTTTCTTGATCTGTCCGCGCCGGTTCTTGGCGTCGAGCCTGCGACGCTGCGACCCGCGCGTCGGACGGGTCGGGCGACGGGTGCGCGGGCCCGCCGCGGTCGCCTCGCCGAGCAGGGTCGCGAGCCGCCCGCGGGCGGCCTCGCGGTTGCGGAGCTGGCTGCGGTGCTCGGAGGCGACGACGGTCAGCACGCCGTCGACGAGCCGGTTCGCCAGCCGTGACAGGGCGCGGTCGCGCAGGTCCTCCGGCACGCTCGGCGACGCCGCGAGGTCGAAGGACAGCTCCACCCGCGAGTCGGTGGTGTTGACGCCCTGCCCGCCGGGGCCCGAGGCGCGGGAGAACCGCCAGTGCAGCTCGCGGGCGGGCACGACGAAGCCCCGCCGCACCTCGATCGGCTCGTCCACGCCGACCAGTGTCGCCGATCGGCCCCGGGTCCCGTGCGGTGTGCACGGGCCCGGGGCCGCCGGGACCGGAGGGTCAGTCCTCCTTGGACTCGCTCATGCCGGACGAGATCAGGTCCATCACCGACGAGTCGGCGAGGGTCGAGACGTCGCCGACGTCCCGGTTCTCGGCGACGTCGCGCAGCAGGCGGCGCATGATCTTGCCGGAGCGGGTCTTCGGCAGCTCCTCCACGACGAGGATCTGGCGCGGCTTGGCGATCGGGCCGATCTCCTTGGAGACGTGGTCGCGGAGCGCCTTGATGGCCTCCTCGCCCTTCGCCTCGTCCTTCGACGCGCTCCCGCGCAGGATGACGAACGCGACGATCCCCTGGCCGGTGGTCTCGTCCGAGGCGCCCACGACCGCGGCCTCGGCGACGGTCGGGTGGCTGACCAGCGCCGACTCCACCTCGGTGGTCGAGATGCGGTGCCCGGAGATGTTCATGACGTCGTCGACGCGGCCGAGCAGCCAGATGGCGCCGTCGTCGTCGTACTTGGCGCCGTCACCGGCGAAGTAGTAGCCCTGCTCGGCGAAGCGGGACCAGTAGGTGTCCTTGTAGCGCTCGGTGTCGCCCCAGATGCCGCGCAGCATCGACGGCCACGGCTTGTCGAGGACCAGGTAGCCGCCCTCGCCGTTGCCGACCGGGGTGCCGGTGTCGTCGACGACGGTGGCGGAGATGCCCGGCAGCGCGCGCATGGCCGAGCCCGGCTTGGTCGCGGTGACGCCCGGGAGCGGCGCGATCATCTGCGAGCCGGTCTCGGTCTGCCACCAGGTGTCAACGATCGGGCAGTTCTCCTTGCCGATCTTCTCCCGGAACCACATCCAGGCCTCGGGGTTGATCGGCTCGCCGACCGTGCCGAGCACCTTCAGCGAGGACAGGTCGTACTTCGCGGGGATGTCCTCGCCCCACTTCATGAACGTGCGGATCAGCGTCGGGGCGGTGTAGTAGATCGAGACCTTGTACTTGTCGACGATCTCCCAGTGCCGGCCCTCGTGCGGGGTGTTCGGCGTGCCCTCGTAGATCACCTGCGTAGCGCCGTTGGCGAGCGGCCCGTAGACGATGTAGGTGTGCCCGGTGACCCAGCCGATGTCGGCGGTGCACCAGTAGACGCTCTCGCCCGGCTTGTGGTCGAACACCACGTTGTGGGTGTAGGCGGACTGCGTGAGGTAGCCGCCGGAGGTGTGCAGGATGCCCTTCGGCTTCCCGGTGGTGCCCGAGGTGTAGAGGATGAACAGCGGGTGCTCGGAGTCGAAGGACTCCGGGGTGTGCTGGTCGGAGGCACCGTCGACGACGTCGTGCCACCACACGTCGCGGCCGTCGGTCCACGGCACGTCGGTCTCGGTCCGCTTGACGACGAGGACCTTCTCGATCGAGGTGCCCTCGACGGCCTCGTCGGTGTTCTCCTTCATCGGAGCCGGCTTGCCGCGGCGGTACTGGCCGTCGCTGGTGATCAGCACCTTGGCCTCGGCGTCCTCGATGCGCGCCTTGAGCGCGCCCGGGGAGAACCCGCCGAACACGACGCTGTGCAGCGCGCCCAGGCGGGCGCAGGCCAGCATCGAGAACACGGCCTCGGGGATCATCGGCAGCTGGATGGCGACGCGGTCGCCCTTGCCGACGCCCAGCTCGGTCAGCGCGTTCGCGGTCTTGGAGACCTCACGCTGCAGGTCGGCGTAGGTGATGGTGCGGGAGTCGCCGGGCTCGCCCTCCCAGTGGATGGCGACGCGGTCGCCGTTGCCCGCCTCGACGTGCCGGTCGGCGCAGTTGTAGGCGACGTTCAGCTCACCGCCGACGAACCACTTCGCGAACGGGGGCTGCCAGTCCAGGACGGTGTCCCACTTCGTCGTCCAGTGCAGCCGGTCGGCCTGCTCGGCCCAGAACCCCTCGCGGTCGGAGTCGGCGCGGTCGTACCAGTCGGCGGTGGCGTTCGCCTGCGACGCGAACTCCTCCGACGGCGGGAACGACCTGCTCTCGGTGGAGAGTGCGCTGAGCGCAGAACTCTTCTCGGACTCGGCCATGTCCTCGTGTCCTCCTCGACGCGGCGGGTCACTTCGGGCCGGCGTGGCGGCCTCGGGCGCACTCGGTGTGCGCGCACGTGTGCTGTCCGACGCTAGTGAAACGTCGTGGCCCGTGCACCGTCTGTCGGGACAGGTACGGACAGGACACAGCGGCCGGACCTGACCGTCCGCGCAGGCCGGGGGCCACTCCCCGGTGCGTCACGGGGGTTCGCGAGACCATCGACGGCGGACGGACGGACGTCCGGCGGTCGGTGGATCACCACGACCGGTCGCCGAGCGGTCCACACCGCAGGGGTACTACCCGACGGTAACCCACGGGTTGGGACGATGACGCCCATGGCCCGCCCCGCAGCAGCCGATCCGCTCGCCCCGCTCGCCGCCCTCCCCGGCGTCGCCGAGGCGGTCTCCCGCGCCCGCGACGCGGCCACCGAGGTGCACAACCAGCCGGTCAACCGGCGCGGCTGGCCCGCGACGGCCGCCGAGGCCGCCCTGCGCGCGGCCCGCTCCTCCGCCGCGGTCGACGGGGCACCGCTGCGGCCGGTCACCGCCGACCACGTCTCCGACCCGGTCCTCGCGGGCGCCGTCCGGATCGCCGACGAGCGCGCGAAGCTCCTCGACACCTGGGGTCGCGCGCCACTGCAGGGGCTCGCCCGGCTGCACGTGCTGGCCGCGGGCGACCTCGTGCCCGCCGCCGAGCACGAGCAGGTGCTGGGCAGGCCGCGCCCGGCGACGTCGGGACGGCTCGCGGCGCTGGCCGCCCTGATCGGCGGGGGCACCTCCGTGCCGGCACCGGTGCTGGTCGCCGTCGTGCACGGCGAGCTGCTGACCCTGGCCCCGTTCGGCACCGCCGACGGCGTCGTGGCCCGGGCCGCGGCCCGGCTGACCGCGATGTCGACCGGGCTGGACCCGCGCGGTCTGTCGGTGCCCGAGGTGGGGTTCCTGCGCCGCACCGCGGAGTACCGGGAGGCCGCGGCGGCGTTCGCGTCCGGGACGCCCGACGGTCTGGCCCGCTGGATCGTCCACACCTGCGCGGAGTGGGAGGCGGGCGGCCGGGAGGGCCTGTCGATCGCCGCCGCGCAGTCCGGCTGAGCCCACGCACTCGGCACGGGCCTCGCGCCCTCGGTCGAGCCGCTGCACCCCGGCCGAGCCGCCGCACCCCCGGCCGGGCCCCCGCACTCCGGCCGGGCCCGAACACGACAGAGCCGGGTGGTGCCCCGAGGGGCGCCACCCGGCCCGACGTGGGAACCGGCGTCCTGGCGTGCACTACGTGTCGTGTTGTGCGGCCTCGGCGCCCGGCGTCCCGGTTCGCAGGCCCACGACGACATGCCTCCCGCGGCGTGCTCGGCGTGGACGTGATCCGGTTCCCACGTACGGAGCCCGGTCAGGGGAGACGCCTCTTCTCCTCCGAGACGCCCCTGGCCCGGCCGGGGTCCGTGACTCCTTCGTAGACCCGGAACGTGATGTGGGCAACCCTCGCACCGGGATGCACCGGTTCAGCAGCACAGGGTGACCGTCGACGGCCGCCGGGTGGGTGGACGACGACGCCCGGACGGCGGTCGCGCCCGGCATCCGGGCCGCATTCCGGCCCGACACGGTCCGCACCGGTCGTCGGCCGCCCCGCTGTCCGCACCGGCACGGCGGCCCCACCACCCGCACCGGTCGCCGGTCGCTCCCTGCCCGCTCCGGTCGCCCCACTACCGGCACCGGCACGGCCGCCGCGGTACCCGCATCGGCACCGCCGGCCACGCCGTCCGCTTCGGCACGCCTGCCGCGCTACCCACATCAGCACGACCGGCCCACTCCCCGCACCGGCACGGCCGCCCCCTTGCCCGCACCGGCACGGCCGACCCGCTGCCCGCACCGGCACAGCCGGCCACGCCGCACCACGCCCGCCACACCGGCCCGCGAGGCTCCGTCGATCAGTGCATCAGCGCTGTTTGCCGGCGGCCGAGCAGCATTCATGTACTGATCGACGGTCGCCCCGGGGTGCACCGCACCGTCCCGCGCTCCGCCACCCGGCAGTCCGCTCACCGCGTGTCGATCAGTACATGAGCGTGGTCGCGGGATACCCGGACAGCACCGACGTACTGATCGACGGGCGCGCCGCGGTCGAGGGCGCGGCAGCCGCGGTGAGGACGGGCGCGGGCCGCTCGGCGAGGCCGGCAGCGCCCCGCCCGCAGGCCGGCCATCACCTCAGCGGCCACCGCGGGCGGACCGGGTGCCGGCCGCCCCCGCCACCAGCGCCGCGAGCACCCCGCCGACCGCGGCCGCACCGAGCAGCGCCGGATCCCGCCACGGTTCGCCCGCACCGACCCCGCCGGTCTCCTCGCCGGTCCCATCGGCCGCCGGGCCGGCGTGAGCACCACCCCGGGCCCCGGCCGCGAACCTGTCGGACAGCCGGTCGCGCAGCCGGAACAGCCGGTCCCGGCGGGAGGCGGCGCGCACGAACGCGAGCACCGGCCACCCCCGCTCACGGGCGATCGCCCGCAGCTCCCGGTCCGGGTTCACGACGGACGGCTGCCCGACCGCCTCCAGCAGCGGCAGGTCGGTGATCGAGTCGGTGTAGGCGGCACACCGCGCGAGGTCGAGCCCCAGCTCCTCGGCGATCTCCCGGGCCGCGACGGCCTTGCCCTCGCCGTAGCAGTAGAACGCGATCTCCCCGGCGTAGCGGCCGTCCTCGATGTGCATCCGGGTCGCCCGGAAGCGCGTGATCCCGACCAGCTCGGCGATCGGCTCGACGACTTCCAGCCCCGACGCCGACAGCAGCACGATCTCCGCCCCCTGCGCGCGGTGGTGCTCGATCAGCCGGACCGCCTCGGGGTAGACGAGCGGACCCACGATCTCCTGCAGCGTCTCGGCGACGATCGCACGGACCCGCGCGACCTCCCAGCCCTGGCAGATCAGCACCATCCGCCGGCGCAGGGTGTCCATCGTGGACGCGTCCGCCCCGGCGAGCACGAGCAGCAGCTGGGCCCACGCCCCGCGCAGGACGGTCGCGCGGTCGATCAGGCCGGCGCGGGCGAACGGACGCGCGAACGCCAGCGCGCTCGACCCGGCGATGATCGTGTTGTCGAGGTCGAGGAACACCGCCTGGGGAACGGCGGCACCGGCGGTCCGGTCCGGGGCGACGGGGGCTGTGGAGGACTCGGGCACGCCGTCCAGCCTGCCCGAACCGGGACGCGCCCCGTCCCCGGTCCCCGACTCCGTCCACACCCCGCCGACCGTCGGCCCCACGGTGGGCGCCGCCCGTCCTCGCACCGCCCGGCCGGGGGTACGAGCAGGCCGATGACCAGCAGCGGAGAGTAATCGGCCGTACGCGACCGGTCGCCCGAACGCGCTCACCGGTCAGTGGTGCAGTTCACCCCGTCGGGGTCAAGAGCGACATCGTCGCCGGTACCGGTCGGCGCAGCCCACGGCCGGAGTATGGGCGCGACCGGCATGTTCCGGCTACAGTTGACCGAGCTCGGACGTGGTCCGAGCGGGTTCAGCTCGACCCCCCGGGGCTGAACCGCCCGACGGCCCCCGCCAATCCCCCCTGGCGGGGGTCGTCCTGCGTCCGGGGTCGGGACGACACGGTCGTGTCGGTCGCCCGCCTCCCCGGTGTGCTCCTCGCCGCTCCGGTGCTGCTCCTCCATGGCGCGCCCGCGAGGGCCCTCCCCCGTGCTACATCCTCCCGCACGACACCGACGGAACCGGTGGGTTGTCCACAGGTCGAGCCGTTTCCACGAAGTTGTCCACAGGCCCGCGATCGGGGCCGGCGAGGCCCTCCCGGGACCGCACGCTCGACACCGGGGCCCGCACCGGCGGGCCGGTGTGGAGGACGACGCGATGGACCGGCGCTGCCTGATCGTGGCCGACGATCCCGAGCTGCTCGACGCGCTGCTGCGGCTCGCCGCGGCCGCCGACATGGACGCCCAGCGCGCGGTCGACGCGGCCGACGCCCGCCGTGCCTGGGCTCGCGCACCGGTCGTGCTGCTCGACCGGGCCGGGGCCCGGCGCTGCGGCGAGGCCGGTTTCCCCCGCCGCGACGGCGTCGTGATCACCGTCCCCGGCGAGCCCGCCGCGGAGGACTGGCGGATCGCGGTCGCCCTCGGCGCGGACCGGGTCGTGCAGCTCCCCCAGGGCGAGGCCGGGCTGGCCGGCATCCTCGCCGACGCCCGGGAGCGCGCAGCGGGCGACGGGCGGGCCGGCCGGGTGCTGGCCGTGGTCGGCGGCAGCGGTGGGGCGGGCGCCTCGGTGCTCGCCACCGCCGTCGCGCTGACCTCCGCACGGGCCGGGGAGTCCGCGCTGCTGGTCGACTGCGACCCGCTCGGCGGCGGCCTCGACCTGATGGTCGGGCTGGAGCAGGAGGCCGGGCTGCGCTGGCCGGAGCTGTCGGTCGGCGACGGCCGGGTGCGCGCCGCGTCGCTGCACGCCGCGCTGCCGCGGGCCGGGTCCGGGCGCACCGCGTTGTCGGTGCTGTCCTGCGCGCGCTCCCCGCACGGCCCCGAGCCGGCCGCGGTCACCGCGGTCCTCGACGCCGGGCGTCGCGCGGGCGGCACCGTCGTGTGCGACCTGCCCCGCTACCCCACCGACGCCGCACTCACCGCTCTCGGCACCGCCGATCTGACCGTCCTGGTGGTCCCCGCCGGGCTGCGGTCCTGTGCCGCGGCCGCCCGGGTCGCCGACGTGCTCGCCGAGCACGCCCGGGCGGTGGAGCTGGTCGTGCGCGGGCCGTCCCCCGGCGGCATCACCCCCGACGAGGTGGTCGCCTCCCTCGGCCTGTCGTTGCTCACGACCATGCGCCCGGAGCGGGACCTCGCCGGTGCCCTCGAACGGGGGCGGACCCCCGGCTCGGGGCGGGGCCCGCTCGCCACCGCGGCCCGGGCCGTGCACGAGCGCCTCTCCGGCACGGCCGCTTCCCGGCGGGCGGCGTCGTGAACCCGCTGGTCGACCGGGTGCGGGCCCGGCTGGCCGACGCCGGCGGCGAGACCGGGCCGGCCGCCGTCGCCGCGGCGGTGCGGGCCGAGTCCGGTGGGGTCGCGTCCGATCTGGACGTCCTCGCCGCGCTCCGCACCCTGCGCCAGGAGTTCACCGGAGCAGGCCCTCTCGACGCGCTGCTGCGCGACCCGGCGACCACCGACGTGCTGGTCACCGCGCCCGACGCCGTCTGGGTCGACCGCGGCGACGGGCTGCGCCGCACCGGCATCACCTTCGCCGACGAGGCCGCGGTCCGGCGCCTCGCCCAGCGCCTGGCGCTCGCCGCGGGCCGCCGCCTCGATGACGCGAGTCCCTGCGTCGACGGCAGGCTCCCCGACGCCGGGGTCCGGCTGCACGCCGTCCTCCCACCGGTGGCGGCCGCCGGGACCGCGATCTCGCTGCGGGTGCTGCGCCCCGCCGGACACGACCTGGCCGCGCTCCGGCGGACCGGCACCCTCGACGCGACCGGCGAGGCCCTGCTGCGCGCGATCGTCACCGCCCGGCTGGCCGTGCTCGTGGCCGGTGGGACGGGCAGTGGCAAGACCACGCTGCTCAACGCGCTGCTGGGCGCGGTCGACCCGGGCGAGCGACTGATCACCGTCGAGGACGCCGAGGAGCTCTCCCCGCGCCATCCGCACGTCGTGCGGCTGGTCGCCCGGCCGCCGAACATCGAGGGCTCGGGTGGGGTGCCGCTGCGTGAGCTGGTGCGTCAGGCGTTGCGGATGCGTCCGGACCGGCTGGTCGTCGGCGAGGTCCGCGGCGCCGAGGTGTGCGACCTGCTGGCCGCCATGAACACCGGTCACGACGGCGGCGGCTGCACCGTGCACGCCAACTCGGTCCGCGAGATCCCGGCCCGGATGCGCGCGCTGGCCGGGCTCGGCGGGATGTCCCCCGCCGCGCTCGACGGGCAGCTGACCGCCGCCGTCCAGGTCGTGCTGCACATGCGACGCCGCCCCGGCGCCGGCCGGACGCTCGACGAGATCGGCGTGCTGGGCCGCGCCGACGACGGCACCCCCCGCGTCACGGCCGCCTGGAGCCGCGGCAGCGGGGCCGGACCGGGCCGCGACGAGCTCGCCACGCTGCTGCGCGAGCGCGGGGTCGGTGTGCCGTGCTGAGCACACTGCCCGGGACTCCGCAGGGCGTCGCGGTCCCCGCCCTGCTCGCGCTGGCGGTGCTGACACTGCCCGCGGCGCCGGGCCGGTCCCGGTGGCGGGCCCTGACCGGCACCGCGATCGGCCTCCCGACGGCCCGGCTGCTCGCTCCGCCGTTGCCCCTGCTCGCCGCGCCGCTGGGGTGGCTGCTCCTGGGCCCCGCCGGTGCGGTGTGCGCAGCAGGGGTGGCGTGGGGGGTGCGGCGCCGGGTCGCCGCACGCCGCGCCGCGGAACGGGCCGGGTCGACGGCGGCCGAGCTCGCCGACGCGCTCGCCCGGATCACCGACGAGCTGCGCACCGGGGCGCACCCCGCGGCCGCGCTGGCCGGGCACGTGCACGACGGGCCGCTCGCCCGCGCGCTGCTCGAGCCGGCGGCGGTCGCCGCGCGGATCGGTGAGCCGGTACCGGAGGCACTGCGCCGGACGGCGCGGGGTCCCGCCCGGCGCGACGTCGAGCGGGTCGCCTCGGCCTGGGAGCTCGCCGACACCCACGGCGCCCCGCTCGCCGACCTGCTCACCGGGCTGCTCGACGACATCCGCTGGCGGATCGCGCACGGCGCCCGGGTGCGGGCCCAGCTCGCCGGACCCCGGGCGACGGCGTCGGTGCTGACCGGGTTGCCGTTGGCCGGGATCGGTCTCGGGCAGCTCATGGGTATCGCGCCGCTGACCGTGCTGCGCACCGGCCTGCACGGGCCGGCGCTGCTGCTGACCGGGGTCGTCCTCACGGTCGCCGGGGCGGCGTGGGCCGACCGGATCCTGCGTGCGGCGGTGCCGACGTGACCGCGGCCGCGCTCGGGCTCGCCGCGCTCGCCCTGGCCGTCGTCGGCGGGCGTCCCGGGCCGGGACGGCTGCGCGGGCTGCGGGCCGTCGTCGGCACCGCTGCGGCCGCGGCGCCACCCCGCACCGCGGTCCTCGCGGTGCTGGTCCCCGCCGGGGCCGCGCTCGGCGGAGCCCTCAGTGGGGCGGGTGGCGCGGTCGTCGGCGCGGCGGCGGGCGGCGGGCTGCTGTGGCTCGCCCGGCGGGCGGCCCGCGGGCCGGCCGCGCGGGTGGACTCCGCGGACCTGGCCGCCGCCTGGGACCTCCTGGCGACCTGTCTGGCCGCCGGTCTCGCCGTCGCGGACGCCGTCGGAGCCGCGGCCCGGCGGCTCGACGGCCCGGCCGGGGAGGCGTTGCGCCGGGTCGCGGGTCTGCTCGCCCTGGGCGCCGACCCCGACGACGCCTGGGCCGCCGCCGGCCCGGTCCCCGAGCTCGCCGGGTTCGCCCGCGCGGCGGGCCGGTCGGCCCGTACCGGTGCCGCCCTCGGACGCTCCGCCGCGGCGGAGGCGGCCCGACTGCGCGCCGGTCTGGCGGACCTCGCCGAGGAGCGGGCGCAGCGCGCCGCGGTCCGCATCACCGCCCCGCTGGGGCTCTGCTTCCTGCCCGCCTTCCTGGTCCTCGGCATCGTGCCGGTCGTGATCGGGCTGGCCGGGGAGGCGTTCGCGCGGTGGTGACCACCGCCGCGCGGCGACCGGGTCCGCACCCCGCGGGCCCCCGACGAAGGAGACACCGATGACCCCCACCCGTTCCCTGCTGCACCGCCGGCTGCGCGCACTCGCCTCCGACGACGACGGCATGTCCACCGTCGAGTACGCCGTCGGCACCGTCGCGGCTGCGGCGTTCGCCGCGCTCCTCTACGCGATCGTCAGCGGCGGCGACGTCCTCGCCGCCCTCACCGGGATCGTGCAACGTGCGCTGTCCACGACGCTCTGACCCCCACCGCACCGGCCGCGGCCGCGGTGGCTGCCGCACCCTCGGCCGAGGTCCAGCCGTCGGTACCAGGAACGGCCCGGCGAGTTCCCCGGCGGACGACGACGGCGCGGTCACCGTCGAGGCGGCGCTGGCGCTCGGCACCCTGGTCGCGGTCACCGCGGCGGCGGTCGGAGCCGTCGCCGCGGTGGCGGCCGGGGTCCGCTGCACCGACGCCGCCCGCGAGCTGGCCCGCCAGGCCGCACGCGGCGACACCGAACGGGGCCGGGCCGTGGCCGCGCAGCTGGCCCCGGCCGGAGCCGAGCCGGAGCTGCGCCTCGACGGCGATCTCGTCGTCGTGACGGTGCGGGTCCGGCCGGTCGGGCTGCTCCCGGTCACGATCAGCGGCACCGCGACCGCCGCGGTCGAACCCGGCGTCACGACCGGCGCGGACCGGTCCGGGGCCCAGGCGGCCCGGCCCGGCGTCACAGCCGGGTCGGCCCCACCCGGTGACGCGCCATGAGCCGCCCGGTCCCTCCGCGCCGGGGAGACGACGCGGGCGTCGCCTCGGTCTGGGCCGCGACGGCGGCGGCGGTGCTGCTGCTCGTCGGCATCGTCGGCGTCGACCTGGCCGCCGCCACCCGCGCCCGGCACGTCGCCTCCGCCGCCGCGGACCTGTCCGCACTCGCGGCCGCCGGCCGGTCGGTGGACGGCACGGCCGCCGCCTGCGCCCGTGCCGCCGACCTGGCCGCCCGCAACGGCGCCGAGCTCCTGACCTGCCGCCTCGACGGCTGGGACGCCCTGGTCGAGACCCGGGTCGCCTGGTCGGGCCTGCTCCCGCTGCGCGGTCCCGCGCGGGCGAGGGCGCGTGCAGGCCCGGCTCCCGTGGACACCGGCCCACCCCCGGCGAGCGGGACCGTGGACGGTTCCGGCCCCACCGCGGAGCCGTCGTGAACTCCCCCGGACGTGATCACGATCTCGGTGAGCGGTCCACGCCCCCGGATGAACGGACGGCGAACCCCGGAGCACGCCGTCATCACGATTGCTTACGACGAACGTCCCAGCGCGACCGCGTTTCGTCGTGGGCGCCTGACCGATCACCGACATCGCGCGGCCCACATCTGGTCACCGTCGCGACACTCGGGCCTACTGGGAGTCGCAGGGACGGGCAGGATCCGGTCCGCCCCCGCCACGAAGACCACGCTCCCCAGACAGCGACGACGTCGGAGCGCCCCTGGCGCCCCCGTCCGATGTCGTCGCACGTGGTTGCCACCGGCCCGCCCCCGCCCCCGACGGGCGGGCCGGTGGTACCCCGTCCGGTTCCGCGATCACCGCGAACCGGTCGGGGCACCGCCTTCCAGCGCGACGAGGACCAGGTCCAGCACCTGCACCGCCCCCGTCTTGTCCAGCGGGTTGTTGCCGTTGCCGCACTTCGGGGACTGCACGCAGGACGGGCAGCCCGTGCGGCACTCACAGTCCCGGACCGCGGCGCGGGTCGCCGCCAGCCACCGCCCCAGCACCTCGTGGCCGCGTTCGGCCAGGCCCGCGCCGCCGGGGTGCCCGTCGTGCACGAACACCGTCGGGAGCCCGGTGTCGGGGTGCAGCGCGGTGGACAGGCCGCCGATGTCCCAGCGGTCGCAGATCGCGAACAGCGGGAGCAGTCCGATCGCGGCGTGCTCGGCGGCGTGCAGTGCGCCGGGGAGACGTGCCTCGTCGATTCCGGCGTCGGCGAGCGCGTCGGGGTCGATCGTGTACCAGACCGAGCGGGTGTCCAGGCTCTGCGGCGGCAGGTCCAGCGCCGTCTGGTCGAGCACCGTGCCGTCCGGGGTGCGTCGCCGGTAGGCGACGACCTGGCTGGTCACCGTGGTCGCACCGAAGCAGACCTGCACCGGCCCGTACCGGCGGTGCTCCAGCACCTCCAGCACGGTGACGTCGGAGACCGACTGGGCCTCGGTGCGCCAGTCCGGGTCCTCGGCGTGGACGAGCGCGACGCCGTCGTCGAGGTCGAGCTCGTCGACGACGAAGCTGTCGCCGCGGTGCAGGTACACCGCACCGGAGTGGATCGTGCCCGGGGCCGAGCCGCCGTCGACGGTGCCGAGCATCCGCCCGGTGGCCGCCTCCACCACGGCGACCTGCCCGAGCCCGGAGCCCCGGATGTCGACGTGCGCGGCGGGTGCGTCGCCGGTGTCGGGCCAGAACCAGCCGTGCGGTCGTCGGCGCAGCACGCCCTCGTCGACCAGGGCGTCGAGGACCTCCACCGCGGGGGCTCCCCCGAAGATCTCCTCGACGTCGACCGTGGTCAGGGGCATCTCCGCGGCCGCGCACGCCAGCTGCGGCGCGAGCACGTACGGGTTGACCGGGTTGAGCACGCAGCTCTCCACGGGCGCCCCGATCAGCGAGCGCGGGTGGTGCACGAGGTAGGTGTCGAGCGGGTCGTCGCGGGCGACGAGCACGACGAGCGCCTCGTCGGCGGCCCGTCCGGCGCGCCCGGCCTGCTGCCAGAACGACGCGCGGGTGCCCGGGAACCCGGCCTGCACCACGGCGTCGAGCCCCGAGATGTCGACGCCGAGCTCCAGCGCGTTGGTGGTCGCGACCCCGAGCAGCTCGCCCGACATCAGGTCGGCCTCCAGCGCACGGCGCTCCTCGGGCAGATAGCCGCCGCGGTAGGCGGCCACCCGCGCGGCCAGTTCCGGAGCGATCTCGGCGATCTGGCGCTTCGCACCGAGCGCGGTGAGCTCGGCGGCCCGCCGGGACCGGACGAACGCCAGGGTGCGGGCGTCGGTCAGGACGAGGTCGGCGAGCATCCGGGCGACCTCGGCCCCGGCGGAGCGGCGGACCGGCGCCCCGTTCTCCCCGGTGATCTCGGCGAGCAGCGGCGGCTCCCAGAACGCGACGGTGCGCCCGGCGTGCGGGGACCCGTCCTCGGTGACGGCGACGACGCCGCGTCCGGTCAGCCGGGACGCGAACTCCTCCGGGCGCGCCACCGTCGCCGAGGCGAGCACGATCACGGGGCGCGCGCCGTAGCGGGCGGCGAGACGCAGCAGCCGGCGCAGCAGCAGCGCCACGTGCGAGCCGAACACCCCCCGGTAGGTGTGGCACTCGTCGACCACGACGTAGCGCAGCCGGCGGAGGAAGGTCGTCCAGCGCCCATGCCGGGGAAGGATCGACCGGTGCAGCATGTCCGGGTTGGAGAACACCCACCGGCAGTGCCTGCGGACCCAGTCGCGCTGGTCCATGGGGGTGTCGCCGTCGAACGCGGCGGGCCGGACACCGTCCGGGGCGAGCCCGTCGAGGGACCTCAGCTGGTCGGCGGCGAGTGCCTTGGTCGGGGCGAGGTACAGCGCCGTGGCCCGCGGGTCCTCGGCCAGACCGGCGAGCACCGGCAGCTGGTAGACCAGCGACTTCCCCGACGCCGTCCCCGTCGCGACGACGACGTCGGCGCCGGAGTGCACCAGCTCCGCACCGTGCGCCTGGTGCGACCACGGGCGGGTCACGCCGCGGGCCGCCCAGGCCGCGCGCAGCGGCTCGGGCGCCCAGCCCGGCCAGTCGACCGGGTGGCCGGCCCGCGCCGGGATCCGCACGATGTGCCGCAACGGGTCCTCGACGACGTCGACCCCGTCGGAGCCGTCGGAGCCGCCGCTGCCGTCGGAGCCGTGGGAGCTGTCGGAGCCCGCAGACCCGTGGGAGCCGGCAGAGCCACGGGAATCGCCGGAGCCACGCGAATCGCGAGAGAGGTCGGAACCGCGGACACCGTCAGGACCGTCGAAGCCGTCCTGCGCGGCGAACACCCCGGCACCCGGCCCCGGCCGGGGTCCCGCTCCCGGCCCCGGCCCGTCCGTGTCGGCGGCACCGGACGTCCACGTGGTGTCGGCACGGGCCGGGTCGAGTCCCGAGCCCGCCAGCACGCGACGCAGCAGCTCCACCCCGCGCTGCGACCCGTCCGGGCCCTGCGTGCTCTCCGCCGTCGCTCCCACGACCGACCACGATGGCACAGATGTTCGAACGATCCGCCGTCGCTCCCGGTGGCCGCCCCGAGCCGGCGGCCCGCGGCCGACCGGATCACGGAAGTCGTTGCACCGCAGTTGATCTGCAGGTTCCCGGATTGCGTCGCAACATCGTGTGGGATTGATCACTTTTGCCAGTTCGTTACGTCCTGTGATCCCAATCGCACTGAGGGATGCACCACACTCCTAGACTGCACCAGCCCGGTCACCGGTGGACGCCGCCCGGGCCCAGTCGACGCCGACGAGGCCGTCGCCGCCCGGCCGGGTCGAGCCACAGTGACCCGTCCCGGCCGCCGGGGACCTCGCCGGCCGGATCCTTTCCACCGGGAGGACACGGATGTCCCAGCCCACCTACCTCGCCCAGGGCCTCGTGCTCGGCGGCGGGGACCTCGCCATCGTCGGCGTGGTCGCGGTGGTCGCCCTCGTCGCCCTGGTCGTCGGCGGTCTCCTGATGCGGGAGGTGCTCTCCTACGACGAGGGCACCCCCAACATGAGGGAGATCGGCCGCGCGGTCCAGGAGGGCGCCACGGCGTACCTCAACCGCCAGTTCCGCACACTGCTGATCTTCGCCGTCGTCGTCGTGTTCCTGCTCCTCGCGCTCCCCGCCGAGGACAACTTCGAACGCATCGGCCGATCGATCGCCTTCGTGTTCGGAGCCGCGTTCTCCGCCGCCATCGGCTACCTGGGCATGTGGCTCGCGACGCGCGCGAACATCCGCGTCGCCGCGGCCTCGCGCGAGCCGGGCGGCCGGGAGAAGGCGACCCGTATCGCGTTCCGCACCGGCGGCGTCGTCGGCATGTTCACCGTCGGCCTCGGCCTGTTCGGCGCCTCGCTCGTCGTGCTCGTCTACGCCGGCCAGGCGCCCCGCGTCCTGGAGGGCTTCGGCTTCGGCGCGGCACTGCTCGCGATGTTCATGCGGGTCGGCGGCGGCATCTTCACCAAGGCCGCCGACGTCGGCGCCGACCTGGTCGGCAAGGTCGAGCAGGGCATCCCCGAGGACGACCCCCGCAACGCGGCCACCATCGCCGACAACGTGGGCGACAACGTCGGCGACTGCGCCGGCATGGCCGCCGACCTGTTCGAGTCCTACGCGGTGACCCTGGTCGCCGCGCTGATCCTCGGCACCGCGGCGTTCGGCCTGCAGGGCCTGCTGTTCCCGCTGATCGTCCCGGCGATCGGCGTGATCACCGCGATCCTCGGCGTCTACCTGACCAAGGCCCGCGCCGGGGAGAACACCCTGCGCGCGATCAACCGCAGCTTCTACCTCTCGGCCCTGTTCGCCGGGGTGCTGTCGATCGTCGCCGCCTACGTCTACCTCCCGGGCACCTTCGGCGAGCTGATCAACCCGACCGACACCAGCGTCGTCGGCCTCGCCGGCGACCCGCGCCTGATCGCCTCGGTCGCCGTGGTCATCGGCATCGTGCTGGCCGCGGTCATCCTCAAGCTGACCGGCTACTACACCGGCACCGAGGACCGTCCGGTCAAGGACGTCGGCGAGTCGTCGCTGACCGGTGCGGCCACCGTGATCCTGTCCGGCATCTCGATCGGCTTCGAGTCCGCCGTCTACACCGCGCTCGTCATCTCCGCGGCCGTCTACGGCGCGTTCCTGCTGTCCGGCTCGATCGTCGTGTCGCTGTTCGCGGTCGCGCTGGCCGGTACCGGCCTGCTGACCACGGTCGGCGTCATCGTCGCGATGGACACCTTCGGCCCGGTCTCGGACAACGCCCAGGGCATCGCGGAGATGTCCGGCGACGTCGAGGGCGAGGGCGTCGACATCCTCACCGAGCTCGACGCGGTCGGGAACACCACCAAGGCGATCACCAAGGGCATCGCGATCGCCACCGCGGTGCTCGCGGCGACGGCACTGTTCGGCTCCTACCGCGACGCGATCAGCCAGGCGCTCGCCGGGGTCAACATCGCCGCGCAGGACGCCGGGACCGCCTTCGCCTACGAGGTGTTCAGCCCGAACACCCTGGTCGGCGTGATCATCGGTGCCTCGGTGGTCTTCATGTTCTCCGGCCTCGCGGTCAACGCGGTGACCCGCGCCGCGGGCGCCGTCGTCTACGAGGTGCGCCGCCAGTTCCGCGAGCACCCCGGGATCATGGACCGCACCGAGCGCCCGGAGTACGGCCGCGTCGTCGACATCTGCACCCGGGACTCGCTGCGCGAGCTGGCCACCCCCGGTCTGCTCGCCATCTTCGCCCCGATCGCGGTCGGGTTCGGTCTCGGCGTCGGCCCGTTGGCCGGCTACCTGGCCGGTGCCATCGCGACCGGTGTCCTCATGGCGATCTTCCTGGCCAACTCGGGCGGCGCCTGGGACAACGCCAAGAAGCTCGTCGAGGACGGCAACCACGGCGGCAAGGGCTCCGACGCCCACGAGGCGACGATCATCGGCGACACCGTCGGCGACCCGTTCAAGGACACCGCGGGCCCGGCGATCAACCCGCTGATCAAGGTCATGAACCTGGTCTCGGTGCTGATCGCCCCGGCGGTCGTGGTGCTGTCCACCCCGGACGCCAACCCGGTGATCCGGATCGTCATCGCGATCGTCGCAGTGGTGATCATCGCGGCCGCGGTGGTGGTCTCGAAGCGCCGCACCTCGGCGATCACCGACGCCCCGGCCGAGAGCTCGGTCGGCTGACCGACACCTCGCAGGACCACGGCAGCCGCTCGTCCCATCGGGACGGGCGGCCGTCCTGCGTCACGGGACGATTCGGATACTCTCCGCCGGACGGCAGTGATCACCCCGACGGAGGAGCGATGCGGACATCGCGAGGTCTCGCCGGACTCCTCGTCGCCCCGGCCGTCCTGCTGGCGGGCTGCGGCCCCTCCGGGCCGACCGTCGAGCAGTGGACCGAGTCGATGTGCGCGGCCGTGCTGCCCTTCGTCCGCACCGCCGTGGACACCCCCGGCGAGACCCCGGACCCCGCGCAGCGGCTGCGGGCCCTCTCGGACTACCTGACCCGCACCACCCAGGCCGCCGACGGCGCGCTGGGCGACCTGGACCGGCTCGGCCCGGCCCCCGTCGACGACGGCGAGGCCCTCTCCGCACGGCTCCAGGGCGGGCTCGGCGAGATCCGCTCGGCGTTCTCCGGGGCGCGCTCGCGGGTCGACGCCATCGACCCGGCCGACCCTGCCGCGGTGCAGCGCGACCTGCCCGCCGCGCTGGAGCCGCTCGCCCGCCTCGGCGGCACCACCGGCCCCCTCGACGAGGTCACCGGCAACCCGGCGATCGCCTCGGCGTTCCGGGCCTCGACGACCTGCACGGATCTCACCCGGTCGGCGGAGCAGGCCCGCGCGACACCCCCGCCCGGCGCACCCGTTGCTGCTCCGAACGGGTCAACCGGGGAGGGTGGAAGCAGCTGACCGGCGACGGCGTCCTACCGTCGACCACTGTCCGTGCCCCGGGCCCCGACGGGCCCCGACCCTGGAGCCCGACGATGGCCACCCCCCGCCCGGCGCGAACCGCCCGGGTCCTGCTCCCCACCCTGCTCGCCGCGCTCCTGGCCGGCGGCTGCGCGTCGAGCGTGGCCGGCACCCCCGCGGCGGACCCGGCCCCGCGGCCGACCGCGGGTGTCGGCGCCGACCCGGTCGCCTGGGGCGACAAGGTCTGCGGCGCGACCCTGGCCTACTACCAGCCGCTCAACACCCCGCCGAACTACGATGGCGCCGACCTCGCCGGCATCAAGACGCGCCTGTCGGAGTACCTCGGCAAGGTCGCGGCCGGCATCGACACCGGCAAGAAGCAGCTGACCGCGGCCGGCGAGTCCCCGGTGAGCGGCGGCGACGCGTGGGCGACCGCGGTCCGCGACATGCTCGACCGGTCCGGCACGACGATCGCCCAGGCCAAGAAGGACGTCGACGCGATCGACCCGAACGACGTCCAGGGGTTCAAGGGCAAGCTCGACGGCGCCCAGCAGAAGCTGCGGACGATCTCCGGCGCCCAGGGCCTGGACAAGATCGGCCCCACCCCGCGGCTGGACAAGGCGTTCGCGACCGCGCCGAAGTGCGTCGCCCTCAAGAAGATCAACGGTCCCGCCTGACCCGCCGGGTCACCCGTCCGGCGCTCCCTGCTGGGCAAGCTCGAACATGCGTTCTATGCTTCGCGGGTGCCGCAGATGTCGCTGTTCTCCGCGGAGGCCCGGCCGGCCGGGCTGACCGACCTGGCCGGGCTGCTCTGCGGGCCCGGGCGGATCGAGCGGTTCGGCGCCGGTGACACGGCCCGGTTCGACGTCCCGCTGCCGATCGAGGGGCGCGAGACCGCGCTGGCCGCGCTGGCGGCGGCCCGCGGCGTCACCCTGGCCCCCGGCGCGTCCGGGATGCGCAGCGCGTTCCGCCGCGACCTGGTCCCGCTGGCCCGCGCCTGGTGCACGCCGGACGGTCGCAAGCGGATCCCGCCGGACTTCCAGCTCGACGGCGCCACGCTGCGGCTGTGGGCGCTCTCCGCGGGCACTCCCGACCTGCGGGGCGGGCACCTGCTGCTGCTCGACCCGCAGGCCCCGTGGACACACGGCCCGCTGATCGCCGCCGCCACCCGGGCCGGCCTTCCCCCGGCACGGCTCGCCCCGGGGGAACACGGCGCGCCCGGCCCGGCGTTACGCCTGCACGGAGCGCGCCGACTGGCCCGACTGGTGGAACTGGTGGGCCCCGCGCCGCGGATGACGAACCCGACCGAGTGGCCCCGGCACCACGGCCGACCGGCCGCCTGACCTGCCGAACCACGGCCGGGTCTACGCTGGCGACTCGCCCGCTCCCAGTGGCACGAGCCACGACACGGAGCGACGACGGTGTGAGATCGTGCGATCGTCGACCCCGAAGAAGACGCTCAGCGCAACCGTCCCGGCACGCTCCGGGACCGCACGGTGTAACAGTGCGGGGTCGGGAAACGGCTACGACGTCGCAGGGACCGCGACGCAGCCGAGGAGATGAGGTAGGACCACGTGGCAGCAGCGACAACGGGAACGACGGGTTCGGCACGCACGTCGGGGGGCAGCACGCGCAAGCCGACCTCGACGGCGAACGCATCCGGCCGCCCGACGCGCCGCCTGGTGATCGTCGAGTCCCCCAGCAAGGCGAAGAAGATCCAGCCCTACCTGGGCAACGACTACGTCGTCGAGTCCTCGGTCGGTCACATCCGTGACCTGCCGCGCGGCGCGGCGGACGTCCCCGCCAAGTACAAGGGCGAGTCCTGGGCGCGGCTCGGCGTCGACGTCGACAACCAGTTCAGCCCGCTCTACATCGTCACGCCGGAGAAGCGCAGCACCGTCTCGGAGCTGCGCGAGGCGTTGAAGACCGTCGACGAGCTCCTGCTCGCGACGGACCCCGACCGTGAGGGCGAGGCCATCGCCTGGCACCTGCTGGAGACCCTCCAGCCGAAGGTCCCGGTCCGGCGGATGGTCTTCCACGAGATCACCGAGTCGGCGATCCGCGCGGCCGCGGAGAACACCCGCGAGCTCGACCAGCACCTCGTCGACGCGCAGGAGACCCGCCGCATCCTGGACCGTCTCTACGGCTACGAGGTCTCCCCCGTGCTGTGGAAGAAGGTCATGCCGAAGCTGTCGGCGGGCCGCGTCCAGTCGGTCGCGACCCGGCTGATCGTGCAGCGCGAGCGGGACCGCATCGCGTTCCGCTCCGCGGAGTACTGGGACATCGCCGCGACCCTCGACGCCGGGGAGAAGGCCACCCCGCGCTCGTTCGGTGCGCGGCTGCTGCAGGTCGACGACAAGCGCGTCGCCACCGGCCGCGACTTCGACTCGCTCGGGCAGCTGAAGAAGGGCTCCGCGGAGGTCGTCACCCTGAACGAGGCCGAGGCGCGACGCCTCGCCGAGGGGCTGCAGGACCGTCCGATGGAGGTCGCCTCCGTCGACTCCAAGCCCTACACGCGCAAGCCGTACCCGCCGTTCATGACCTCGACGCTGCAGCAGGAGGCGGGCCGCAAGCTGCGGTTCTCCTCCGAGCGCACGATGCGCAGCGCCCAGCGTCTGTACGAGAACGGCTACATCACCTACATGCGTACGGACTCGACGACGCTGTCGGCGACGGCCATCGAGGCCGCCCGCTCGCAGGCCCGTGAGCTGTACGGCGACGCCTACGTCGCGGACTCGCCGCGCCAGTACACGCGCAAGGTGAAGAACGCCCAGGAGGCCCACGAGGCCATCCGTCCCGCCGGCGAGACCTTCCGGACCCCCGGTGCCATCGCCCGCGAGGTCGACGGCGACGACTTCCGTCTCTACGAGATGATCTGGCAGCGGACCATAGCCTCGCAGATGAACGACGCCCGCGGGACCACCGTGAGCGTCCGGATCGCGGGCACCGCGGCCACCGGCGAGAAGGTCGTGTTCTCGTCCTCCGGCCGCACGATCACCTTCCCCGGCTTCCTCAAGGCCTACGTCGAGACCCTCGACGACGAGGCCTCGGGCCAGCAGGCCGACGACGCCGAGTCCCGGCTGCCCGAGCTGACCGAGGGCCAGCCGCTGACCGCCACCGAGCTGGTGCCCGACGGGCACTCGACCAGCCCGCCGTCGCGGTTCACCGAGCCCGCGCTGGTCAAGGCGATGGAGGAGATGGGGATCGGCCGGCCGTCGACGTACGCGTCGACGATCAAGACGATCCTCGACCGCGGCTACGTCTGGAAGAAGGGCTCCGCGCTCGTCCCGTCGTGGGTGGCGTTCGCCGTCGTCGGGCTGATGGAGCAGCACTTCGGCCAGCTCGTCGACTACGACTTCACCGCCGCCATGGAGGACGACCTCGACTCCATCGCCTCCGGTGACGACTCCCGCGTGCACTGGCTGTCCGGGTTCTACTTCGGCACCGACGGCGCGAGCAGCGGCTCGGAGATCGCCCGGGCCGGTGGGCTGAAGAAGCTCGTCGGGTCGAACCTGGAGGAGATCGACGCCCGCACGGTGAACTCGATCCCGATGTTCGCCGACGCGGCGGGCAACGACGTCGTCGTCCGGGTGGGGCGCTACGGCCCGTACCTGGAGCGGATCGTCGACGGCGAGTCCCAGCGCGCGAACCTGCCCGACGACCTGGCCCCGGACGAGCTGTCCGAGGAGATCGCCGAGAAGCTGTTCTCGGTGCCGCAGGAGGGCCGCAAGCTGGGCACCGACCCGGTCACCGGACACGAGATCGTGGCGAAGGAGGGCCGCTTCGGCCCCTACGTCACCGAGCTCCTGCCCGAGCCGGAGGTGCCCGAGGGCGCCAAGAAGAAGCCGGCCAAGCCGAAGCCGCGCACCGGCTCGCTGTTCAAGTCGATGACGGTCGACACCATCACCCTCGAGGACGCGCTGCGGCTGCTGTCGCTGCCCCGGATCGTCGGCACGGACCCGGACTCCGGTGACGAGATCACCGCGCAGAACGGCCGCTACGGCCCGTACCTGAAGAAGGGCACGGACTCGCGGTCGCTCTCGGGCGAGGAGCAGCTCTTCACGGTCACCATCGAGGAGGCCCTGGAGATCTACAAGCAGCCCAAGCAGCGGGGCCGCGCCGCCGCGGCGCCGCCGCTGCGTGAGCTGGGCGAGGACGCCTCGACGAAGAAGAAGATGGTGATCAAGGACGGCCGGTTCGGCCCCTACGTCACCGACGGCGAGACCAACGCCAGCCTGCGCAAGGGCGACTCGGTCGAGGAGATCACCGACGAGCGGGCGTCCGAGCTGCTCGCCGAGCGGCGGGCGAAGGCCCCGGCGAAGAAGACGACGACCCGCAAGCCCGCGGCGTCGAAGAGCACCGCCGCGGCGAAGAAGACGACCACACGCAGCACCGCGGCCAAGAGCACCACGGCCCGGAGCACGGCGAGCAAGAGCACCACGACGAAGTCGACCGGGACGCGCACCCGCAAGACCCCCACGACCTGAGTCGACGACGACGGGCCCCGCTCCGGAGCGATCCGGTACGGGGCCCGTCGTCGTCGGTGGGTGCGGTCAGCCCGCGGCGAGGGCCTTCTTCACGGCGGCGGCGACGCGGCCGCCCTCGGCGCGGCCGGCCGCGGCGGCGTTCGCCTTCTTCATGACCTGGCCCATCTGCTTCATGCCGGGCTTCTCCCCGGTCTCGGACTCCACCTCGGCGACGGCGGCGGTCGCCAGGGCGGCCACCTCGTCGTCGTCGAGCTGGGTCGGCAGGTACCGGGCGAGGACCTCGCCCTCGGCGCGCTCACGGTCGGCGGACTCGGGGCGGCCGCCGTCGGCGAAGGCCTGGGCGGACTCGGCGCGCCGCTTGGTCTCCTTGGTGATGACCGCGCGGACCTCGTCGTCGGAGAGCTCCCGGGCGGTGTCACCGGCCACCTCGGCGTTGCCGATCGAGGTCAGGACGGATCGCAGGGTCGTCCGGACCAGCTCGTCCCTGGCCTTCATCGCGGTGGTCAGGTCGGCCCGCAGCTGCTCCTTGAGGGTGCTCACGGGTCGCCACGATAGTCCCGCGACGTAGGCTGGATCGCGTGAGTATCGCCGGGACCCTCGCACGTACCGCCGCCGGAGCCGCCCTGCTCGGAGCGTCGGGCATCGGGTACGCGGCGGGGATCGAGCGGCGGCACTGGACGCTGCGCCGGGTCGAGCTGCCCGTCCTCGACGAGGGCGCGCGGCCGCTGCGGATCCTGCACCTGTCGGACTTCCACCTCACGCCGGGCCAGCGCAGCAAGATCCGGTGGATCGCGGCGCTGGACGAGCTCGACCCGCACCTGGTGATCGACACCGGGGACAACCTGGCGCACCCCGACGCCGTCCCGGGCGTGCTGACCGCGCTGGGGAGGCTGCTGGAGCGGCCGGGCGCGTTCGTGTTCGGCAGCAACGACTACTACGGCCCCACCCCGAAGAACCCGGCCCGCTACCTGCGCCGCGGGGACACGAAGCGGGTGCACGGGGCGGACCTGCCCTGGACCGACCTGCGCGCCGCGTTCCGCGAGCACGGCTGGGTCGACGCCACCCACGCCCGGCACGTGCTCGAGGTCGACGGCCGGACGGTCCGGATCGCGGGCGTCGACGACCCGCACCTGAACCTGGACCGCTACCCGCGCATCGCCGGCCACGACGCCGACGCCGACCTGCGCATCGGGCTGACCCACTCCCCCGAGCCGCGGGTGCTCGACGGCTTCGCCGCCGACGGCTACGACCTCGTCCTCGCCGGGCACACCCACGGCGGCCAGCTGCGGCTGCCCGGCTACGGCGCGCTCGTCACCAACTGCGGGATCGACCGGTCCCGGGCCCGCGGGGCGAGCCGCTGGGGCAGCCGGATGCGGCTGCACGTGTCGGCCGGGCTGGGCACCTCGCCGTACGCGCCGGTGCGCTTCGCGTGCCCGCCGGAGGCCTCGCTGCTGACCCTCGTCCCCCGCACGACCGGCCCCGATGCGCGGACGGGAACCCCCGCGCAGGCCTCGGAGGGCATCGGGTAGAGTTCTCAACGGCTCACGGGGAGACCCGAGTGCCAATCGGGGTGTGGCGCAGCTTGGTAGCGCGCTTCGTTCGGGACGAAGAGGTCGCAGGTTCAAATCCTGTCACCCCGACAACACGAAGGCCCAGGTCCGGCGGACCTGGGCCTTCGTCGTGTTCCACGGCCTCTCACCGGAGGGCCGGGCCGAGCAGCAGGCCGCCGTCGCTCACGTACTCCGAGCCCGTCACGAAGGACGCCGCCGGGGACGCGAGGAACAGCACCAGCGCCGAGATGTCCGCCGGTTCCCCCAGCCGCGGCACCGCGAAGGGGTCGGGCGAGTAGAAGTCGGCGATGGGGGCGGCGGCTCCGGCGGCGGGCTCGGTGATGAACGGCGTCGCGATGACCCCCGGGTGGACGACGTTGACCCGGATCCCGTCGCGGCCCAGCTCGAGCGCGGCGGTCCTGGTCAGGCCGCGCAGCGCCCACTTGGCGGCGACGTACGGCGCGTAGTGGGCGGTCCCTCCGGTCCCCATGACGGACCCGATGTTGGTGATGGACCCGCCGCCCGCACGGCGCAGGGCCGGCGTCACCGCCTTGATGCCGAAGAACGCACCGGTCAGGTCGATGTCGAGGACACGCTGCCACGTGGACGCCTCGGTCGTCTCGATCGGTGCGGGCAGGTTCTGGACGCCGGCGTTGTTGACCAGGACGGTCAGCCGGCCGAACCGGTGCTCGGCCTCGGCGACGGCCGCGCTCCACGACGCCTCGTCGGCGACGTCGAGCTGCACGACGCAGCACCGGTCGCCGAGCTCCTCGGCGAGCCGGTCCCCGCGCTCGCGTCGGGTGGTGCCGATGACGACGTTCGCGCCCTCGGCGTGGAACGCGCGGACGTGGCCGGCGCCCTGTCCCCCGGTGCCGCCGGTGACGAGGACGGTCTGTCGGTCGAAACGAGCCATGGGGTTCTCCCGGATTCCGAGTCGCAGTGGTGAGTCGATCCACTCACCTCGTGACCGAAGGTAGGAGCCGTGGAGAGGTGAGTCAAGTGACTCACCTCGGTACGATGCGACGATGGATGCCCCCGTGCCGACGTACCACCGGCGTATGGCGGAGGAGAAGCGCGCCCTGATCGTGCAGGCGGCCACGAGGCTCTTCCTCGCGTCCGGCTACGACCGCACGTCGCTCGCGAGGGTCGCGGACGAGGCGGGGGTCTCGCGGGCGACGCTGTTCAAGCAGTTCCCGACGAAGGCCGCGCTGTTCGAGGCCATGATCACCGCGACCTGGGACGAGGGCGACAGCGGCGCGGACGTCCCGACCGGCGACCTCACCGCCGGCCTCCTCGCACTCGGCCACCGGTACGCGGCGCTGCTGGGACGGCAGGAGATGCAGGATCTGTTCCGCATCGTCATCGCCGAGCTCCCCCGGTTCCCGGAGCTGGCACGGGCACAGTTCTCGCTCGGCAAGCTGCCCTACTTCGAGACGGTCCGCCGCCATCTCGCCGCCGCGCACGAGGCCGGGACCGCCCGGATCGACGATCCCGAGCTCGCGACGACCCAGTTCCTCGGGATGATCTCCAACGCCCTGTTCTGGCCCGCGCTCCTCCTGCCCGACTGGAGCGTCGACGCGGACCGGGTCTCCCGCGTCGTCGAGGAGGGGGTGCGCACCACGACGGCGCGGTACGCGGTCCGGGCCGCCGACCCCGGGCCGTGACGACGATCGCGCAGTTCGTGGCGCGGACGGCGGACGGCCGCCGGGTGCACGATGGACCCGTGATCGGTGACCGCTGGGGCGTGAGCGACGCCGAGACCACCCGCCCCTACCCGTGCGACGAGCTCGTCCCGGCTCCCACGCTGCAGGCGTGGCGGGGCGTCTCCGTCGCCGCGCCGGCCGCCGCCGTCTGGCCGTGGGTCGCCCAGATCCGGCTCGCCCCGTACTCCTACGACTGGGTCGACAACCTCGGACGCCGGTCCCCGCAGGAGCTCGTGGGACTCCCGGAACCGCAGGTCGGGGACACCTTCACCGCGACCGGCGGACGGCGGCTCGGCCGGATCCTCTCGGTCGACCCCGGGGTGCAGCTCACCGGCAGCGTCCTGGGCGCCGTCATGTCCTACGTCCTCGTGCCGCAGGGGGCGGACACGACCCGCCTGCTGCTCAAGGTCGTCATGGGCGGCACCCGCGTGCTCGCGCCGCTGGTGTCGGTCGGCGACCTCGTGATGGCCCGGCGGCAGCTGCTGAACCTGGGACGGCTCGCCGAGGGCCACAGTCGGCTACGGCGCCGTTGACGACCCGCCGGGCGTGGTGGGGTGCGACGACGGGGTGTGATGCGCGATCCTGACGGGATGAGTGAGAACCCGGTAGCGCTCGATCTCGACGACGCGGGACTGGCCGGTGGCCTCCCCCGCCCGGCGCACCAGCTCGACGGGATCCAGGACGTACCGTTCCGCCCGGTCCAGTTCCGCGACAACGACCTCCCGACCGCACTGGAGCGCGCCGCGCAGTGGCTGCGGGAGACCCAGTCCTGGCTGGGTGAGCCGGTCGACGTGATCGCCATCCACCTCGACTACAACGAGGCGTCCGAGGCGGCGTACTACGAGCTCAAGCTGCTGTGCAACGAGGAGGACCTGGCCGGGGCACCCATCGCGGTGCGCCAGCGGGCCGCGGCCGACGCCTGACCACACGACGACGGGTCGTCGCCCCGGCACCGACCGTGCCGGGGTGGCGACCGCCGAGTGATCAGAGTCACGCCGAGCGTGACGATCGGCAGGTCGTGACCCTCCGGACGGCCCGCCGGAGCACCGCGGGGTGAACAATTGTTTGGTCGACACCGCGCCCTGCGGTAGCGTCGTCCTCGGTCACCGTAGTTCTGAGTTTCGTGTCTCAAGCGCGCTCGCAGAATGATGATGCGGGCGGATTCGCTGTCTTTGGTGTAGCTGAAGCTGGCTGCCGTCTGGGAATTCCTCTGACCCGGGCAGCCGCACGACGTGGTTGTTCCGTCCGAATGCTGCATTACAAGGAGTCACCATGACCAACGGCACCGTGAAGTGGTTCAACGCCGAGAAGGGCTTCGGCTTCATCGCCCCCGAGGACGGCGGCGCCGACGTGTTCGTCCACTACTCGGCGATCGACGGCTCGGGCTTCAAGGAGCTCCAGGAGAACCAGGCCGTGTCCTACGAGGTCACCCAGGGCGCCAAGGGCCCGCAGGCCTCCTCGGTGACCGTCCGCTAAGGACGCACCCGCCCGGCCGACGTGCCGGGCCCTGTTCTTCCGTCCGATGGCGGCATCCCCCACGCGGGGATGCCGCCATCGGCGTCTCCGGGGCCGCTACCGTGGCGGCGTGCCGCTGTCCGCCCGCCAGGCCGCGCTGCTCGAGAGCCGGCTGCCCGGGCACGAGGTCGTCGCCGACCACGGCTGGGGTCTGGTCGGGACCACCGTGCTGCGGGTCCGTCACGACGGCGCCGACCTCATCGTGAAGGCCGGCGACGACGCCGACACCCACATCGCCCGCGAGCTGCGCGCCCACCGCGAGTGGCTGGCCCCGCTCGTCACCCGGGGTCGCGCGCCGGAGCTCCGCCACGCCGACGCCGACGCGAAGCTGCTGGTCACCCGCTACCTGCCCGGGACCCTGGTGCAGGACACGCCCGCCGAGCACGAGCCCTCGACCTACCGCGGGGCCGGGGAGCTGCTGGCGCTGCTGCACGACCGGCCCGCCGTCGTCGACGAGGGGTACGGCGCCCGGCTGCGCGACACCGTCCTGACCAGGCTCGGGCGTCCGCACCGCATCGCCCCCGGGCTGCTCGCGCGGCTGCGGGCGGAGGTGGCCGGCTGGCCGACCCCGCCGGCCCGGCTCGTCCCGACCCACGGCGACTGGCACCCACGCAACTGGCTGGTGCACGACGGGGCCGTCGCCGTGATCGACCTGGGCCGGGCGGCGCTGCGCCCGGCGCCCACCGACCTGGTGCGTCTGGCCGCCCGCCAGTTCCGGTGGGACCCGGCGCTGGAGACCGCCCACCACGACGGCTACGGCGGCGACCCGCGCGAGCCCGGCCCGTGGCGCCGGGAGTGGATCGCCGAGGCCGTCGGCACCGCGACCTGGGCCCTGAAGGTCGGCGACGGGCCGTTCGAGGCCCACGGACACCGGATGCTCGCCGAGGCGTTCCCCGACTAGCCTGCGCCGGTGCCCCTCGTCGTCGGTCCGGCCACCTCGTTCGAGGACCTCGCGACCCTGCTGGGCCCGAAGCGCGACCCCGACGCATCGGTCTGCTGGTGTCTCTCGCACCGCCTGCCCGCGGCGACGCACCGCGCCCTGACCGGCCGGGCCCGGGGCGAGTACGTCCGAGAGCTGACGACCCGCGCGGTCGCCCCCGGCGTCGTCGCCCACGACGACGGCGAACCCGTCGGCTGGGCCGCCGTCGCCCCGCGCGCAGAGCTGCCGTTCGCCCGCTCCCGCACCATCCCGCACGTCGACGACCTCCCGGTCTGGTCGGTGTGGTGCTTCCGGGTGCGCGCCGGGCACCGGGGCCGCGGCATCGCGCGTGCCCTGCTCGCCGGAGCCGTCGCGTACGCCCGGGACCAGGGGGCGCCGGCCGTCGAGGGCTACCCGGTGGACAACCGGGGCGCCCGGGTCGACCTGACGATGGCCTACGTCGGCACCCGCGCGTTGTTCGAGGCGGGCGGGTTCACGTTCGCCGCGGAGACCACCGGGGTGTCCGGTGGGTTCCCGCGGGTGGTCATGCGCCGCGCCCTCACCGGCTGACCCGGCCCCGCCCCGGATCGCGCAGATCCGTGACGGCGGACCGCTCCCGTTCCCGGCAGGCTCGCCCACGTCCTGACAAGCCTCCGGCCGACGCCGGAGGAGCACCGAGACGGAGGAGCGATGATCGTGATCATCGTCGTGGTCGGCATCTTCTTCCTGCTCATGGGCGGGTACGCGCTGGCCGCGCCGGCCGCGCTGGTCCGGCCGTTCGGGCTGGTGGCCGACGGCCCGGAGAGCAGGTCGGAGGTGCGCGCCGTCTACGGCGGGTTCGGCCTGGCGATCGCGGCCGTGCTCGGGCTGGCCCTCGCCGTCCCCGGGCTCCGCATCGGTGTGGTGCTCACCGTCGCCTTCGCGCTCGGCGGGATGGCCGTCGGACGCGTGCTGTCCCGGCTGGTCGACCGGCCCACCGCGTTCTACCCGATCTGGTTCTACGGCCTGGCCGAGACGGTCACGGCCGGGGCGCTGGTCGTCGTCGCCGCGACCTGACCGGGCACGACCCGGATGTCGAGCCCCGACCGGAAGAGCCGTCCGGGCGGCAGGCCGAACATCCGGCGGAACGCCAGCCCGAGGTGCGACGGCGTCGCGAAACCGGCGTCGGCCGCGGCCCGGGTGAGGTCCCCGCCGTCGCGCACGACGCCCGCGACGATCCGCATCCGCGCCCACCTGCGGTAGGCCCGCAGACCGGCCCCCGTCTGCCGGGTGAACAGGCGCGCGAAGTGGCCCGGCGACAGCCCGGCCGCCGCCGCGAGGTCACCGGTCGGCAGGTCCGGGCCGCCGGGCCGGTGCAGGGCCGCGATCGCCCGCGCGATGCGGGCGTCGGGCTCGGCGCGGGCGTCCGGCGCCGTACCGCTGTCGACCAGGATCCGCCGCAGCCCCGGCCCGTCGCCGTCGACCGCGCAGGCGACGAGGTCGGGCTCGGCCGGGTGCCCGGTCACGATCCCGGCGGGCCCGCGACCGGGCTCGAGGAACACGAAGGCCGCCCGGTGCGCGCCGCCGGTGATCCGGTGGCGCAGTCCGGCCGGGACCAGCAGTGTCCGCGCCGTGCGGTCCGGGGCGCCGTCGACCCGCACGGTCAGGTCGTCGTCGACACCGACCGCGAGGCACGCCACCGCACCCCGGTGGGCGTCGAGTCCGAGCATCGGCCCCAGGTGGACGGCCCAGCAGGGCCCCACCCACAGCCGCGCCGGGCCCGCCGCCGCGGTCACCGGACGCCCGCCTGCAGGCGTCGCCATCCGAACCCGGCGGCCGCCGCGAGCAGCCCGGCGAGCGCCAGACCGTGCTCGAACCACGCCCCCCAGCGGGTCGCGAACGTCAGGCCGGTGCGCAGCGGCACCTGCTCGACCAGGGTGTCCGCGGTGTACAGCCCGGTCTCGGCGACGACGGAGCCGTCGGGCCGGATCACCGCGCTCGCCCCGGACAGTGCCGCGACGACCGCGGCCCGCCCGTGCTCGACGGCCCGCAGCCGCGACATCGCGAGGTGCTGCCAGGTCATCTCGCTCCGCCCGTACCAGGCGTTGTTCGTCGGGATGACCAGCAGCGAACCGCCGTCGGCGACGCCGTCGCGCAGCACGTGGTCGTAGGCGGTCTCGTAGCAGATCGCCGTCGCGACCCGGGTGCCCGCGACGGGCAGCACCGCGGGCGCCGTACCGGGGGTGAAGTCGGCCAGCGCGACGAACGGGGTCAGGTACTGCGTGACCGCCCGCAGCGGGATGCGCTCGCCGAACGGCACGAGCTCCTGCTTGGCGTAGCGCTCCCCCACCGCGGTCCCCGGGTTCCAGACGGCCACCGCGTTCTCGGTGTCGGTCGCGCTCGCCTCGTAGTTGGTACCGATCAGGAACGGCACGCCGAGCGCGTCGACGACCCGGTCGACCGCCGGGTCGACGCCGTCGGTCGACAGCGAGCTCTCCGGCCACACGACGAGGTCGGGCCGCGGGACCGCGCCGGACCGGACCCGGTCGATCAGCACGGAGGTCTCGGCGAGGCTGTTCGCGCGCAGGGTCCGACCGGCGTTGAACAGGCCGAGCCCGATGTCGGGGGCGTCGCCCTGCACGACCGCGACGGTGCGGGTGCCGTCCTGCGCGTCGACGGGCGGGGTCGGCACCGCGAGCAGCACGAGCACGACCGCCACGACCGGGACGAGGCCGACGACCCGGCGGGGACGCTGCAGGAACGCCGCCACGCAGAACCCGGCCGCGACCACCGCGACCGACACCAGCGGGGCCCCACCGATCGCGGCCAGCGGCAGGAACGGCCCGTCGACCTGCCCGAACGCGACCCGGCCCCAGGGGAAGCCGTTGAGGGGGAACCGGCTCTGCAGCCACTCCTGCGCGGTGAACGCGAGCGCACCCCACACCGGTGCGGCGGGCAGCCGGGCGGCGAGGGCGACGAGCGCGCCGCCGAGCGCCGGGAACCCCGCCATCACCAGCGACAGCCCCACCCAGGGGAACGGGCCGTAGTCGCGGCCGAGGAAGTCCTGGATCCACATCAGGTGCGCCAGGTAGAAGGCGAACCCGAACAGCGCCCCGAGCAGCGCGGCGCGGCGCACCCGGACCCCGGACAGTGCCCACCAGAGCAGCGCGAACGCCACGATCGCGGTCCACCACACGGTGCGCGGCGGGAACGCCAGGTGCAGCAGCACCCCGCCGACGACGACCGCCGCGATCCGCAGCGCGAGTGCCTTCACCACACGGTCAGCATGATCCGGCCGCGGCGCGGGCCCGCGCGCGGGTCCGGGCGGCGACCGCCCCCACCACCGCGACGACGAGCAGCGCGCCCGCGTAGGCGGCGACGAGCTGCATCGGCCGCCCGGAGAAGTCCCCCGCGAGTGGCGGCACGAGCACCGCGAACAGCGCCACGACGCCCGTCAGCGCCGCCCGCGGCCGCGGCGGGAGCGGCACGCAGGCCAGCGGGGTCAGGGCCCACAGCAGGTACCACGGGTGCAGCACCGGCCCGAGCACGACGACGGCGCCGAGCACCAGGCCGAGCGCCGTCGTCGCACCGGTCCGGCCGCGGGCCTGCGCGACGAGCACCCCGGCGGCGAGCAGCGCGGCGAGCACCGTCCCGGCGGTCCGCGTCGCCGTCAGTGCCGTGGCCGGGTCGGCGCCGAGCACGCCCGCGAGCGCCGCGACCCAGTTGGTGGGCGCCATCCAGCTGAACAGCTGCCCGGGCGCGGACACCGCGCCGAGCCAGCTCCCCCCGCCGGCGTCGACGGCCGACACCGCGAGCGCCGCCGCCGCGGCCACCCCCGCGACCAGTGCGACCGCCCCCCACCGGTGGGTACGGCCGGGCGCGGACCGGGCCGCGGCGACCGCCAGGACCACGAGCCCGGCCGCCGCGGGGGCCTTCACCAACGCCCCCAGCGCGACGAGCGCGGCGCCCGCGGCGAGCGCCGCCCGCGGCCCGCGCAGCCCGACGGCGAGGCCCACGAGCAGCAGCGCGAGCATCGGGCCGTCGTTGTGCATCCCGCCGACGACGTGCCAGAGCACCAGCGGGTTCGCGACCCCCCACGCCAGCGCCGTCCCCGGTGGGATCCCGTGGGCACGGGCCAGGCGGACCAGCGCCCACCCGATCCCCACCACCGCGACGACCGCGAGCAGCCGGTACGCCGCCACCCCGGCGACCACCCCGTCCCCGGCGACGGCGGCGACCGCCTTCTGCCACAGGTCGGTCACCGGACCGTACGGCGACGGCGTCTCCCGCCAGTAGCCGTCGACCCGCGCGAGGACGGGCGACCCGGCGGGCAGCCCGGCCGCCGGACCGGTCCGGTGCGGGTCGGCGCCGCCGAGCGCGACCATCCCCTGGGCGAGGTAGCTGTACACGTCGCGGGAGAACAGCGGTGGTGCGACGAGCAGTGGCGTGGCCCAAGCGAGCAGCGCCCGCACCGCCTGCGCCGGGACCACCGGTGCGCGCACCAGCAGCAGCCAGGCGACGACGACGAGCCCGGCCCCGGCGACGGCGGCGCCGAGCGCGACCGTCGAGCCGGGCCAGCGGACCACCGCCCAGGCCCCGCCGGTGAGCAGGACGGACCCGGCCGCACCGAGCGCGGTCGGCACCGCGACCCGACCCACGGGCGGGGTCAGCCGGTGGGGGCCGGGCCGTCGGAGGCCTGCAGCGCCGCACCGGCGGGGAGCCGGTCGGCCCCCCAGCTGCGTTCGATGTAGCCGACGATCGTGGCGATGTCCTCCGCGGGCACGCGCTCGGGCTCCCCGTGTTCCAGCGGGTCGCCGTGGAAGATGTAGAGCCGCGACGCGAACTGGTCGAACGGCAGCGACGCCTCGCCGAAGCGTTCCCCGTTGCCCGCCGTCGAGACGACGACGCCGTCGCCCCAGTCCTGCCCGCTGTCGTTGTTCGGGTTGTAGAAGTACACCCGCATCACGTCGTTCGGGTCCGGCGCGACCCGCAGGATCGCGATGGCGTGCCAGCCGACGTAGCGGGCGGCGCTGTCGGTGACCGCGATGCCCGCGGGCTGCGGGTGGATCAGCGGCTGGCCGCCGTTGTACCCGGGGTGGTAGCCGGCGTGGAACTGGCGCAGGAAGGCGTCGAGGTCGGTGAGGTTGCCGGTCCCGACGTCGACGTTGATGTGGAAGCCGCGCGCCGCCCACCAGCCGTGGAACTCCGGGTTGACCCAGCGGTGCGGGTCCCCGGGCCGGTCGGAGCAGCGGCGGCCCATCTCGGCGTAGATCCGGTCCAGGTGCGGGACGACGACCAGCGACACCGGGTCGAGGTCGATCGGCAACTTCTCCGCGACCCCGGCTCCGCTCTCCTTCGACGAGATCCGCTGTCCCTCGAAGTGCATGACGATCTCGTCGTCGCGGGCCGCCCAGACGACCATCTGCAACAGGTAGTCCGGGTCGTTGTAGGCCCACATCGACAAGGCGCGCGCGGACTGGCAGGTGGGGTTGTCGCCCTGCCCGACGCCGAGCGGCTGGCCCAGCATCGACAGCACGCCGGCCAGCAGCCGCACCTCGGGCTCGGGCTGCTCGCCGAACGCGGCGACCAGGCGCTGCCGGGCGGCCGGGCCGATCTCCAGCGCGATCTGGCGCCACAGCCCGGGCACGACCGGCGGCTCGTAGAGGATGCCGCGGTCGAGCAGCAGCGCCAGGCCGTAGATGCACTGCGCGGTGTGCGGGGTGACGGCCTCCTCGATCAGCCGGTGCACCAGGTCCCGGAAGCGCAGCAGGCAGTTCTTGCCGGTGTCGGACAGCCCGAGCGCCTCGGCGAGCAGGTAGTCGCTCTCGTGGCGCAGGAACTGCAGCAGCTCCGCGTGGTACGGCGACACGAGCCCGGTGTCGTGCATGGCCCGGGCGAACCCGGCGGCCTCGTACTGCAGGCCTCCGGTGTCCATCGCCTCCAGCCGGGAGCGGAAGACGTCGATCCCCGGGTCCTCGCGGCTCGCCTCGGTGGTCCCGAACAACGCGGTGATCAGCCGGTCGAGTCCCTGCCCGGAGGACAGGTCGACGCTCGGGTCGCCGCGCCACACCGACAGCCGGGTGATCAGCGACGACACCTGGTCGACCTGGATCGGGCGCTGGCGCAGGATCCGCCAGATCTCGTCGACCAGCTTGTCGAGGACGCTGTCGTAGCCGATGCCCTCGGCGATGTGGCGGAACAGGTCGCGGATCATCTGGGCCGTCCGGCCCTCGTGGACCCGCTCCGCCTCGGTCGGCGGTGTGAACAGCAGCTCGAGGTTCATCGCCAGCACCTGGGACAGGAACTGACGGGCCTCGTCGGCCGCGATCGCGGGGTGGTCGTACTCCCCGAGGGCGACCGCGAGCATCCGCAGCTCGCTGGTCGCCTCCATCACCACCGTGTCGGCGGCGCCGCTGTGCAGCCCCGCCCCGACGAACGCCGGGACCAGGATGTCCGGCTGGGCCCAGTCGGTGCCGGCGAACACGCCGGCCTCCTCCAGGTCCCGGGCGCGGGCCTGCACGGCGGCGGGGCCCCCGTCCTGCAGCAGGACGCGGCGGAGCTGCTCCAGAACCCTGCGGATCTTCGTCGTCTTACCGAAGTCCGGGGTCCGGGCCAGGTCCCGGGTGGCGTCGTCGAGCGAGACCAGGCGCCTGTCCAGCACCGAGGTCCCACTCGCGACGTCGACGGTCGGTTTCACACGGCTTCCCTCGTTCGGGCTCCACGGCCGTGGGCGGGTACCCGCCCTCAGACGTAGAAGTCGAGTTCTTCCTGCTTCTTCAACAGATCGCGCATCCGGTAGGGGTCGTCCCCGAAGAAGTAGAGCAGACCCCAGTGCGTGCCGAACGCGGTCCTCTTCGTCACGGTCTCCTCCACCGGCGACGTGAGGTCGTGCGACTCGTAGTAGTCGTCGTCCTCGGTCTCCTCGGGGATCCGCAGGCTGCTGACGACGCGGCGGCGCGGGTAGACCCCGAAGCAGCCGGCCACGCCGGAAGCCCCCTCGACCTCCTTCGGGAAGAAGGCGTCGATCTCCTCCTCGGTGGTCTTCGGGTCGAACGCCAGCACGAGGCCCTGGTAGGCGTTGAAGCCGTAGGAGCGCTCCAGCAGCTCGAAGACCTTGAAGCCCGGCGGCCGGTAGGCGACCTCGCCGAAGTACATCTCGCCGTCGGAGGTGACGAAGTACTCCGGGTGGACGAAGCCGAACTCGATGTCGAAGGTCTTGATCAGCTTCTCGATCTGCGCGGTGATCGCGGGCCGGTACTTCTCCAGCTCCGGGGTCGCCGGCACGAACACCGAGTAACCGAGGGTGACGTACTCGGAGATGTTGAGGAACTTGATCTTCCCGTTGTGCACCCACGCCTCGACGGCGAACTCCCACCCGTCGAGGTGGGACTCCATCAGGAGCGGGAACTCCTCGTCCGGGATGTTGTCGATGTCCTCATAGGTGCGCACCACGCGGTGCCCGAGGCAGCCCGCCTTGTCGAACGCCTTGATGTGGATCGGGTCGTTCGGGTCACCGTCGAGCTTCAGCAGGGTCTGGTTGACGCGCTTGAGGAAACGGACGATGTCGTCACGGTCGTGGGCCTCCTCGAAGATGCCCACCCGGATTCCGCCGAGCTGTGCGCGACGCTTCATCAGCGCCTTGTCCCGGAGCAGCATCGCCTGCCCGAACAGCCGCGGGTTGTCGAGCAGCACGGAATTGATCGCGCCGGCCCATTCCACGGTTTCCTCGAACAGCGGGATGGCGACGTCGACGCCCATCTCCTGCAAGGTCTCCGCGATCTCCATCGAGCGGTCGTTCAGCCGCTCGAAGTTCCACGGGACGTACGGGATCTCGTGTTCCTTGCAGTATTCCTCGGCCCAGTCCGGGGCGACGACGACATACCGGCGGTCGAAGCGGTCGATCGCCTCCACCGCATTGAGGCTCCACCCGAGAAGTGCGACGTATCCCTTTTCTGGATTCTTGGTGGCTGAGTCGGACCGAGGCATGGAAAAGCAACCTCCCGATTTCGACGAATTAAGGCGGCGAATGCTTGAGTCCACACCGTACCCCGAGTACGCCGGAGGGGCGGATCGTGGCGGCGGGACTCAGTCGTCGTCGGGTCCGGCCACACCGGAGAGCCGTACCAGCCTGCGCAGCCGCCCGGCGACGGTGTCCTTCGTCAGCGGCGGGTCGGCGAGACGGCCGAGCTCCGCCAGCGACAGCGACGGGTGCTCCAGACGCAGCAGCGCGGTCTCCCGCAGATGGGGGGCGACGTCGTCGCCGAGCGCGCGCAGCGCCACCCGGACCCGCTCGGTCGTCGCGGCGGCGGCCGTCGCGGCCCGGCGGGCGTTCACCGTCTGCAGCGACCCGTCCGCGGTGGTCGCGCCCCGCGGGGCGACCGGGACCCGGCTCAGCACCTCGGCCACGCCCGGCGCGCCGACACTGCGCAGCAGGGCCTCGGCGCTCTCCGGGTCCCGCACGACGACGCGGTGCTCGCTCACCGTCTCCTGCGGCGCGGCCAGCACCCCGAGCCCGCGGGCCGCCCCGACCAGGGCGAGCACGACGGCCGGGCCCGGGCAGGTGACGACCAGGCGGACCCGCCCGGCCGGCCGCACGACCCGGCCCCGCGCGATCAGCGCCCCACGCCAGACCCCGGCGGCCACGGCGGGCCCCGCCGCGACGACGGCGGGTGGCAGCCCGAGCACCGGCCGTCCGGTCCGGTCGACCAGACCCGTCGCCCGGGCCAGGTCGGTCCCTGGCGCCGTGACCCGCACCTGGTAGCGCAGGGTCGCGCCGCCGCCGGTCACGACCTCGGCCCGCAGCCCGCCGCGACCGTGCAGCGCCCCGAGCTCGGAGCGCATGCGCAGCGCGGGGGCCGGGGCGTCGAACTCGGCGTGGATCGTCGTCCTGCCGTCGCGGACGCCGACCTCCCCCGCCAGGCGCAGCTGGGTGACGAGCCCGGCGTGCCGGACACCGGGGCGCTCCTCGCGGACCGCCCCGAGCTCACGGTGCAGCTCGGCGGTCACGCGCTCCAGGTCGAACACGATCGTCTCCTGCGGATGGGAAGCGGCAGGGCGGGGACACATCCCCCGAGGTGCACCCCGCCCTGCCCGGAAGGGCGGAGCGCCGGAGGCGCCCCACCGTGGCGGGATTCAGTCCTCGGACGGGTCGGCGTGCATCGGGCAGCGCGGATCGATGCAGGGCCTGCTCTCGGCCCCGGCCCGGAACGCCGCGTTCGCGAGCACCGAACACAGGCAGCCCTGGGCCTTCGCCCGCGGCCCACCCGGTGCCAGATCGTCGACCGGCACCGGTTTCGGACCCGGCCGACCCCCGCCGTTCGCCCCCTCGGACATGGCTCCCCCTCCGCACGACTGCGCGCCCGGAGTTCCCCGGCGACGGGGCCCGTGCGCAGATACATCCGGCGGTCGCCACGAGGGTCCGAGACCTGCCGGGACGACCGGCTCGCGACGGTACCCTATACGCGGAGTAACGCCTATTTCGGCTCAACCCTCACGGGGAGTAGTGATTCGGGACTCAGAGTCAACCCCCGCCGCCGGGCCATGCCCTCGATCTGCGCCCAGATCAGGTCCGTCAGGTGGAGGGTGACGACGTCGCGGCCCGGCGCGTCCCCGGTCGTCCGGCCACGCAGCCACCACTCCGCGGTCGCCTGCACCGCACCGACCATCGACTGCGACCACACCCGGACCAGATCGGGCTCGTGGACGTCGAGCATCTCGGCGTAGGACCCGAGCAGGCCGGTCAGCGCGGACGCGATGAACTCCCGGCCCGCGTCGACGACCTCGCCCCGCTGGCCGGGGAGGCGGCGGCGGAACAGCAGGTCGACGCCCGGCGAGTCGTCGAGGAAGCCCATGACCGCGTCGATCGAGTCGTGGATGCGCGTCCACGCCGCGCTCTCCCGGTAGATGGCGGGCATGAGCCGTTCCATCAGGCGGTCGGTCGCCCGCTCGGCCATCGCGTCGAGCAGCGCGGCCCGGTCGCCGAAGTGCCGGTAGATCACCGGCTTGGTCACGCCGGCCTCGTGCGCCACCTGGTCCAGGCCGAAGTCCTGCCCGTCGCGGCCCAGCACGGCCAGCGCCGCGTCGACCACCTGTTCCCGACGGCGCGCGCGGTGCGCGTCCCAGCGCGTACTGCGGCCGTCGGACCGGAGGTCGTCCGCGGCCCCGGGTTCCGTGCGGTCGGACGACACGCCCACCATGCTCCTCCCTCGGCGGGCCCGGTGGGAGGAAGGCCGGGCCCCGGGCGACAGTGGATCACGAAGGCCGCCGGTCGACCCGGCGCGGCGCGGTTCATGACCGCGGCCACACCGACGATCACCGCCGGGCACCCGCGTGCGAGGCTCGCCCACGGACGCAGTGGGCGACGCGAGGAGGCGTGGTGCGACGGGTGGTCTGCCGGGAGTTCGCCGATCCGGAGCGGTTCGAGCTGGTGGAGGAGCCGGCCCCGGAGCCGGGACCGGGTGCGGTGCTCGTCGCCGTCGAGGCCGCCGCGGTCAGCTTCGTCGACGGGCTGATCGCCCGCGGCGGCTACCAGCTGCGACCGCCGCTGCCGTTCACACCCGGCACCGCGGTCGCCGGGACGACCCCGGACGGCAGGCGGGTCGCCGCCCTGCTCACGAGCTTCGGCGGGTTCGCCAGCCACGTCGTCGTCCCGGAGGACCGCCTGGTCCCGGTGCCCGACGGGGTCGACGCGGGCGTCGCGGCCAGCTCGATGGAGAGCCACGGGACGATCGCCTTCGCCTTCCGGGACCGGGTCACCGTCCGCCCGGGCGAGTGGGTCGTCGTGCTCGGGGCGAGCGGGGGGATCGGGCAGGCCGCGGTGGACCACGCCCGCGCCGCCGGGGCGCGGGTGCTCGCCGTCGCGTCCACACCGGACAAGCGCGCGGCCGCGCTCGCCGCCGGGGCCGAGGCCGCCGTCGGCTACGACGCCCTCAAGGACACGATCCGCGAACACACCGGCGGGGGCGCGGACGTCGTGATCGACCCGGTCGGCGGCGACGCCGCGGAGGCCGCGCTGCGGGCGCTGGGCTCCGGCGGCCGGTTCTGCGTGCTGGGCTTCACCTCCGGCGCGATCCCGAAGCTGCCCGCGAACGTCGTGCTGCTGCGGAACCGGACCGTCGTCGGCGTCGACTGGGGCGACTGGTCGCGCACCGACCCCGCCGCGTCGCGGGACCTGGCCGAGGACGTGCTGCGCCGGATCGGTGCCGGGGAGCTGAACCCGGCCCGCCCGCGGACCCTGCCCCTGGCCGACGCGGCGACCGCGACCCGCGCGTACGCCGAGCGCTCCGCGGTCGGGAAGCTCGTGCTCACGCCCTGACCCGGCGTGGTCGGCGCCGTCATCAACGCTGATGACAGGCGGTAATGGCCGCGTCACACCTCTCGATAGGCCGTTCGTCGGAGCACTGACAGCTCCGGACGGGCCACGTCGAGAGGACCTTCCATGACCGCCACCCAGCCCTGGACCACCGTCGCCGAGCCGGTTCCGGCGCACCGCGGGAACACCCCCGCGACCGCGGGCTTCTGGCTGTCGGTGCTGGGCATGGTGGTCGGGTTCGTGCCGGTGTTCGGCCTGCTGGTCACGGTGCCCGCCGCACTGCTGTCGCACGCCGGCCGCGCCCGGTTCCGGGCCGGCGGGGCGTCGACGCCGGGCCGCTCGACGGTCGGGATCGTGCTCGGCTGGACGGCCACCGCGCTCTGCGTGCTCATGACCGTCATCGGGATCGTCGGCGCGGCCACCGCTCCGGTGCGACCGCTCGCGGCGGCCCCGGCCGCTCCCGCCGCCCCGGCGGCGCCGGTGCTGCTGACGGTGCCCAACGTCGTCGGGATGACCGACGTGCAGGCGCGGGACACGCTCCGTGCCGCCGGGTTCACCCAGGTCGTCCTCGGCCCGTCGACCGGCTCGGTCGCCGGGGTCGCCGCCGGGACCGTCACCACCCAGCTGCCCGGCCCCGCGGCGCTCGCCTCCGCCGGTGACCCGATCACGATCGGCGAGGCCGCCGCCCCGCCCGTCCCGCCCGCTCCGGTCGTCGTGCCGCAGAGCGCCCCGGTCGCCGAGTCCGCCCCGCCGGCTGCGCCGCTGGTCGCCGACACCGACGTCGACCGGCCCTACGTCCCGGCCGCGCCGCAGCCCCTGGTCTCCTCCGGCTCGTCGTCCTCCGGCTCGTCCGGCGGCGGCTCGGCCTACTACAAGAACTGCGCCGCGGCCCGCGCCGCCGGGGCGGCCCCGCTGAGCAGCGGCGACCCGGGCTACCGCTCGGGCCTCGACCGCGACGGCGACGGCATCGCCTGCGAGTGAGCCGACCCACGTGACACGGTGCCCGGCGGGGCGGTCCCGCCGGGCACCGGCCCGGTTTCAGGCCGGCCGGCCCGTCACCCCGGCCCCGCCGTCGCCGGACACCGGAACCGTGTCCCATCCGTGCCGGCGCAGCCCCGCTGCGACGGCCGCGGGCGGAGCGCCCTCGTAGAGCACGTGCAGCACCCCTCCCGGAGCGAGCAGCGCGCGCAGCACCTCCAGCTCGGGGCCGGGGTCACGGGTCCAGAACAGGTTCACGTTCACCGTGAGCGCGACGTCGACCGTGCCGTCCTCGATCCGCAGCCCGGCCAGGTCGGACCGCACGACGGTGAGCACGCCGGCGTCGACGAAGGCCGCGCAGCGTTCGGCGGTCCGCGCGACGGCGACGGCCGAGCGGTCCACCGCGAGCATCCCGCCGCCCGCGACCGGGTCGAGCCGCGGGCAGACCAACGACGCCACCGCCCCCGGTCCGCAGCCCACCTCCAGCACACGGGTGCCGGGCCGCGCCCCGACGACGGCGGCCGCGAACCGCGCCCGAGCCGGGACCACCCGCGTCGCCACACCGGCGATCGTGGCACGGACCGGGCGCGGACAGGCATCATCGAGGAGGTGGACGAGGTGGTGGGACCCGAGCAGATCCGTATCTCCGACGCCGAACGCCAGGCCGTCGCCGACCGGCTGCGCGCCGCCCACGCCGAGGGCTACCTCGACCTCGCCGAGTACGACGAGCGCCTGACCGAGGTCTGGCGGATGCGCACCCGCGGCGACCTGGGCCGGGTCACCCGGGACCTGCCCGCCTCCTCGGCCCCGTCCCGGCGCGACGGTGTGGTGTTCTCCGCGACGGCCGGGGGCGTCGCGATGCGGGTCCTGACGGTGATCTGGCTGTGCATCACCGCCGCGGCCGCCGCCGGGACCTCGGTGCTGGCGTTGCTGACCGACCTGAGCCCGTGGTGGTTCCTGGTCTTCTCCGCGCCGTCCGGTGCGGTGCTGCTGACGTTGTGGGTCGCGGGCGCGGGACGCCCGCGGCGCGGCGGCCGGTAGCCGCCGCGCCGGAGCCCGTCAGCTGCCCGCCTTCTCCTGCTCGTAGCGCTTGGTCATGGTGTCGACGGCGTCGAGCTGGGTCTGCGCGTGCTTCTCGCGCGTGGAGCTGGCCCGGTCCTTGGCCGCCAGGGTGCCCGCGGCCTGCCCCTGGAACTCGGGCACGACGTACTGGGCGATGAGCTCCCAGGACCGCTTTGTCGCCTCCGGGTTGGCCCACTCGTGGCCGAGCAGCAGCATCGCGCCGAACCCGCCGGACTGGTCGACGAGCTTCTGCACCTGGGCCTTCGCGTCCTCGACGGTGCCGATCGCGCCGATCCCGGCGTCGTTGATGAAGTCGATCATCTCCTTGGCGTCGCCGCCCTCGACCGCCATCTGCGGGAAGGCCGCGACCTTCTGGAAGTAGCGGAACCAGTGCTCGATGCCGTACTCGACCTCGCGGTAGGCCTGTTCCCGGGTCTCGGCGACGTGCATGAGGCCGACCAGGCGCCACTTGCTGCGGTCCGGCGCGGGCTGCCCGTGGTGGGCGGCGCGCTCCTCGACGACGCTCCAGTGGTGGGCCAGCGCGTCGAAGCCGTCCTGGGTGAGGGTGGCGCCGATGGACAGCAGGCCGATCCCGTGCTGCCCCGCCATTCGCGGCCCGGTCGGGGACGCGACGGCGGCGACCGCGATGTCGAAGCACGGGTCGCTGTAGGGCGCGAGCTGCAGCTGGGCGTCGATCAGGTTGTGGGTCCTGGTCTCGGCGTTCACGACCTCGCCGCGCAGCAGCCGCATGATGATGTCGAGGTTCACCTCGAGCAGCTCACGGGTGTCGGTGGGGTTCAGGCCGATCATCGACGAGTCGGTGGGCAGCGAGCCGGGCCCGCAGCCGAGCATCGTGCGTCCGCGGGTGAGGTGGTCGAGCATCACCATGCGGTCGGCCACCCACAGCGGGTTGTGGTAGCTGATGGAGGTGACGCCGGTCCCGAGCCTGATGTTCCGGGTCCGCTCCGCCGCCGCGGCGATGAAGATCTCGGGCGAGGCGATGATCTCCGAGCCCGCGGAGTGGTGTTCGCCGATCCACGCCTCGTCGAAGCCGAGCCGGTCGAGGTGTTCGACGAGCTCGAGGTCGCGCTGCAGCGCGAGGGTGGGGTTCTGACCGGGCTGGTGGAACGGGGCCAGGAAGGTGCCGAATCGCAGTCTGCTCACGGTGACTCCTCGTCGGTCCGGTGCCCACTCCGTCGAGGACACCGCCACGACAGTCCCTACCCGCCGTGACCGGCGTCACGCAAGCGTTGCACGACAGTGGCAGACCGGGTGAACGGCCGGTGTACGGACGTCCGTGACGACCCGATAGGTTCCGCGATCATGGGACACCGCGAGGAGCTTCTGGACGGGGCCGCGCAGTGCCTCTACGAGAAGGGGTTCGGCCGCACGACCGCACGGGACGTGGTGGCCGCTTCCGGGACGAACCTGGCCTCCATCGGCTACCACTTCGGTTCCAAGGACGCCCTGCTCACCGAGGCCCTGCTGCGGGCGACGACGGCCTGGGGCGAGGAGCTCGACCGGGCGCTCGCCGAACCCGCGGGCGGGACCACCGACCCGCAGCGCCGGGTCGAGGAGACCTGGAGCCGGGTGGTCGGCCTGTTCTCCACCCAGCGACGCCTGTGGGCCACCCACGTCGAGGCGCTCGCCCAGGCCGAGCGGCTGCCGGAGCTGCGCGCGAAGCTCGCCGAGGCCCAGCGGGAGGTCCGTGAGGGCCTGGCCCTGACCTTCCACACGCTGCCCGACGACCCGGCCGCCGCGGACCGCCGCGTGCACGTGCTCGGCTCCGTCTACCAGGCGCTGCTCACCGGGCTCATGGTCCAGTGGATGCTCGACCCCGACACCGCGCCGTCGGGTGTGGACATCGCCGAGGGCCTGCGCGCCATCGCCGACCGGGCCGACGCCTTCGCCTGACCCCCCGACGGGTCAGTGCCAGGGCTCGACCCGGCCGATGATCGTCCCGCCGCGGACCGCGCCGGGCTCGGCCACCCGCACGGTGAACGTCCCCAGCGCGAGGAAGCGCAGGGTGACCGTGCCCCCGGCGCTGACGTCGACGGCGCGGCCCTGCTCCGGGACCAGCACCCGGCGCGCGACGTCGCTGCCGACGGTGAGCACCACCGTCGTCCCGCGGCGCACCCGCACCGTCGGGACGGCGGGCTCCGGATGCGTCGCGGAGTGGTCGAACCGGACGGCGGTGAGGCCGTGCGAGTCGGCCTGGGCGGTGACCGTCGGGCCACTCGCGACGGTGCCGGCGGTCGATCCGACCGCACCGCAGCCCGCAGCGGCCGGGGAGAGGACGAGCACCCCGGCGAGCAGCAGCCGGGCCGGTCTCCGCATGCCTCCATGCTGCCGGATGCGCGGCCGACGACCCCGCCCGGTGCACCCGTTCGTGGCGTTCGGCACGATCGGGTCGTGAGCCCGCACCCCAGCGCCCCCGTTCCCCCGACGCTCTTCGACGACGAGCGCGAGCAGCGCTGGCGGTCCCGGTTCACCGCGGCGCGCATGTCGCGCCCCGGCTGGGCCCGCGACGCACCGGCCCGCTCGGTCTACGTCTCCAACGCGACCGGCACCTTCGAGATCCACGCCTGGGACCGCGACTCCGGGGAGCACCGCCAGGTCACCGACCGGCGCAACGGCACCACCTCGGCCGTGCTGCCGCCGGACGGCGGGCACGTCTGGTGGTTCGCCGACACCGACGGCGACGAGTTCGGCCACTGGGTCGCCCAGCCGTGGTCCTCCGGTGCGGGCACCGACACCGTGCCCGCCGTCCCCGGCGCGGGCGACGGCTACCCGGCGGGCCTGGAGATCGGCCGCCGGGTCACCGCGATCGGGGTGTCCACCGACGACGGCACCGTCCTGTCGGTGCACGAGCGCGGCTCCGGCACCGACGCCCGGGAGATCTACCGGCACACCGAGGACGCGGGCGTCGGCGCGCTGTCGGAGGACGAGACGCTGCTGGCGATCTCGCACTCCGAGCACGGCGACTCCCGCCACCCGTCGCTGCGGGTGCTCGACGTCGCCACCGGGGACACCGTCGCCGAGCTGCACGACGGGCCCGGCCGCGGCCTCGCCGCGCTGGAGTTCTCCCCCCTCGCGGGCGACCAGCGGCTGCTCGTCGGCCACGAGCGCCGCGGACGCGACGAGCTTCTGGTCTGGGACCCGACCACCGGTGAGGTCACCGAGCTCGCGGTCGACCTGCCCGGCGAGCTGGTCGGCGGGTTCGTCCCGGACGCCTCGGCGCTGCTCGTCGCGCACACCCACGCCGCCCGCACCCGGCTGTTCCGCTACGTCCTGGCCTCCGGCGAGCTGACCGAGCTGCCCACCGCGCCCGGCTGCGTCGGGTCCGCCGAGGTCCGCGACGACGGCACCGTGGAGTACTCCGCCTCGTCGGCGGCCACCCCGTCGCAGATCCGGGGGCTGCGCCCGGACGGCACCGACGACGTCCTGGTCGCCCCGCCCGGCGAGCGCCCGCCCGGCTCGGTCGCCGTCCGCGACGTGTGGACCGGGGTCCCGGCCGGGCAGGTGCACAGCCTGGTCGCCGAGGCGCCGCGCGTCGACGGCCGTCCGGCGCCCGCGGTGTTCGTGCTGCACGGCGGCCCGCACGCCGCCGACGAGGACCGTTTCGACGCCGGCCGCGCGACCTGGGTCGAGGCCGGGTTCACCGTCGTCGAGGTCAACTACCGGGGCTCCACCGGCTACGGCTCGGCCTGGCGGGACGCGATCGAGGGCAGGCCGGGGCTGACCGAGCTGGAGGACGTCGCCGCCGTCCAGGACGCGCTGGTCGCCGACGGCACCGTCGACCCGGACCGCTGCGCCGTCGACGGCTGGTCCTGGGGCGGGTACCTGTCGCTGCTCGCCGCCGGGACGCAGCCGCAGCGGTGGGCCGCGGCCGTCGCCGGGGTGCCGGTGGCCGACTACGTCGCCGCCTACGCCGACGAGATGGAGCAGCTGCGCGCGTTCGACCGGGCGCTGTTCGGCGGCTCCCCCGACGAGCTGCCCGACCTCTACCGGGAGGCCTCGCCGCTGACCTACGTCGACGAGGTCCGCGTACCGGTCCTGGTGCTGGCCGGGGAGAACGACCCGCGCTGCCCGATCCGGCAGATCGACAACTACCTCGACGCGCTGGCCGGACGCGGGGACGTGACCTACGAGGTCAGCCGGTTCGACGCCGGGCACGGCTCGCTGGTGGTGTCCGACCAGCTGGACCTGATCGCGACCGAGGTCGACTTCGTGCGGCGGGCGCTGGGCTAGTCGCCGAGCAGGCCCAGCACGTTCTCCGGCGGCCGGCCGACGACGGCCCGGTCGCCGTCGATCACCACGGGCCGCTCGATCAGCTTCGGCTCGGCGGCCAGCGCGTCGAGCAGGGTGTCCCGGTCGGCGCCGGCGAGGCCCTGCTCGCGGAACGCGGGCTCGCCGGTGCGGGTGATCGCGAGCGGGTCCTCGGTGCCGAGCGCGGCCAGGGCCCGCTCCAGCTCGGCGCGGGTCGGCGGGTCGTCGAGGTAGCGCCGCACCGTCGGTTCGACGCCGCGGTCGGTCAGCAGCGCGAGGGCGGCGCGGCTCTTCGAGCAGCGCGGGTTGTGCCAGATCTCCACCTGCCGAGCCTAGGACGCACGACGGCCCCGGGGTGTCCCCCGGGGCCGTCGCCGTGCCGAGCGGTCAGCCGCCGTTGCGGACGGCCTGCTCGATCCGGTCGCCGATGTCCTTGTCGACGTTGCGCCAGTACTCGAAGGCGCGCTGCAGGACGGGCTCGGTCACGCCGTCGAGCAGGTGCCCGGCGACGTTGCCGACGAACCGTTCGCGGGCGGCGTCGTCGAAGACCTCGCGGACCATGATCCCGGCCTGGCCCCAGTCGTCGTCCTCCTCGCGGAGGGAGTACGCACTGCGGACCATGTCGCCGTCGGCGTACCAGAGGGCCTCGGAGACCCGCTTCGGGTCGGCCGCCGGGCCGCCGTAGGAGTTCGGCGCGTAGATCGGGTCACGGGTGTTCGTGATCCGCATGGCGCCGTCCTTCTGGTAGTTGTTCACCTCGCTGCGGGGCGCGTTGACCGGGATCTGCTTGTAGTTGACACCGAGCCGGGCGCGGTGGGCGTCGGCGTAGGAGAACCCGCGGGCGAGCAGCATCTTGTCCGGCGACAGCCCGGTGCCGGGCACCAGGTTGTTCGGCTCGAACGCGGCCTGCTCCATCTCGGCGTGGTAGTCCTCGACGTTCCGGTCCAGCGTCAGCTTCCCGACCTTGATCAGCGGGTAGTCGCTGTGCGGCCACACCTTGGTCAGGTCGAACGGGTTGTACCGGTAGGTCTTCGCGTCGGCGAACGGCATGACCTGCACGTACAGCGTCCAGGACGGGTGGTTGCCCGCCTCGATCTCGTTGTAGAGGTCGGCCTGGTGGTAGTCGGGGTCCGAGCCGGCGAGGGTGTCGGCCTCGTCCTGGGTCAGGCACTCCACGCCCTGGTCGGACTTGAAGTGGTACTTCACCCAGACCATCTCGCCGGCCTCGTTGATCCAGCTGTAGGTGTGGCTGGAGTAGCCGTTCATCTGCCGCCAGGTCTTCGGGATGCCCCGGTCACCCATGAGCCAGGTGACCTGGTGCGCCGACTCCGGCGACAGCGTCCAGAAGTCCCACTGCATGTCGTGGTCGCGCAGGTTGTTCGCGACGCGCCGCTTCTGGCTGCGGATGAAGTGCTGGAACTTCATGGGGTCGCGGACGAAGAAGACCGGCGTGTTGTTGCCGACCATGTCCCAGTTGCCCTCGGTCGTCCACAGCTTCAGCGAGAAACCGCGCGGGTCGCGCCAGGTGTCGGGGCTGCCGCGCTCACCGGCGACGGTCGAGAAACGGATCACGCCACGGGACTCGACGCCGGGCTGGAGGAACGCGGCCTTGGTGTACTGCGAGACGTCCTCGGTGGTCTCGAACCGCGCGAACGCCCCACCGCCCTTCGCGTGCGGCTGACGCTCCGGGATGCGCTCCCGGTTGAAGTTCGCCATCTGCTCGATGAGGTAGTGGTCGTTGAGCAGGAGCGGGCCGTCGGGGCCGATCGTCAGCGAGTGCTCGTCGCTGGCGACCGGGCTGCCGGAGTCCGTGGTGGTGGGCTTGGGCTGGTGCGACGTGGTCACGGCCGAGCCTCCTCGTGCGCGTGGTGGGTGGGGCGGCGGGCGGTGCCCCGCCGGGGCGACCGGGACGCTCCCGCGGCTGCGCGGCCGCGTCGCGGTCGGCGGTGTCCGTTCCCCCAGGGACTTCCCGTGCGGTCCCGGCCGAAACCCGAAACCGGTGCGCGACGACGACCGGGCGCGGGTCAGGATGGGGTCGTGCCCGACACCGCCGCCACCGCACCCCGCGCCGGCCTGGGCGCGTTCGCCGACGTGCTGCGCCTGCCCGGGGTCGGTGCGATCACCGCGATCGGCATGGCCGCACGCATCCCCGCGACGGCCGTCGGCGTCACCCTGACCCTGCACACCGTCACCACGCTCGGCTACGGCTTCGGCGCCGCCGGGCTCGTCGCCGCCGCGGTCCCGACCGGGATGGCGATCGGCGCCCCGCTGCTCGGCACGGTGGTCGACCGGCACGGGCTGCGCCCGGTCCTGGCGCTGACGATGACCGCGGGCCTGCTGTTCTGGTCGGTCGCGCCGCTGCTGGGCTACGCCGGTCTGCTCGGCGCCGCCTTCGTCGCCGGCATCCTGACCCTCCCGGTGTTCTCCCTGGTCCGGCAGGTCATCGCGGCCGCCGTCCCGGCCGGACGACGCCGCCCCGCGTTCGCGCTGGACTCGATGACCGTCGAGATCTCCTACATGACCGGGCCCGCCGTCGGGTCGCTGCTGACGGTGTGGCTGGGCTCGGCGACGACGATGCGCGTGATCGGCGCCGGGTTCGTCCTGGCCGGGATCGCGCTGTGGCGGCTCGACCCACCGGTCCGCGCCGACGGCGAGGGGGCCGCCCGCACCGGCCCCCGCCCTCCGCTGCGCAGCTGGCTGACCCGGCCGCTGGTCGGCGCGCTGCTGGCGGTGACCGCCGCGGTGATCGCGATCATGGGCACCGAGTTCGCGTTCATCGCCGCCCTCACCTCCTCCGGGCAGGCGTGGGCGATCGCGCTGGTCAACGCCGTGTGGTGCCTGGCGTCGCTGGTCGGCGGGTTCCTCTACGGCAGCGCCCGCCGCGGCCTGCCGCTGCCGCTGCTGCTCGCCGCGCTCGGGCTGGCGACGCTCCCGGCGGCACTGGCCTGGTCGTGGTGGAGCCTGCTGTTCCTGCTGCTCCCCGCGGGTCTGGCGACCGCGTCGACGCTCGCGGCGGGCAGTGCCGCGATCGGCGACCTCGCCCCGGACCGGGTGCGTGGCCTGGTCACCGGCCTGCAGGGCTCCGCGACGACGCTCGGCATCGCCATCGCGACCCCGCTGGCGGGGGTGCTGGTCGACACCGCCTCTCCCGGCGTGGCGATGCTGGTCTGCGGGTCGGTCGCGGTCGTCGCCGCCGGGGTGGCGGCGCCGCTGCTGCGCGCCCGGGCCTGACCGGCCGGGGCTGCACGGCCGTCGGCGTCACCGAGACGGTCGACGAGCGGTCGCGCAAGTCGGACACTGAGAGAGTCCACAGACGATCGGCGCAGCGCACCGTCCGGACGCGGCGGGCAGGTGTGCCCCTCGGGCAGACTGGACCGAGTGAGCGCACCGCCCCACCCCGACTCCGAGACCCAGCCCATCCCGAGTGGGCGGCCCCGTCGTCGGGGAGGTCGGGTGCGCTGGGGGTTCGCGCTGTTCCTCGGTGCCGCCGCCGCGCTCGCGACGCTGCCCGACCTCGTCGGTCTCGACGCGCACTCGCCGTTCGCGCAGGTCATCGCCTTCCGGCCGCTGATGGTCGCCGCGCTCGGCGTGCTGGTCGTGATCGGCCTCCTGATCACCCTGGCCGCCCGCCGGTTCTGGCCGGTCCCGGTCGTCCTCGCGCTGGTCGCGCTGGTCGGCGCCGCGATGGTGCTCCCCCGCACCGTGGCGGGCCCCGCGCCCACCGGCGGGACCCCGCTGAAGGTGCTGGCGCTCAACGTCTACGAGGGCAACGCCGACACGCAGTCGCTCGCCGCGCTCGTCGCCGCGGAGAACCCCGACGTCGTCTCGATCCCGGAGGCGGGCGGCCGCTACGAGAGCGAGATCGCGCCGCTGCTGGAGCCGCTGGGCTACCGGACGGCGTCCAGCGTCGACCGCTGGGACCGCGACGTCACCGGCAACACCGTGGCCTGGTCGAACCGGCTCGGCGACGTCCGCACCCGGATCGGCAAGGACGTCCGCTTCGACTACATCGAGATCACCGGCGGCGGCCTGGGGAACCTGCGCTTCGTCGCGTTCCACTCCGTCGCCCCCGTCCCGCGCTCGGTCGGGCAGTGGCGCTCGGACCTGGAGACCGTCGCGAAGTGGTGTTCCGGGACGAGCCCGGCGATCGTCGCCGGCGACTTCAACGCGAGCCTCGACCACTCGGTGTTCCGCAACGCGATCCAGGGCTGCGGCGACGCGGGCTCGCAGACCGGCAACGGGCTGGCCGGGACCTGGCCGACCTGGGCGCCGTCGTGGCTGGGGCCGCAGATCGACCACATCGTCTACAACGGCGGGATCGCCGCCGAGTCGTTCGGGACGCGGCTGGTGCCCGGCACCGACCACCGCGCGATCGTGGCGACGCTGCGCCTGCCCTAGACCCGCACACGACGACGGCCGCCGCCCCGGGCTCCGGGACGGCGGCCGTCGTAGCTACGGAGGGGGTCAGCCGGCCGCGGCGACCGTCTCCGCCACCTCGTAGGTGTTCAGGGCGGCACCCTTGCGCAGGTTGTCCCCGCACACGAACAGCTCCAGGGTGTTCGGGAAGTCCAGCGACTGCCGGATCCGGCCCACCACGGTCGGGTCCCCACCGACGGCGTCGGCCGGGGTCGGCCACTCGCCGGCGGCCGGGTCGTCCTTGACGACGATCGTCGGCTGCGCCCCGAGCACCTTGCGGGCGGCGTCGACCGAGACCTCCGAGGAGAAGGTCGCGTGGATCGCCAGCGCGTGCGTGGTGACGACCGGGACGCGCACGCAGGTCGCGGAGACCTTGAGCTCCGGGATCCCGAGGATCTTGCGGGACTCGTTGCGGACCTTCAGCTCCTCCGACGACCAGCCGTCGTCCTTGAGGGAGCCGGCCCACGGCACGACGTTGAGCACCAGCGGAGCCGGGAACGGCGAGTCGCCGCCGACCGGGATCCCGGCCTCGGTCAGGACGGCCGCGACGTCGCCGGCGGCCTTCCCGAGGTCCTTGCCGGCGACCGCGGACAGCTCGGCCTGCAGCTGGTCGATGCCGGGCTGACCGGCACCCGACGCGGCCTGGTACGACGACACGACCAGCGCCTCGAGCCCGAACTCGCGGTGCAGCGCACCCATCGCCGCCATCATCGACAGCGTCGTGCAGTTCGGGTTGGCGATGATGCCCTTGGGCCGCTCGGTCACCTTCTCCGGGTTGACCTCGGGCACGACGAGCGGGACCTCGGGGTCCATCCGGAACGCGCCGGAGTTGTCGACGGCGATCGCGCCGCGGGAGGCGGCGATCGGCGCCCACTCGGCGGAGACCTCGTCCGGCACGTCGAACATCGCGATGTCGACGCCGTCGAAGACCTCGGGCTTGAGCTCCAGGACGGTGATGTCCTGGCCGCGGACCGTCAGCACCTTGCCGGCGCTGCGCGCGGAGGCGATCAGGCGGATCTCGCCCCACGGCACCGACTCGCGGGAGTCGATGATCTCGATCATGGTGGTGCCGACGGCACCGGTCGCGCCGACGAGCGCGAGGACGGGCTTGTCCATGGCCATCTCAGCTCACCGGCCCGTTCCGGCGGCGACCACCGCGTCGTCCTCGGCGCCGAGCTCGAACGCCTCGTGCAGCGCCTGCACCGCGTCGTCCAGCTGGTCGGAGCGGCAGATCACCGAGATCCGGATCTCCGAGGTGTTCATGGTCTCGATGTTGATCCCGGCGTCGGAGAGCGCCTCGCAGAACTTCGCGGTGACGCCGGGGTGGTTGCGCATGCCCGCGCCGACCAGGGACACCTTGCCGATGTCGTTGTCGTAGATCAGCTCGGCGAACCCGATCTCGGCCTTCGCGCGCTCCAGCGCCGCGACGGCGGTGTCACCGTCGGTGCGGGGCAGCGAGAAGGTGATGTCGGTCTTCTTGTCCGCCACGTTGGAGATGTTCTGCAGGACCATGTCGATGTTGATCTCCGCGTCGGCGACCGTGCGGAAGATCTTCGCGGCCATGCCGGGGGTGTCCGGCACACCGGTGACGGTGATCTTGCCTTCGGACCGGTCGTGGGCGACGCCGGTGATGATCGGATTCTCCAACGGGATCTCCTCGATCGAGCCGGAGACCAGGGTGCCCGGCTTGTCGTTGTAGGAACTGCGCACCCGCAGCGGGACGCCGTAGCGGCGGGCGTACTCGACGGCGCGCAGGTGCAGCACCTTGGCGCCGGACGCGGCGAGCTCGAGCATCTCCTCGTAGGTCACCGTCTCGAGCAGGCTCGCCTTGGAGACGATCCGCGGGTCGGCGGTGTAGACGCCGTCGACGTCGGAGTAGATCTCGCAGACGTCGGCGTTCAGCGCGGCCGCGAGCGCGACGGCGGTGGTGTCCGAGCCGCCGCGGCCCAGCGTGGTGATGTCGCGGGAGTCCGCGCTCATGCCCTGGAAGCCGGCGACGAGCACGATGTGCCCCTCGTCGAGGGCCTCACGCAGGCGCCACGGGTTCACCTCGGTGATGCGGGCGTCACCGTGCTTCGAGGTGGTGAGCATGCCCGCCTGCGAGCCGGTGAACGACCGGGCCTCCGCGCCGAGGGCGTGGATCGCCATCGCGACGAGTGCGTTCGAGATCCGCTCACCGGAGGTGAGCAGCATGTCCATCTCCCGCAGCGGGGGCTTCGGGGAGATCTGCTCGGCGAGATCGGTCAGCTCGTCGGTGGTGTCCCCCATGGCGGACACGACGACGACGACATCGTGGCCCTCCTTGCGGGTACGGACGATGCGCTCGGCGACCTTCTTGATCCGCTCCGCGTTCTCGACCGACGAACCGCCGTACTTCTGCACGACGAGGGCCACGCCGACCTCCAATCCTGGCTCCGCGGTGGAGCCGTCGGGTGCTCTCTCTTCGACCGCCGGGATGCGCAGGTGACGCATCGGCGGCGCTGGTCGGAACGGAACAGTACCGGCGAGCGCCGTCCGTTTTCAGGATCTGGACGGTCACCGATGACCCAGACCACACGGGCTCGCCCGCGGACCCCGCGCTCGGGTATGCGCGCGGGCCGCGCGGCACCGGACCGGGGACTCAGGCCCGGACGGGCTGCCGCCTGCCGCGGTGCCGGCGGACCGCGTCGGTGTTGCCGCAGCGTGCGCTGCAGTAGCGCTGCCTGCCGTTGCGGGAGACATCGGCGTAGACGCGGGTGCAGCCCTCGGCGGCGCACCGGCCGAGCCGGTCCATCCCCCGGGTCGCCAGGTGGGTGGCGGTGCCGGTCGCGAGCAGGGCGCGCAGCACACCGGCCAGGCCCAGACCGTCGTCGCGGTGGTGCAGGTGCCAGTGGCCGTCGTGGTCGGTGAGGCGTGGCGGCCCGGTCGACTCGGCGAGCAGGGCGTTGAGCAGCCGTGCCCGTTCCGCGCCCGGCTCGGCGTCGACGACCCCCTCCCACCGGCGCAGGAAGTCGAGCACCGCCGGCAGGTCGGCGCCGACCGGGTCCCAGTCGCGCGTCACCCCGGCGGCGAGGCAGCGTGCGACGAGCTCCCCGGTCGACGACGGCGGCGCGTTCACCAGGTCGGCGGCGAGGAGCGCCGGATCACGTCCGTAAGGGTTGATGTGCACTGACCCATTACAGCAACGTCGTCGTCGTGAGTACACCCCTGGACCACGAGTGGGAGACGACGTCGCGGCACCGCACCGCCGACGGCGTCGTGAGCTACCAGCGCTGCCGGTGCGGGGCCTGGCGGATCCGGCTCGCCGCGCCCCGCACCGCGACCGTCGCGGCGAGCGCCGGACGCGCCCGCGGGCTCAGGTGAGCAGCTTCTTCTGGACCTTGCCCATCGGGTTGCGGGGCAGGCCGTCGAGGAAGACGACCTCGCGGGGGCGTTTGTGCCAGGACAGCTGTGCGGCGACGTGGTCGATCAGCGCCTGGGCGTCGTGTCCGTCGCCGACGACGTAGGCGACGATCTTCTGGCCGAGGTCGGGGTCGGGGGCGCCGACGACGGCGACCTCGGACACGGCGGGGTGGTCGAGCAGGACGGCCTCGATCTCGCCGGATCCGATGCGGTAGCCGCCGGACTTGATGAGGTCGGTGGACTCGCGGCCGACGATGCGGTGGAACCCGTCGGGGTCGCGGACGGCGAGGTCGCCGGTGCGGAACCAGCCCTCGCCGGCCCAGCACTCGTCGTCGGCGTCGGGGCGGCCCCGGTAGCCGTCGAACAGCATGGGGCCGCGGACCTGCAGGCGGCCGACGGTCTCGCCGTCGTCGGGGACGGTGTCGGCGTCGGTCGCGTCGTCGGTGGCGGGGAGCAGGCAGGTCTCGGCGCCCGGGACGGGGAGGCCGACCCAGCCGGCGCGGCGTTCGCCGGAGGCGTGTGCGGACAGGGTGATCATGGTTTCGGTCATGCCGTAGCGCTCCACCGGTGCCTGCCCGGTGAGGGCGGCGATGCGGTCGAACAGTGATGCGGGCAGGGGTGCGCTGCCGGAGACGAGGAGCCGGGCCCGGCCGAGTGCGCGGGCGGCGTCGGGTTCGTCGACGATCCGGTTCCACACCGTCGGCACCCCGAAGTACATCGACGCGTCGACCGCGGCGTAGCGGGCGGGTTGCGGCTTCACGGTGTGCACGACGCGGGAGCCGCGGCGCAGTGATCCGAGGACGCCGAGGATCAGGCCGTGGACGTGGAACAGGGGCAGGCCGTGGGCGACGGTGTCGTCGGGGGTCCAGTCCCAGACCTCGAACAGGGCGTCGAGGCCGGCGGCGATCGCGGCGCCGGAGAGCTGGGCGCCCTTGGGGCGTCCGGTGGTGCCGGAGGTGTAGAGCAGCATCGCGGTGGCCGCGGGGTCGACCGGACGGGGGCCGATCGGCTGCGAGCCCGGTACGACGACCGGCAGGTCGACCCCTTCGGGCAGCTCCCCGGCCCAGGCCGTCGCACCCGAGTCGGAGAGCACGTGGCCGCGCTCGGCGGGCCCGGAGTCCGGCGGGACCGGCACGACCGGCACCCCGGCGAGGATCGCGGCGGTGATGGCGACGACGGTGTCGATCGAGGCGGTCGCGTGCACGGCGACCGGGCCGTCGCCGGGGATGCCGGCGGCGAACCGGCCGGCCCGGTCGAGGAGCTCGGCGCGGGACAGCACGTCGTCGCCGACGGTGACGGCACGCTCCAGGTCCCGGGGATCGGTCAGCGAGGTGAGCAGCAAGGTCGGTCTCCCGGTCGTGGGGGTCGGTACGAGATCGGTGGAGGGTGGGTGCCCACGGCGCGCGGGATCTCCTCCGCGAGCGCGGCCCGCATCCGGGCGACGAACGCGGCGGGCTCGTCGGCGGCGTCCGGACACTCCTCGACGATCCGGTCCACCGCCCCGAGCGCCAGCAGGTCGGCGCTGCGCACCCGCTGCGCGGCGACGGTCTCCGGTGCCCGGTCCGGTGTGCCGTGCACGATGACCGAGGCCCCCTCCGGCGGGAGCGGGGTCAGCCACGCGTGCCGGGCCGCGAGGACCCGGTCGGCGGGCAGCAGCGCCAGGGCCGCACCGCCGCCGCCCTGCCCGAGCAGCACCGACACGACGGGACCCCCCGGCCCGCCGGGCCCGGCCAGGCAGCGCGCGATCTCCCCGGCCAGCGCTCCCTGCTCGGCAGCGGGTGACAGCTCGGCACCGGCGGTGTCGACGACCGTCACCAGGGGCAGGCCCAGCTCCCCGGCGAGCCGGGCACCCCGGCGGGCCACCCGCAGGTCGGCGGGCCCGACCGGACGGGTGGCGGTCCGGTCCTGACCGACCAGGACGCACGGCGACGTCCCGAACCGGGTCAGGCACAGCACGGTCGCCGCGGCCGTCTCCCCCGCGCCGGTGCCGTGCAGCAGCACGGTGTCCGGGTCGGTGAGCAGGTCGCGCACGCCCGGCCGGTCCGGGCGCCGCGTCGCGGTGACCGAGGTCCACGCGTCGGGCACCGGTCCCGGCGCCGGGCCGGGCTCCGGCGCCGGGGGCACCGGCGTCGGGGCGTGGCGGGTGAGCGCGACGACCCGGCGCAGGAACCCCGCGAACCCGGCGGTGTCGAGCACGGCGTCGACGACGCCGTGCCGGTACAGGTTCTCCGCGGTCTGCACCCCGTCCGGGAACGCGGACCCGGTCAGCCCCCGGTACACCTTCGGCCCGAGGAACCCGACGAGCGCCCCCGGCTCGGCGACGGTGACCGACCCGAGCGATCCCCAGGACGCGAGCGACCCGCCGGTCGTGGGGTGCCGCAGGTGCACGACGACCGGCAGCCCGGCCCGGCGGTGCGCGGCGACGGCCCGGGCGATCCCCGACATCGCGAGGAACGCCGCGGCCCCGTCCTGCATCCGCGTCCCGCCGGAGGCCGGTGCCAGCACCAGCGGGAGCCGGGCCGTCGTCGCCCGCCCGGCCGCCGCGACGATCCGGGCGGCCGCGACGGTGCCGACCGACCCGGCGAGGAAGCCGAACTCGCTGCAGACCACCGCCACCCGGAGCCCGCCGGCCCGGCCCTCGCCGGTCACGACGGACTCGTCGGTCCCGGCGCGGGCACGGGCCCGGTCGAGCTCGGCGCGGTACCCGGTGGACGCCCCGGGCGGGGGTCCCGCCGGGGTGTCCCAGGACCGGAAGGAGCCGGGGTCGAGCACCGCGTCCAGGTAGCGGGACGACGCCGGACGGACGGGCTCGGGGACCGTCACCGCTGCCCCGCCACTCAGCCCAGGTCGACGATGGCGGCGACCGGGCCGCCGCCCTCGGGACCCTGGTGGGCTGCGGACACCGACACGAACACCGCCGGGTCGCCGGTCACGGCCGCGGTGACCCCGCCGACGCAGGACTTGATCTGCCGGTGCCAGTGCACGTCGGAGTCGTCGAGCATCGCGTTGCGCCGGCCGCGGACGGTGCCGTCCTGCGACGCCTCGCACTTGAGGAACACGTTGACCAGGCGGCCGTCCAGGTCGGAGGTGTGCGGCCGCTCGGGCAGGTCCAGGCCCGCGTCGCGGATCGCGTTCCAGATGCCGTCGGCGTCGAGCGCGTCGGTCATGACCGAGTGCCCGATCCGGTAGCGGCCACCGACCCCGGTCGCGTTCCCGACCACGACGACCTGCGCCCGGTCCAGCTCGACGCCCGACGAGCAGGACGACACCGCGGAGTAGAGGTCGCGGTCGTGCATGACGTCGGCGTCGGTCGGCATCTCGATCTCGCCGAGCGCGACGGCGACGCCGAGCGCGGTGCACCCGTTGGACAGGTCCATCGACTCGTGGGTGTGCTCGGTCCACACGGTCTTCCCGCGGGACTTGGCGTCGCGGATGGTGTGGATGGTCAGCAGCGGGGTCTTGGTCTGGACGTAGTGCACGTCGGCGGGGTCGGTGATGCCGGCCTTCTTCATCGCGGCCTGCACCGCGTCGGCCACCTTGGTGATCATCGGCGTGCGGCCGATGTCCTCCGGGGCCAGCTGCTCGCTCATCGCGAAACCGACGGTCAGACGGGGCTCGTCGGAGGGGACGACGTCCTCCGGCGGGACGGTCGCGAAGATCGTCGCGTGCGGGCTGATGACGCCGTCGGTGCCGCCGGACCAGACGATCGGGACCTCCCGGACCTGCTCGGCCGGGGCGCCCTTCCCGATCAGCACCTCGCGGAAGGCGCGGTCGGCGATGATGCGGGTGTAGTCGTTGACCCCGCCGTTCCCCTCGGTCTTACCGATGATCGCGACGACCCGGCCGGCCTGCAGGACCCCGTCGTCGATCAGCGTCGCGAGCTCGCTCGCGTCGGCCACGGAGTGGATCGGGACCTTGCGCACCTCGATGGCGTCGGGCATGACGGACTCTCCTTCTCCAGCGGTCTCAGGACGGGACGACGACGGTTCCGGCGCCGCCGGTGACGGCCTCGGTGATGTGGGTGAGGTCGGTGATGACGGCGCGGGTGCCGCCGTTCTCGACGAAGCGGCAGGCCGCGTCGACCTTGGGGCCCATCGAGCCGCCGGCGAAGTGCCCGTCGGCGGCGTGCGCGCGCAGCTTCTCGACACCGATCGTGCCGAGGGCCTCGGCGGCCGGGGTCCCGAAGCGGAGCACCGCGTGGGGCACGTCGGTGCCGATGACGAGCACGTCGGCGCCGACGGTGCGGGCGAGCAGCGCGGCACCGAGGTCCTTGTCGATGACGGCCTCGACGCCGGCCAGCTCGCCGGTGGGCCGTCGCACGACCGGGATCCCGCCGCCGCCGTTGCCGACGACGACGAACCCGGCGTCGACCAGGGCACGGATCGCCGGCCCGTCGACGATCTCCAGCGGCTCGGGCGAGCCGACCACCCGGCGCCAGCCCCGCTCGCCCCGGTCCTGCCAGGTCTGGCCGTGCGCGACCAGGACGGCGGCCTCGTCGGCGGGCAGGTAGCGCCCGACCGGCTTCGACGGCCGGAGCAGGCCCGGGTCGTCGGCCGAGACCCGGGTGCGGGTCACCACGGCGGCGGTGCGCCGGTCGACCCCGGCCGCGGCCAGCGCCGCGTCCAGCGCCGTGGTCAGGACGAAGCCGAGCGTCCCCTGGGTCTGCGCGCCGCACCAGTCCAGCCCGACCGGCGGGACGACGGCGGCCGCCAGCTCGTTCTTGACCAGCAGGTTCCCGACCTGCGGGCCGTTGCCGTGGGTGATGACGACGTCGTGGTCGCGGGCCAGCAGCCCGGCCACCGCCCCGGCGGCGACCCGCGCCGCGGCGATCTGGTCCTCCGGCCGCGCGCTGCCGTCGGCGGCGGTCATGGCGTTGCCGCCCAGTGCCAGCAGGACTCTCACGACGACGAACCTAGGAGCAGGGTGGCCGTCGTCTCACCGTCGTGGGCGACGGAAACCGCGCCGGTTCGATGGCAGGAGTTGCCGAAGGTCACGGGTGGTCCTTCCCGAGGAGGTGGGCGAGCGGACGGGTGCCGACGGGCAGGCCGTGGCGGTCGTAGTAGGCGAACATCGCGTCGAGGACCGGGCCGAGACCGGACGGTCCGGGGACCCGCTCGGCGGTCGTGCCCGCCTCCGCCGCCAGCTCGGCGACGGTGGCGGTGCGCGACGCGAGCTCGTAGGTGGCGCCCTCGTGGCCGGGTTCGGTCAGGACGGTCGCGGCGGCCGCCCCGACCTCGTCGAGGTCGGCGAACCCGAAGACGGCGTGCACGTCGTAGGGCACCCGGACCGGCCCGGTCAGGTCCAGGTTCTGCAGGTAGGCGCCGGGCTGCAGGACCGTCCAGCGCAGCCCGGACCGGCGGACGACGTCCTCGGTCCGGGCCTTGCCCAGGTGGTGGGGCATGTCGGGGGCGTACGGCGCGGCCACCGAGTGGTAGCCGACCCGGGTGACGCCCGCGGTGCGCAGCCCGTCGAGCCAGCCCGCGACCAGCGCCGGCTCGTCCGGGTGCAGGTTCGGGGCGATCAGGTAGGCGGCGTCGGCGCCGGCCGCGGCCCCGGCGACGGCGTCCGCCCGCCCCAGCGGGACGGCGGTGGCGCCCCGCGCCCGCAGCGCGGCCGCCACCGCCCGTCCGGTCTTGCCGTTGCCCCCGCAGATCACGACCCGCACGGCGGGCCTCAGAGCCGGTCGACGTCGGCGTGCGCGGCGCCCCCGGCCAGGGACGCGTAGCCGGGGCCGCGGTCGAAGAACGCGTCGTCGTCGCGGGACCACGCGGCCCGGCCCGCCCGCTCGGCCGTGGTGGCCGCCGCGTCGAAGCCGAGGGTGTCGTCGTCGAGGTCCCCGGTCAGGACGACGCCGTAGTCGGCCAGCGCCGCCGCGGCGGACACCTTGCGCCACACCACGTCGCGCACGACGGCCGCCGGGTCGCGGCGCAGCGGGTCGCCCCAGCCGCCACCGCCGGTCGTCCGCACCCGGATCACCTCACCGGCGCGGACCGGCTCGGCGTCGGCCAGCGCGTCGACCTCCCGCTCGTTCGGCCCGCCCGGGTCGATGACGACCTCGAACGGCCGCCCGGCCTTCCCGCCGCGCACCCCCCAGCAGGCCAGGATCGACCGGTCCGCGATCGACATGAAGTGCGCGTCCTTCAGCATCCGGACGTGCTTCTCGTAGCCGAGGCCGCCGCGGAACTCCCCGGCGCCGCCGGAGTCGGTGGCCAGCGACAGCGACTCGACGCGGAACGGGAAGCGGGCCTCGGTGAACTCGGTGGGCAGGTTCCGCGAGTCGGGGACGACGTGGATGGTGTCCTCGCCGTCGGCGTAGTAGCGGCCGCCGGAGCCGCCGCCGAGCACCTCGCGCATGAGGTAGGGGCGGCCCTCCAGGTCCTCGCCGTAGACGCCGGTGTAGCGGATCGTCTCCTGGTCGGCGGGCATCCGGCCGTCGACGGCCTTGGCGACGACACCGGCGAGCACCCCGAGCAGCCGCAGGATGACGAAGGTGCGCGCGTTGGTCGGCGCCGGGAACACCGGGGTCAGCAGCGTCCCGGGCGGCGGGAACCGCATCTCGATGAGCGGGACGATGCCCTCGTTGACGTCGAGCTCGGCCATCCGCTCCGGGGAGTCGGCGAGGTTGCGCAGGATCGGCGCGAGCCACTTCTTGAGGAAGACGCCGTCGGAGTAGTCGCCGCAGTGGTTGATCGGCCCCTTGGCCTGCGGGGAGGTGCCGGCGAAGTCCAGGATCAGCCGCTCGCCGTCGGGGTCGTCGGGTCCGGTCCGGGTGAGCGTGATCCGCTGGGCGTGCAGCCGGGGCTCCTCGACGCCGTCGTGCTCGGCGTAGTCCTCCCAGGTCCAGGTCCCGACCGGGATCCGGCCGACGATCTCGCGGCGGTAGGTCTCGGTGGTGCGGGAGATGATCGCGTCGAAGCAGGACTCGACGGTCTCGATGCCGTAGCGGTCGAACAGCTCGCCGAGGCGCCGGGCGCCCATCAGGCAGGCCGAGCACTCGGCGTCGAGGTCGGCGGCCAGCGAGTCGGGCATCCGCGAGTTGCGGGTCATGATCGCCAGGGCGGCCCGGTTGGGGACACCCGCGTCCCACAGCCGGATCGGCGGGACCATCAGTCCCTCCTCGAACACGCTGGTGGCGTTCGAGGGCATCGAGCCGGGGACCGCGCCGCCGATGTCGTCGTGGTGGCCGAAGGCCTGCACGAACGCGACGACGCGCCGGTCGCCGGCCGGCCCGGCGAAGACCGGGACGGTCACGCACAGGTCGGGCAGGTGCCCGATGCCGCCCTCGGAGCGGTAGACGTCGTTGTGGAAGAAGACGTCGCCCTCGCGCATCTGGTCCAGCGGGAACTCGCGGGCGATCGGGTGCACCAGCGCGGAGTAGGACCGGCCGGTGAGCTTGCGCAGCCGCCGGTCGTGGATGCCGGCGCGGAAGTCGTGCGCGTCGCGGATCATCGGGCTGCGGCTGGTGCGGGCGATGGCGGTCTCGACCTCCATCTCCACGCTGGCCAGCGAGCCCTGCACGATCTCGACGAGGACCGGGTCGGCGCTCGCCCCGGCGTCGTCGGTCAGCGGGCCGAAGGGGAACGCGGTGGGGGCGCGGCGCGAGCCGGTGTCGGCCGGGCGGTCGGTCGCCGTCGTCGCTGTGGTCACTGGTCGGCCTTCCGGGTCACGATGATGTTCAGGCGGGTGTCGACGCGGGCGGTGAAGCCCGGGTGCAGCGGGACGGTGGAGCCGAACTCCTCGACGATCGCCGGCCCGTCGACGACCGCGCCGGGGACGAGGTCGGCCCGCCGGTACACCGGGGTGTCGACGAAGCCCTGCGCGGCGTCGAAGCAGACCGGGCGCCGGCCCGCCGCGGCGACGACCGGGTCGGCGACGAGGTCGTGGGTGGCGATCTCCGGGCGGCGGATCGGGCCGATGCCCGAGACCCGCAGGTTGACCCACTCGACCTGCTGGCCGGGGTCGCCGGCGAAGTCGTAGCCGTAGAGGGCCCGGTGCGCGGCGTGGAAGGCGTCGGCGACCGTGACCAGGGCGTCCGGGGTGACCGGCCCGTCCGGCACCGGCACGCGGACCTCGAAGGCCTGCCCGAAGTAGCGCAGGTCGGCGGTGCGGACGAAGCCGTGCTGCGCGGCCGGGAAGCCCTCCCGGTCCAGCGCGGCGGCGGCCTGCGCGGTGAGGTCGTCGACGATGCGGGACACGTCGGCCGGGTCGAGCCCGTCGGCCAGCGCGACGTGGGTCTGCACGTAGTCGTTCTTCACGTCCACGGTGAGCAGCCCGAACGCGGAGACGTTGCCGGGGTTCGGCGGGACCAGGACGGTCGGGACGCCGAGCACGTCGACGAGCCGGCACAGCAGCAGGGAGCCCGAGCCGCCGAAGGTGGTGAGGGCGAAGTCGCGGACGTCGAGGCCCCGCTTGACGGTGACCTGGCGCAGCGCGTTGGCCTGGTTCCAGGCCGAGATCTCCAGGACGCCGGTGGCGCACGCCTCCGGGGTCAGGTCGAGCTCCTTGGCCAGGGCCTCGATCCCGGCGCGGGCGGCGTCGACGTCGAGCGGGATCTCCCCGCCGAGCAGGTGCGGGGGGATGCGGCCGAGGAAGACGTGCGCGTCGGTGATGGTCACCTCGGTGCCACCCTTGCCGTAGCAGAGCGGGCCGGGGTCGGCGCCGGCCGAGTGCGGGCCGACCTTGAGGGTGCCCTCCGGGGAGATCCAGGCGACCGAGCCACCGCCGGCGCCGACGGTCACGACGTCGATCATCGGGATCTTGGACGGGAACTGCCCGACCGAGCCCTCGGTGGTGAGCGTCGGCTCGCCGCCGACGACGACGCTGACGTCGGTGGAGGTGCCGCCGCCGTCGGAGGTGAGGACCCGGTCGTAGCCGGCCTCCTGGGCGATCAGCGCGGCACCGAGCGCACCGGCCGCGGGCCCGGACAGGACGGTCGTGATCGGCTGGTGGACGACCTCGTCGGCGGACAGGACACCGCCGTTGGACTTCATGACGTAGAACGGGATCTCGCGGCCGTCGTAGGCGGTCAGCCGGTTCTTGATGTTGGAGACGTAGGCCGACAGCCGCGGCTTCACGGCGGCGTCGACCAGGACCGTGGTGGCCCGCTCGAACTCGCGGTACTCACGCAGGACCTCGCTGGACAGCGACACGACGGCGGCCGGGTGCTCCTCGGCGAGGATCTCCCGCATCCGCTCCTCGTGGGTGGGGTCGGCGTAGGCGTGCAGGAAGCAGACGCCCAGGGTGTCGACGCCGTGGTCGCGGAACCAGCGGGCGGTCGCGCGGGCCCCGGCCTCGTCGAACGGGCGGACCTCGGCGCCGGTGAAGTCGAGCCGGCCCTCCACGCCGCGGACCAGGTCGCGGGGCACGATCCGGTTCGGCTTGACCCAGAAGTAGGAGTTGCCGTAGCCGTCCGGGACGGACTGGCGGGCGATCTCCAGCATGGCCTCGTAGCCCGCGGTGGTCACGAAGCCGAGCCGGTCGACCTTGCCCTCGAGCAGCTGGTTGGTGGCGACGGTCGTCCCGTGGCTGACGGCCTCGATGTCCGCCCCGGTCGCGCCCAGCAGCTCCAGGACCTTGTCGATGCCGGCGAGGAAGCCGTCGGCCGGGTTGGCCGGGGTGGAGGGCGTCTTGGTCGTGACGAGCTCGCCCGCCCGTTCGTCGAAGGCGACGACGTCGGTGAACGTGCCACCGGTGTCGATGCCGATCCGGATGCGCCGGGTCATCGGGGGTCCTTCCTGCCTGGGGTCGGTGAGTTCGATTGAACTCACCGACCGAGCCGGAGGACATGGCGACTTTTGCCGTCAAACTGCCATTCGACTGGCACTCTTCGCCAGTGTCTCGACGGCGGCCGCGACCTCCAGGAGGTAGCGGTCGGCGCCGTGGCGGGCCACGATCTGCACACCCACCGGGAGCCCGTCCGGGGTGGTCCCGAACGGCACCGAGACGGCCGGGCAGCCGGTCACGGTGATCAGGTAGGCCGAGCGCATCCAGTCCAGGTAGGAGTCCATCGGCATCCCGTCGACGGTGTCCGGGAACTCCCGGTCGGCCGGGAACGGCGGGACCTGCGACACCGGCAGCACCAGCACGTCGTGGTCGGTGAAGTACTCCCGCATCCGCTGCGCCAACGTGGTGCGCCGCTGGAACGCGACGGCGACGTCCGCGCCGGTCAGCGACTCCCCCGCCCGGATGTTCGCGGCCAGCGAGGACTTGAACTCCGTCGGGTGCACGGCCAGCTGCAGGCCGAACCGGGCCTGGAAGTGCCACGCGCGCAGGGTGCGGAAGCACTCGTCGGCGCCGGTGAGGTCCGGGACCGTGCCGGTCACCGCCGCACCCGCCCCCGCCAGTGCCGCCCCGGCCGCCTCGACGACCGCCCGGACCTCGCGGTCCACGACGAACGCGCCGTCGAGGTCGGCGGACAGCCCGACCCGCAGACCGGCGAGGGGCGCCGGGACGACCGGCGCCCCGAACGCGGAGCCGGGGTCACCGAGCGCCTGCGGCGCGCGTGGGTCCGGCCCGGCGAGCACCGACAGCAGCAGCGCCAGGTCGTCGACGGTGCGGGCCATCGGGCCGCCGGTCGAGGTGGTCTCCCACATGTTCGCCGTCGGCCATTCCGGCACCCGCCCCCACGACGGCCGCAGTCCGACCACCCCGCAGAACGACGCCGGGTTGCGCAACGAGCCGCCCATGTCCGAGCCCTCGGCCAGCGGCACCATCCCGGCCGCCAGCGCGCACGCCGCCCCGCCCGAGGACCCCCCGGCCGACCGGGTCGGGTCGTGCGGGTTGAGCGTGGTGCCGAACACCCGGTTGAAGGTGTGCGAGCCGGCCGCGAACTCGGGGACGTTGGTCTTGCCGATCGTCACCGCACCGGCCGCCCGTACCCGCTCCACCAGCAGCTCGTCGGCGTTCGGGACGTGCTCGGCGAACAGCGGGGAGCCGTAGGTCGTGCGCCAGCCGGCGACGGCGTGGGTGTCCTTGAACGCGAACGGCAGACCGTGCAGCGGGCCGGGCTCGGCCCCGGCGGCCAGCGCCCGGTCGGCGGCCTCGGCCCCGGCGCGGGCGCGTTCCTCGTCGAGGGAGACGATCGCGTTGAGCCGGGGGTTGCGCAGCGCGATCCGCTCCAGGTGCAGGTCGAGCAGCTCGCGGGCGGAGATCTCCTTGGCCCGGACCGCGGCGGCCTGCTCGCGGGCCGGGGTCGCGACGGTGATGTCGGCGGTCACCGGCGACGCCCGATCACGGCGCCGACCAGCACGCCGAGCAGCGCGACCGCCGCGCCGATCCCGATGCCCCGGGTGAGCTCCCCCGCGTCACCGCCCCCGGCGGCGGACGCGGCCGTGAACACCCCCGCGCCCGTCACCGGCTCGGCGTAGGCCGGGGCGCCGACGAGCGGTGCGCCCGGCTCCGTCACGGCGGCGGCCGGCCGGGCGGCGACGGGCACCGCGCCCACCCCGCCCGCGCCGATCGTCGCGCCGACGGCGTCGAAGAACTGGCCCGCCATCCGCTTGGAGACGCTGGCGAGCATCCGCTGGCCGACACCGCCGACCATGCCGCCGACCGTCGCGTCGGCGGTGTAGCCGATCCGGGTGCCGCCCGCGCCGAGGTCGTCGAAGGTGACGTCGACGACGGCGTCGACCGTGCCCGGTCCGCCCGCCCCGTTCAGGGTCATGACCAGCGACTCGTGCGGCTCCAGCTTCGACAGCGCGCAGCTGCCGGTGTAGGTGCCCTTGATCGCGGCGACCCCGGCGGTCACCGTCATCGCGTAGGCGTTCTCGCCGGTGGACTCCAGCCGTTCGCAGCCGGGGATGGTCGCGACCAGCACCCGCGGGTCGAGCAGCGCCTCCCAGACCCGCTCGACCGGGTGCTCGACGACGTTGCTGCCACTGATCTTCACGAGCGGTGCTCCTCACGCAGGCTGAACAGGTCCGACGGGGAGATCGGCATCGCGGTGACGGGGAAGCCCTCGGCGTCCTCCACCGCGGCGGCGATCACCGCCGACACCGGGATGACACCGGCCTCGCCCGCCCCCTTGATACCGAGGGGGTTGAGCGGCGACGGCGTCTCCAGGTGGTCGATCTCGATCCCGTCGGGGACCTCGGACACATAGGGCATCAGGAAGTCCATGAAGGACGCGTTGAGCAGCTGGCCGGACTCGTCGTAGGCCATCCGCTCGTACAGCGCGCCGCCGACGCCCTGGGCGACGCCGCCGTGGATCTGCCCCTCGACGACCATCGGGTTGATCAGGTGCCCGCAGTCGTGGACGACGGCGTAGCGCAGGATCCGGATCTCGGCGGTGTCCGGGTCGGTCTCGACGATCGCGGCGTGCATCCCGGAGGCGTAGGTCGCCCGCGGCGGGCTGTGGAAGTCGGTGCCCTCCAGGCCCGGCTGCTCCCCCTCGGGGACCGGCAGCGCGTCGGTGTCCCCGACGGAGAACTGGGTGGCGGCCTTCGACGCCTCGTCGAAGGCGTAGCGCAGCGGGTTGGACAGCACCGACAGCGTGCCCAGCGGGATCGACCGCTCGGTGCCCCGCACCCCCACCACGCCGTCGACGATCTCCAGGTCCGCGACGTCGGCCTCGAGCGCGTCGGCGGCCAGCCGCAGCGCCTTCTCCTTCGTCCTCCGCGCGGCCTTGAGGATCGCCGAACCGGACATGACCGCGGCCCGGGAGGCGAACGTGCCGACCGCGTAGGGCATCCGGCGGGTGTCGCCGGTGACGACCTCGACGTCGGAGAACCGCACACCCAGCTCGTCGGCGACGATCTGGGCGAACGCGGTCTCGTGGCTCTGGCCCTGGGTGGTGAGCCCGGTCGCGACCTTGACCTTGCCGGTGGTCTCGACGTGCACGTGCGCACCCTCGTAGGGGCCGACGCCGGTGCCCTCGACGTAGCAGGCCAGGCCGATCCCGACGGTCCGGCCCTGCTCGGCGCACTCGCGGCGGAAGGACGCGAACCCGTCCCAGTCGATCAGCTTGCGCAGCTTCTCCAGCGACGCCGGGTAGTCGCCCGAGTCGTACTCCAGCGGCCTGCCGTCCTGGAAGATCAGGCCGTGGTCGTAGGGGAACTCGTGCGGCTGGATGAAGTTCGCCGCGCGGACCTCGGTGCGGTCGCGGCCCAGGTACGCCGCGATCGCGTCCATCGTGCGCTCCATGGCGTAGCAGCCCTGGGGGCGCCCGGCGCCGCGGTAGGGCGTCACGATCACGGTGTTGGTGTAGAGCGAGGAGAAGACCACCCGGTAGGCGCCCGGCTTGTACGGGCCGAGCAGCTGGGTCGAGGTGATGATCGGGACGATCAGGCCGTACGGGGTGTAGGCGCCGTGGTCGTGCCAGAACTCGACGTCGAGGCCGAGCAGCCGGCCGTCGTCGTCGAAGCCGACCTCGACGTGCTGGACCTGGCCGCGCTCGTGTGCGGAGGAGACGAAGTGCTCGCGCCGGTCCTCCACGAACTTCACCGGCCTGCCCAGTGCGCGGGCGGCCATCGGGACCAGCAGCTCCTCCGGCCACGGGTGGACGATCTTGACGCCGAAGCCGCCGCCGACGTCCGGGGTGATGACGTCGACCCGGCCGATGTCCAGGCCCAGCTTCGCCGCGACGGCGGCGCGGACCCCGGTCGAGCTCTGGGTGGAGGTCCACAGGACCAGCCGGCCGGTGGCGGGGTCCCAGCGGGCGACGGTGCCGCGGCCCTCCATCGGCATGCACGCGCTGCGCTCGATCTCCAGGTCCAGCTCCAGGCGGTGCGGCGCCGCGGCGATCGCGGCCGGGGCGTCGCCGACGGCCTGCTCCATCCGGGCGCCGACGTTGCCGGGCACGTCGTCGTGCACGAGCCGCGCGGCCGCGCGCGACGCCTCGATCCCGACGACGGCGGGCAGCACCTCGTAGTCGACGACGATCCGGTCGACGGCGTCCTCGGCGACGTAGCGGTCCTCGGCGACGACGAACGCGATCGCCTCCCCGACGTGGTTCACCTCGTCGCGGGCCAGCGCGAACTGGGTCCGGCCGTGGGTCAGTGCGGGGTGCGGGATGAGCACGGGCAGCGGCTCGGCCATCGGGCCGGTCAGGTCGTCGTGGGTGTAGACGGCGTGCACGCCCGGCACGTCGAGGACGCCGGACACGTCGATGTCGCGGATGCGGGCGTGTGCGTGCGGGGAGCGCAGCACCGCCGCGTGCAGCACGCCGGGGCCCGGGTCGACGTCGTCGACGTAGCGTCCGCCGCCGCGCAGGAACCGCTGGTCCTCGACCCGCTGGACGCGCTGGCCCATGAGCTTGGTGGTCACCGGGCGGCCCCGATCTCCGCGCTGATCTCGGCGGCCCGCTCGACCGCCGTGACGATGTTCTGGTAGCCGGTGCAGCGGCAGAGGTTCCCGCCGATCATGTCGCGGGCCCGCTCCCGGGTGGGGCAGGGGTCGCGGCGCAGCCCGGCGGTGATCGTCGTCAGGAAGCCCGGGGTGCAGAAGCCGCACTGCAGGCCGTGGCACTCGGCGAAGGCCTGCTGCACCGGGGACAGCGACCCGTCCGGCTCGGTCAGGCCCTCGACGGTGGTGATCGCGCAGGACTGCGCGGCGACGGCGAGCATCAGGCAGGCCCGCGCGGGCTCACCGTCGACCAGGATCGTGCAGGCCCCGCAGACCCCGTGCTCGCAACCGACGTGGGTGCCGGTCAGGCCGAGGTCGTGACGCAGCGCGTCGGACAGCAGCCGTCGCGCCGGTACCCGCAGGTCGTGGACGACGTCGTTCACCGTCAGCCGGATGTCGTGGAGCGTCTCGCTCATCGCCCGCCTCCCTGCGCGGTCGCGTTCCCGGTCGCCGCGGCCACGACCCGGTCGGTCAGGACCCGCACCAGCTGCCGCCGGTAGGCCGCGGTGGCGTGGATGTCGGTGGACGGGTCCAGGTGTTCGAGTGCGGCGTCGGCCCGGTCGGCCGGGGCGACACCGGTCAGGTCGACGACCACCGGGACGTCGCTCACCGACAGGTAGCCGACCCGGATCCGGTCGCCGTCGACGACCGCCGCCGCACCGACCAGGGCGTAGTCGCCGTGCCGGCGGGCGACCTCGTCGAAGGCGACGCCCGCGCCCGGCGGCAGGCCGGGGAAGAACGCCGACACGGCGATCTCGTCGGGCCCGACCGCCGACTCCAGCGGGCCGACGAACAGGTCCCGCGCCGGGATCGTCCGGCGCCCGGCGGGCCCCTCGACGTCGAGCGAGCCCTCCAGCAGCCGCAGCACGACCGGCATCTCGGCGGCGGCGTCGGCGTGCACGAGGGACCCGACGGTCGTGCCGCGGTTGCGGATCGTGGGGTGCGCGACGTGGGCCAGCGCGGCGGGCACCAGCGGCTGGACCCTGGCGAGCAGCGGTGACTCCAGGACCGCGGTGTGCCGGGCCAGCGCGCCGACCCGGACACCCCCGTCGACCTCGGTGATCGTGTCCAGGCCGGGTACGCCGTTGATGTCGACGACCAGGGTCGGTGCGGCCAGCCGCATGGACAGCAGCGGCACGAGGCTCTGTCCGCCGGCCATCACCTTCCCGTCCGGCGCCGCGAGCGCGGCGACGGCCCCGGCCAGATCGGTCGGGCGGACGTAGTCGAAGGGTGCGGGTTTCACGGGCTCTCCTTCGCCTCCCCGTCGTCGACGCGGGTCACCATCGTCCCGGCGGGCGTCCCGGACGGGTCGGGCGTCGCGGACCGCCGGTCGCGCAGCGCGACGGCGTGGAAGTAGATGATCACCAGGATCGTGCCGAGCGCGATGCCGCCCAGCTCGAACCCGTTGCCCAGGTCCAGCGCGACGCCGCCGATGCCGGCGACCATGCCCGCCGCGAGGCCGACGAGGTTGCGGGGCTCACCGAAGTCGACCCCGTTCTCCACCCAGATCTTGGCGCCGACCAGCGCGATCATGCCGTAGAGCACGAGCGTGATGCCGCCGAGCACGCCGCCCGGGATCGCCGCGACCAGCACGCCGAACTTGGGGCACAGGCCGAGGAGGATCGCCACGGCGGCCGCGACGTAGTAGGCCGCGGTGGAGTACACCCGGGTGGCGCTCATGACGCCGATGTTCTCGGCGTAGGTCGTCGTCGGGGACCCGCCGAACAGGCTGGCCAGCGCGGTGGCGGCGCCGTCCGCGCCGAGCGCACGGCCCATGTAGGGGTCGAGGTCGTCGCCGGTCATCTCGGCGACCGCCTTGACGTGGCCCAGGTTCTCGGCGACCAGCGCGATGACACCGGGGAGCACGAGCAGCACGAACATCAGCGAGAAGCTGGGCGCGTGCACGACGGCCACGCCGTCCTTCAGGGTGCCGCTCGGCAGACCGAACCAGGCGGCGTCGGCCAGGCCGTCGAAGGACACGCGGGAGTGCGGCTCCGGGGTGCAGTCCGCACCGCCGCAAGAGGTGATCGGGCCGCTCAGGAGGTCGAGCAGCCAGGACAGCACGAACCCGAAGACGAGCGCGAGGAACACCGCGATCCGTCCCCAGAACCCGCGGAACAGCACGGCGGCGCAGACCAGGAACGTCGCGGTGAGCAGCGCGGTCCACTGGTCCACCGGCCAGTACACCGACGCGACGACCGGGGCCAGGTTGAAGCCGATCAGCATGACGACCGCGCCGGTCACCGCGGGCGGGAGCACCCGGTGCACGAGCCGGGCCCCGGCGAAGTGCACGAACACACCGATCGCGAGCAGCACCAGGCCGGAGACCATGATCGCGCCGGTCACGGCGGCGGAGTCACCGCCGGCGGCCCGGATCGCCGCGACGCCGCCGACGAAGGCGGCGCTGGTGCCGAGGTAGCTCGGTACCAGGTTCTTGCAGACGACCAGGAACAGGATCGTGCACAGCCCGGAGAACAGGATCGCGAGGTTGGGGTCCAGCCCCATGACCACGGGGAACACGAAGGTCGCCCCGAACATCGCGACGACGTGCTGCACCCCCAGCCCGACCGTCTTCCCCCACGGGAGCCGCTGACGGGGCGCGACCGCCTCTCCCGGACCGGGATCGACCACTTCCCACCTGAACATCGACATGGCGATCCCTTCACTTCAGCGACCGGAGACCCGACTCAAGCTAATGAGACCCAGGTCGCACCTCGACGGCTACTACTGCCGATTGACCGGTCGATCCACTGGCACGAATTGATGACGCCAGCACGATGCATGCATGCGTCGGCGCTCCGGTTTCCGCCGGATGTCGGTCGCGTTCCCGCCCGGTCAGCCGCCGATGCGCAGCGCCTGCAGCGCCACCGCGACGTCGAGTCGCAGGTTAGGGTCCGTCGACAGCGGACCGAGCAGCCGTTCCAGCTTGGAGACCCGGTACCGCATCGTGTTGTAGTGGAAGAACTGCACCCGCGCCGCCTCGGCCACGTTGAAGTTCGTGTCCAGCAGGACCTGCAGGGTCTCCCGCAGCTCGGCGGCCTCGGTGGTGGCCTCGGCCAGCGGGCCCAGCGCGTCGCGGACGAACGAGTCCAGCTCCGCCGGGTCCGGCACGAGCGCGAGCAGCCGGTGCAGGCCGAGCTGGTCGAAGAAGGTCGTGCTGCCGCCGCCGGAGATGCGGCGGCCCACCTCGACCGCCCGCCGCGCCTGGGCGTAGGCGCCGGGCAGGGCGTCGAGGTCGGGCACCGGGCGGCTGACCCCGGCCGAGAACTGCCGCCGTCCGCCGCCCTTGTCCCCGGCGACGGCGGTGACGGCCCGCCGCACGATGTCGCGCCCGGGGGGTGACCCGGGGTCGGCATCGACCGGCAGCAGGGTCACGACCTCGGAGGAGAAGTCGACGGTGGGGATGCCGTCCCCCAGCCCGGAGCAGACCTGGCGCCACCCCGCCGAGAACCGCTTCTGCCAGGCGCGCCACTGCTCGGCGGGGACCCGTGCGTCGATCGGGTCGAGCTCGGCGGTCAGCACCACCATGGGGCGGCGCAGGTTCCAGCCGAAGGTGTCCGCGTGCTCGGCGACGTAGGCGGGGTCGGCGGTACGGCGCAGCAGCAGGTCCCGCAGGAAGTCGCCCTGGTACTTGGTCTCGACGGCGGTGACCGCCTCCTCGCGGGTGATCAGCAGCGCGGCCACCGCGGCGGCGCGCTCCAGCGCCTGCACGTCGTCCGGGGCGAGCCGGGCGGCCAGGCGCACGCAGACCAGCCGGGCGAGGTTCTGCCCGCCGGCCGCGACCCGCAGGGTGCGGGCCTCCCCGCCCGCGACCCGGACGCCGTCGATCCCCATCCGCTCCACGCGCAGCCGGCCCGTCGGGTCGACGAGCTCGTGCTCGGTCAGCATCCGGAGCTGGTCCTCCGACAGCGCCGACGCCCGCTCCCGGCCGTCGGTGGAGGTGACCGCGACGCCCACGTCGAGCACCCGCCCGACCTCGGCCGCGATCCCCGCGAGGTCCCCGCCCTCCAGCGCGATCCGGGTGAGCCCGGTGTGCAGCGCATCGAGCCGGGCCAGCGCCTCACGCGCCGGGATCTCCGGGTCCCCGCTCTCGTCCGTCAGCAACTGTTGCCGTCCCTTCGGGTGGAAGGTGGCACAAGTTAACATCGGTCGGCGCGCCTGGCGAGGCTAGTTTCGGATCCGTGATCGGAGTCAGCGCACCCGTCCGGGTCCGCGACCTGCTGCGGCGGGCCGCGGACGGACCGGTCCGGGTCGTGCACCGCGGGCCCGATGCCGTCTACCTCGCCGTCCACGACGACGACGGCCGCGAGGCCTGCGTCGGCGTCCTCGGCGCGGACGCGGTGGCAGTGCCCTGCGGCCTGCGGTCCCGGCTCCCCGTGCTCGCCGTCGGCACGGCCGCCGTGCGCGGCGGGGTCCTGCACCTCGACGCCGAGCCGGTCGCCGTCCGGCGGCTGGTCGACACCCGGGTCCCCGCGCGGTCCCCGCTGCGCCGCACCGGGCTCCGGCCGGCCCCCGGCCTGCCGGCCGCGGTGACACCGGCCGCCGTCGCCGGGCTCGTCGGACGCGGCGAGGGCCTCACCCCGCTCGGAGACGACGTCCTGTGCGGCTGGCTCGCCCTGCACCGGGCCGCCGGCGCCCCCACCCCGGGGGTGGACGCCGCCGTCCGGGCCCACCTGCACCGCACCACGCTGCTGTCCGCCGAGCTCCTGCGGTGCGCACTGCGCGGTGAGGTCGTACCCCAGTTCGCCGCGCTGGTCACCGCCCTCGGCACGCCGGCCGAGCCCGCGGCGCTGGCCGCGCTCACCGCCGTCGGGCACACCTCCGGGGCCGCGATGGTCCACGGCGCCGCGCTCGCCCTGTCCGCCCTGCACACCGAAGGAGTCGCCGCATGACGACGACACACGTCGAGGTCCGGCCCGGCGCCTACGCCGACTCGGTCACCCTGCTCCGGGTCAGCCGCACCGCCCAGCAGCTCGACGGGGTGGTCGCCGCGCAGGTCGCCATGGCCACCCCGCTCAACATCGAGGTCCTGACCGGCATGGGGTTCACCGTCCCCGCCGGGACCGGCGCCAACGACCTGGTCGTCGCCCTGCGGCTGACCGGCGACGACGCGCTGTCCGCCGCCGTGGCCGGTGTCGACCGGGCCCTCGCCGAGGCGAACCGCCCGGCGCCGGGCGGCGGGGAGGGCGGCACCGTCGCACCGCCGCGCACCACCGCCACCGCGCTGGACCGGGCACCGGGCTCGGTCGTGCTCGTCTCGGTGCCCGGGCCCCACGCCACCGTCGAGGCGATGGACGCCCTCGACGCAGGCAGCGACGTCATGATCTTCAGCGACAACGTGCCGGTGGAGCAGGAGGTCGCGCTCAAGCGGGCCGCCGCCGAGCGGTCCCTGCTGGTCATGGGCCCGGACTGCGGGACGGCCGTGCTGGACGGGCTCGGCCTGGGGTTCGCGAACACCGTGGAGCCCGGCCCGGTGGGGATCGTCGCCGCGTCCGGGACCGGGTGCCAGCAGGTGATGGCGCTGCTCGACCACGCCGGGGTCGGCGTGCACGCGGCGCTCGGCGTCGGCGGACGGGACCTGTCCGCGGCGGTCGGCGGCCTCGCCACCCGGGAGGCCCTGCGCCGCCTCGACGCCGACCCGGCCGTCGAGCTGATCGTGCTGGTGTCCAAGCCGCCCGCGGCCGAGGTCGCCGAGGAGATCGACCGGGTGGTCGCGACGCTCGCGACACCGGTCGAGTACGCGCTGCTCGGGCCGGGCAGGCCCGACCTGACCGCGGCGACCGAGGCCGTCCTGGCCCGGCTGGGCCGTCCCGTCCCGGACTGGCCGGTGCACGGCACCGCGCGCCCGGCGAACGGGGGTCACCTGCTGCGCGGGCTGTTCGTCGGCGGCACCCTCGCGACCGAGGCCGCCCAGGTCGCGGACGCGGAGGCGGCCGGGGCCGGGCACACCTTCGTCGACTTCGGCGACGATGCCTGGACCCGCGGCCGCGCCCACCCGATGATCGACCCGACGGTGCGCCTGGAGCACCTCGCGGCGGCGCTGGCCGACCCGGGGACCGCCGTCGTCCTGCTCGACCTGGTGCTGGGGCACGGCGCCGAGCCGGACCCGGCCGCCGTGCTGGCCCCCGCGATCGCCGGGGCCCGGGTACCGGTCGTGGTCTCCGTCGTCGGGACCGCCACCGACCCGCAGGGCCTGTCCGCCCAGATCGACGCGCTGGTCGACGCCGGCGCCGAGGTCCACCTCTCGCACGCCCGCGCCACCCGCCGGGCACTCGCACTCCTCCCCGCCGACGCGACGATCGGAGCCGCTCGATGACCGTCCCCCCGCTGGTGAGCACCGGCACCGACCTGCTCGCCGACGCCGCCGCCGACCAGGCCGTCCCGGTCACCCGGGTCGACTGGCGCCCGCCGATGGACGGCACCGCGGCCGATCTCGCGACCGTCGCCACCGACCCCCTGCGCCGGACGGCGAACGAGCGCGCGCTGGCCGCGATGCTCGACGCCACCGCGACGCTCGTCGACGTGGCCCCGGCCTCGGAGGTACTCGGCCTCGCCCCGGGCGAGTTCCTGCACGCCGGGCCGCCGATCACCTGGGAACGTGCGTCCGGCCCGCTCCGCGGTGCCCTGATGGGCGGCGCGGCGCTGGAGGGCCTGGTCACCGACCCGGAGGACGCGGAGGCGCTGTTCGCGTCCGGCTCCTCGGTGTCGCTGGAGCCGTGCCACCACCGGGGGACGGTCGGCCCGATGGCCGGCGTCGTCACCCCGGGCATGTGGATGTTCGTGCTGGAGGACGCGGCCACCGGCCGTCGTACCCACTGCTCGCTCAACGAGGGCCTGGGCAAGGTCCTGCGCTACGGCGCGTACGGCCCGGAGGTCATCCGGCGGCTGCGCTGGATGGGCGACGTGCTGGGCCCGCTGCTGCGCGGCGCCGTCCGGGCCCGGCGGGACGCGGGCGAGCCGGTCGACGTGACCGGGGTGCTCACCCAGATGCTGCAGATGGGCGACGAGGCGCACAACCGCAACCGGGCGGGGACACTGATGCTCCTGCGGGACCTGGGCCCGGACCTCGTCGCGACGGCGGCCGCCGCGGGTGTCCCGAGCACCGACGTCGCGGAGGCGCTGCGGTTCGTCGGCGGCAACGACCACTTCTTCCTGAACCTGGCCATGCCCGCGTGCAAGCTGGCCCTGGACGCCGCCCGGGACGTCGAGGGCTCCACCATGGTGGTGGCGATGGCGCGCAACGGGACCGACTTCGGGATCCAGGTCTCCGGCACCGGCGACGAGTGGTTCACCGGCCCGGCCCAGCTGGCCGACGGCCTGTTCCTGGGCGACTACGGCCCGGCCGACGCCAACCCCGACATCGGCGACTCGGCCATTACCGAGACGGCCGGGATCGGGGGCTTCGCCATGGCCACCGCCCCGGCGATCGTGCGGTTCGTCGGCGGGACCGTGCCGGACGCACTGGCCACCACCCGCCGGATGCGCGAGATCACGCTCGGGGAGAGCCGGCGGTGGACCGTCCCGGTGCTGGAGTTCGCCGGGGTCCCCAGCGGCATCGACGTCACCCGGGTCTGCCGGACGGGCATCCTGCCGCAGATCAACACCGGGATGGCCGGGCGCGTCGCGGGCGTCGGGCAGGTCGGGGCGGGGCTCGTCACCCCGCCGGCCGGGATCTTCCCGAAGGCGCTCGCCCGGCTGGCGGAGCGGACGGTCCTCAGACGCGGCGCAGCAGCCTGACCACGACCGTGGTGATGATCAGCCACAGGATCGCCGCGACGCCGTAGTTGAGCGTGACGGCCATCTTCGGCTGGGCCGGGGTGAACAGGTCACCGAGCCCGAGGTTCAGCTGGGCCGCCCAGGAGGACACGAACTCGGTGAGGAGGTTCGCCGGGTTGGCGTCGAGCAGGGTCAGCACGATGTGCGCGACCAGGATGGCCACGATCACCAGGCCCACGATCCGCACGATCGTCGCGATGATCCCCATGCCCTGCCGCACGGTCGTACCCACGGTTGCCGCCATCACAAACCCCTTCGTCACGGACGGCGTCATGGTTGCACCGCCGCACCCTCACTGCCCTTCCAACGAGGGGAAACGCCCCTGGTTGTGATCACTTCGTTGCGAGCCGGGGCTCGGGGGCCGGGTTCGACCGTGCGGGTGGCGACTTGCCGCGCAACGGGGGTTCGGGTCTACGGTAGGAGACATGGCGCGCCTGCTCCTTCGCCGCCGCGGCGGGGTCTGAACCGACCGGCCCCTCGTCGCGGGGTTTCGCGTGTCCGCCGGTCGCCACGACGGCACGACGACGGAGCATTCCCGTGACCACCTCTCCCGACGCCTACGAAGCCCGCGCCCGCAGCAACGTCCGCACCCCCGAGGGCGCGCCGCACGCGGCCCAGCCCGCCTGGAACCGCCAGCGCGGCTCGCAGATGCCGGTCCACCGGTACAAGCCCTTCCATCAGCTGGTCGAGCCGGTCTCGCTGCCCGACCGCACCTGGCCGGACAAGGTCATCGACACCGCGCCGCTGTGGTGCGCGGTCGACCTGCGTGACGGCAACCAGGCGCTGATCGACCCGATGAGCCCGCTGCGCAAGCGGCGCATGTTCGACCTGCTGGTACGCATGGGCTACAAGCAGATCGAGGTCGGCTTCCCGGCGGCGAGCCAGACCGACTTCGACTTCGTCCGCGAGATCATCGAGCAGGGCGCGATCCCGGAGGACGTGCAGATCCAGGTCCTGACCCAGGCCCGCCCGGAGCTGATCCAGCGGACCTTCGAGGCCTGCGAGGGCGCGCACTCGGCGATCGTCCACCTCTACAACTCGACGTCGATCCTGCAGCGCCGGGTCGTCTTCCGCTCCGATCGCGCGGGCATCACCAAGATCGCCACCGACGGCGCGGAGGAGGTCAGCAAGTTCGCCGAGAAGTACCCGGCGACCGACTGGACCTTCCAGTACTCGCCGGAGTCCTACACCGGCACCGAGCTGGAGTACGCCGTCGAGATCACCAACGCGGTGAGCGCGATCTGGCAGCCGACGCCCGAGCACCCGATGATCGTCAACCTGCCGGCGACGGTCGAGATGGCGACGCCGAACGTCTACGCGGACTCCATCGAGTGGATGCACCGCAACCTGGCCCGCCGCGACTCGCTGGTGCTGTCGCTGCACCCGCACAACGACCGCGGCACCGGCATCGCCGCCGCCGAGCTGGGCTACCAGGCCGGTGCCGACCGGATCGAGGGCTGCCTGTTCGGCAACGGCGAGCGCACCGGCAACGTCGACCTGGTCGCGCTGGGCATGAACATGTTCACCCAGGGCATCGACCCGCAGATCGACTTCTCCGACATCGACGAGGTCCGGCGCACCGTCGAGTACTGCAACCAGCTGCCGGTGCACGAGCGCCACCCGTGGGGCGGCGACCTGGTCTACACCGCGTTCTCCGGCTCCCACCAGGACGCGATCAACAAGGGCTTCGCCGCGATGGAGGCCGACGCCGCGGAGGCCGGGCACCCGGTCGCCGACCACACCTGGGAGGTCCCGTACCTGCCGGTGGACCCGAAGGACATCGGCCGCACCTACGAGGCCGTCATCCGGGTCAACAGCCAGTCCGGCAAGGGCGGCATCGCCTACATCATGAAGACCGAGCACCAGCTCGACCTGCCGCGCCGGCTGCAGATCGAGTTCAGCCACGTCATCCAGGCCTTCACCGACACCGAGGGCGGCGAGGTCGAGCCCAAGGCCATGCGCGACGCGTTCGACGTCGAGTACCTGGGCCGCGAGACCCCGCTCAAGCTGGTGCGCCACCGCATCCACAGCGACGGCGAGGGCCGCGACGAGATCGTCGCGACCGTGCGCGGCGAGTCCGACCTCCACGAGATCGCCGGCTCTGGCAACGGGCCGATCGCGGCGTTCGTCGACGCGCTGGCCGGGATCGGGTTCGACGTGCGGGTACTCGACTACCACGAGCACGCGATGGGCGGCGGTGACGACGCCCGCGCCGCGGCCTACGTCGAGTGCGCCGTCGAGGAGAAGGTGTTCTGGGGCGTCGGGATCGACAGCTCGATCACCAGCGCCAGCCTCAAGGGCGTCGTGAGCGCGATCAACCGCGCCCTGCGCTGACCGCTCCGGCCCGGCCCGCCCGCGTCGTGCGGGCGGGCCGGGGACCGGGTCAGCGGCCGATCGCGTCGCCGAGGGTGATCTGCTGGTCGGGGACCTCCGGGCCGCTGCCCGGGCCGACGGCGGCGTCGGCCTCCTCCGCGGTCACCTCGTGCGGGGTGATCCGCCCGTCGCGGACGGCCTCGGCGTGGTGGCAGGCGACCCGGTGCCCCGAGGTGTCGCCGTCGAGCACGCGCAGCTGCGGGCGCTCGGTGGAGCACCGGTCGTCCTGGCGCCACGGGCAGCGGGTGTGGAAGCGGCACCCGGACGGCGGCGCGGCGGGCGAGGGCAGGTCCCCGGACAGCAGGATCCGCTCGCGGGTGTCCTCCACGGTCGGGTCCGGCTGGGGCACCGCCGAGAGCAGGGCCCGGGTGTAGGGGTGCAGCGGACCGTCGTAGAGCGCGCGGGCGGGCGCCTCCTCCACGATCGACCCGAGGTACATCACCCCGACCCGGTCCGAGACGTGCCGCACGACGGCCAGGTCGTGCGCGATCACCAGGTAGGTCAGGCCGAGCTCGCGCTGCAGCGAGCGCAGCAGGTTGAGCACCTGGGCCTGCACCGACACGTCCAGCGCCGAGACCGGCTCGTCGGCGACGACGAGGTCGGGCTCCACGCACAGCGCCCGGGCGATCCCGATGCGCTGACGCTGCCCGCCGGAGAACTCGTGCGGGTAGCGGCGCAGCGCGGACTCCGGCAGCCCGACCGCGCGCATGAGCTCGGCGAGCCGGTCCGGACCGGCCTCGATCCCGTGCGCGGCCAGGCCCTCGCGCAGCAGCGACCCGACCGACTGCCGCGGGTCCAGGCTGGACATCGGGTCCTGGAACACCATCTGGAACCGTCGGCGCATCCGGCGCAGCGGCTCCCCCTTCAGCGCGGCGACGTCGGTGCCGTCGAAGGACACCGTGCCCGCGGTCGGCTCGGTGAGCTTGAGGATCGCCCGCCCGAGGGTCGACTTGCCGCAGCCGGACTCGCCGACCAGGCCGTAGGTCTCGCCGCGCTCGATCCGCAGCGAGACGCCGTCGACGGCCCGGACGTGCCCGACGGTGCGCTGCACCAGCACACCCCGGGTGATCGGGAAGTGGACCTGCAGGTCCTCGACCTCCAGCAGGGGGCTCATGCCGTCGCTCCGATCGGCTCGGGGTTGTGGCAGCGCAGCAGCCGACCCGCCTCGTCGTCGGCCACCGGGGTGACCGAGGTGCAGGTCTCCAGCGCCCGCGGGCAGCGCGGCGCGAACGCGCAGGCGTGGTCCCAGGGCAGGTTGTCCGACACCGACCCGGTGATCGCGGGCAGCTCCGCGGCGGGGTCGGAGTCCAGCCGGGGGATCGACCGGATGAGTCCCGAGGTGTACGGGTGGCGCGGGCCCCCGAACAGGGCGTGCCGCTCCGCGCGTTCCACGACCCGGCCGCCGTAGAGGACGTTGACCCGGTCGCAGAGCCCCGCGACGACGCCCAGGTCGTGCGTGATCATGATCAGTGCCGTTCCCGTCTCGGCGACGAGCTCGCGCAGCAGCTCCAGGATCTGGGCCTGGATGGTGACGTCGAGGGCGGTGGTCGGCTCGTCGGCGATGAGCAGCTTCGGCCGGCAGGCGAGCGCGATCGCGATCAGCGCACGCTGGCGCATCCCGCCCGACATCTGGTGCGGGTAGGCCGACACGCGTCGTGCCGGGTCGGGGATGCCGACCCGCTCCAGCAGGGAGACGGCCTCCGTGCGGGCCTCGTCCTTGCTCATCCCGCGGTGCCGGGTGAGCGCCTCGGTGATCTGGACACCCACCGGGACGACCGGGTTCAGCGACGAGAGCGGGTCCTGGAAGACCATCCCGATGTCGCGGCCGCGCCGCTCGCGCAGCTCGGCGTCGGACAGGGTGAGCAGGTCGACGGACTCGTCCCCGGAGGAGAACAGCACCGAGCCGCCCACCCGGGGGGTGCGGCCCGGCAGCAGCCCCATGATCGCCAGGGAGGTCACGGACTTGCCGCAGCCGGACTCGCCGACCAGGCCGACGACCTCGCCGGGGCGGACGTCGAACGACACCCCGTCGACGGCGACGACGTCGGCCTCACCCCGCCGCACGAAGCGCACGGACAGGTCCTGGACCTGCAACAACGGGTTCATCGGAGGTGTGGTCATCGCCGGCCTTTCGGGTCGATGGCCTCGCGCAGCGACTCGCCGAGCAGCGTGAACCCGAGCGCGACGACGATGATCGCGATCGCCGGGTAGACCGCCAGCCCGGGCCGGACGTCGAGGTAGGGCTGCGCGGAGGCGAGCATCAGGCCCCACTCGGCGCGGGCCGGGTCGGCGTCGCCGAGGCCGAGGAAGGACAGCGCGGCCGCGTCGAGGATCGCCGTCGCCAGGGTCAGCGTGGCCTGCACGATCACCGGGCCGATCGCGTTGGGCAGCATGTGCCGCAGCACGACCGCCCGTCGCCTCACGCCGAGCGCGGTGGCCGCGAGGACGTGGTCGGAGTCGCGCTGGGCGAGCATCGACCCGCGCAGCAGCCGCGCGAAGATCGGCACGTTCACCAGCGCGACGGCGATGATGACCGTCGTCTGGCTGGGCCGGGCGGCCAGCGCCGCGACCGAGATCGCGAGCAGCAGCGACGGGATCGACAGCAGCACGTCGGTGACGCGCATGAGGACGGTGTCGATCCAGCCGCCGAACGCGCCGGCGAGCACACCGATGACCAGGCCAGCCGCGAGCCCGAACACGGTCGCGAGCACGCCGACGAGCAGGGTCTGGCGCGACGCCAGGATCATCCGGGAGAACTCGTCGCGGCCGTTCTGGTCGCTGCCGAGCAGGAAGCCGGGCTGCGGCCCGGGGATCGAGCCGGGGCGCAGCTGGTCGAGCAGCTGCGGGAACGCCTGGGCCGGGTCGTGCGGGGCCAGCAGCGGCGCGAACACCGAGACCAGCACGAACAGCCCGATGATCACCGCCCCGACGATCGCGGTGGGGCTGCGGCGCAGCCGGCGCAGCGCGTCCGCGGACAGGCTGCGGCCGGCGGTGTCGTCGATCCGGTCCTTCCGCCGCTGCGCCCAGGTGGTCGGTGCGCTCATCGCAGCCTCACCCTCGGGTCGATCACGGCGTAGGACAGGTCGACGAGCAGGTTGACCAGCACGTAGATCAGCGCGCCGAGCAGCACCACGGCCTGCAGCCGCGGGTAGTCGCGGCGCTCGATGCCCTCGGCGATCAGGGTGCCGATGCCGGGCCGGTTGAACACCTTCTCGGTCAGCACCGCGCCGGCGAGGAGCAGGCCGGTCTGCAGGCCGATCGTCGTGGAGACCGGCAGCAGCGCGTTGCGCAGGACGTGCCGGCCGCGGACGGTGCCCGGCGCGAGGCCCTTGGCGTTGGCGGTGCGGACGAAGTCGGACTCCAGCACGTCGAGCACCGACGCCCGGGTGATCCGCACGATGACGGCGAGCGGGATCGTCGCCAGCGTGACGGCCGGCAGCACGAGGTGCAGCAGCGAGTCCCAGCTGGCGTCGAACTCGCGGGTCAGCAGGCCGTCGAGGGTGGGGAAGCCGGTGACCGAGGTGGCGTCGATGCCGGTCGACTGCAGCCCGGACGGCGGGAACAGGCCGAGGTCGACGGCCAGGAACTGCTTGAGCACGTAGCCGAGGAAGAACACCGGTACGGCGACGCCGACCAGCGTCCCGACGATGGTCAGGTTGTCCCAGATCCCGCCGCGGTGGCGGGCGGCGAGGTAGCCGAGCGGGATCCCGAGGGCGACGGCGAGCAGCAGCGCCGACAGGGACAGCTCGATCGTCCCCGGCAGCGCCCGGCCGAGCTCGGTGATCACCGGGTCGCCGGTGACGAGGGAGGCGCCGAAGTCGCCGGTCAGCGCCCGGCCGAGGTAGTGCAGGTACTGGATCGGGATGGGCTGGTCCAGGCCCAGTGTCTTGTTCAGTGCCGCGATCGACTCCGGGGTCGCCTTGTCTCCGAGCAGCGCACCGGCCGGTCCGCCGGGCAGCGACCGCAGCCAGGCGAACAACAGGACGGACAGGATGAGCAGCGTCGGGACGACCTGGAGCAGGCGGCGCGCGACGAAGCGCAGCATGCGTGGATGTCCTCAGTGGTGGGAGGCGGGACACGCGACCGGGCGCCGCGGGATCTCCGCGGCGCCCGGGGCACGGTCAGTTCTTGCTGACGGAGACGAAGCGCTCGTCGGTCAGCGGCGACGGGATCACGCCCTGCACGTTCGGTCCGACGACGATCGCCGGGCCGGTGGTCAGGATCGGCACGGCCGGCAGGTACTTGGCCATGATGTCCTTGTTCGCCTGCTGGTACGCGGCGGCGTGACCGGCCGGGTCCGGGATGGCGTCGGCCTTGGCCAGCTCGGCGAACATCGCCGGGTCCTGCGCCCCGAACTCGGCCTTCTCCCGGCCGAAGAACGTGCCGACGAAGTTGCCGGCGTCGTTGTAGTCACCGGTCCAGCCGAGCATGTGCAGGTCGTGCTTGCCGGCCTTCTGGACGTCGTCCTTGTAGCCGCCGTTCCACGGCCGCGCGACCGGGTTGACCGTGATGCCGACGGCCTTCAGGTTCGCCGACATCGCCGAGAACAGGTCCGCCGGGTTCGGCATGTAGGGCCGGGTGATCTCGGTCGGGTAGTAGAAGTTCAGCGTCAGGTTCTGCGCGCCGGCCTCGGCGAGCAGCTGCTTGGCCTTCTCCGGGTCGTACGGGTACTGGGTGACGTCGTCGGCGTAGCCCGCGACGGTCGGCGGCACGAACTCCTTCGCGACGGCGGAGCCCTCCGGCATCTTGGTGCGGACCAGCGACTCGCGGTCGATCGCGTAGGCGAGCGCCTGGCGGACCCGCAGGTCCTTGAGCTTCGGGTTGTTCTTGGTGTTGATGCCCATGTAGAGCAGCGAGAACGGCTGGCGGATCAGCACCTGGTCGCCCTGGTCCTTCAGGGTCTGGTAGTCCGCCGGGGACGGGTAGTCGTAGCCGTCGATGGTGCCGGCGGCCAGCTCCTGCTTGCGGGCGTTCTCGTCCGGGATGATCTTGAAGATGAGCCGGTCGAGCTTGGCCTTCTCGCCCCAGTACTGGTCGTTGCGGACCAGGGTGATCGTGTTGTTCGCCTTGTCGAAGCTCTCGAACTTGAACGGCCCGGTGCCCGTCGGGTGCTCGTTCGCGTAGGCGGGGTAGGTGAAGGAGTCACCGCTCTGGGTGACGGCGTCGGCGTCGTACTGCTTGAGCGCCGCCGGGCTGGAGATCGAGAACGACGTGAGGCCGAAGGCGGCCGGGAACGCGCCCTTGAACTTGTTCAGCGCCAGGACGGCGGTGTTCGGGCTCTGCGCCGTGCAGGACTTGTAGAGCGGGGTACCCGAGGCGTCGCCCTCGTTCTTGGCGAAGCCCTCGAAGACGTCGCCGTAGTAGATCATCTGGCTCTGCGCCGCGGCGCCCTTCATGTTGAACCAGCGGTCGAAGTTCGCGCAGACCGCGGTCGCGTCGAGCGGCGTGCCGTCGTGGAACGTGACGCCCTCGCGGAGGGTGAACGTCCAGGTCTTGCCGTCCGGGGTGGACTTCCACTCGGTGGCCAGGCCGGGCTCGAGCTCGGTGGTCCCGGGCTTGTAGGTGATCAGCGTGTCGAACATCTGCCGGGCCGGGCGGAAGCTCTCGCCGTCGTCGTTGAAGATCGGGTCGAAGTTCTTCGGCGCACCCGCGGCGCCGAACACGAACGTCCCCCCGGCGGCGTCGCCACCCGCTCCGCGCTCCGAGCTCGCGCAGGCGGTCATGCCCACTGCGAGCACGCCCGCCATGACCGCCGTCATCCACCGTCTGCGCATTCCGGTCCCCTCGTCGGCAGAGGCGTCCACCCGATGTGTGCGTGAGGACACCTGATGACGGGGAAACCTATAGCGGTCCGTTACCAACCGGTAGACCCTTGCGTCACGATAGTGCTACGAACTGGTACGCACGTCCCGTTCGTCCGGGCCGTCGTCGACGGCCGACCGGTGCGCGTCCCGGTGGGCCGACACCGCGGCCCGCGAGGCGTCCTCGTCGAGCGCGGCGGCCCGGACCTCGTCGAAGACCTCGCGGTAGGTGCGCAGGTCGGCGGGCGACTCCAGGAACGACTCCCCCGCGTGCCCCTCGGTGTGGACGACGTCGGGGCCGAGCTCGTCGGGGACGGTCAGGATCGCGAAGCGGCCGGCGTGCGCCCGCTGCGGCCCGGCGCCGAACGGGAGCACGCGCAGCGTCACGTCGGGCAGGCCCGACAGCGTGAGCAGCCGGTCGAGCTGCTCGGCCATCACCGCGGGGCCGCCGGTCGCGCGGGTGAGTACGGCCTCGTCGACGACGGCGTCGAGCACCAGCGGCGGCGTCGCGGTGAGCGCCTCGTGGCGACGTCCGCGCAGCCGCACGAGCTGGTCGATCTCCCAGTCCGGGCGCCCCGGGAGCCGGGCACGCAGCGCGGCGTGCGCGTAGGCGGGCGTCTGGAGCAGCCCGTGCAGCACGGTCAGGTCGAACGCGGCGACGGCGGTCGCGTCGGACTCGGCGGCGGCGTAGCGCCCCGGCGACGGCAGGAAGTGCGGGTCGCTGCGCAGGCCCTCGGTGAACGGCTCCCACCAGCCGCGGGTGCGGCTCTCGGTGACCAGCCGCTCGAGCATCTCCGCCTCGACCCCGGCGACCCCGCCGTAGACCTCGACCAGCGCGGCGACGTCGGCCGGGCGCGGCACCCCCTTGCCGTTCTCCAGCCTGCTGATCTTCGACGTCGAGCAGCCCACGCCGCCCGCGGCGTCCTCCAGCTTCAGACCGGCGTTGACGCGCAGCCTGCGCAGCTCGGCACCCAGCCGTCGTCGCGCGCCGGTCGGCTCCTGCTCCACCTCGCGCCCCCTCCGTGGCCCCGCCGTGCAATCTACAGTTCTGTGCAATTCCCTGTGCCTGCAATTGCACGGAGGCGCATCGTCGTGCATCCTGGAGTCACCCGGACGTGACGGCAGACACACCGACCGTGGCGACCGGGGACCACGGACCGACCGCGACACACGAAGGGAGATTGACATGATCCGCAGGACGCAGGTGCCGCACACAGGCACGCACCACAGCGCCCGTACCGGGCGGTGGTCGCCGTGATCGCGCTGGTGGCGGTGGCCCTGGCGGGGCTGGCCACGCTGGTCGTCTCGGCGATCGTGATCGGGGTGACCGACCGGCGCCAGAGCGAGGCGTGGCGCAGGATCGCCGAGCAGCGACGCCGGGAGTGGGAGCGCAGGCAGCGCCAGCTCCACGGCCGGCCGCACCACGTGGACGCGTGGGGCGACGAGGATTCCGACTGACACCACTGTCGGGACCCACCAGGAAGGACGGCGCAGCGGCGGGGGGTTGCTGCGCCGGGTGGCCGGTCACGACCGGGGCGACGCGCCCGGGGCGGACCGGCCCGTTCTGTGTCCGGGGCCTAGATGTGATGCCCAGCCAGGTTGTTCAACCTGGTGATGGGTGTGGCCTTTCCGATTGCCGAGTGGGGCCTGTGGTGGTTGTAGTCGTGGACCCATGCTGGCAGAGCCGCGAGTCGGGCTGACTCGGAGTTGTAGAGCTTCTTGAAGGCCCAGCCCTCGGCCAGGGTCCTGTGGAAGCGCTCGATCTTCCCGTTCGTCTGCGGCCGGTAGGGCCGTGTCTTTTTCGGGGTGATGCCCAGCTCGGCACAGGTGTCGCGCCAGAGATGAGACTTGTAGCAGCCGCCGTTGTCGCTGAGCACGCGTTTGACCGTGACACCGCGGCAGGCGAACCAGGCGACCGCGTTACGCAGGACCGCGGCCGCGGTCTGCTTGGTCTCGTCCTCGTGTGCTTCGACATAGGCGACTCGAGAGTGATCGTCGATGACGGTGTGCAGGTAGCAGGTGCCCAGCAGAGGCTGGTGGTACCGACTCCTGGGCAGACCGGTTCGTGTCGAGGTCACCGCACGGTTCTTCTCGCCTTGTCGACGACCGACGTAGCGCCATCCGCCTCCGTCGGGGACCTTGCCGAGCTTCTTGACATCGACGTGGATCAAGTCGCCGGGCGCCTCGTGCTCGTAGCGGCGGATCGGCTCGCCAGTAGCCCGGTCGATGTGGGTGAGCCGGTTGATGCGACAGCGCACGAGCACGGCGTGCACGGTCGAGGACGCCATGTCGAGCCGGTCGCCGATCTCGACCGGTCCCAGGCGCTGCTTCCAGCGCAGGTGCACGATCTTGCGGACCACCGGCGCCGGCGTGCGGTTCGGCTGGTGACGGGGGGCCGAGGACCGGTCGTGCATCCCGGCCGGGCCTTCATCGCGGTAGCGCTGGGCCCACTTGTTCGCAGTCCGCCACGAGACGTCGTAGCGCTCGGCGGCGCGGGCCACAGACCAGCCTAGATCGACGACCAAGCGAGCGAGTCGGAGTCGGGCACGACAGGTGAGCGCGGCATTGGAGTGGGTAGCGTGGGACACGAAGGCCTCCTGGGTGCGGAGCGGTTCCTCGACAGCTCCACTCCACACCCGGGAGGCCTTCGCCCATCTACAGATCAGACCGTGTCGTCACACGATCTCGACCAACGTGCCTGGGCATCACACCTAGAGGGCCCGCCGGCCGGCGAGCGCGCGGCCGAGGGTCATCTCGTCGGCGAACTCCAGGTCGCCGCCCATCGGCAGGCCGGACGCGAGCCGCGTGACGCTCAGGCCCGGGAAGTCGCGCAGCAGCCGGACCAGGTAGGTCGCGGTCGCCTCGCCCTCGGTGTTGGGGTCGGTCGCGATGATGACCTCGGAGATCTCGGTCTCGTCGGTCGCCGGACCGGTGCCGCCGAGGCGGGCGAGCAGCTCGCGGATCCGCAGCGTGTCCGGGCCGATCCCGGCCAGCGGGTCGAGCGCGCCGCCGAGCACGTGGTAGCGCCCCTTGAACTCCCGGGTCCGCTCGACGGCCAGGACGTCCTTGGGCTCCTCGACCACGCACACCAGCGTCGGGTCGCGTCGCGCGTCGGAGCAGTAGCGGCAGCGGGTGTCCGACGCGACGTTGCCGCACACGTCGCAGAACGCGACGCCCTGCTTGAGCGTCTGCAGGACCTCCTGGAGCCGGTTGATGTCGGCCGGGTCCGCGGCGAGCAGGTGGAACGCGATGCGCTGGGCGCTCTTCGGACCGACCCCGGGCAGGCGTCCCAGCTCGTCGATCAGGTCCTGGACCGGTCCTTCGAACACCTCAGGCGCCCGGGAGGCCCAGGCCGCCCATGTCGAGACCGCCGGCGAGCGGACCCATCTTCTCCTGCTGCAGCTCCTGCGCACGGCGGACTGCGTCGGCGAGCGCGCCGGCGACGAGGTCCTGCAGGGTCTCGACGTCCTCCGGGTCCACGACCTTCGGGTCGATCCGCACCGAGCGCGGCTCCAGCCCCGCGGTGACGGTGACCTCGACCAGCCCGTTCCCGGCCTGGCCGGTGACCTCGGCGGTCGCGAGCTCGGCCTGGGCCTGCTGGAGCTGCTGCTGCATCTTCTGGGCCTGCTGCAGGATCATCTGCATGTCGGGCTGACCGGGTTGCACGCGTACCCCTCGCTGTCGGGTCCGGCTCGCGCGATCGGGGGCTTCCCCGGCGCGACCGGCGCGGACGTGTCCTTCTCCCAGGGTAGACGTGTCAGGCTGACCGACCGTGCGCGCCCTGATCCGTTCCGCCACAGCCGTCCCCCCGGCCGTCGTCGCGCTGCTGTGCGCCGGCTGCGGCGTAGCGGCACCGGCCCCGCCCTCGGTCGACGCGACCCCGGTGCCGGCCGCGACGACCCGCTCGCTGCCCACCACCCCGGCGCCGGTCCCCGCCCCCGTCGTGCTGCTCGACCCCGGGCACAACGGCGGCAACGCCGCGGACCCGGCCGCGGTGAACCGGCCGGTCCCCGACGGGCGCGGCGGGACCAAACCGTGCAACACGACCGGCACGTCCACGAACGCCGGCTACGCCGAGCACACCTTCACCTGGGACCTGGCCGGGCGGGTGCGGTCCCGGCTGGAGGCCGCCGGTGTGCGGGTGGTGCTCACCCGTCCCGACGACGACGGCGTCGGCCCCTGCGTCGACGCCCGCGGGGCGGCGGGCGGCCGGGCCGGTGCGGCGCTGGCCGTGTCGCTGCACGCGGACGGCGCGGCGGCCTCGGCCCGCGGGTTCCACGTCGCCTACGCCGAGCCCGCGGTGCACGGGACCGGACCGGCGTCACTGCGCCTGGCCACCGGGCTGCGGGACGCGCTGCGCTCGGCCGGGTTCGCCCCGGCCGGCTACATCGGCCGCGACGGGCTCGACGGCCGTGAGGACCTGGCCGGCCTGAACACCTCGACCGTGCCGACCGCGCTGGTGGAGGCGGGCAACATGCGCAACGCCGGCGACGCCGCCGTGCTCACCGACCCAGCCGGGCGGGACCGGATCGCGGCGGCGGTGGCCACGGCGGTGCTGGCGCAGCTGCGCCGCTGACCACCCGCGACCCGGCCACCCCGCCCGGGCCGGGAGTCAGCGCGGGTCGATCGCGCGTGCCCCCAGGTGCGAGGTGAGGATCTCCAGCGCGGCGGCCTCGGGGTCGCGACGGGCACCCGGTGACGCCGCCTCGGCCGCGGCCTCGGCGAGCATGTCCTCCTCCTCGGCGGCCTGGTTCCGTACCGGGGCGGGTCGTGCACCCGGACCGTCGCCCCCCTGCGGTCCGGCATCACGAGGGTCCGGCGGTGCGTCCTCCGGCGGCGGCTCCGGCGGCAGCGGGACGTCGGAGTCCCCCGCGGGACGGCGGGTGGGCCGCCCGCCCTGCTCGCGCTGCGGGGCGTCGCGCTGGGAGGGGCGCTGCGGCACCGCCCGCTGCGCGCGTTCCGGTGTGGCGGCGCGACGCGCGGTCGCGGCCTCCCCGGTGTCGCAGTGGACCCGCCACTGGACCCCGAGGACGGCGCGCAGCGCATCGGCGATCACGTCGGTGTTGCGCGCCTCGGACAGCCGGCGGGCCAGCGGCGGGGCGCCGATCGCGAGGACCAGGGTGTCGCCGTCGACCGCCCGGACGGTGGCGTTGACCAGCAGCGCCTCGGTGCTGCGGCTGCGCTGGCGGACGGCGGCGAGGATCTCCGGCCAGACCCGGCGGACCGCCGTCGCGTCCAGCGACGACGCCGACGACACCGGCTGCGCCGACTCCGGCGGTACGGCGTCGGCGGGGGCGCCGTCGCGGGGCGGGGCGGGGCGACGGGGTGCGGCCTCCTGCGCGGCGGGCTCCTCGGCCCCGCCCGCTCCCGGCCCGTCCGCCCGGCGACCGTCCGCCGGCCGGCCCTCTGCGGCCGGACCGTCCGCACCCGGGCCGTCTGCTCCCGGGCCGTGCGCCCGGGCCGGGCCGGCGGCCGCCTCGGAGGGCGCACCGGGGCCCGCGGTCGCCGGAGCGCGTTCCGCGGAACGCTCCGCGCCGGACTCCGCCTCCGTCGTCGCGCTCCCCTGTCCGCGTGGTCCGGTCGCCCCGTCGGCGTGGGGTGCCGGGGCGCCCGTCGGCCGGTTCCCGGCCTCCGCGGACGTGGGGCCACGCCCGGAGGCCTCACCGCCCCGGCCCTGGGCGTCGCCGCCCCGGTCCTGGGGGCCGCTGTGCCGGTCCGCGCCGGGAGCCGCGGGCGGGGCGGCTGCGGTGGCCGTGGCACGGCCGTCGTCGTCGCGTTCCGCGGAACGCGCCGCGCCCGCCTCCGGCCGGGTCCCCGCGGGCTTCGGGGCTGCGGGTGCCGGGGGTGCGGCGTCCGGTGCGGGCTCGGCGGGCCGCGACGGTGCCGGGGCGGGCACGGCCATCGGGGCCCCGGCCTCGCGTTCCGCGGAACGCGACGGTGCGCCGCCGGCCGGCTCCGAGCCGGCCGGGCGCTCGCTGGGCCGCACGAACCGCTTGGCGGCGCCGCCGTCGTCGGACGGGCCGGCGGGGTCGGGCGCGATCGCGTTGCGCCGCTCGATGCGCTCCAGACGTTCGAGCAGCCCGCCGTCGGAGGTCGTGGCCGCCGGGAGCAGCATCCGCGAGACCAGCAGCTCCAGCAGCAGCCGTGGGGCGGTCGCCCCGCGCATCTCGATCAGGCCCTGGTGCAGGATCTCGCCGTAGCGGGTGAGGGTGGCCGGTCCGAGCCGGGCGGCCTGGTCGGCCATCCGGGACAGCTCGTCCGCGGCGCCGTCGACCAGGCCCTGCTCCGCGGCGTCCGGCACGGCCTGCACGAGCATCAGGTCGCGGAAGCGCTGCAGCAGGTCCGAGGCGAAGCGGCGGGGGTCGTGCCCGGCCTCGACGAGCCGGTCCACCGCGCCGTAGACGGCCGCGCCGTCGGCCGCGGCGAGCGCGTCGACGGTGTCGTCGATCAGGCCGGAGTCGGTCACCCCGAGCAACGCGACCGCGCGCTCGTAGGTGACACCCTGCGGCCCGGCGCCGGCGAGCAGCTGGTCCAGCACCGACAGCGTGTCGCGGGCCGAGCCGCCCCCGGCCCGGATGACCAGCGGGAACACCGGCGGCGCGACGGTCACCTGCTCCTCGCCGCAGATCTTCTCCAGCAGCGCGCGCATCGTGCCGGGCGGGATCAGCCGGAACGGGTAGTGGTGGGTCCGCGACCGGATCGTCGGGAGCACCTTCTCCGGCTCCGTCGTCGCGAAGACGAAGACCAGGTGCTCCGGGGGCTCCTCGACGATCTTGAGCAGCGCGTTGAAGCCCTGGGTGGTGACCATGTGCGCCTCGTCGACGACGAACACGCGGTAGCGCGACTCGGCCGGCGCGTAGAACGCGCGGTCACGCAGCTCGCGCGCGTCCTCGACACCACCGTGGGACGCCGCGTCGAGCTCGACGACGTCGATGCTGCCCGACCCCTCGGGGGCGAGCGCGATGCACGAGTTGCAGACGCCGCACGGGTCCGGGGTCGGCCCCTGCTCGCAGTTCAGCGAGCGCGCCAGGATGCGGGCCGAGGACGTCTTGCCGCAGCCCCGCGGCCCCGAGAACAGGTACGCGTGGTTGATCCGCCCCGCGGTGAGGGCGGTGGCCAGGGGCTCGGTGACGTGCTCCTGCCCCACGACGTCGGCCAGCTTGGCCGGGCGGTACTTGCGGTACAGAGCCAGAGCCACGAGGGGAAGGCTACCCAGGGGGTCCGACACTTCGGGGACCCGCTCGGAGACAGAAGGGGACCCCGCGCACCCGCCAGAGCCTGTTGACCCTTGCTGCCTTCCGGCCCTGGGGGAGTTCACAGGATGGACGCTGCACGGGGTCCACGGACAGTGTGCCACGGACGGCGCCGTCGGGCGGCGAGGGGGCCGCGTCGGATCGCCGAGGGCGTCGCGTAACCTCTTTCGCGGAGGATTCGCCTAGTGGCCTAGGGCGCACGCTTGGAAAGCGTGTTGGGAGCAATCCCTCACGGGTTCAAATCCCGTATCCTCCGCCAGCAGGAAGGCGGAACGCCGGGCACACCCTCGCGGGTGGCCCGGCGTTCGGCGTTCAGTCTCATTTCCAGCCTCACCCGGCATCCGGCCGGCCCCGGATCAGGCCGCCCACACGCTGGGCGACGTCGCTGCGCACGACCCCGGTGATGTGCTGGTAGCGGGGGGCCATCGCGGTCGTCGACCAGCCCATCAGGCCCATGACCGCGCTCTCCGGGACGCCGAGGATCAGCAGCACCGTCGCGGCCATGTGGCGGGCGTCGCGCAGGCGATCGTCACGGCCCCCGGCGTCGCGCAGGAGCTCCTTCCCATGATGGTGGTCGGTGTTCGGGTTGAGCGGTTCGCCGCGTTCGTCGGTGAATACGTAGCCGGAGTCCTGCCAGAGCTGCGCGGCCGTGTCGCGCTCGCGGTCCTGCTCCTCGCAGTGGGACTCCAGGAGCGCGACCGGTTCGTCCGGGAGGCCGATGGCGCGGCGTCCGGCGCGCGACGTCGTCTCGTCGGTCTCCGGCCGGTCCGCGAGCCGCTTCGGGCGGTAGCCGGCGCACCGCGTCACCGCCGAGCAGGCCCGGGCTCCACAGGGTCGCCCCACACCTTGCTACCGATCTCATGATCCTGGACCCCGGTCGGACGCGAGCTGTGCAAGCCTGCTCACCGACGGGCTGTCCGATGATCACGACCCACCCTCGGCGACGACTCGACGTCGACGCTCCGCGCCTCGACCGTGGTGCACCACGCGGTCGGCATGCTGGCGAGTCACCAGCAGACCGGCTGCTGTCACGCGCTGGAACTCCTTCGCCGATACGCCCGGATCGTCCAGCGCAGCCTGGAGTACGCGGCGGACGACACCCATGACCGTCGGACCGCTCTGGACGCCATCACCGAGCGGGCAGGGCGAGGCAGGCAGAGTGGGGATCCCCGCTCGGCCGTGATCGTGCAGATGGTTCCCCGCGATGCGGCCTGACATGCTCCGGTCATGGGATTCCGCGATCAGCCCGCCTACATCATCAAGATGCGTGCCAAGCCGGGGAAGGGTGATCGGCTGTTCGAATTGGCGACAGCTGGGATGGAGAAGTCCGATTCGTCTGATCGATTCACCATTCTCCGCGAAGATGACGATCCGGACGTGCTGTGGAACGTCGAGGTGTTCCGTTCGGTCGAAGCCAAGGATGCCTACGAGCAGAGCCCCCTGGCCGACCAGCTACGCGATGAGATCATCGACCTGCTCGCCGAGCCGCCGATGCGCATTGCAGCGCACCCCTACTCGGCCCTCCCGAAACTTCCCGGCGACGCAGGCTGAACTGGCGCGGGAAGCCGCACCACAGACGACGCCGGGCGGTCACGCCGCTCTCCCCTGGGCTCGGTCGCAGTCTCATTCACGCTCGTTCACCGAGGTACGCGCAGGC
>NZ_JAHLJD010000006.1:0-16698 GCF_020496225.1 Pseudonocardia sp. ICBG162
CGCCGCTCTTCGCCGGCACCGTCGGGGGGTCGGGATCGGCTACTGATCGGCTTCCTCGACTTCGTCCTCGTCGTGGCCGCGGCCGGGCTGTACGTCCGCGCCAGAACCGCGCCGGAGACCGACGGGGAGACGACCCGTGACGTCCCCACCCGTCCCTGTCGATCGTCGTCGCCGGATCCATCATCGCCGCCACCCTGGTCCTCGCGTTCCTGGCGGCTCGCCGCACGGCGGACGCCGGCGACCACTACGTCGCCGGCCGTCGGGTGTCCGGGCTGGGCAACGGACTGGCGCTGGCCGGCGAGCAGATCTCGTCGGCGGCCCTGCTGGGCATCACCGGAGCGGTCGCACTCACCGGGTTCGCGGGTTTCTACCTCGCGATCGGCATCCCGACCGCGTTCCTGCTCGTCCTGCTCGTGGTGGCCGTCCCGTTGCGCAACTGGGTCGCTTCACCCTGGCCGACGTGGTCGCCTACCGGTTCGAGGGCCGGCTGCTGCGCGGAGGGATCGCCACGACGACGCTGGTCACCAGCGTCATCTACATGACCATCCAGTTCGTCGGGGCCGGCGTGCTGGCGCAGCTGCTGATCGGGGTGCCCTACGAGCTGGCGGTGGTCCTGCTCGCCGTGCTCATGACGGTGTACATGGTGATGGGTGGGATGGTCGCCGCGACCTACATCCAGATCTTCAAGACCGTCCTGCTGCTGGCCACCGTCGCCATCCTGCTGCTGTTCGTCGTCGCCCACTACGACTGGAACCCGCTGGGACCGCTCCGGGTCGCCGCCGAGCGGTTCGGCACCGACGTGGTGAGCGCCCACCCGCTCCCGCTGACGAGCTCCTTGAACAACGTGTCCCTGATGATCGGACCCTGCCTGGGCATCATGGGGCTGCCGCACGTGATGCTGCGCTTCCTCACCACCGGGACGGGCGGGCGGCGCGGACGTCGGACTTCTACGGAATGATCATCTTCTCGGTGTTCTTCCTGCTGCTGCCGGTCTTCGGCTACGCCGCGCTCGACATCGTCGGACGGGAGCAGATCGTCGCCGACAGCCCCGGCGGCAACCTCGCCGTCGCGCGGCTGGCGGAGGTGCTGGGCGGCAACCTGCTGTTCGCGGTGCTGGCGGGTGTCGTCATCGCGACGATCCTCGCGGTGCTCAGCGGCATCGCCATCGCGGCGTCCGGGGCCGCGGCGCACGACCTCTACACCAATGTGATCAAGCGCGGTGAGGTCAGCGCGAAGCAGCAGCTGTTCACGGGTCGCGCGGCCGGCGTGGCGCTCGCCGTGGTGGCGATCCTGCTCGCGTTGGGTGCGCGGAACCTCAACATCGCGTTCCTCGCCAACGTCGCGTTCGCCATCGCCGCCAGCACGCTCACGCCGGTCCTGGTGCTCAGCATCTACTGGCGCGGGTTCAACCGGCTGGGCGCCGAGGTGGCCATCATCGGCGGTCTGCTGATCTCCCTGGTGCTCGTGGCACTCGGACCGGACGTCCTCGGCGCCGACAACGCGATCTTCCCCCTGTCCATCCCCGCGCTGGTCTCGGTCCCCGCGGCGTTCCTGCTCGCCGTGATCGGCAGCGCCGTCGGACGCTCCCGGCCCGGCGTCGCGGGACGTCCCTACGACGAGGTCCGCGCTGCGGCCTTCCCCCGCCGAGCGGACCGCTCGGCCCCTCAGAAGACGGAGAACAACACATGAAGGTCGTCATCTTCGGCGGCGCCGGCGGCATCGGCGCGTCGGTCGCGTTCAACCTCCTGCGCACGGACACCCCCTACGACGTCGTACTGGTCGACTCCCGCCCAACATGATCGTCAGCCACGTCATGGACCTGCAGGACGTGCTCGCCCTGGGCGGGGCCCGCTCGGTCCGCGGGGGCGAACCGGGCGATGCGCTCGACGCCGACGTGGTGGTCCTGAGCGCCGCCGTCCCGCTGCGGCTCAACTCGTCGCGGTCGGTCTTCCTCGCCGAGAACGCCGCAATCCTCGACGGCATCGTGGACCCGCTCGTCGCGGCCGGCTGGGGTGGGATCCTGGTGGTCCTGACCAACCCGGTCGACGCCCTGCTCACGCGCCTGCAGTGGCGGACCGCGCTGGATCCGCGGCGACTCGTCGGCTACACCCTCAACGACGGGTTCCGGATGCGGACGGGCGTCGCCCGGGCGCTCGGGGCCCGGCCCCAGGACGTCGAGGCATGGGTGATCGGGGAGCACGGTGAGGCGCAGGTCCCGCTCTACAGCCGGGTGCGGCTGCACGGAGAGCCGGTGGTCCTGACCGACGCCCAGCGCGGGGTCGTGGACGAGTACATGACCACCTGGTACACGCGGCACGTGGCGCTCGACTCCGGGCGCACCTCCACCTGGAGCACCGGTGCGGGCGCGGCCGCCATGGTCGACGCCATCGCGACCGGATCAAGCGAGGCGTGGCCCGCCGCGGTGGTCCTCGGCGGCCAGTACGGGATCGACGGGGTCGGGGTCGGGGTGCCGACGCGGCTCGGCCCGGGCGGGATCGAGGAGATCCTCGAGTGGGACCTCTCCGACGAGGAGCGGGCAGCCCTGCTGCACGGCGCCGAACGGGTCCGCACCGCCGCGGCGAGCATCGACGACACCACCGGCGCGGCGGCCACCGCCGGTACCGGGAGGACCGCGCGATGACGACCGTCCGTGACGCAGCGCTGGCCGTGCTGCGCCGCCAGGGCGCGACGACACTGTTCGCCAACCCGGGCTCGACCGAGATCTCCTTGCTCACCGACCTACCCGGCGACCTGGAGTTCGTGCTCACGCTGCACGAGGGCTCGGTGGTGGGCATGGCGACCGGGTGGGCGCTCGCGCGACACCGCCCTGCCGTGGCGATCCTGCACACCACGGCAGGCCTCGGCAACGCGGTCGGAGCGCTGGCGACCGCGCGGGTCAACCGGGCGCCGATGGTGGTGGTGGTCGGACAGCAGGACCGTCGCCACCTCGCGTTCGAACCCTTTCTCACCGGACGGCGCCTCGACGAGCTCGTCCGCCCCCATGCGGTGTGGGTGGACGAGCCCGGCCGTGCCCAGGACGTGCCGGGGGCCCTGGCACGGGCCTGGCACGAGGCGGACCTGCATCGCGGCCCCGCGGTGGTGATCGTGCCGATGGACGACTGGGACGCCGAGCACGACGGCGCCGCCGGGGCCGCCCCGGTGCGGTCGCTGCGGCCGGCCGCGGCCGACCCGGCTGCGTGCGACGCGATCGCCGAGCTGATCGCCGGGTCGCGTTCGCCGGCGCTGGTCGCCGGGGCAGGTGCCGACGACGAACGGACGTGGGCGGCGCTGACGGCGCTGGCCGACCGGCTCGCGATGCCCGCGTGGCAGGAGCCGTTCGGGGCGCGGGCGGGCTTTCCCCGGGACCACCCCCGCTTCGCCGGGCACCTGCCGGCCGGGCGGGCCGGAGTGCGCTCCTCCCTGGAGGGGCACGACCTGGTGCTGGTGGTGGGCGCGGCGGCGTTCCGGCAGTACCCCTACGAGGACGGTCCACTCGTCGAGGGCGACACCCGGGTCGTCGTGATCACCGACGACCCGGACGAGGCGCTCCGCAGCCCTGCCGACCTGGCTGTGGTCGCGTCGCCCGCGGCCGTGTGCGCCGAGCTCGCCCGGCGCGTCCCGGCCCGCGACGCCGCACCGTCGGCCGTCCACCGCGCGCGGGTGGTCGAGCCGCCCGCCGCCGGTGCGCCCCTGCGGCCCGAGCACGTGTTCGCCGCGCTCGCAGAACGGCTGCCGCAGCAGGCCGTCGTGGTCGAGGAGACCCCGTCGAGCCGGGCGCTGCTGCACGAGCTCGTGCCGGCACGAGCGCCGCTGGGGTTCCTCAGCGCGGCCATGGGCGGGCTGGGCTTCGGCCTGCCGGCCGCGGTGGGGGTGCGCATGGGTTCCCCGCAGCGGCCCGTCGTGGCGCTGGTCGGCGACGGCTCCTCGCTGTACGGGATCCAGTCCCTGTGGAGCGCAGCCCACTACGACGTCGGAGTGCTCGTGATCGTGTTGTCCAACGGCCGCTACGCGATCATGGACCGGCTCGCCGGGGGGCGCGGCTCGGCCACCGGCACCCCGGGCACGGCCCCGTGGCCGGCGTTCGAGGAGATCAGCATCAGCGGGCTGGGGACCTCGCTCGGCTGCGAGTCACACCGGGTGGTCGACCACGCCGGCCTGCTCGAGGTGCTCGACGAGATCGTGCCGACCCTGGAGCGACGCACGACCCCCCTGGTGCTCGACGTCGCCGTCGCACCGTGAACCGCCCCGCCCCGGTTCCGCCGGACGACCACGACCGAGGTGACAGCATGCGCTTCCTGGAGACCAGCCGCTGGCAGGGACAGATCTACTCCGCGGGGTGGATCGACGGTGGGGCGGGGACCTACCCGGCCGTCGAGCCGGCCACCGGCGCGACCCTGGCCGAGGTGGGCGCGGCATCCGCCGCGGACGTCCGCACGGCGGCGCGGACGGCCGGCGCGGCCCAGCGGGAGTGGGCCGCGCAGCCCTACGACGCCCGTGCCGTGGTGCTGCGGCGGGCGGCGGAGCTGTTCGTCGAGCACGAGGACGAGATCCACGACTGGCTCATCCGCGAGTCCGGGGCGATCCGCCCGTTCGCCGACTTCCAGACGCGGGCCGTCGCCGCCGAGGAGTGCCGCGAGGCGGCCGCACTGGCCGCTCACCCCTACGGCAGGCTCCTGCGGTCGACCCAGCCGCGACTGTCGATGGAGCGGCGACGCCCGGTCGGGGTCGTCGGCGTCATCGCGCCGTTCAACGCCCCCATCATCCTGGCGATCCGGGCCATCGCGCCGGCGCTCGCCCTGGGCAACGCGGTGGTCCTCAAGCCGGACCCCCGCACCGCCGTCAGCGGCGGAGTCGTGTTCGCGCGGGTGTTCGAGGAGGCGGGGCTGCCCCCCGGGCTGCTGCACGTGCTGCCGGGCGGAGCGGACGTCGGTGCGGCGCTGGTCGACGACCCGGAGGTCCCGGTCATCGCCTTCACCGGCTCGACCCGGGCCGGGCAGGCCATCGCCAGGGCCGCGGCGGACCGGCTCAAGCGGGTGCACCTCGAGCTCGGCGGCAACTCCGCCCTGGTCGTACTCGACGACGTCGACCTGGACCGGGCCACCTCGGTCGGGGCGTTCGGCTCGTTCAACCACGCCGGCCAGATCTGCATGGCGTCCAGCCGTCATCTGGTGGCGTCCGGCATCGCGGCGGACTACGCGGCGCTGCTGGCGGAACGGGCCGAGAAGCTTCCCGTCGGCGACCCCGCCTCGGACGCGGTCGCCATCGGCCCGCTGATCGACGCGGGCCAGCGCGACCGGGTGCACGAGATCGTCACCGGCAGTGTGTCGGCCGGGGCACGGGTGCTCGCGGGCGGCAGCTACGAGGACCTGTTCTACCGCCCCACCGTGCTCGGCGACGTGCCCCTGACCGCGCCCGCCTACGCGGACGAGATCTTCGGGCCGGTCGCGCCCGTCGTCCCCTTCGACGACCTCGACGAGGCCGTCCGGCTGGCGGCGGGGACCGGGTACGGCCTCTCGCTGGGGATCCTGACCCGGGACGTGATGAAGGGCCTCGCGCTGGCCGACCGGGTCCCGTCCGGACTGGTCCACATCAACGACCAGACGGTCAACGACGAGGCGGTCGCCCCCTTCGGCGGGGTCGGGGACTCGGGCAACGGATCGCGCCACGGCGGCGCCGAGGCCAACATCGAGGCGTTCACCGAGACCCAGTGGGTCACGGTCCGCGGTGACCTGCCGCAGTACCCGTTCTGAGGACCGGCTCGCGCTCGGCCGGGTAGCCGGAGGACGCACGATGGGGCGGAGTACGGTGCGCCGGTGCGTGGGAACCCGGCGGTGAGAGCCCTCGTCGGGCTGGTGCTGGTGGGCGCCGTCGGATGCGCTCCGTCCGTGCCGGTGCCGCCACCGGCGACCGCTCCGGCGCCGCCGGCACCGCTCCTGTCACCGCTGACCGGGCTGCCCTCCGAGCCCGGAGCGAGAGTGTTCGCCGTGAAGGTCGACAACACCGCGAAGGCGCGCCCGTGGGACGGCGTCGAGTTCGCCGACGTCGTCTACGTCGAGCCGGTCGAGGGCGGCCTCACCCGGCTGCTCGCGGTGTTCGCCTCGCAGCTGCCGGGCTCGGTGGGGCCGGTGCGCAGTGCCCGGGAGACCGACATCGGCGTGCTCGGCGCCTACGGCCGCCCGGCCCTCGTCTTCTCCGGCGCCGCGCCGCCGGTCCTGGACCGGCTCGTCGCCGCGCCGCTGGTCCCGGTCGTGCCCCGTGGGTTCCCGGCGGCGTTCCGGCGTGACGAGCGGCGACCGGCGCCGGTGAACGTCTACGTGGACCTGGCGGACCTCGGCGGCCGGGTACCGGAGGCGGGGCCGGTCCAGGACATCGGCCTGCGCTTCGGGCCGGCGCCGGACGGGGGTGCCCCCGCCCCGGAGCGCACCGTCCGGGTGGGTTCCACCGCCGTCACCGTCACCTGGAGCGCGCCCGACGACGCCTGGACGATCGCGACCGGCGGCGAGCTCGCCGTGGCCGGTCCGGACCGGCGGCCGGTGCGGGCGGACACGGTCGTCGTGCAACGGGTCGGGGTCGTCGAGTCCTCCGTCCGGGACAGCGCCGGCTCGGCCTCCCCGATCGCGCTCACCGTCGGTGCGGGCGATGCCGAGGTCCTGCGTGACGGCCGTTCGTTCCCCGCCCGGTGGTCCCGCCCCGCCGTGGGCGACCCCACCCGTCTGACCGCGCCCGACGGCCGTGAGGTGCCCCTGCACCCGGGGCGGACCTGGGTACTGCTCGTCGCGTAGGCGGTCCGGTCGGGCATCGTGCGGCGTCGTTCCACGGTCGCAGGGCGCAGGTGCCGTGACGGCATCGTCGATCGCAGGGATTCCCGCTGGACGCCGCCCGGGTGACCCGCGTCGTGGCCGTCCCGTCGTACCACGCCGTCTAGCCCGTGCCGTTCCTCCGGTCGTTCGGTCGTTCGGTCGTGCGTTCGAACGAGAACAAACGACCCGAATGGGGGTAATTCGGGTACGGTCCGCGACGCAGCACAGCGGCCGTACGACGGGGGTTCCGACGATGACGACGAACGACAGCGGTCCCGAGCCCGGTACGGCCACGGCGGATCCGCCGGCTCCGGGAGCGGCGACCGCGGCCGACGGCAGAACCCCGCGGGCGACGTGGTCGCTGCGTCTGCTCGGCGTGGCTCTCGCCCTGCTGACGTAATTGCTGCTCGGGGCGGCGCAGGACCTGCCCGCCGAGGCGCGGATGGTCGCGGCGATCGGTGTCCTGATGGCGACGTGGTGGGTCACCGAGGCCATTCCGCTGTCGGCGACCGCGCTGCTGCCGGTGGTGTTGTTCCCCGCGTTCGGGGTGGTGTCGGTCGGGGACCCGATCGTCTTCCTGTTCCTGGGCGGGTTCCTCATCGCGATCGCCATGCAGAAGTGGCACCTGCACCGGCGGATCGCGCTGCTGACGCTGCGGACAGTGGGCACCACACCGACCCGGATCGTGCTCGGCATGATGGTGGCGACGGCGTTCCTGTCGATGTGGGTGTCCAACACCGCGACCACACTGATGATGCTGCCGATCGCGCTGTCGGTCCTGGCGCTGGTCGCCGAGCGTGCCGGGGGCGGCGGCGACGAGGTCCGTCGCGGCGCCCCGCTCAGTGAGACCATCCGCGACCCGGCGGTGCGCTCGTTCGGCATCGGACTGGTCCTCTCCGTGGCGTGGGCCTCGTCCATCGGCGGACTCGGAACGCTGCTGGGCAGCCCGCCGAACGCCATCGTCGCCGGCTACGTCCAGGACGAGCTCGACCGCGACATCAGCTTCGTCGGCTGGATGCAGCTCGGGGTCCCGATCGTCGTGGTGTTCGTGACCGTCGCGTGGTTGCTGATCACCCGGGTGCTGTTCCGGACCACACTGACCGAGATCCCCGGCGGCCGGGAGATGATCGACGAGCAGCTGCGCGAGATGGGCCCGGCCAGCACGGCCGAGAAGCGCGTACTCGCGGTGTTCGCCTCCGCGGCGTTCCTGTGGATCGTGCCGGGCCTGCTCACCGAGTTCGACGCCGTCGACGCCGCGCTGCCGTGGCTCGGCGGGCTCAACGACACCGCGATCGCGATCGCAGCGGGCATCGCGCTGTTCTTCCTGCCGTCGGCGACCACCCCGCCCGACGAGGCCGCGACCGGCCGGCGGGGTGGCGGATACCGGATGCTGCTGGCCTGGCCCGACGCCCAGGCGGGCCTGCCCTGGGGCGTCCTGCTGCTGTTCGGGGGCGGGCTCGCCCTGGCCGGGGCGGTGGCCTCCAGCGGGCTCGACGAGTTCATCGGTACGAGCGTCGCGGGCCTCGGCGTGCTGCCGGTGCTGCTGCTGGTCGCCGCGGTGGTGACGATCGTGCTGTTCCTGACCGAGGTCACCAGCAACACCGCGACGGCGGCGACGTTCATCCCGGTGCTCGGCGGGGTCGCGATCGGCATCGGCGCCGACTCGATGACGCTGCTCATCCCGGCGGCGCTGGCCGCGACCTGCGCGTTCATGCTGCCGGTCGGCACCCCGCCCAACGCCATCGTCTTCGGGTCCGGCGTGGTCACCATCGGTCAGATGGCCCGCGGCGGGCTGCTGCTCAACGTGGTCGGCGTCCTGCTGATCACCGGGTTCGCGTTCCTGCTCGGCGGGTGGGCGCTGGGCCTGCAGTTCTGAGTCGCCTCACCCCGCCCCGGGGCCGGCCGGCGCGGTGATCCCGCGACGGACGGCGTCGGGGTGGGAGTGGGCGAGCAGGTGCCCCGCGTCGGCGACGAACTCGACGCGGGCCCCGAGCAGCATCCGGGCGGGGCGGGTCAGCTCCTCCGCCGGGAAGATCGGGGCGCGGCGGCCGGCCAGGACGACGCACGGGGTGTCGCGCCAGGCGGTGAGGACCGCGTTGGGCAGGGGGGCCGGCGCCAGCGAGCTGCGGGCGTGCTCGGGGACCAGCGTCATCCACTCGACGAGGTGGCGCCGGTCGGGCAGCGGTGCACCGCCGGAGAGGAAGGACAGCACCCGCTCGGTGCGGGCCTCCGTGGGATGCCACAGCCAGGGCAGGGCCGGGCGCAGACTCGCGGTCACCCGCGCGGGCACGAGACCGGCCGGGGCGACGAGGAGGAGCCCGGCGACCGCCGGGCCGGGGCCGGCGCAGAGCGCGACAGCAGCGCCGAGGGACTCACCGACGATCGTCGCCGGCTCGGTCCCGACCGCGGCCAGCACCTCGTCGATCCAGGCGCGGTACCGGCCGACGAGATCGTCGGCGGGCCTCTCGCCGTGGCTGAGTCCGGGCTGTCCGGGGACGTCCACGGCCGTGACCCGGTGGTCGGCGGCCAGAGCCCGCACGACGTACGCCGATGCTGCGACGCCGAAGGTCGTACCGGGCAGGAGCACCACGGCCGGCCCGGAGCCGACGGTCGTGAGGTGGGTCGCCCCCAAGGGGGTGTCGATCCACCGGCAACGCGCGTCGGGCAGCAGCCGGCTGATCTGCAGGCTGCTCCAGTCGCGCAGCAGGGCACGGCCGGGTTCGGAGCGGTAGATGTCCATCGCGGGGCTGCCCTTCGTCGAGCGTGCGTGTTCTGCTCGCCGACCAGGCTTCCCGGCACACCGAGGCCACCGTAGGCACGTCGAGTCGCGTGGGTGAACGAGGGGCCCGTAAAGATCGCGCAAAGACAGTGCTCACGGATCGTCGCCGCAATTTTTTCGCCATGCAGCGAGAACGGTGGCGTGGATCGCATCCGTCCCGCGCGACGACAGCCGCAAGAATCGCGTATTCTCTGGGCGTGATTACTCGATGCGCCAACCGGGCCCTGCAGTGGCTCGTGCCGCATCCGGGCACCAATGGTCATCCCTCGTCGTGGGGAGCCATCCTCGCCGGCGTCGCTCCCGACGCCTGAGCTCGCGACTCCGCACCGACAGGCGGCATGTTGCCGCGACCTGACCGCATGCGCAGCATCGCGGTGCGCGGGTTGCAATGTTTCGACACGTCGGCGATTCCCATTTCGGGTTTCGTCTGATACTTGTGCCCGAAATTCGCGCGAGGAGCTCTTTCTCCGATGTCGTTGTTCTGTGTTCTGGCGGCCCTGTGGCTGCTCGTTCCCTCGGTCGCGGTACTCGCGAACCGGGTCGGGGCGCGCGGCGGATGGCTCGCCGTCGTGGTGCTCACGGCTCTGACCTCCGTCGTCGCCGCCCGCGGACCCGGCACGCGCACCGAGGCGGTGCCGTGGATCCCCTCGCTGGAGATCGCGCTGCGGCTGCGGGTGGACGGGCTCGGCTGGCTGTTCGCCCTGCTCGTCCTCGGAGTCGGCGCGGTGGTGCTGGCGTACTCGACCTCCTATGTCACCGAGGAGCGGGCGGGCGGCTTCTTCGCGCTGATGACCGCGTTCGCCGCGGCGATGCTGACCCTGGTCCTCGCCGACGACCTGGTCGTGCTGTTCGTGGCGTGGGAGATCACCACCCTCTGCTCCTATCTGCTGATCCTGCGGGTGGGATCTGCGGGGCGAGCACCGGCGGCACGGACGTTGCTGGTGACCGTCGCCGGCGGCCTGGCGCTGCTGGGTGCGGTGTGCGCGATCGTGGTGCGGACCGGGACCACGCAGCTGTCGGCCGCGCTCGCCGACCCGGCCTGGACGCAGGATCCGGTGTTCGCCGGTGTCGTCGCCGTCCTGGTCGCCGTGGCCGCGATGACCAAGGCGGCGCAGTTCCCGTTCCACTCGTGGCTGCCCGACGCCATGGTCGCCCCGGCACCCGTCAGCGCCTACCTGCACGCGGCGGCGATGGTCAAGGCCGGCATCTACCTGCTGATGCGCTTCGCCGGCGCGGCGTCGTCGTCGCCGCTGTGGCCATGGCTGCTGGTCACGGTCGGCGTGGTGACGGCGCTGCTGGGCGGCGTGTTCGCGTTGCAGCGGAGCGATCTCAAGGAGATGCTCGCGTACTCCACGATCAGCCAGCTCGGTCTGCTCGTGGCCGTCATCGGCGTCGGGACCGCGACCGCGCTGCTGGCCGCCAGCGCCCACGTCGTCGCGCACGCCCTGTTCAAGTCCGCCGGCTTCATGACCGTGGGTCTGGTGGAGCGCCGTGCCGGGACCCGCGACCTGCGTGAGTTGCGCGGCCTGTTCCGGTCGATGCCCTGGACCGCCACGATGATCGCCCTGATCGCCCTGAGCATGGCGGGCGTACCGGTGACGCTGGGCTTCGTGTCCAAGGAGTACGTCCTCGACGCCGCCCTGTCCGGGGACGGGGGCGCGGCACTGCTCGCTGCCGTCGGGCTCGGCGCCGCCGCGGTGCTGACCGTCGCCTACAGCGCACGGATGGTGTTCCCCGTGTTGTTCGGGTCGACGACCGCGCTCGGTCCCCCCGGCGGTGCACGGACGATGGCCGGGGCGGTCACCGTCACCGCGCTCGCCGGTGCCCTGCTCGGGCCGGCGGTCTCGCTGCTCGACGGCCCGCTGCGGTCGTCGGCGGCAGCGGCTCTCGGGGTGGCCCCGGCGGCGGTCCCGGTCATCTCCGTGTGGCACGGCGTCACCCCGGCGCTGGTGGTCTCGGCGATCGCCATCGCCCTGGGGACAGTGGTGGCCGTCGCTCACCGGTGGGTGGACCGGGCACTGGACCGGGCGCTGTTCCCGGTCACCGGCGTGGCGGTCGTGGAGCGGCTGCGCAGCGGTGTCGTCGACCTGGGCCGGGCCACCGGCCGCCCCTACCGTGGTGACGCCCCTGCCCGGCACCTGCTCGTCCCCCTCCTGCTGGTTGCGGCCGGCGGCGGCGGGGCTGTCGCGGCGCAGACCGGCGGACTCGCTGCAGCGCCGGGCACGTCGCGTCCGTGGGACGTGTTCCTGCTCCTGCTCACCGCGGGTGGGATCGTCGCGGTCCTCGCGGCCCGCACCCGCCTCGCCGCCGTCGTCGCGTCCGGGGTGATCGGCTTCGCGGTCGCCATGTGGTTCTACGAGCTCGGTGCCGCCGACGTCGCGCTGACCCAGCTGCTGGTCGAGGTGCTGACCGTGGCCGTGATCGTGCTGGTGCTGCGTCGCCTGCCCGCGCCCTTCGCCGCCCGCAGCGCACACCGCGGGCGGGCACGGCGGGCCCTGCGGATCGTGCTGGCAGCAGGGGCGGGGGGCGCCGCGACACTCGCCACCCTCGCGCTGACCGGGTGGCGTGCCCCGTCGCCGGCAGCGGAGTGGTTCCTGGCCGAGGCCGAGGACCGGACCGGTGGCACCAACGTGGTCAACACGATCCTGGTCGACTTCCGCGCCCTGGACACCTTCGGCGAACTCGTCGTGCTGGTGCTGGCCGCACTCGTCGTCGCCGTCCTGCTCGACGCACGCCGTCCGCAGCCGGTCCGCGAGGCCGAGGGCGTCGCCACCGCTGCGCCGGTACGTGATCCGGAGGCGAACGCGGTGTTCCTCGCGGCTGCGGCGAAGGTGCTGGTGCCCGTGCTCCTGGTCGCCTCCGTACTCGTCCTCCTGCGTGGGCACAACGCCCCCGGCGGGGGTTTCATCGGTGCCCTGCTCGGCGCCGCCGCCCTGGTCCTGGCCTACCTCGCCGCCCCGTCGGACTCCTCCGGCCGGGTGCGGCTGCCGTTCCTGCTCGTCGCCGGGGCCGGTGCCGTGGTGGCCGCCGTCGTCGGTCTGCTCGGCCTGGCCGACGGGTCCTTCCTCCGGCCCCTGCACATGGACGTTCTCGGCGTGCACCTCACGACCGCCCTGGTCTTCGACGTCGGGGTCTACCTCGCCGTGCTCGGCGTCGTCGTCGCAGCCCTCAACCTGCTCGGCACCCCGGGGGCCGGCGCACCGGGCATCCATCCACATCCCGGCCGGTCCACACCCGGACAGCACACCGAATCCGATGACCGGCACGACCCGATGCCGGAGGAGGCCCTCCGATGATGCTCGCCCTGACGATCGGCGCCCTCGTGTCCGGCGCCGCCTACCTGCTCCTCGACCGCAGCTACCTCCGCTCCGTACTGGGGTTCCTCATGCTCGGCCATGCCGTCAACCTCGTCCTGTTCTCCGCGGGCGGTGTCCGGCGTCGCGGCGAGCCGCTGGAGGGCACCGACGCCGTGTCCGCCGCGGATCCGCTCCCGCAGGCGTTCGCGCTCACCGCGATCGTGATCGCCTTCGCCGTCACCGTCGTCATGCTCGTCCTCGCCGTGACCGGCCGGTCGGGCGACGACACCACCCTCGATGCCGGGGACCCCGCTCACCCGTCCGGTGACGGCGACACGCGGGACGGCGCCGCAGACGACGACCACACCGGTGCGTCCGGCAACGGTGCGGCGCCGGCGCGGGCGGAGGTCACGCGATGACCGCATCCCTGCTGCCGCTGCTCGCCGGCCTGCCGCTGCTGGCCGCCGGCGCCACCGCTCCGGCCCGGACCGGGGCCCGCTGGGCGTACACCGTCCTGCTCGTCACGCTCACGGCCAACGTCGCCGCCGGCGTCGCGCTGGTCGTCGCCACCTCCGACGGGACCGTGCTGTCCGAGCAGGTCGGCGGCTGGCCCGGCGGGATCTCGATCCCGTTCGTCGCCGACACCCTGGCCGCGTTGATGCTGACGGTCACGGCGCTGCTCGCCCTGCTGTGCACCGTGTTCGCACTCATGACCGCCGTCGGCGGCGCCAGGTTGTTCATCCCCCTGGTCCTCGCGCTGGTCGGTGGGGTCAACGGCGCACTGCTCACTGCGGACCTGTTCAACCTGTTCGTCTTCATCGAGGTCATGCTGCTGCCCAGCTTCGGGCTCCTCGTCCTCGCCCGTACCGGGCGAGGCACCCTGGGGCAGGTCACCGGCACGCGGCTCTACGTGGCGTTCAACCTGTTCGTGTCCACCCTGTTCCTCGCCGGCGTCGCGCTCGTCTACGGCACGGCCGGAACGGTCAACCTCGGCGAACTCGCCGGCGCGGCACGGGAGTCGACCACCGTCGCCGTCGCCGCGGGCCTCTGCCTGGCCGCACTGGCCATGAAGGCGGCGGTCGTGCCCGTGCACGGCTGGCTCGCCCGCGCGTACCCCGCCACCACACCCGCGGTCACCGCTCTGTTCTCCGGGCTGCACACCAAGGTCGCGGTGTACGCGATCTACCGGATCTACGCGGTCGTGTTCGACGGCGACACCCGGTGGCTGTGGTTGGGGGTCGTCGTGTTCAGCGCGACGATGCTCGTGGGGGTGCTCGGCGCGGTCGGGGAGACCACGATGCGCTCCATCCTGGCGTTCCACATGGTCAGCCAGATCGGTTACATCCTGCTCGGCGTCGCCCTGTTCACCCCGCTCGGACTGGCCGCGGGCATCTTCTACCTGCTGCACCACATGATCGTGAAAGCGGCGCTGTTCCTGTCCGCCGGCGCGGTCGAGGAGCGGCACGGCACCGGCGCGCTGGACCGGATTCGCGGTGTCGCGCGCCGCGACCCGCTGCTCGTCGCCGTCTTCGGCCTGGCCGCGCTGTCCCTGGCCGGGATCCCACCGTTCTCCGGGTTCGTCGCCAAGCTGACCCTCATCCTGGCCGCGCTCGACGCGGATCAGGTCGCCGCGGCCGTCGTGGCGATCGTGGTCAGCCTGCTCACCCTCCTGTCGATGATCAAGGTCTGGACCGCGCTGGTCCGGCGATCCGACGAGGACGACCAGGACGGGAGCGGTGGCGGCACCGGCGTCCTGGCGCCGACCGTCCCCCGCGTCGGTATCCGGCTCACCCTTCCCGCCCTCGTCCTGGCCGCGGTCACCCTCGGTCTGGGGCTCGGCGCAGAACTGCTCTACGGGCTCTCGGCCACGGCGGCCGCCGGCCTGCTCGAGACCGACACCTATGTGGAGGCGGTACTCACCTCATGACCGACATCCTCACCCGCCCACTACGCGTCGTGGCGTTCCTGACCTGGTTCGCCGGGCAGATCGCCCGCTCCGCGCGCGACGTCCTCGGAGACGTCCTCACTCCCGGCTCCTCGGCCACCCCGCGTCTGGTCCGGCTGCCGTTGACCGGCGGCAGCCGGACCACGGCCGCGGCTCTCGGAGCTCTGATCACCATGACACCGGGCACCCTGACCCTCGGCGTCGTCGACGGTCAGGACGTCCTGCTCGTGCACTCCATGCACCACGCCGACGACGGCATGGCACTCACCGCACTGCACGACCTGCAGGCCCGGCTCCTGCACGCCCTGGGCCGCAGCGAGGGGCACACGTGATCGGCATCGACATCGCCCTGGCCCTCTGCGGTCTGGTCGCCCTGCTCGCCGTGATCCGCATCGTGCGCGGGCCCGACCGCGGATCCCGGGTCGTCGGCGCTGAGCTGCTCACCGTCGCCGTCGTCGCGATGATCGCTCTCGGTGGTGTCCGGACCGCCAGTACATCGACGTTCGACATCGTCCTGGTCGCCACCATGGTCGCGTTCCTCGCCACCGTCTCCTTCGCCCGTGCCCTCACCGGAGGTGCCCGATGACCGTGTTCGGACAGATCCTCACCGTGTCGGGCGCACTGGTCCTGCTGCTCGCCGCGGTCGGGCTGCTGCGCTTCGGCGACGTCTACATGCGGGCATCCGCCGTCGCCACCGCCACCGGCGGCGGCATCACCCTCGTGCTCGTCGGCGCGTTCCTGGTCTCCCCCGGTGTGGCCGACGGCCTCATGGTCCTGCTCGCCGTCGTCCTGCAGCTGGTGACCTCCGCCGTCGGCGGCGTTCTGCTGGCGCGCTCCGCGGTCCTGACCGGGCACCGGTTCCGCCCCGACACCGCGTCGACCGCCTTGGCCGGCCCGGCCCGGCCCGGAGACGACCCGTGCTGATGAGCCGGCCCTCGTGGTGGTCACGCAACGGCGGACTGCTCGTTCTCCTCGCCGCGATCCTGCTGATCGCGCTCGTCGCAGCCGTGCTCCGGCTGTGGATCGGCCCGCCGGGACCCTATGACGGTGAGCTCCTCGTCAGCCTCGTCAGTGCCGAAGCGGCAGCGCTCATCCTCGTCCTCCGGCACGTACGTACCGACCGGCGGCACACGATGACCGGACGACGAACGCAGTCGGGGTGCCCGCCTTCCGAGCGGGGCCTCGTCGACCCGGAGCCCACAGCGTGTGCCACGGGCGAGGCGGACCCCGGGGTGACGGTCCTCGTCGGCTCCAGCGGCGGAGGCGCTCGTGGTGCCGGGTGACGAGCCGCCTTGCCGTTGTGCGGGAGTGGCCTGATCTCGACGGTTGTCGTCCGTCCAGCCACTAGAGTTCGCGGAAGGCGGTCCTCGATGCTGGGCTGCTCGACGTGCGAAGGCGTGTGTCGCTCGCGGCTCGGGTCGCAGGCAGACGTTCTGGAAGGAGCGTGTTCTCCATGCCGACGGGCGCCCGGGTCGATGGGTTCACCCTGAGCTTCGACCGTCTGGGATCGGTGGGTCGGACGCCGGTGGTCCTGCTTCATGGTTGGCCTGGGGACCGGACGGACATGGCGTCCGTCGCCGAGAGGCTGGGGGACGAGTTCGACGTCGTCGTGCCGGACCTGCGCGGTTTCGGCGCCTCGGACAAGCACCTCCGCGACCCCGGCGACCACTACAGCCTGGTGGCCCAGGCCCGCAGCGTCACGGGACTGATGGAGGAGTTGGGGCTCTCCCGAGTCGTGCTGGGCGGTTACGACATCGGCAGCAGGGTCGGTCAGCAGATCGCGAAGGACAGGCCCGACCTGCTCAGCGCCATGGTCATCACGCCACCAGCTCCGGGCGTCGGTCACGCATTCTCAGCGAAGATCCGTTTCGCGAGTTC
>NZ_JAHLJD010000007.1:0-12837 GCF_020496225.1 Pseudonocardia sp. ICBG162
GTCGTGCTGGCGGCCTGGGCCCTGACGGCCCCGGCTCGTCCCGGAGTCGCGGGCCGCCCGTCCGCGGCGGGCCGACCCGGTGGGGCAGCTCCTCGTGTGGCGCTGCTCGGTTCGACGGTGGCGGCGGTGATCGAGGGGCCGCGGCTGGGCTGGTCGTCGGCGGGGGTGCTCGGGCTGGCGGCGCTGGCCGTCGTCGCGCTGGTCTGTCTGGTCGTCTGGGAGCGGCGCCACCCCGAACCGCTGGTGGAGCTGCGGTTCTTCCGGAGCGCCCCGTTCACCTCGGCGACGGTGATCGCGGTCTGCGCGTTCGCCGCGTTCGGCTCGCTGCTGTTCCTGTCCGCGCTCTACCTGCAGGACGTCCGCGGGCTCGGTGCGCTGCAGGCCGGGCTGACCCTGCTGCCGGCCGCCGTCGCCACCACGGTGGTCGCGCCGCTGTCCGGGCGGATGGTCGCCGCCCGCGGGGCACGCCTGCCGCTGGTGCTGGGCGGCAGCGCGATGGTGCTGGTCGCGCTCACCTTCTCCCAGCTCTCCCCGACGACGCCGCTGTGGCTGATCCTGCTCGCGCACGGGGTGTTCGGCTGCGGGTTCGCCCTGCTCAACCCGCCGATCACGAACACCGCGGTGAACGGGATGCCGCCGGAGCGGGCCGGGGTCGCCGCCGCGGTGGCCTCGACGAGCAGGCAGGCCGGGCAGTCGTTCGGCGTCGCGGTCAGCGGGACCGTGGTCGCCACCGCGGCGAGCTCCGCCGCCGGGGTCGCGACGGCGTGGGCGGTCGTGACGCCGCTGACCGTGGCGGTCGTGGTGCTCGGCGTGCTGGGGACGACGGCGCGGGCCCGTGCCTCGGCGGCACGGGTCGCGGCGCTGTTCCCCGCGGCCCCGTCCCCCGCCCGCGCGTCCTGAGCGGGGGACGGCGGCGTCACCCCCGCGGGCCGGCGGCCGCGGCCGCGTCGACCGAGTGGTCCAGCACGACCATGTGCCCGGCCGCGTGGGTGAACACGTACTCGGCGCCGCTGCCGGGCAGCGCCAGCTGCGGGGTGACGCCACAGCCCCAGAAGACCGGGACGTCGCCGTCCTCGACCACCGGCGCCGGGCCGAAGTCCGGTGCCGCGAGGTCGGCGATGCCCAGCGCGGCGGGGTCGCCGACGTGCACGGGCGCACCGTGCCCGGTCGGGTAGCGCGCCGTGACCTCCCGGGCCAGGTCGACCAGTGCGGCGGGCACCGCGCGCATGCTCACCACGAGCGGCCCGTGGACGCGGCCCGCGGGGACGGTGGGCCGGGTCGTGACGTAGACCGCGGGCGCCGGGGACTCCGGGTTGCGCCGCACCGGGACACCGGCCCGCTCCAGGGGCTCCTCGAAGGTGTGGCTGCACCCGAGCAGGAACGCCACCGAGTCCTCCCGCCACCGGTCGCGCAGGTCGGTCGGCCCGCCGTCGTCGACGCCGTGGCGCCAGGTCCGGTAGCGCGGGAAGTCGGTGCGGACGTCGACCCGGGTGTCCCCGACGGTGACGACCGGGTCGCCGGTGTCGCCGACGCCGAGCAGCGGGCACGGCGTCGGGTTCCGCACGCAGAACAGCAGGAAGTCGTACGCCGCCGCCTGCGGGACGACCACCAGGTTGGCCTGCTGGTACCCGCCGAACAGGCCCGCGGTGGGCCCGGTCCAGCGCCCGGCGGCGGCCAGTGCCCGCAGCTCGGCCGGGGTGGCGGGCGCCGTCGTCGCGGCGGTCATCGGGCCAGCTCCCGGCGTGCGGTCTCGCGGACGGTGAGCAGGGTCAGCAGCGCGACGACCGTCGCGACCATCAGCAGGTAGCCCGGCGCGAGGGGGTCGCCGGTGACCGAGGTCAGCCAGGTCGCGAGGAACGGCGTGAGACCGCCGCCGATGATCGTCCCGCCGTTGAAGGCCAGGGACAGGCCGGTGTAGCGGACCCGGGTCGGGAACTGCTCGGCGTAGGTCGGGTAGGTGACGGCCTGGACGACCGGCATGGGCAGGGCCAGCAGGAACATGCCGACGACGGCGAGGGTGAAGTCGCCGGTGCCCATCAGCGCCATCGTCGGCAGGACGAGCACCGAGTAGCCGAGGAAGCCGACGACGATGAGCTTCTTGCGGCCGTAGCGGTCGGACAGCGCGCCGGCGATCGGCATCAGGCAGGCCACGAACAGCCCGATCGCGGCCATCAGCCAGAACGTGCTCGACTTCGGGTAGCCCAGCTCCGAGGTGAGGTAGATGTTCATGAAGATCAGGCCGATCCAGTAGCCGGCGTTCGACCCGGTGGCCAGCAGCAGCACGGTCACAAGCGCGCGGCGGTGGTGGGTGAACACCTCCCGCACCGGAGCCTTGGGCAGCTCACCGGAGGCGCGGCTCTGCTCGAACTCCTCGGAGTCCTCCAGCCGGTGCCGGGCGATGAGCGTCAGCACGACCAGCGGCAGCGCGAGCAGGAACGGGATCCGCCAGCCGAACGCCGTCAGCTGCTCGGTGGTGAGGACGGTCGAGGTGATGCCGGCGACCAGCGCGGCGGTGCCGCCACCGAGCGCGACCCCGACCGGGGTGAAGGACCCGAAGAAGCCGCGACGGCCGGCCGGGGAGGACTCCGCGAGGTAGGTGGCCGACCCGGTCACCTCGCCACCGGCGAAGAAGCCCTGCGCGAGCCGGGCGAGGACCAGCAGCGCCGGGGCGAGCAGACCCGCGGTGGCCGCGGTCGGCAGGAGCCCGACCAGCGCCGTCGCGGTGCCCATCCCGGTGATCGTGAACACCAGGACGGGCTTGCGGCCGAGGCGGTCCCCGAGCCGGCCGAGGACGATGCCGCCGAGCGGGCGCATCAGGAACGCGCTGCCGAACACCGCCAGCGTCGACAGCAGGGACGCGACCGGGTCGGCGCTGGGGAAGAACAGCGGCCCGATGACGACGGCGAGGTAGCCGTAGACCCCGAACTCGTAGTACTCGACGGCGGTCCCGGACGCGGCGGCGAGCGCCGCGCGGCGGGACCGGGCCGGGCTCGGCGGGGCGACGGGCGCCGTTCCGACGGACCGCCCGGTGGGGGCGTCGCTTGATAGGGTCATGGTGGTCTCCCGGTGAGGAACGCCCGCGGGAGCGGGCAGGCGTGATCGCGATGTGGTGGGCGGACGAACCCGGCGCGCGCGAGACGGCGACACCGGCGGCACAGCGGGTCATCGGTGGGCGGCATCCCGCCGATGACCCGGCCGCGGACCGTCCGGGGACGGGCCGCGACCGTACGGGGACCTCCCCGCCGTCAGACGGCGAAGAGCTGCTCCAGGTCGGCGAAGGCCTTGAACTCGAGCGCGTTGCCCGCGGGGTCGAGGAAGAACATCGTCCACTGCTCCCCCGGCTCGCCCTCGAACCGCACGTAGGGCTCGATGACGAAGTCGGTGCCCGCGGCGGTGAGCCGCTCGGCCAGCGCGCGGAACTCCGGGACGCTCAGGACCAGGCCGAAGTGCGGGACCGGCACGTCGTGGCCGTCGACGGGGTTGGTCCCGGCCACACCGGCGCGCGGGGTGTCCGACGGCTCGCCGACCTGGTGGGTGACGACCTGGTGCCCGGCGACGTTCCAGTCCGTCCAGCGCTCGGCGGAACGGCCGCGGCCGAAGCCGAGCAGCGTGCCGTAGAACTCCCGGGCCGCCTCGATGTCGTCCACCGGGATCGCCAGGTGGAACGGCGGGCGGACGGACGTGACGATCGCGGGGGTTTCCGTGGTCGGTGCGGACACAGGGGTACCTCTCATCCTTCGGTGTCGCGCCCGGACACGATGGCGTCCAGACGCAGGGGGTCCCCGGGCCGGAGCTGGCCGAGGAGGTCGATGTCGGCGTCGGCGACGACGCCGACCACCGGGTAGCCGCCGGTCACGGGGTGGTCGGCGAGGAACAGGATGGGCTCGCCCGAGGGCGGGACCTGGATGGCGCCGAGCGGCACACCCTCGCTGGGCAGCGAGCGGTCGCCGACCGCGAGGGTGGCGCCGGTGAGCCGGATGCCGACCCGGTCGCAGTGCCCGGAGACCCGCCACGCGGCGCGCCGGAGCAGGGACCGGTCCGCCGGGCCGAGGACCGCGTCGCGAGGGCCCCAGTGGAACCGGACCCGGGTGCCGGGGCCGGGGAGCCGGGGCGCGACCAGCTCGACGGGGACGGCGGGCGGCTCGCCCGGCGCCGGGCCGAGCGGCAGGTCGGCCCCGGGGCCGACGACGGGCGGGCCGAGGCCGGTCAGCGAGTCCCGGGCCCGCGAGCCGAGCACCGGTGCGGGGCGGACCCCGCCGCCGACGGCGAGGTAGCTGCGCAGACCGTGTCGCGGGGTACCGAGCCGCAGCTCGGCACCGGCCGGGACCCGCAGGCACCGGGGGTCGGCGACCGGCCGGCCGTCGAGGGTGACCGGGACCGGGGCGCCGGTGACCGCGACCCAGCGCGGCGTGTCCAGCACGACCGCCAGGCCGCCCAGGGTGACCTCGATGGCCGCCTCCTCCGGCGGGTTCCCGACGAGCCGGTTCGCGGTGGCGAACGCGGCCCGGTCGACCGGCCCGGAGGCCGTGACCCCGAGGTGGGCGAGCCCGGGCCGGCCGGGGTCCTGCACGCTGCAGCCCGGCCGGACCTCGAGCACCCGCAGCCGGGCCCCGACGGCGGACGGGCCGGCGGGTCGCGCGGCGCGGGCGGGCGGGTCGAGCAGCGTGGTCATGCGGGCACCTCCACGAACCGGACGCGGTCGCCGAGCGCCAGCCGGTTGGGCGGGGTCGCGTCGACGTCCCAGAGGACGGCCGTGGTGGTGCCGATCCGGTGCCAGCCACCGGGCGTCCCACCCGGGTAGACGACGGTCTGGTTCCCGGCGATCGCGACCACCCCGGCTGCGACCCGGGGCCGGGGTGCGGACAGCCGCGGCAGGCGCAGCGCCTCGGGGAGCCCGTCGAGGTAGGCGAAGCCCGGCGCGAACCCGAAGAAGCCGACGTGGTGCTCGGCGGCGGCGTGCCGCCGGGCGACGAGCTCCGGGGTCGTCCCGAGCCGCTCGGCGACGGCGGGCAGGTCGGGGCCGTCGTAGCGGACGGGGACCTCGACCGTGCGGGGCCCCGGGACGGGTGTCCCCCGGCCCCGCGGGGTGCTCCCGGCGAGGGCGCGCAGGTGGCGGCGCAGCGCCGCCATCCGGGCACCGGGGCGGGCGACGACCAGCACGGTGCACGCGGCCGGGACGACGTCGGTCACCCAGGCGTCCCACCCGTCGGCCGCGGCGCCGTCGGCGACCTGGCGGACGGTCCCGGGGGGACAGTCCACGATCCACGCCCGGTCGCCCGCGCGGTGCACCGCGGGCGCGGTCACCGGAGGGCCCCGGTGACGGGGGCCAGCGGCTCCGGGCCGCAGCCGAACCCGGCGGCGGTGAGCGCGGCCCGCGCGGCCCGCGCCAGGGCGTCGGCGCCGGGGGTGTCGCCGTGCACGCACAGCGCGGCGACCGCGCCGCCCGCCGGGCGTACGGACACGACCGTCCCGTCGACGGCGGTGACCCGGCCGTCGCGGGCGATCGAGACGGCCCGGGCGGCGGCCTCGGCCGGGTCGCGCACCAGGTCGCCGGGCTGCCCGCGGGGCACCAGACCGCCGGCGGCGGTGTAGCCGCGATCGAGGAACGCCTCGGCCCGCGGGCTCAGCCCGGCCGCGCGGGCCCGCTCCCACACCTCGGTCCCGGGCAGGCACACCAGCGGCAGGCCCGCGTCGACCAGCCGGACGGCCTCGACGAGCGCGTCGGCGTGGGCCGGGTGCGTGCCGCTGGCGTGGTAGAGCGCGCCGTGCGCCTTCACGTACCCGACGCGGGTCCCCGCGGCCGCGGCGAACGCCGTCAGGGCACCGATCTGGTAGACGATGTCGTTCACCAGGGAGTCCCGGGCGACGTCGACGAAGCGGCGGCCGAACCCGGCGAGGTCGCGGTAGGACACGTGCGCACCGACCGCGACGCCGCGGCGCGCGCAGTCGTCGCAGGTGCGGCGCATGACGTCGGGGTCGCCGGCGTGGAAGCCGCAGGCGATGTTGGCCGCGTCGACGACGTCGAGCAGCGGGCGGTCGTCGTGGACCCACGCGCCGAAGCTCTCGCCGACGTCGGTGTTGAGCGCGATCGCGGTGCTCACCTCGCCTCCCGTGCCGCCCAGAACGCGGAGAGCTCGCCGCGGTCGGCCGACCAGGCCGCGTGCAGGCCCTCCTGGCCGCCGTCGATGTGGGCCAGCACGAGACGGCCGAGCTCGTCGGCGTCGCCGTCGGCCAGTGCCTGGACCATGCCCCGGTGCTCGTCCTGCACGCGGTCGTAGGCGCCGGTGCCGTGCACGTAGAACCGGGAGTAGGGCTCCAGGCGGTGGTAGAGCTGGGAGATCAGCTCGTAGCGCAGCGGCAGCCGGGCGAGCCGGTACATGTCGAGGTGGAAGGCCAGGTTGGTGCGGGACCACTCGGCGGCACCGGTCCGGGCGACCTGGTCCATGTCGCCGGCCATGCCGTCGAACCGCGCGACGTCGCGCCGGGACACCCGGTCCGCGACGTGCGGGGCGAAGCTCGGCTCGACCATGCGCCGCAGGTCGTAGATCTCGTCGATCTCGGCCAGGTCCAGCTCGGTGACGAAGGTGCCGCGGCCGGCCTCGCTGCGCAGCAGGCCCTCGCCGACCAGGGTGCGCAGCGCCTCCCGCAGCGGGATGCGGCTGACGCCGTAGCGGTCCGCCAGCTCCTCCTGCACCAGCCGGTGGCCGGGCGGGTACACGCCTTCCACGATTGCGCGACGCAGGGCGTCGACCAGCGCGTCATCCGGTGCCATGTGCTCTGTATACGGTGGATACAGCGTGTACGGAAGCCCCTCGGCGATCGCTTTATAGGAACGACACCGACCGACACACGCCCGTCGCCGGGTGACCCGGATCGCCCGGACATGACCGGGACCGCGCGAACGGCCACGATGTACCGCATGGGCCGACCCGACCACGCCGTCTTCCTCAAACGCTCGTTCTCGAAGATGGACCAGCTCGCGACCCCGTTCCTCACCGGACGGCGGCTGTGCCGCCAGCTCGCCGCCGTCGTCCCGCGCGGGACGAACGGCGTCGTCGTCGAGCTCGGCGCCGGACCAGGGGTGCTCGCCGAGCCGATCCGTGAGCGGCTCGGACCGCACGCGCGCTACCTCGCGATCGAGATCGACTCCGAGCTGGTCGCGCACCTGCGCCGGCACAAGCCGTGGCTGGAGGTCGTGCAGGGCGACGTCGCCGACCTGGACCGGATCCTCGACGAGGCCGGCATCACCGAGGTCGACGCGTTCGTCTCGACCCTGCCGTGGGCGGTGTTCCCGCAGACCCTGCGCCTGCAGGTCATGGGCACGATCGCGCGCCGGCTGGTCCCGGGCGGGGTGATGAGCATGATCATCACCTGGATGGCGCTGCCGAACCGGGTGCGGGTGCTGCGCGACCTGCTCGACACCCACTTCGACGAGGTCGTGGAGACCGCGACCGAGTGGCGCAACCCGCCGCCCGCCCGCACCTTCCTGTGCCGCCGACCGCTCCCCCAGTTCAACTCTCTCGACGAGCGAGACACTCGTTCGGCGAGCTAACATGGCCGGGTGACCGCGGAACGGACGATCGTCGCGGGCGGTGGCCCCGGCGGCATGCTGCTCGCCTACCTGCTGGCCCGGGCGGGCCTGCCGGTGACACTGCTCGAACGCCACCGGGACTTCGACCGCGACTTCCGCGGCGACTCCCTGCACCCGTGGACGCTCGAGCTGTTCGACCGGCTCGGGCTCGCCGGACGCCTGCTGGAGCAGCCGCACGTCCCGGCCCGGCGGTTCCGCTTCCGCACCGGTCGCGGGACGGTCACCACCACCGACTACGGCCTGCTCGACACCCCCTACGACTACGTCGCGCTCATGCCGCAGGCCCGGTTCCTCGACTTCCTCGCCGCCGAGGCGGCGACCCTGCCGACCTTCGAGCTGCGCACCGGCGCCGCGGTGAACGGCCTGCTCGGCGCGGGCACCGACGACGACCCCGTCCGCGGGGTGACCCTGCGGTCCGGGGAGCGGATCGACGCCGGGCTGGTCGTCGCCGCCGACGGCCGGTTCTCCCGCCTGCGCACCCTCGCCGGGCTGACCGCGGAATCCCAAGGAGCCACCACCGACCTGCTGTGGTTCGCGCTGCCCCGCCACGACGACGACCCGCCCGACGCCGCCGTCGACCTGTTCCTCGGCACCCGCAGCTACGTCGGGCTGCTCGGCGGCGAGGAGCGCTGGCAGGTCGGCCTGTCGCTGCCCAAGGGCGGCTACCCGGCGCTGCGCGAGGCCGGGGTGGAGCACGTGCGCCGCGAGGTCGCCGGGCTCGTGCCGTGGCTGGCCGACCGGGTCGGGCTGCTCACCGACCTGAACGACGCCACACTGCTGTCGGTCGACATCTCCCGGGTGCCGACCTGGCACCGGCCCGGCCTGCTGCTGATCGGCGACGCCGCGCACGTCATCTCCCCCGTCGGCGGCAACGGGATCCTGATGGCCCTGCAGGACGCGCTCGCCGCGGCGAACCACCTGGTTCCCGCGCTGCGGGCGGGCACGGTCGGCACCGCGACGCTCGCCGCGGTCCAGGCCGAGCGGGAGCCCGCGATCGTGTCCGTGCAGAGCCGGCAGGTCCGCATCGAGCGGGGCGTCGCACGGGCCCGCGAGCGCGGCCGCACCATCGCCCCGCCCGCGTTCGTCCGGCTGCTGATGCGCCTGCCCGCCGTGCGGCGGCGCTCGGCCCGGGGCAACGCCTACGGTCCCGTCCCGGTGCACCCGACGCCGGAGCTGGCACGGGAGCTGGGTCTGGCCCCGGTCCCCGCCTGAGCGCCCGCCGCGGCGGACGTAGCGTCGGCCGCATGAGCACGCCCGGCCCCGTCCCACCCGTCCCGCCCGTCCTGGCCGCCGCCGTGCCGCTGGCCGTCGTCGAGCGGGAGGGCACCGTGGAGTCGGTGCACCTGGGCACCGTCGCGGTGCACCACCCCGGCGGCACCGTGACCGGCTCCGGCGACCCGGACGTGGCGTTCCTGCCGCGCTCGGCGCTCAAGCCGGTGCAGGCGGTGGCGATGCTGCGGGCCAGGCTGGACCTCGACGGCGAGCTGCTCGCGCTGGCCTGTGCCTCGCACTCCGGCGAGCCCGGCCACGTCGACGGCGTGCGGCGCATCCTCACCGGTGCCGGGCTCGACGAGTCCGACCTGGACAACACCCCGGACCTGCCGCTGGGGCCGGCGGCCGCGGCGGCCGTCCGCGCGGCGGGGACGGGACCGTCGCCGGTGCTGCAGAACTGCTCGGGCAAGCACGCCGCGATGCTCGCCGCCTGCGTGGCCGCGGGGTGGCCGACGGCCGGCTACCGCGACCCCGCGCACCCGCTGCAGCGGCTGGTCCGGGAGACCGTCGCCGAGCTGACCGGGGTGCCGGTCGGCGTCACCACCGTCGACGGCTGCGGCGCCCCGCTCTTCGGCACCACCCCGGCCGGGCTGGCCCGGGCCTTCGCGACGCTGGCGACGGCCGCCCCGGACACCGCCGAGGGGCGGGTCGCGGCCGCGGTCCGCGCGCACCCGTGGTGGGTCGGCGGCACGGACCGGCCGGTGACCCGGCTGGCGGGCGCGGTGCCGGGCCTGGTCACCAAGGACGGCGCCGAGGGTGTGCTCGCGGCCGCACTGCCCGACGGGCGGGCGTTCGCCGTCACCGTGCTGGACGGGTCGCCGCGACCGCTGCCGGTCGTCGCACGCGCCGTGTTGGAGTCCCTCGGCGCCGGGTCCGACGCGCTCACCGCCGCGACCCGCACCGACGTGCTCGGCCACGGCACGCCCGTGGGCGCGGTCCGCGCCCTGCTCTGAGCGGCCCGGTCAGCCGCCGCCGTTCGCGCGCGCGTGGTCCGCGGCCCGCCCGAGGCGGGCGGCGACCGCGTCGAGGTGCTCCACCAGCTCGACCGGCTCGACCACCTCGAAGTCGACGCCGAAGAAGCACAGCCACACCGCCAGCGACTCCAGGGTCCAGGCCCCGGCCGTGAGCTCGCAGCGGTCCCCGCCGAGGTCGGTCACGATCCCCGACGCCGGGGTGACGTGCTCGGCGATCCGCTCCGCCGGGGCGTGGAACACGATCCGCGCCCGGTGCGGGTAGGCACCCGAGGAGATCCCGCGCTGGGCGAACGCGGCGAGCCCGCCCTCCGGTTCCGGGCGCGGGGCGAAGCGCGGCCCCGCGGGCAGCTTGGGCCGCATCCGGTCCACCCGGAAGGTGCGGCGGTCGTCGCGGCCGGTGTCCCAGGCGACGAGGTACCAGCGGCGCCCGGTGTGCACGAGCCCCTCGGGCTCGGCGACCCGGCGGGTCTCGGTCCCGTCCCCCGCGACGTAGTCGAACCGCAGGACCTCGTGGTCGCGGCAGGCGGCGGCCAGCGCGGACAGCACGTCCGCGTCGACGGTCGGGCCGCGCGCGGCGAGTGTGGACGTCGCGGTGCCCAGCGCGGCGACGCGGCGGCGCAGCCGGTTCGGCAGGACCTGCTCCAGCTTGGCCAGGGCACGGACCGAGGTCTCCTCGATGCCCGAGACCGACCCGCCCGCGGCGGTCCGGAGCCCGACCGCGACGGCGACGGCCTCGTCGTCGTCGAGCAGCAGGGGTGGCAGCGCGGCCCCGGCGCCGAGCCGGTAGCCGCCGGTCACCCCGGGTGTGGAGTGGACCGGGTAGCCGAGGGTGCGGAGCTTGTCGACGTCGCGGCGGACGGTGCGCACGTCGACGTCGAGGCGCTCGGCCAGGGCGGGCCCCGTCCAGTCGCGCGGCACCTGCAGCAGCCCGAGCAGGCGCAGCAGCCGCGCCGATGTCCCCATCACGACGACCAGTGTGCCGCCGATTCCGGTCGGATCCTGTCCTGGATGGCGGCGGGCGGATCGGAGTAGACCGGAACCATGGCATCCGAGGAGATCGTCGGCACCACCTCCGGACCGGTGCGCGGCGTCCGCACCGGCGACGTCGTCCGGTTCCGGTCCGTGCCCTACGCGGCACCGCCGGTGGGCCCGCTGCGCTACGCAGCCCCGGCCCCCGCCCCGGTGTGGGAGGGGGTCCGCGACGCCTCGGGCCCGCCCGGCCCGAACGCCCCGCAGCCGCCGCGCATGATCGCGGGCGGCCTGGACATGAGCCCGGTGATCGGCACCGGGCGGCGGCCCGGCGAGGACTTCCTGACCGTCGACGTGTGGACCCCCGACCCCGGCGCGGGCGGGCTGCCGGTGCTGGTGTTCCTGCACGGCGGCGCGTTCGTCGCGGGTGAGTCCTCGGCCCCCGCCTACGACGGGGCCGTGCTCGCGGCGGGCGGCGCCGTGCTGGTCGCGGCGAACTACCGGCTCGGTGCGGAGGGGTTCCTGCCGCTCGGGGGCGGCGCGACGAACGTCGGGCTCCGCGACCAGCTGGCGGCGCTGGAGTGGGTGCGCGACAACGCGGCCGCCTTCGGCGGGGACCCGGACCTGGTCACCGTGGTCGGCGAGTCGGCGGGGGCGATGAGCATCGGCCTGCTGCTGGCCTCGCCGCGCTCGGCCGGGCTGTTCCGCCGCGCGGTGGTGCAGTCCGGGGGCGCCGAGATGTGCCGGTCCGCGCCGGAGCGGGCGGCCCGCTGGCCGCGGTGCTGGCCGCCGAGCTCGGCGTCGCGCCCACGGCGGAGGCCTTCCGGTCCGTCCCGGTCGACGACGTCATGGCCGCACAGGCCCGGGTGGACCTGCCCGGCCGCCGCGGCGACCTGCGCGAGCCCGGCGGCGGCGACCCCGGCTTCGGCCTGGCCGGGTTCCTCCCGGTCCTCGGCGACGACGTGCTGCCCGCCGACCCGCTCGCCGCGCTGCGCGCCGGGGCGTCGGCCGGCGTCGACCTGCTCGCCGGGAGCAACGCCGAGGAGATGAACCTCTACCTCGTCCCGACCGGGGTGCTCGACGCGCTCACCGAGGACCAGGCACGGGGCGCGCTCGCCGCCGTCGCACCGCGGGTGACGCTGCCCGGCGGCGGCACCCCCGGCGAGCGCTATGCCCGCGCCATGACCGAGCTGGTGTTCGCCGGACCGACCCGGCGGCTGCTCGACGCGCACACCGGACGCCGGTTCGGCTACCTGTTCGCGCACCGCTCCGACGCCTGCGACGGCCGGCTCGGCGCGGCACACGCGACCGAGCTGCCCTACGTGTTCGGGACGCTGGACTCCGCGTACGGCCCGTCCGGGCTCGCCGGGCACCACCCGTCGGCGGAGCTGTCGGAGCGGATGCGCGCGACGTGGCTGCGGTTCGCGGCCACCGGGGACCCCGGATGGTCCACCTGGGACCCGGCCGCCCGGTGCACCGCCGCTTCGACGGCCCCGGCGACGCCGACGAGCCCGCGGGCTGAGCCCGCCCCGACCCCGGGGCGCCGGGAGGGGCCGTCTACGGTCGCCGCCGTGGACACGAGCGAGCGGGTCGGCCGGTACGTGCGGATGGTGGCCCTGGAGGGACAGGGGACCGAGCTGGCGGGCGCGCTGCTCCGCGTCGCCGACGACATGGCCGCCCAGCCCGGCTGCCTCGCCTACGTCGTGAACGCCACCCCCGACGAGCCCGACGTCGTCTGGGTCACCGAGATGTGGTCCGACGCCGCGTCGTCGGAGGCGGCGCTGAGCCGTGACATCGGCGAGAGCGGTCTGGGCGACGTCCTGGCGCTGCTCACCGCCCCGCCGGACTACATCGAGGTCACCCCGCTCGGCGGGCCCGGCCTGGCCGGCCTGCCCGGCTGAGCGCCGGGCCGGCCGGACCGGCTCAGTCGCGCTGCTCGGAGCGCTCCTTGCGGGCGCGCAGCGACCCGGCGTGGGCGGTCATCGACGGGTCGCCCTTGGTCTTGACGAGGCTGGCGACGGTGACGACCGC
>NZ_JAHLJD010000008.1:0-15199 GCF_020496225.1 Pseudonocardia sp. ICBG162
TCATCTGGGCCTCCGGTGGTCGGTGCGGCTGGAACGCGGCGCAGCCTCAGCACGCCCGTGCCGGGGTCCCGAAGGGACGGCGGGGAGCCGGTGCTGGCCCGTGCGGGTGAGACCGCTACCGACCTCGGGCGAACCCGTGGCGGTCACCCGCCGGCGCCCATGCGCGCCCACCAGCGGGCAGGGACGGCGACCAGCCGACGCGCCGAACTCGCGCGTCACGAGTGACTGCGAGGCGGCCTCCGCGCACCCGGCGCGACCTCGTCGGGCGGTATCACCCGCACGGGTCGGCGGCGGCTCATCGGCGCTACGCCCCGGCGCGGGTGTGCTGACCTTCGGGCGATCCAGTCGTGCCGAGCACCGGAGGCCCCACCCGCACCGCTACCGGCCCCGCCGCCACCCCACGGTTGCCCACCGGCACCGAGCCGGTGACCGACCCACCCGACCGGCACCGGGACTGGTGACCGGCCCCTGCCGACCGGCACCGAGCTAGTGACCGCCCCTCTGCCGACCGGCACCGGCGGGGTCAGGACTTCCGACCAGGATGTCGGCATCGAAGCTGTCGAGGCTCACGGCCGTGGCCTGTCTCCTCGAATAGACCGTCAGTTCAGGGGCACCACGGCTGCCTGAGACCGGCGATCACATCGCCGCTCCCGGTCACCATCGTCGCCCCGTCCTGGATCAACCGGTGGGTCCCGACCGACAAGGCCGAAGTCACTGGGCCGGGCACAGCCATGACCGGGCGGCCGGACGCGTTCGCGGCCCCGACGAGGTGCAGGACCCCGGACCGTGCCGCGGCCTCGACGACCACGGTGGCGTGACCGAGCGCGGCGAGCAGACGGTTCCGGTCGAGCATGCGGTCCCGGGTCATCATCGTGCCGGGCGGCTGCGCGGAGACGACCAGCCCGTTCTCGGCGATCCGGTCGAGCAGGTTCACGTGCGCGGTCGGGTGGGCCCGATCGATGCCACACGGCAGCACGGCCACCGTGGTGCCCTGCGCAGCCAGCGCGCCGCGGTGTGCGGCCGCGTCGATCCCGAACCCGGCACCGGACATGATCACGCGCCCGGCCCCAGAGAGCTCGCCGGCGAGTTCGCCGGCAACGTGGATGCCGTAGCCGCTGGCGGCGCGTGCCCCCGAGATGACCACCGAGGGCTGGGCCAGCATCTCCAGCTCGGCGCGGCCACGTACCCACATACCCTGGGCTCCGGGGATCCCCATGGTCCCGGCCAGGGCCGTGGGCCACCACCGCTCGTCCTCGGGAATCAGCAGACGCGCTCCGCACCGGGCGCTGGTCTCCGCGTCGGTCTCGACAGCGGTGGCCGCGGCCCGTACGCGGTCCGGGGTCACCTGCTCTCTCAGGATTCCGGGGATGTCGCCGCTGCGGAGGCGCTCGGCTGCGGCGAGCGGACCGATGTGCAGCACGAGATGTTCCAGGTCGGGGCAGTAGCGGTCGATCAGACGCATCAGGAACGCGCGCGTAGCGCGGATCTCGGCCAGCGGGTCCGGACCGGGCTTCGGGCCGGGGATAGACGGGTGGGTGTTGGTCAGCATCAGGGCACCTCTCGCAGGTCAGGAAGGGGGTGTGGAGACGGGGCGTGCCCGGGGTGGCCTCCCACCCCGGGCACCTGCACAGACACCGCGATCAGCGGTGTGGGGTCAGTTGCCGGGCTCGTCCTCCGGCTCGACCTCGCTGATCGTGATGTTGTGCGCGGTCGGGATCACCTGCGCGCTGCTCACGCGGTGCTCGGCCTCGCAGTCCGGGCAAGGGACGACGGCGTCGACCTCGTGCACCCCGGGGATCAGTCCGCCCCCGGCGGCGCATCCGTCGGCGAATTCGACGAGCGTGTGGCCGTCGCTGAGCAGCAGCCCGTTCTCCATGCGGAACTTCTCGGCCATCGTGGCCACCTCCGTGTGCTCGGTCGGTGCGGCTGGAACGCGGCGCAGCCTCAGCGCGGCCCGCGGCGGGTCCCGCAGGGACGGCGGGAACCTGGTGCTGGCCCGACCGGTGTGAGACCGCCTCCCGACCCCGAGGGGACCTGGACCCCGCAGGGCAGCACCTGGCTCGCCCCTGCCGATGTCGAGCTCACAGCGAGTGGCGCGGTCTGGGCGCACCCGGCGTGGTCGAGGGCGACTCACGGCACCGGCGGGCCACTGCAGCCTGCTGGGGCGGGATCACCCGGGCGGGTCGGCGGCGGGTTATCGGCGCGTCGCCCGCCCCGGGTGTGCTGACCTCCGGGTGGTCCAGTCGTGTCGCCCGAGCGCCCGGGGCGCCCCGCCGAGCGCCTGCCCCGCGGATCCGGTTCTGGGGTGTGGTCAGGGCGGTGGCAGCAGTGCCGCGCCCTCAGCGATCGCGCTCTGATGGGCGAGTCGGCGGAATGCGTGCCGCGCTCCCTCGACTCGGCCGGGGTCGCCCACCATTCGGGCCTCGAGTTCGGGGATCGGCCAGGCCACGGTGACGCCGTGGCGGGCGAGGTAGAGCGCCGCCCGACGGATCTGCCACCGGTCTGCGGTGTCGAGCCAGACGTAGCCGAGTAGCTGCCACAGCCATCGTGCGATCCGCGCGGGCTGGTCTGTGCGCAGCACGGTCTTGACCTCGATCAGTGTGTCGCCGATGAGTAGGTCGGCTTCGGCCCAGTGCGGGACCAGCAGCGGGCTGGCGTAGCCCAGCCCTTCGCCGGGGACCGGGTCACCGGCCCAGCGGTGCCACCGGGCCAGGGTGCCGGACTCGTCCAAGTGCCGGACGACACCGGCGGCGTCGACGACGACCGGATCCGGACACAGCTGGCGCAGGGCTTCCACCGTCGGGGTCGTGGTGGACCCGGGCAGGGAGGCCAGGGCTCGCGGGGTGATCCCGGCGCGGTAGCGGTCCTCGCCCAGTGCCCAGACGCCGTAGGCGCGGGCCAGACCCCTCTCGGCGCCGGCGGTGCCGACCGTGCCGGTCGGGGCGTGGCCGGTGTGGAAGCGGCGGCCGCGCTCGGCGAGCTCCTGCAGCGCCGCGTCACCCCAGCCTCGGCGCGATGAGTCCGGTGTCGGTCCGGTGATGACCATGATGTCGCTCGGGGTCGGCCGTACCCCGGCGGCTTCGGCGGCCAGGTCGGGCTGCTGGTCGAGCACCGCCTGTACAGACGCGTACGCGGAGGCGATGCGGTGGGCAGCAGCTGGGGAGCACAGGTCGGCGGCCTGAAGACCACTCAGAGCCGCATACGGAGGGGCGTCTTGCACTAGCGCGGCCAGCCTTGCACCGACAACTCCGCCCACCGTCGACCAGTGGCCCGTCCCGACCCTGGCACCCGGTTGCGCGAGCGTCGACGTGGTTGCGGCCGCGCGGACCTGTTCGACCACAGCAGCGGTGCCGGGCAGGTGGGCCGCGGACCAGCGCGCCAGCTCACCCCGCTGCAGCTGCGAGGTCAGCGACATGACGTTCGACCCCCTGTTCCGACGGTCGTCGACGTGCCGTCGACCCGACAGTGGTCTCTTCCACGGGTACGGGGTGAGGATCAGCGGGCGTGGCCATCCTCGAGTCCTCGGCGCGGATGTGCGCGGGGGCGTTCAGTTCGCGAGGTGGCGGCGCAGGTCCGGTAGCGGTCCGCGGACATCCCACTCGATCAGCGGGGTGTTCGTGCTGCGGTAGTGCTCGACCTTGGTCTGTTTACGAGCGGTGTAGTCGTCACGGTCGAGCATTCCCCAGACCTCGACCATGGTCGTCGGATCGGTGTCGGTGAGTACGAAGTCCGGCAGGACAGCGGCGTCACCGTCGTAGCGCAGCGGTTTGACGAAGGCCCGTCTCGCTGCGGTGAGGGCATCGGCCATGACGACCTCGTGCGTGGAGTCGGCCGGGACGAGATCGGCGTTGGTCAGCATCACCGCGGCGCCGACGGCGGACAGGTTGCCCTTCTCGCTGCGCGCTACAAGGGCGAGCACGACCTGCTCGCTGCCGGCGGGGCGGCGGTCGGTCATCGCCGACGGCGCCGCGCGACGGATGCGCTCGTGCAGCGCCGTGGAGAAGAAGATCGGGGTGCGGTGATGGCGTAGGTCGCAGCGCTGCCCGTACGGGGTCGGGCTCCAGGAGCGAACCGCGCCGAGCACCAAGCCCCGCTGCGCCGTCCCGTTGCGCTCGACCAGGCGGCCGGTGAACCGCGCGAACGTGCCATTGTGCTGCTCAGGGTGGGCTGGGTCGAACGGTGGGACCACGTAACAGCACCAGGACAGCGGCAGGCCCGCCGAGGTGACTCCTATGATCGCCGACCGCAGCAGCGGACTGGCAGCGGCCCACCCACGCCGGCCGGTCCCTGTCCCGTTTTGCGGGGCGGAGCGGGTCAGGTCCGCGCGTTCCCACAGATAGTGCAGCAGCCCGAGCAGCCCCATCCGGGACCGCGCAGCCCCCGGACCACGGCCTGTGGCGCCCGCTGCTGCTGCCGGGTTCGTGGCGCGGACGCGCAGGGGGAGCGACAGCGACACGCTCGCGCTGCCGTCGTCGTCCTCCTGCAGGGCACCGGGCTGGTAGTGGCTTCGCCCCGACCACCGTCCACCGGTGTTGTAGAACTCGCAGCTGCGGACATGGGTTTGTCCACCGCCGGGCCAGCAGGCCAGGTAGTAGATCCCCTCGCGGTGGCGGATCACCAGCCGTGGTGACGGGTCGGTGCACAGACACCAGGCGCAACCGTCGGTGACTTTGGCCTTCTCCACCAGCGCCCGGTAGTCCCCCGCTGCGCGGCGTAGCTGCCACAACGCGACCTCGTGCCCGGCGAGACGCACCCGCGTGCGCGAGATCTCGCGCTTGTGCGCGGACTGGCTGCCTCGGTGGCGGGAGGTCGACGGCCGCCCGTCGCGTCCGTGGGGCATGCGGTCTCCTTACCCGGATCGACTCGGTCCTGCGGACGTTTATGGCTCCAGGCCGAGTTCTTCGTCCAATTCGACGCCGTCGTGCTCGGCGATCTCGCGGTTGAGCTGGGCCTCCCAATCCTCGACCAGTTCCTCGTAGAGGTGGGGTGCGCCGCCGTCGCGCTCGTACTGGAGGTGGCCAAGGGCCGCGTGGTAGGCAGCCAGAGAGGCCGGGTGGACCTTGGTGGTCCAGTCCGATTCAGCAGGGTCGGGTGTGGCTGGGGTGAGTTCGCCGCGTTCCGCGGCGGCAAGGCGCTGCTCGGCGACCGCCAGTGTTTCGCGGGCGTCGTCGATCGCCGCCCTTTCCTCAGCCCAGTCGTGATCGGGATTCTGGCGTACGAGGTAACCGTCGGCCTCTAGATCTTGATCCTGTGCAAGCTGCCCGGTCGCGATCCTCAGATCCGTTCTGGCCTCGTGGACGGCCCACGCTTCGTGGGCGACGTGAGGAGTCCCGAAAGAGCCGTCGGGCATCTCCCCCAGATAGCGGGCCGCGTTCTCGGTGTAGACGTGACGCGCCCCGTACCCATAGAACCGGCCCAGGCCCGGTCTGTGCTGCTCTGAATCGGCCATCCCGAGTTCGACCATGCGGCGGTCGTACTCATCAGCCCGGCCCCGAGTCGTTCCGAGCTGCCGGTCGTAACCCTCACTGGTTCCGGACATGCTGTTCCCTCCGGTAGTTCGTCAGACGGGCGTCCCAGGACGAGGCGGCGGCGTCGGTGGCTGCTCTGGTCCTCGGGCTACTGCTCGTCGTCGGTGGAGTTGGTGGTGCGGTTACGGGCGATGGTGCGTGGGGCGCGGATCCCGAAGGTCATCCCTCGGGTGATCGTGCGCTCAGCCTCGGCGCGGCTGAACCCCGCGACACCGATGTGGGTTGCGGCGGCGTCGAGCAGGGCCGCGTAGGCGTTGTCGGCGTCGAGCTCCCCGCCACCGACGAGCTGACCGAAGACCCGGGCAGCGCCCAGCAGGGTGACCTGCCGCCGGCCTTCCGCGGCGTGTTCGACCTTGTCGAGTTCGTCGGCCTGGATTGCTGCGATGTAGGCGTTCGCCCGCTTGGTCGGCAGGTCCCTCGTCGGCGGTCCCTGCGGGCGCGGCGTCGGCGGCGGCGTGAGCAGGGTGGCCAGCCACGTCGGAAGTTCTGCGATCTGGCCGTGCTCGGCGACCAGGTAGGCGCCCTCGGGGCGGATGCTGCCGGCGCCGACGACGAACCCACCCCCCGCGCGTGTATCTACGAGCGGGCCGAGGCTGTGCCCGTGCCCTCCGTGGGTGTTGCGCAGTGAACCGCCCCGGTCTTGATGGAGGCTCTGAACCCACGGAAGGGTTGGAGTCATGCCAGCGCCGAAGAAGTACCCCGATGAGATTCGGGAGCGGTCGGTCCGGTTGGTCCTGGACCTGGTCGAGGGCGAGGAGCAGGTGAACGTGACCGCGGCGTGCACCCGGGTCGGGGAGCAGCTGGGGATCAATCGGGACACGTTGCGGGGCTGGGTCAAACAAGTCCAGATCGATCAGGGCGTGCGGGCGGGGACGTCGACCTCGGAGCGGGACCGGATCCGGGCTCTGGAGAAGGAGAACGCTGAGCTGCGGCGGGCGAACGCGATTCTCCGCACGGCGTCGGCTTTCTTCGCGGCGGAGCTCGACCGCCCCAGCGGCAGCAAGTGATCGACTACATCGACACCCATCGCGACCGGTTCGGGGTCGAGCCGATCTGCACAGTGCTGGCCGCGGCCGGCGTGCCGATCGCCCCGCAGCTACTACGCGGCCAAGACCCGTCCGCTCTCGTTGCGGGCGCGCCGCGATGAGGTCCTCAAGGTTGAGATCGGGCGGGTGTTCGCCGAGAACTACCGGGTCTATGGGGCGGACAAGATCTGGGCCGCGCTCAACCGGGAAGGCACCCGGGTGGCGCGCTGCACCGTCGAGCGCCTGATGCGTGAGCTCGGGATTCGCGGTGCGGTCCGGGGCCGCACGGTGCGCACCACGGTTGTCGAGCACGGCGCGCAGCGGCCGGCGGATCTGGTTGAACGCCGGTTCCGGGCGCCAGGGCCCAACCGGTTGTGGGTGGCGGATCTGACCTACCTGCGCACGTTCTCGGGCTGGGTCTATGCCGCGTTCGTCGTCGATGTGTATTCCCGGATGGTGGTCGGCTGGCAACTGGCCCGGCATCTGCGCACCGACCTGGCCCTCGACGCTCTGGAGATGGCGTTGTGGCGTCGTGAGCTGCAACAGGCCGACATCTCGGGGCTGGTGCACCACTCCGATCGCGGGGTGCAATATCTGGCGATCCGCTACACCGAACGCCTCGCCGAGGCAGGCGCGGTCGGGTCGGTCGGTAGTCGCGGGGACTCCTACGACAATGCTCTGGCGGAGAGTTTCAACGGCCTGTTCAAGACCGAGTTGATCCGTCCGCGGGGCCCGTGGCGCGGCGTGGACGACCTCGAGATCGCCACCCTTGAGTACATCGACTGGTTCAACCATCGGCGCCTGCACGGCCAACTCGGGATGATCACACCGACCGAAGCCGAAGCCACCTACTACCGCAATCACGCCCCGCAGCAGCATGCTGAACGGGCAGAACCCAGCCTCCACTGAACCCGGGGCGGTTCAGTGCGGGAGTGGGCGGCGGGTCTGGACGAGATCGCGCGGTTGATTGGGTCGCGGTTCGCGCGTTCGGAGCCGCGGGCGAACGCGGTCGCGTATGTGCGGGGGCTGCTCTCGGAGCGGGAGCGGAAGAACTCGTGGACGATCTCCGAGCAGGCCGGTCAGCCGGTGCCGGATCCGATGCAGCGGCTGCTGTCGACGACGGACTGGGATCCCGATGCAGTGCGGGACGATCTGCGCACGTATGTCGTTGCGCACCTGGGCGACCGGGCTGGGATCCTCGTCGTCGACGAGACCGGGTTCCTGAAGAAGGGAGACCGGTCGGCGGGTGTCGCGCGGCAATACACCGGCACGGCGGGTCGGATTGAGAACGCGCAGGTCGGTGTGTTCCTGACCTATGCGACGCCGCATGGGCGGACGTTCCTGGACGGGGAGCTGTATCTGCCGAAGGCGTGGACCGAGGATCGCCCCCGATGTGACCGTGCGGGGATCCCTGCTGATCGTGAGTTCCGCACCAAGCCCGAGCTGGCGGTCGAGATGATCGCCCGCGCGATCGACGGCGGGGTTCCGGCGTCGTGGGTGACCGGCGATGCCGTCTACGGACAGCACTACCGGCTCCGCAAGAGCCTCGAAGACCGTCAGATGAGCTACGTGCTCGCGATCCCCTCCAACCAGCGCGTGATCGCCAAGACCACCTCGTCGATCATCGGGAGCGAGTACCGGGCCGACGCGCTCATCGCAGGACTGCCGGCCACCGCGTGGCGCAGCAGGTCAGCCGGCGCCGGATCGAAGGGCGACCGTCGCTACGCGTGGGCGCGGGCGCGGATCAACGGGGAACGCGATCCCGACGCCGAGTACTGGCTGCTGGCCCGCCGCAGCCTGACTGCCCCCTCAGAGCTGGCGTACTACCTCTGCCACACGCCCAAGCGAGTCGCGCTCAGCGAGCTGGCCCGGGTCGCCGGCGCGCGGTGGGCGATCGAGGAGACCTTCCAGACCGCGAAAGGCCAGACCGGCCTCGATCATTACCAAGTCCGGCAATACACCGGCTGGTACCGGCACATCACTCTCTCCATGCTCGCGCACGCCTTCCTCACCGTGACACGGTCAAAAAGGGGGCTCTCCACGCCGACAGCGGCGAGCTCATCGCGCTGAGCCTGCCCGAGATCCGCCACCTCATCGCCACCCTCGCACTGGACACGATCGCCGACCCCGGCCACGTGCTGCGCCGCTCACGCTGGCGACGAAGACACCAACACACCGCCCAACAGCACCACTACCAACACCGCAGCCACAACCCATAAACGCGACTGTAGTACTAGTAGCCATGCCGCGCCCCGGCCCTGCTGGAGGTGCGCCAACGTCCCAGGGAGGAGGATGAGCAGCGTGAGTGATGAGACCGCGCCACAGGACGTCCCGACCGTACGAACCCGGGCGGCTCTGTTGGGCGACCGACTCGCGATGCACTTCGAGGCCGGGCGAGTTCGCCTCAACGGTGTCCAGGTGACCGACCTGGATACCCCGGCCCCGGAGGGCACCCGGATCGTCATCGCTGGGACCTGACGACTCCGCCCCGGTCTCCTTCCGGGACGGCCGTCGTCGTCTGGGGCAGTGCGGTCGGTCGTGGTCAGTACCGCAGGTTGTAGAACGACCAGCTGGTTTCCTGGCTCTGGGTCGGGTTGCCGTTCGAGATGCAGCGGTACTCAGAGGTGTCGGGTCTGCCCCGGTAGGCAGCGATCGCCTCCTCGCACGCACCCCTGTTCGCGTAGGTCGCGACGTAGCTCCAGGTTGGGGACTGGGCAGGGGTAATGGGGGCTGCGGCGGCGGCCCCGGCACCGACCGACGTCAGCGTGGCGGCCCCGAGGGCGAGGCCGATCATCGTGGACCTGAGAACCCGCATGGTCCTACGCCTCCTGCTTGGTGATCTTGGACTTCACGGAGGGTAGGAGCGCTCTCTCGGGACCCCTCCCGAGCTCGGCTCGGGGCTGGAGGGTCTTGCTGTGGTCGGAGGGCGGCCAGCTCATCGGATCCGCCTGGTCCTCGTCCCGGACCGGTGCGGTGGTCCTTGGGGACCGCTCGACGGGAGGTCGCGGGCTTCGCGCAGCTCGCGGAGGTGCTCGCTGAGCGCTTCCCTGGCGGCCATCCGCGCCCCTCGTCCCGCCGGCCGGTCCCGCAGAACTGGCGACAGCGGTGCGGGAGGGGTGGGCCCGCTGCCGGTGCCGGTGCTCGCGCGCATCCGGCCGATCTGTACGGCGCGGATCTCGCCGAGGCGTCCCTGCCAGGGGCGTAGGCGGGCGCCGATGACCCGCAGGGGGTCGCGGGCACCGGTGGTGACTGGTCCACGCGGTCGGTCGGGGTGGTCGGGGTGGTGTTCGAGTGCGTGGCGCAGCCCAGCGACGGTCGCGCCGGCCTCCCACCACGGCTTGAGCAGCGACCGGGCACGCCAGATGTCGATCGTGCCCGGTTGTCGGCCTCCTAGGCCGAGAAGGGTGAGCAGGGTGAGGGTGGCTTGGTTTCTGGCACCGGGCGTGTTGGGGACGTCGTAGGGGTGCCACTTGGCTGCTTTGGTGGTCACTGACCGTCTGCCGCCCGACAAGGGCTTAAGACTCACGTGAGAAGTGGGGAGGTCGCCACTTTCATCCACAGTGGTCTGAGCTGGGTGTTCGTGTGTGTGGTCGGTCGGCGCGGTGAGCTGGGGGAGGGGGCTGTGGGTGACCAGGGCGTAGGTCGGTGTGCGGCCGGTGTCGGTGCCGAGGAACTCGGCGCTGGCTCCGGCTTCGACGACGACGAGCAGGCCGCGGTCGCGGGCCCAGGCCAGGACGCGGGACACGGTGCGGGCGGCGCGGGCGCCGGCGGCGCCGAGGCGGTCGGTGGTGAGCCCGGTGATCAGGCCGGTGTCCCAGTCCATGTGGCAGACCAGGCGGCGCAGGATCGCCGACCAGCTGGTGCGCTTGTCCGAGCGCCACTCCTCGTCGTCGACGAGGCGGGCGATGTATTCGAGGGCCTCGGGCTGGGAGGTCAGCACCCGCCACTGGTGGTCGATGAAGTTGCGCCACCCGGGGTGCGGGGTGAACCCGCGGGCGTGTCGGGCGCGGGCGCGGGTGACACCGCGGGCGCGCGCTCGGGCGGTGGGAGGCAGAGCGCGGCTCGGGCGCCCGGGACCGCTGGAGGGGCCTGAGGTCGAGCGCGCGGCGCGGCCGCGCGGCGCGCGACGAGGTGCGGCAGTGCTGCGGATGCCGAAGTCGCCGGCGGGCGGTTGCGCGCCGAGGGGGAGCTGGTGGAGCAGGCAGAGGTCGGAGGTGGGGCCGGAGGCCAGGGTGAACGCGCCGTGCTCGTAGCAGCGGATGCAGAACCCGGTCTCCGCCGCTGGTGAGCGGCGGTTTTCCGGGCATGACGAATTCGCCCCGTGTCTAAGGTGGTTGGCTCCCGGCCCAGGATGTATCCTGGACACGCGAAAGCGCCCCTTCTTCGCAGGTGGGGTAACGGCCCCGGTTCGCCGGGGCTACGGCATCAGGCGGGTGCAGGTCCGGCTGACGCGAGAACGATCCGAGGCGGTCTCCTGGCAGGGAGACCGTCTCGTTCTTTTAGGAGGCCTTGGTCAGGGGCTGCTCCGGGCGGTTGTACTGGACCGGGATCTGGCCCGGGATCTCGTTGCGGTAGCGCAGGCCCAGGTGGATCAGTGAGCCGGCGACGAGCGAGATGCTGCGGTCGCGTTCCCGAGCGATCTCACGGACGACCTGGTCGTCGGGGAGAGGGATCCGGGCTGTGAAGCCTGCTGACTCGCTGCGGGGGACTCGGAGGGGCAGCTCGTCTGGGAGCTCGTCGACGTGCTGAAGCCCGATGTTGATGAGCTTCGCAGCGGTCTCCGAGACGTACCAGCCGAGGTTGGTGGCCAGCGTCTTGAGCGCAAGATCGTCGGCCAGCAGTACCCGTGGAAGAACCACTGCACGCGGGCCCTTCGACGGGCGCCCTGTCGGTCTTCTCGCCATGGCGGTGATCCTGCCCGGTTTTCTGAAATCAGGACAGCGCGACACGCCCACCATCTTTCAGAAAACCGGGCATCGCCATCGGCTCGAGATCAAGGCAGTGCCTCGTTCCTGGCGATGAGTCGCGACGCCAGCGTCAGCAGCAACGGACCGGTCAGCGCGGACGCAGACGCCACTGATGCAGGCGAGTCTGCTCAACGCCGGCAAGCGCCCGTTGCTGCAGCTGCTCACGGTGGCAGCCGGGTGCTCTATCTCGGGTGCCTGTCCACGCTGTCGCGCATCATCCCAGAGCCGGTTTCTCGCCTGAGCCGTCCTCAGTGGTTGCGAGCATCGTCTGTGCGAGCCGGTCGACGTCTCGAAGCCACGGCTGCAGGTCTTCAGACAGAGTTGCTCGCAGTCGGCTTTGGACCCTCTGGACGTTGCGGGCCTCACGTGCGCTGAGCGGCCGGTTGCGCTCAGCTTCAAGCGCTTCCGCGAACTGTGTGGAAGGCATCATGAGCGATCGGGGCGTAAAGGCCGCAGGAACGTAGGCATCGTGTGAACCGGTTGCTACCGAACCGGACACCGCGGTAGTTTCTGGGAACCGACCTACCTGATCCGCGGGGGAGTCAGCGCGCTGCGGCGCGTCTCCAGCCAGGAGGTCGCACCCATGAACGCCGACCAGCCCGATCTGTGGCGCTCCCAGGGTAGCCCCGCGCCGATTGTGCTGTGGGACATGCTTGACGGTCCGATGCCGCGAGGGCTTCTCGGTGTCGGTGACCCGAACGTCCACCTCGTCGACGGCCGGTGGACCTTGTTCGTCGGCGGCTTCACCACCACGTTCCGCAACCGCCTGTTCCGCGCGCACCTGGTCGACGAGGCGACCGGTCCCAGCGGTCCATGGCGGATCGATCCCGACCCTCGGGGCCGGGCCCGACCGCTGGCCGCCGACCCGCCGAAGGGCTGTTGGGACGCTGCCGGCATGCACACCCCGAGCTACGTCCCGCCGGCTGGGGGCAACGGCGCCCGGGTCTATTACTCGGGTCGGGCGAACGTAAAGCACTACGGGCCCGGGAGCAGATACGCGATCGGCGTGCTCGAGCACACCGGCGGCCAGTGGCGGCGGCGCGGAGCACCGGTATTGGAGGGCAGCGCCCCACGGTGGAGCGTGCTCGAACCGCGAGTCGTTCACTCCGGGGGTCGCTACCGGATGTGGTACCAGGCGAACCCCCACGAGATTGGTCCCGGCGAGTACCCCGACTACGAGCTGCGGTGCGTCGAGAGCGAGGACGGCCTGACCGGTTGGACGCCGCCGCGCGTGTTCGCCGGGCCGGACGAGGGCTTCTTCGACATCGCGATCGCGCCGCGCGGCAACGGGTGGGTGATGCTGCTGGCACGCGGGTCCGACCTGCACGACACGGGCGGTTTCCCGCCTCAGGGCCTGTGGTGGAGCACGGCGGCGCACCCCAGCGCCGACCGCGCGGACTGGTCGCAGCCTCGGCGGCTCCTCGACACCGATGCGCCGGGTACTCCACTCTGGATGGCCCGCGGAACCTACGGCCCGGGCCTCGCGATCAATCCTGCCAACCCCGCTCGCGTCACGGTGCTGTTGACGGGCGTCCGGGCCGCCCCGCGGTGGCCGCGCCTGATGCTTGGGCGGGTCGCCCGGCTGCGTCGCCCGCCGGTTCCCGCACCGTTCTACCTGTCGGTGGCGACCGTGACGCTTGATCTGCCGACCTGCTGATCGATGCGCTTGCACGGCCGGAGTCCAGATCGGCGTAGGGCTCAGTGTGCAGGACCCCGACGGTGCAGCCACGCCGGATCGCGTCCACCAGGTCACGACGCGGATGTTCTGCGGCCGCTCACCAGTCTTCACCGGCGATAGCAACTATGCGATCGGCGTGCTGGAGCACACCGACGGCCAGCCCGCGAGCAGGTGTTGGAGCTGGCCCTGGGCAACCCGCGGGGCTCGGTACTGCTCTTCCACATTCCCACCACCAGAGACTGTGGTCCGCACTGGCGACAGCGTCTGTTCAGCCGGGATCTGTCCAGGCGGTGCCGTCCGCGGTGCGGTACGAGACGAGGAGGGCCATCGCAGCGTGCTGGGCGTGGTCGAGACCATCGCTGATGTCCGCCAGCAGCTGCTGTGCGGTCGGGTGAGCAGCGGCTTCATCGTTGCGTTCGAGTTCAGCGGTGATCGCGGCGAGTTGTGTGAGCAGGGTGAACAGCCCGGCGGAGGCCTCGGAGAGCGGCCCAGCGGTGGCCGGCCCGACAGGTCCGGCCGGTCGGTCAGGGGCGGGCGTCGGTGTGCACCGTAGGGAATGCAGCTGACGGAGTGCGCTGTCGAACCGGTCTCCAGAGCTCATGCTCTCCTCGGGGATCCACGCTCCAGTATCCGACATGTGTCCCCTCCCAGGCGTTCTGTGCTCGGGTGGCAGGTTCAGATTCGTGCCGGGGACCTTGCCCGCTTTCGGAGTCGCGCTCAACGAGTGAGCCGTGGCGTACTCGAATGTGTACGCGTTCGGGTACGCTGTGAGGTGTGTGGGTGCCTGAGGTGTTGTCGTTCCGGGAGTTTCGTACGGCGTTGGCGGCGACGTTGAAGCGGGTGCAGGACCCGGATGCGGAGCCCGTCTTCGTGGGTGCGCATCGCAAGCCCGAGGCGGTGGTGATGTCGGTGGCCCGTTACGAGCAGCTCGTCGGAGCGGCTCAGCGGCGCGCTGATGTCGACGAGGCGCTCGCCTCGGTGCGCGCGGAGGGCCTCGAGCCCAGCGCGCAGAGCCTGGCGTTGCTCGACGGTGTCGCGGCGGGTTCGCTGAGCACCGACGAGGCCCGTGAGCGTGTCCTGGCCCGTTACCGCCGTTGACCGGCCCGGACCCCTACCTCGACACCGGTGTCCTGCGGAACCGGCTGGGCATCTCCGACCCGGCCGAGCTCGCCCAGGCCGAGGCCGAGCTCACCGGGCGCTACGACCTGGACCACCTGCAGGATTTCCACCACTACATCTTCAGCGACCTCTACGACTGGGCCGGGCAGCTGCGCACCGTGTCCATCGGCAAGGGACAGCTGTTCTGCCTGCCCCACCACCTCGAAACCTTCGCCGACGACATCTTCACCCGCCTGCAGGCCCAGCAGGTGCTGCGCGGGCGTGACCTCGACGGCTTCGTCACCGGCCTGGCCGAACTGCTGGGCGACATCAACGCCCTGCACCCGTTCCGGGAGGGCAACGGACGCACCCAGCGGGCGTTCCTGGCCCAGCTCGCCCACGACGCGGGCTACGAGCTGCGCTGGACCACGATGGACCCGGCCGAGAACAACCGAGCCTCCGCGCTCTCGCTGGCCGGTGACAGCTCCGCCCTGCACACCATGCTCGCCCACCTCGTCAGGCCACTCCGCCAGCCACCCCAGTCACGGCCGGCCTCCACCGACAGCTGAGCAGCGCCTCCGTCTCGACGTCGGTCCGGCTTCTCGAGGGGGTGTGCCGTGTGTGCCGGAGTCGGCAAGGCGTTCCTGCCGGTGTGTCCGCCGCGTCTGGCCGAGTGGGCTGAAGAATTGTCGGTCCCCTGTCGCACACTGAGTCCGTTTCCCCGGCGCTGTGCGAGAGGATCGCGATGTCAGACCCCGTCATCGTGGCAGGAACCGCCCTGTCCCGTCAGCTGCAATCAGCATTCCGCAACGCACGCGATGCCCGCCGAATCGAGTGGGTCGAACGGGAGAACGAGGCCCTGACCGCCCTGCGGGTCCTGGCCACCTACCTCGCCTACCACCC
>NZ_JAHLJD010000009.1:0-15173 GCF_020496225.1 Pseudonocardia sp. ICBG162
CGCCGAGGATCGGCCCAGCACCGCGAGCGAGCCTCAGTACACCGCTCCGAAGACTCGAGCGACGCCGCGGCGCTCGGCCTCCGGGAACTCGACCTGGAAGATCCGAGTGCCTGGGTGAGGATCAGCGACCCTGCCAGCGCCTGAGCGACCCGGCCCCGCGACCAGGATCTCGGCGGTCGGAGCGAGTGCGCAGACCGCCGAGGTGACGACGAAGCCGAGAATGCCGATCTGGACGGCCAGCCGCCGACCGATGCGATCGCCGATCCGCCCGGCCGTGATCAGGGTGAGTGCGAAGGTCAGCGTGTAGGCGGCGGTGATCCATTGCAGGACGGTGCTGCCGGCGCCCAGGTCACGTTCCATGTCCGGGAGGGCGACGATCACGATGGTCGTATCCAGGATGTCCATCGCCACGGCGACCAGAACGAAGGCAGCGGCAGTCCGGCGACGCGGGTCTGGCTTCGCCGGGCCGGCAGATCGGAGATCGGTCATGGGACGGTTCTCCCGAGTCGCGTTCGGTCGGATGTCAGACGAATTCCGGAGCCCGTTCGACGGCCCACTGCCGGTAGCCGGTCGGCCGGGTGCGGGGGCGCAGGACCTGGCCGTGCTCCGCGGTCCAGCCGGTGGCCTCGACGGCGACCTGCGCGACGTCTGCGGGGAGCACCTCGGCCAGCGCCTCGCGGGCCCGGTCGGGTCCGGTCGCCGCGACCGGGATCGGCCGGCCTGCGGCCCGCGCCAGGATCGCGGCACGATCGACCGGGCTGAGCAGGTCAGGGCCGGTCAGCTCGACCACCGGTGGGGTTCCGACCGCGACGAGGGCGTCGGTCACGGTGGCGGCGACGTCGTCAGTGTGGACCGGGGCGACGGCGACGTCCGGCCAGGCCAGCGGCAGCTCCCCGAACCGGGCGAGCAGCCCGGCCCAGGCCAGGTCGTTGTCCATGAACGCGCCGGGGCGGATCGCGGTGACCGACAATGAGCGGGCGTGCAGCGCATCCTCGCAACGCCGGTGCAGCGGCCCGGTAGCGACGTCGCCGTCCGCGCCGGCGAGCAGTGAGGAGAGTACGACGACCCGTGGCGCGCCGGCATCGGCGAGCCCGTCGGCTGCCCGGTCCACCGCCTCGGGAACCGGGAACAGGTAGACCGCGGTGGTGCCCTCCGCCGCGGTCCGGACGGCCTCGCGGTCGTTCAGGTCCCCGCGCCGGATCTCGACGTCCGCCGGTAGCCCGGATTCGTCCGAGCCCCGGACCAGGGCACGGACCGGATGCCCGAGACGTAACAGGCGGGTGACCACGCGCCTGCCGACGTCCCCGGTCGCGCCGGTGACCAAGATCGGTGCGGAGCTCATGCTATTTACGCTACCACGAGAAGATACTTCCCAAGAGAAGTCTATTTGCCCTGGACAGCGCCTCGAGTGCGCGCTGCGAGCGTCGGCGACGAGGCTGGCCGGTGAAAGGGATGCCCATGCGCTCCGTCGTACCCCGACTACACCTGTTCGAGTTCGAGGACCAGTCGTGGTTCCCAAGCCGGCTACGGGACATGACCACCGACTTCCTCCAGGAAGCGCTCGTCCTGCGGCACCGCTTCTATGCGCCGGTCACGCCGGTGCTGGCAGGTTTGGTGCGGCGGACCGGCCAGCGGCGGGTCATTGACCTGTGCTCCGGCGCGTCGGGCCCGTGGGAGCACCTCAAGCCCGAGCTGCAGCAGGACGCAGGTCCGGTCGAGCTGGTGTTCACCGACCGCTTCCCTAACCGTCGCGCGCTGCAGGGCGCCTGCGATCGCATCGGTGATGGCCGCACCCACGTGCACCCCGACCCGGTCGATGCCACCGCGGTCCCCGAGGGGCAGGACGGCATCCGCACCGTCTTCACCGCCTTCCATCACTTCCCGCCGGACGTGGCCCGGGCCGTGCTCGCCGACGCATTCACCCGACGTGCACCGCTGTGCGTCGCCGAGTCCTCCGAACGCCGGTGGCCATCGCTGCTGGCGACGCTGCTCGCGCCGATGCTGGTCGTCGGCCACGTCCTGCGAAACCCGACCCCTCTGCGGCTGCTCTGCACCGTCCTCGGGGTACTACCGCTCGTGGTGACGTGGGACGGGCTGGTCTCAGCCCTGCGCACCTATGACGGCGCCGACCTGGCCTCGCTGACCGCGGGACTGTCCGCGCCCGACTACCGCTGGTGGACCGAGCGGATCGCGCCGGGCGGCCCGGCGCCACCGGTCCTGCTCCTGATCGGCGAGCCGGTGTCCGCGACCGACTGACCCACCCGCCCCGCCGTCACCGAGACCGGAGGTACCGATGTTCACCGACAACCACGCAGACGTCTACGAGACGATCTACCGTAGCCGCGGCAAGGATTGGGAGCAGGAGGCCCTCGATGTCGTCGCGGAAATCACCGCCGAGCGCCCCGAGATCACCAGCCTGCTCGACGTCGCCTGCGGGACCGGGATCCACCTCGAACAGTTCCGCCGGCTCGTCGAGCACTGCGAGGGCATCGAGATCGCGGAACCGATGATCGCGCTGGCTGCCGAGCGAGTCCCGGGCGTCCCGCTGCACCGCGGGGGTATGCGCTCCTTCCGCCTCGATCGCCGCTTCGACGCCGTGACCTGCATGTTCTGCTCGATCGGCTACCTCGACACAGTCGCCGACATGCGTGCTGCCGTCGCGACGATGGCCGGGCACCTGGTGCCCGGCGGTGTGCTCGTGATCGAGCCCTGGTGGTTCCCCGAGCGATTCATCGACGGTTACGTGGCCGGTGACCTCAGCCGCGGCCCGGACCGAACCATCACCCGAGTCTCCCACTCCACGCTGGTCGACGGGAAGACCCGCATGGAGTTGCGGTTCGTCGTCGCCGACGAGACCGGCATCTCCGACTTCACCGAGATCGAGATCCTCAGCCTGTGGCCGGAGCAGGCCTACCGCGAAGCGCTGGCCGACGCCGGATGCTCGGTGCGCTACGTACCAGGCGGGCCGACCGGGCGTGGCCTGTTCGTAGGTGTGCGGAGCTGAGGCTCTGGGAGCCGTCGGACAAGCCAGGGATGCTCGCGATCACGCGTCCGCGGAGCGGTGCAGCGTGCTGGATGAGCGACAGACACGCGGAGGCAGACCGCTCCACGGTGTTGCGGCTCCTCGGCCGAGCACCGCGGATATAGACCTGTGCGGGACTACCCGCTGAACTGGGCGGTCTGTGGCCGTGTCGTCGGCGCGGCCTTCTCCGGTACGGACGTCGAGGTGTCCGAGCCGTGTTCGCGGTAGGCCTCGACGACCTCGGCGGGGATGCGGCCCCGCTCGGAGACGGCGTATCCGTTCTCCCGCGCCCACACACGCACCGCCTGGCTGTGGCGCCGAGCCTCGGTCGAGCCTGCCGCCGCGGCCGCCTCGCGACGTCGTGCGACCCGGCCGCCTCCTGCGGTCCGTGCGGCGGACACGAACGGGGCGAGCTTGTCCCGGAACGTCGCGGCGTTGGTCGCATTGAGGTCGATCTCGAACAGCTTCCCGTCGACGGCGAAAGCGACGGTCTCATCAGCGGCCGCGCCGTCGAGGTCGTCGATGAGCTGTACCGTTTCGATTCGCGCCACTGTGTCACCCTCTGCTGTATTGATACTTGCGGCCGAGGGTAGTGCATGCTCTACGAGAGACATGTCTTCCCCCGGATTATCAATACTGTCGGTCAGCGTGGTGGTGATGGCCCGGGCGGTGGCGCTTCCTGGGTGGTAGGCGAGGTAGGTGGCCAGGACCCGCAGGGCGGTCAGGGCCTCGTTCTCCCGTTCGACCCACTCGATTCGGCGGGCATCGCGTGCGTTGCGGAATGCTGATTGCAGCTGACGGGACAGGGCGGTTCCTGCCACGATGACGGGGTCTGACATCGCGATCCTCTCGCACAGCGCCGGGGAAACGGACTCAGTGTGCGACAGGGGACCGACAATTCTTCAGCCCACTCGGCCAGACGCGGCGGACACACCGGCAGGAACGCCTTGCCGACTCCGGCACACACGGCACACCCCCTCGAGAAGCCGGACCGACGTCGAGACGGAGGCGCTGCTCAGCTGTCGGTGGAGGCCGGCCGTGACTGGGGTGGCTGGCGGAGTGGCCTGACGAGGTGGGCGAGCATGGTGTGCAGGGCGGAGCTGTCACCGGCCAGCGAGAGCGCGGAGGCTCGGTTGTTCTCGGCCGGGTCCATCGTGGTCCAGCGCAGCTCGTAGCCCGCGTCGTGGGCGAGCTGGGCCAGGAACGCCCGCTGGGTGCGTCCGTTGCCCTCCCGGAACGGGTGCAGGGCGTTGATGTCGCCCAGCAGTTCGGCCAGGCCGGTGACGAAGCCGTCGAGGTCACGCCCGCGCAGCACCTGCTGGGCCTGCAGGCGGGTGAAGATGTCGTCGGCGAAGGTTTCGAGGTGGTGGGGCAGGCAGAACAGCTGTCCCTTGCCGATGGACACGGTGCGCAGCTGCCCGGCCCAGTCGTAGAGGTCGCTGAAGATGTAGTGGTGGAAATCCTGCAGGTGGTCCAGGTCGTAGCGCCCGGTGAGCTCGGCCTCGGCCTGGGCGAGCTCGGCCGGGTCGGAGATGCCCAGCCGGTTCCGCAGGACACCGGTGTCGAGGTAGGGGTCCGGGCCGGTCAACGGCGGTAACGGGCCAGGACACGCTCACGGGCCTCGTCGGTGCTCAGCGAACCCGCCGCGACACCGTCGAGCAACGCCAGGCTCTGCGCGCTGGGCTCGAGGCCCTCCGCGCGCACCGAGGCGAGCGCCTCGTCGACATCAGCGCGCCGCTGAGCCGCTCCGACGAGCTGCTCGTAACGGGCCACCGACATCACCACCGCCTCGGGCTTGCGATGCGCACCCACGAAGACGGGCTCCGCATCCGGGTCCTGCACCCGCTTCAACGTCGCCGCCAACGCCGTACGAAACTCCCGGAACGACAACACCTCAGGCACCCACACACCTCACAGCGTACCCGAACGCGTACACATCCGAGTACGCAACGGCTTCTCGGTCTCAGCCCCCGCGAGCGCGAAGACGACAGTGGCGCACGGTCGCGTCGTGCGGGACTGTCCGGTCTTGGGTGTAACTGGTCCGACACGCCGAGCGCAGCTCGGCGGGAGGAGCTGTCATGACCGACACGATCGAGCCTGTGCCGAATCGGATTGATCAGCAGCAGTTGGCCCCGCAACTCGTCGAGGCCGCTCGCGCCGAGGGCGTCGAGCTCGTCGGTCCAGGCGGCCTGTTGTCCGGGCTGACGAAGACGGTCCTGGAGACCGCGCTCGAGGCCGAGATGACCGAGCACCTGGGCTATGAGCACCACGACCCGACCGGGCGTGACGGCGGGAACTCACGCAACGGCACACGCTCGAAGACGGTCCTGACCGAGATCGGCCCGGTCGAGATCGACGTGCCCCGCGACCGGGACGCCAGCTTCGCACCGGCCATTGTGTGCAAGCGCCAACGCCGTCTGGACGGGATCGATGAGATCGTTCTGTCGCTGACCGCCCGCGGGCTGACCACGGGCGAGGTCGCGGCGCACTTCGACGAGGTCTACGGCGCGAAGGTCAGCAAGGACACGATCTCGCGGATCACCGACAAGGTGGTCGAGGAGATGACCGAGTGGCAGAACCGGCCCGCTCGACCCGGTCTATCCGGTGATCTTCATCGACGCGATCCATGTGAAGATTCGCGACGGGAAGGTCGCCAACCGGCCGTTCTACGTGGTCATCGGGGTCACGGTGGACGGGCGCAGAGACATCCTCGGGATCTGGGCCGGGGAGGGCGGGGAGGGCGCGAAGTTCTGGCTGGCCGTACTCACCGAGATCAAGAACCGCGGCACCGCCGACGTGTGCATCGCCGTCTGCGACGGCCTGACCGGGCTCGGCGAGGCGATCACCACGGTCTGGCCGGCCACGGTGGTCCAGACCTGCATCCTGCACCTGATCCGCAACACCTTCCGCTACGCGTCGCGCCGCGACTGGGAAGCCATGGCCAAAGATCTGCGGCCGGTCTACACCGCGCCCACCGAGGCGGCCGCGAACGCCCGCTACGACGAGTTCGCCGAACGCTGGGTCGGCCAGTATCCGGCGATCGGCGCGCTCTGGGCGCGCGCGTGGTCGGAGTTCGTGCCCTTCCTCGACTACGACGTCGAGATCCGCCGCGTCATCTGCAGCACCAACGCGATCGAGTCGCTCAACGCGCGCTACCGGCGCGCGGTCCGAGCCCGAGGCCACTTCCCAACCGAGCAGGCCGCGCTCAAGTGTCTCTACCTGGTCACCCGCTCATTGGACCCGACCGGGAAAGGCCGGGCCCGGTGGTCGATGCGGTGGAAGCCGGCGCTGAACGCGTTCGCGATCACCTTCGAAGGCCGTATCGTCCCCGGCACCATCTGATATCCATCAACGCCGGTTACACCGTTGATCGGACACTCCCCTGTCCAGCCCGACCGGCGGACCGACCCTGCTACGGGTCGAGCTGCCCATCACATGACCCACTGGGCGCGTTGATGTGGAGCCTCCTGGCCACGCGGGTCTGGACCTGCTGCTGGGTCGTTCGGGCGAGTGCTGCGACTGTATCCGGCGCAGCACCCGCGGCGGCCTCGGCGAGGCGGCGGTAGGCCTCCTCGGTGTCGCCGGGCAACGGTCCGTTCATCGCTCGTGCGTTCCGGGAACCGACCGGTCGATGCGGACGACCTGTGCGGTGTGAGCTGTTGCGAGCGTTGCCGGGAGGCAGTGTCCGCGTCGCTCGCCGGGGAGGACCGGCCGCAGGACTCCTTCGTTCTCGACCATCTCCGCCGATGTCCGGACTGCCAGGTGGTCGCGGATCGGCTGACGCAGCTGCGCGAGGTGCTCCGGTGTCAGGAACCGGTGTCCGGGGTGGACCTGCTGGCCGGGCTGCTGGTGGCTCGCGCCGGTGGGGTACGCGCCTCCCGCCCCTGCTGTGCCGGGGTGGGCGCGGTCCTCTACGTGCTCGGCAACGCGGCGTGCGGCTGTATACCGGGGTGCGCCTCTGTGGCTGCCAGGACGGCGCCCGGTGCAGGTGCGGTCACGAGGTGGACTGACCGGCGTCCAGCTCGCGCAGCAGTACCCGGGGCGCCCCGGTCACGGGGTCCGCGACGATCGAGCCGTCGACCCGGAAGTGCGCCGCGAGCAGCCCGGGGGTCAACACCTCGGTCGGTGTGCCCAGTGCCGCGATGCGGCCCGCGGACAGCACGGCGACCAGGTCGGCGTACTGGGCGGCGAGGTCGAGGGAGTGCAGCGCGGCGATAACGGTGATCCCGAGGTCCCTGGCCAGCCGCAGGACTCCGAGCTGGTGGCGGGGGTCGAGGTGGTTGGTGGGCTCGTCGAGCACCAGGACCCGGGGCTGCTGGGCCAGCGCGCGGGCGAGGAGCACCCGTTGGCGCTCCCCGCCGGACAGCTCCGACAGCGGACGGGCGGAGAACGCGGTACAGCCGGTGCGTTCCAGCGCGTCGGCGACGACGGCGGCGTCGCCGGGGCCGGGACGCCCGAACGTGCTCAGGTGCGGGGAGCGACCGAGCATCACGGCCTCCCACGCGGTGAAGTCGAACCCGCCGGGGTCGTCCTGGGAGAGCACCCCGACCGCGCGGGCGTTGTCGCGGTGCGGCATCGCGGCCAGGTCGTCGTCGCCGAGCAGTAGATGCCCGCGCAGCGGCTTGAGCACCCGGTAGAGGCTCTTGAGCAGGGTGGACTTGCCCGATCCGTTGGGCCCGACGAGGGCGAGCACCGCGCCGTCGGGGACGGTCAGGGTGGCGTCGTGCACGACCGGGTCCCCGCCGTGGCCGACGCTGACGCCGTCGATCACGAGCCGGGAGCTCACACCCCCACCGCCCCGGTCGCGCTGCGGCGCAGCACGTAGAGGAAGAAGGGCACGCCGATCGCGGCGGTGAGGATGCCGATCGGGAGTTCGGTCGGGGCGAGCACGAGACGGGCGGCGGTGTCGGACCAGACGACGACCAGCGCGCCGAGCAGCACGCACACCGGCAGGGTGCGGCGGTGGTCGGCGCCGAACAGCAGCCGGGCCAGGTTCGGCACGACCAGCCCGACGAACCCGATGCTGCCCGACACCGCGACGACCGCCCCGGTGAGCAGCCCGGTGAGGACGAACAGCGCCGCTCGCAGCCGGGTCGGGTCGGTACCGAGCGCCGAGGCCGCGTCCTCGCCGAGTACGAGCAGGTTGACCCGGTTCGCCTGCCACCACAGCGGGACCAGCAGCACCCCGACCACCGCTGCGGACAACCCGAGCAGGTCCCAGCGGGCCCCGGCCAGGCTTCCGAGCATCCAGAACAGGACCTGCTGCTGGGCATCGGTGTTGCGGGTGCGCAGCAGCAGGAACGAGGTGACGCCACCGAGTAGCTGCCCGACCGCGACGCCGGCGAGCACCATTCGGGTCGCGTGCAGCCGTCCACGGACCCGGGACAGGACGAAGACGCCCACCCCGGTCAGCATCGCACCGGCGAACGCGGCGGCGGGCAGGGTGAACAGCCCGGCCGTCGCGGTCCCGATCGTGGTGATGACCAGGACGGCGCCGACCGAGGCACCCGACGACAGCCCCAGGATGTAGGGGTCGCCGATCGGGTTGCGGACCAGCGCCTGCACCAGCAGCCCGGCGACGGCCAGCCCCGCCCCGACGACGACGCCGAGCAGCACCCGCGGGGTACGCAGCTCCCAGACGATGAAGTCCTCGGCCCGGTCGATCCCGGAGGAGCCCCCGGCCAGGTGGGCCGTCACGGCGTCGAGCACCCTGCCGGGCGGGATCGACACGGGGCCGAGCCCGATCGCCACGACGACCGAGGCCAGCAGGGCGAGCAGCAGCCCGGCGAGCACCGCCGCCGGCGGGACCCGGCCGAGCAGGCCGCCGGTCGCGGGAGCCGGGTACGGCAGGGTTAAGCCCGGACCTCCGGAGGGCCTGCCGGTCCGCGCGGTCTCGTCGTGGGTGGTCATCCGGTGCCGTGGATGCCCTTGGCGATCGTGGCGACGGCCTGCCCGTTGAGCACGCTGGGGGACAGGGTGATCGACTGTGGGACGGTGACCAGCCGGTTCTCGCGGACTGCGGTCGTCGAGGCGAGGACGGGACTGGACCGGATGGCCGCGGTCAGCTCGGCGTCGCTCTGCGGGGAGAACCCGGTGATCACGACGATCGCCTGCGGGTCGAGCGCGGCGACCTGCTCGGCGGACAGGCTCGCGAAGTCGCCGTCCTGGTCGGCGGCGATGTTCTGCCCGCCGGCGAGGGTGATGATGGCGTTGGCGAGGCCGGAGCCGCCCTGGGTCATCAGCGGCTGGGCGGTCTGCGGGGCAGAAGACAGCGCCAGCACCCGGACCGGCGCGGCGCCGGGGGCGGGTGCCGCCGCGGCAACCTGGGCCCTGATCCGGTCGACCAGCTGCGTGCCCCGCTCCTGTGCGCCGAACACGGTCGCGACCTTCCGGATGAACGCGTAGGTCTCGTCGATGTCCTGCACCGGCGAGCGTGCGTCCTCGCAGGCCACCAGGCTGGCGGCGCCGGCCTGCCGCAGCCGCTCCACCGAGGGGGTGCCGTCGAAACCGCCGAAGCTGTAGCTGGAGATCCCGACGACGAGGTCGGGCTTCGCCGCGACGACCGACTCGGTGGTGCCGTGTCCGGGGTCCAGCACCGGGATCGAGTCGAGCTCGGTCCGCTCGGCGCCGGTGAAGGTCGCGAAGAAGTCCGGGGCGGCGGTACCGACGATCCGTTCACGTTGGCCGAGCTCGTTCAGGATCGCGGCGGCCCCGCCGTCCATCGTGACCACGCGCCGGGGCGGGGCCGCGAGCTGCGGGGTCGGGGGACAGGGGGGTGCAGCCGGATGACCGGCACCGCCCGCCGACGAACCGCCCCCGTCCCCACCCTCGTGACCTGCGTGGCCGGCGGCCGGTGCGCCGCTGCCGCACCCGGCCAGCAGGAGGACCGCGGCGGCGAGGGCGGCCACTGCCGTCGTGATCGTCCGTCGGTGTCGTCGCACCCGCACACGTCCTTCATGCCGTACTCGTCCTGGACACCTCACCAGTCGGCGGCCGCGGTCGATCAGTTCCTCCGGTCGTCGTCACGACGTGTGACGTGGATCGCGCCGTTCGGCCGTATCGCCCGGGAACTCGACCACGTGTGGTGACGACTCGTCACTCGACGGTGTGGCGATCGGAGGTGGAGTGGTCGAGGACGGAACGGCGTCGGAGCCGGCCGGGCAGGTGCGTGACGACCGGGCCGCGGTCGCGATGGCGGGCCTGCTGTCGTTCACGGCGATGTTCGACATGAACGTCGTCACCGTGGCCCTGCCGCGGATCGCGGAGGGATTCGGCGCCGATCCCCGGACGGTCCAGTGGGTCGTGCTGGCGTATGCGATCCCGGCCGTGGCGCTGCTGCTGCCGGCGGGGCGGTGGCTGGACCGGGTCGCCGTGCGACCCGCGCTGCTCACCGCCGTCGGTGTCTTCGCCGCCGCGAACCTCACGGCCGTGGTCGCGCCGTCGCTGCCGGTGCTGGTCGGGCTGCGCGTCCTGCAGGGTGCCGGCGGCGCGGTGCTGATGGTGCTCATGCCGGTGCTCGCGGTGGCCGCGGTCGCCCCGCAGCGCCGGGGCCGCGCGATGGCGGTGCCCGCGACGGCCGGACCGGTCGGCGGGGTGCTGGGACCCGCGGTGGGCGGGCCGACGATCGAGCTGGTCGGCTGGCGCGTCGCGTTCGTCCCCGCCGTACTGGTGTCACTGGTCGCCGTCGTGCTGGTCCGCCGCTCGCGGATCGTCGCCGGGGTGCTCGCCGGGCCGGACCGGGCGGGCATCGCCGACGCCTCGCTGCTCGTCGCCGGTCTCGGACTCGTGTGTGCGGTCGGCACCGGTCTCCTCGCCGGCACAGCGGTGGTCTCCGCGGCGGTCGTGGTCGCGGTCGCTGCGCTCACTGCGTGGGGTGCGCGGCCCGGGGCCCGTTCGGTCGCCGCGGCGCTGCGACCGCGTGGCGCCGCGCCGGCCGCGGCCGTGGCGCTGCTCGCCGGGGCGTTCGCGGCCGCCTCGTACCTGGTCGCCGTCGGACTGCAGGCCGGGGGCTCCGGGCCCGCCGCCGCCGGGTTCGTGCTGCTGGCGTTCCCGCTGGGGATGGTCGTGGCCGGGCCGCCCGCGGGGCGGCTCGCCGACCGCTTCTCCCCGCGCGCGGTGGCGGTCGCGGGTGTCGCCCTCGCCGCGGTCGGCTTCGCGCTGCTCGCCGCGTTGCCCGACGGGGAGTGGACCCCGGTCGACGTCGCCTGGCGGGTGGCGCTGGCCGGGCTGGGGACCGGCCTCTACGGCGGCCCCACGCAGGTGCTCGTCCTCGCCGGGGCCGCGCGGGAGCGGATGGCGACGGCCGGAGCCGGCGTGCAGTGCGCCCGCGCGCTCGGTTTCGCGGTCGGCCCTGCCGCCGCGGGGCTCGCCTGGAACACCGAGGGCACGGTGCTCGCGACCCGTCCCGCCCTGATCGTCGCGGCCGTCGCGGCCGTCGTCGCCGCGTTGCTGCTGATCGGGCACCGCGGCCGTCCCACCACCGAGGAGAACACCTGATGTGTGGCATCGCCGGCCTGGCCGAGCCCGTCCCCGTCGCCGACCCGGCGGGTCTGCGGGAGATCGCCGAGGCCATGACCGCGACCCAGATCCCGCGCGGGCCCGACGCGGGCGGGGTCTGGCACGACGAGCGGGCCGCGCTCGGGCACCGCCGCCTGGCCGTGATCGACATCGACGGCGGTGTGCAGCCGATGCTCGCGGGCAGCGAGGGGACCCGCACCGTCCTGTCCTACTCCGGCGAGGTCTACAACCACCACGAGCTGCGCGCCGAGCTCCGCTCGCGCGACCACCGGTTCGACACCCGCAGCGACACCGAGGTCGTCCTCGCCGCCTACCGCGAGTGGGGGATCGCCGCGCTGGACCGGCTGGAGGGGATGTTCGCCTTCGCGGTCTGGGACCAGCCGACCGGGCGGCTCGTGCTGGGCCGCGACCGGCTCGGTGTCAAGCCGCTGTACTGGGCGCGGACCCCGACCGGCGGCGTCGCGTTCGGCTCCGAACCGAAGGCGCTGTTCGCCCACCCCGGCGTCGACCCGGTCGTCGACGTCGAGAGCCTGCGCGAGGGCTACTCGCTGCTGTTCTCGACCTGGCCCGGCGTCTACGCCGACGTGCACGAGGTCGAGCCGGGCGGCTGGCTGGTCGCCGACACCGACGGCGTCCGCACCGGCCGCTACTGGGAGCTGGAGCTGCACGAGCACACCGACACCTCCGAGGCGACGGCCGAGCGGGTCGCCGCGCTCGTCGAGCGGGCCGCGCGGTCCCGGCTGGAGGCCGATGTCGAGATCTGCAGCCTGCTCTCGGGCGGGCTGGACTCCTCGGTGGTGACCGCGTTCGCCGCCGCGGAGCTGCGCGACCGCCGCGGACCCGACGCGGTCCTGCGCTCCTACGCGGTCGACTACGCCGACCAGGCGCGGGAGTTCACCGGCGACGTGCTGCGTACCGGGCACGACACCCCCTACGCGGCCGAGGCCGGGGCGCACATCGGCACCGACCACTCGGTCACCGTGCTCGACCCGGCGGCGCTGCTCGACCTGGAACACCGGCGCGCCGTCGTCGCGGCCCGGGACTCACCGATCGGTGTCGGTGACATGGACACCTCGCTCTACCTGCTGTTCGGCCGGATCCGCGAGCACTCGACGGTGGCGCTGTCCGGGGAGGCCGCCGACGAGGTCTTCGGCGGCTACCCCTGGTTCCACGCCGAGCGCCCGCGGGCCGCGGCGACGTTCCCGTGGTTGCTGGTCACCGGCGACGACGCGGCCGTCCCGCTGCACCCCGACCTCGCCGCCGCCATGCGGATCACCGAGTTCCGCGCCGACACCTACGCCGACGCGCTCACCGCCGTCCCGCACCACGACGACGAGTCACCCGAGCAGCGCCGCTCCCGGGAGCTGCAGCACCTGTCGCTCACCCGGTGGGTGCGCCAGCTCCTGCACCGCAAGGACCGGCTGTCGATGGCGCACGGGCTGGAGGTCCGCGTGCCCTACTGCGACCACCGTCTCGTCGAGTACGCGTTCTCGGTCCCGTGGAGCGAACAGACCCGTGACGGACGGGAGAAGTCGCTGCTGCGCAACGCCGCGGCGAAGCACCTGCCCGAGTCGGTGCTGTGGCGGGCCAAGAACCACTACCCGGCCACCCACGACCCCGGCTACAACGCCGGGCTGCAGCAGCTCGCCCGCACCTGCCTGGAGACCGAGCGGGTCACCGACGTCGTGGACCGCACCCGGATCGACCCGCTGCTCGACGCGCCCGCCGAGGGCCTCGACTGGGGCACCCGGCTGCGCCTGGAGCGGGTCGTCGACCTCGCCCTGTGGCTCGAGCACGCCCGTCCCGAACTGCGGATCTGAGAGGACCCCGATGACCGCCCCCGAGACCGAGCCGGTCCCGCTCGTCGGACCGGACTACAAGCGCGACCCCTACCCGCTCTACGCCGAGCTGCGCGGGCGCTGCCCGGTCCACCGGGTGGCGTTCCCGTCCGGTGTGCACGCCTGGCTGGTGACCGGCTACGACGCCGCCCACGCCACCCTGAACGACCGGCGTCTGGGCAAGGACCACCGCCTGGGCAACGACGGGTGGCGGGCCCGGGCGTCGATCATGCCCGAACCGCAGCACTCCCAGCTGCAGGTCCACCTGCTGCACCAGGACCCACCCACCCACACCGTCATGCGACGGCTGGTGACCGAGTCCTTCACCCCGCGGGCAGCCGAGGAGCTGCGCCCCCGGCTGCAGGAGTTCGCCGACCGGCTCGCCAACGACCTGACGGTCACCGACGGGCCGGTGGACCTGGTCGGCGGGTTCGCCGCCCACTTCCCCTTCGCCGCGCTGGCCCTGGCGATCGGGCTGCCCGAGGAGCTGGCGGCGGGGTTCCGGCGGGAGTGGGGCGGCGTCGTCGCCCCGGTCGGGCCGACCGACCCGCGCCGCGCCCACTACGAAGGGCTGCTGCACGGGCTCCAGGACTACATCGCCCGTGTCGTCGACGGCGTCCGTGACCTGCCCGGCGACGGGCTGCTCACCCGCCTCGTCGCGGCCCGCGACGCCGGCGACCTCACCGCGGAGCAGCTCGACTCCATGGTGTTCCAGCTGCTGGTCGCCGGGCAGGAGCCGGTGACCAACCAGATCACCACCGCACTGGTCGCGCTGCTGCACCGCCCCGACGAGCTCGACCGCCTCGCCGCCGACCCGGAGCGGCTGCCCCGTGCGGTGGAGGAGCTGCTGCGCTACGACAGCGCGTTCGAGCTCACCACCTGGCGGTTCCTCGCCGAGACCGACGATCTGCACGGCTGCGAGGTCCCCGCCGGGGACTCGGTGATCGTGTCGCTGTGCGCGGCCAACCGCGACCCGAGCCGCTTCGACCGAGCCGACGAGCTGGTGCTCGACCGCAGCCCCAACCCGCATCTCGCGTTCGGACACGGCATCCACTTCTGTCCCGGTGCCGCACTGGCCCGCGTCGAGCTGCAGGTCGCGTTGGGCACCCTGCTCGCCCGGCTGCCCGGCATGCGGTTCGCCACCGATACCGCCGCACTCGACTGGACCCCGGCCGTGCTGGGCCGCGGTGTCCGCGCACTGCCCGTGACCCACGACGCGTCGTCGCACGCCCGCTGACCCGACCGACACCCACCACGCCGTCGCCATCCCGTGGCGACCCGCCGATCGGAGCATCGTTGATCACCTGTGTTCCGGACCCGGTCGCCGACCGGACCCGCGTCGACGCCGTCGTCGAGGACGTCCTCGACATCCTGTTGCGCCACCGGCGCGCCCCGCGCGACGAGCCGGCGCCCGACCGCTCCGCCTTCGCCCCTCAGCGCGCCCAGATCCGGGCCGCCGTCACCGCCGGTACACCACTGCGGCTGGTGCTACCGGCGTTCCCCTGCAAGTCCCCGAACCCGGCCAAGGTGCTCGGCAGGCTCCCCGACGCCGGGGAGCGGCTGTCGCTGCACCACCTCGACAGGGTCCGCGCCGAGATCGCCGCCGTGCACGAGCCCGGTGCGCGCGTGCTCGTCTGCTCCGACGGACACGTCTTCGCGGACCTCATCGGTGTCCCCGACCCGCACGTCGACGAGTACGGCGCCCCCCTGCGCGCACTCGCGGCCGCCGAGCGGCTGCCCGGGTTCGAGTTCTTCGATCTCTCGCACGCCTACCCCGGGTACGGCCACGACGAGCG
>NZ_JAHLJD010000010.1:0-37637 GCF_020496225.1 Pseudonocardia sp. ICBG162
CCCCCCCCCCCCCCCCCCCCCCCCCCCCCCCCCCCCCCCCCCCCCCCCCCCCCCCCCCCCCCCCCCACCCCCCCCCCCCCCCCCCCCCCCCCCCCCCCCCCCCCCCCCCCCCCCCCCCCCCCCCCCCCCCCCCCACCCCCCCCCCCCCCCCCCCCCCCCCCCCACCCCCCCCCCCCCCCCCCCCCCCCCCCCCCCCCCCCCCCACCCCCCCCCCCCCCCCCCCCCCCCCCCCCCCCCCCCCCCCCCCCCCCCCCCCCCCCCCCCCCCCCCCCCCCCCCCCCCCCCCCCCCCCCCCCCCCCCCCCCCCCCCCCCCCCCCCCCCCCCCCCCCCCCCCCCCCCCCCCCCCCCCCCCCCCCCCCCCCCCCCCCCCCCCCCCCCCCCCCCCCCCCCCCCCCCCCCCCCCCCCCCGCACCCCCCCCCCCCCCCCCCCCCCCCCCCCCCCCCCCCCCCCCCAACCCCCCCCCCCCCCACCCCCCCCCCCCCCCCCCCCCCCCCCCCCCCCCCCCCCCCCCCCACCCCCCCCCCCCCCCCCCCCCCCCCCCACCCCCCCCCCCCCCCCCCCCCCCCCCCCCCCCACCCCCCCCCCCTCCCCCCCCCCCCCCCCCCCCCCCCCCCCCCCCCCCCCCCCCCCCCCCCCCCCCCCCCCCCCCCCGACCCCCCCCGCCACGAGTCCCCCCCCCCCCCCCCCCCCCCCCCCCCCCCCCCCCCCCCCCCCCCCACCCCCCCCCCCCCCCCCCCCCCCCCACCCCCCCCCCCCCCCCCCCCCCCCCCCCCCCCCCCCCCCCCCCCCCCCCCCCCCCCCCCCCCCCCCCCCCCCCCCCACCCCCCCCCCCCCCCCCCCCCCCCCCCCCCCCCCCCCCCCCCCCCCCCCCCCCCCCCCCCCCCCCCCCCCCCCCCCCCCCCCCCCCCCCCCCCCCCCCCCCCACCCCCCCCCCCCCCCCCCCCCCCCCCCCCCCCCCCCCCCCCCCCCCCCCCCCCCCCCCCCCCCCCCCCCCCCCCCCCCCCCCCCCCCCCCCCCCCCCCCCCCCCCCCCCCCCCCCCCCCCCCCCCCCCCCCCCCCCCCCCCCCCCCCCACCCCCCCCCCCCCCCCCCCCCCCCCCCCCCCCCCCCCCCCCCCCCCCCCCCCCCCCCCCCCCCCCCCCCCCCCCCCCCCCCCCCCCCCCCCCCCCCCCCCCCCCCCCCCCCCCCCCCCCCCCCCCCCCCCCCCCCCCCCCCCCCCCCCCCCCCCCCCCCCCCCCCCCCCCCCCCCCCCCCCCCCCCCCCCCCCCCCCCCCCCCCCCCCCCCCCCCCCCCCCCCCCCCCCCCCCCCCCCCCCCCCCCCCCCCCCCCCCCCCCCCCCCCCCCCCCCCCCCCCCCCCCCCCCCCCCCCCCCCCCCCCCCCCCCCCCCCCCCCCCCCCCCCCCCCACCCCCCCCCCCCCCCCCCCCCCCCCCCCCCCCCCCCCCCCCCCCCCCCCCCCCCCCCCCCCCCCCCCCCCCCCCCCCCCCCCCCCCCCCCCCCCCCCCCCCCCCCCCCCCCCCCCCCCCCCCCCCCCCCCCCCCCCCCCCCCCCCCCCCCCCCCCCCCCCCCCCCCCCCCCCCCCCCCCCCCCCCCCCCCCCCCCCCCCCCCCCCCCCCCCCCCCCCCCCCCCCCCCCCCCCCCCCCCCCCCCCCCCCCCCCCCCCCCCCCCCCCCCCCCCCCCCCCCCCCCCCCCCCCCCCCCCCCCCCCCCCCCCCCCCCCCCCCCCCCCCCCCCCCCCCCCCCCCCCCCCCCCCCCCCCCCCCCCCCCCCCCCCCCCCCCCCCCCCCCCCCCCCCCCCCCCCCCCCCCCCCCCCCCCCCCCCCCCCCCCCCCCCCCCCCCCCCCCCCCCCCCCCCCCCCCCCCCCCCCCCCCCCCCCCCCCCCCCCCCCCCCCCCCCCCCCCCCCCCCCCCCCCCCCCCCCCCCCCCCCCCCCCCCCCCCCCCCCCCCCCCCCCCCCCCCCCCCCCCCCCCCCCCCCCCCCCCCCCCCCCCCCCCCCCCCCCCCCCCCCCCCCCCCCCCCCCCCCCCCCCCCCCCCCCCCCCCCCCCCCCCCCCCCCCCCCCCCCCCCCCCCCCCCCCCCCCCCCCCCCCCCCCCCCCCCCCCCCCCCCCCCCCCCCCCCCCCCCCCCCCCCCCCCCCCCCCCCCCCCCCCCCCCCCCCCCCCCCCCCCCCCCCCCCCCCCCCCCCCCCCCCCCCCCCCCCCCCCCCCCCCCCCCCCCCCCCCCCCCCCCCCCCCCCCCCCCCCCCCCCCCCCCCCCCCCCCCCCCCCCCCCCCCCCCCCCCCCCCCCCCCCCCCCCCCCCCCCCCCCCCCCCCCCCCCCCCCCCCCCCCCCCCCCCCCCCACCCCCCCCCCCCCCCCCCCCCCCCCCCCCCACCCCCCCCCCCCCCCCCCCCCCCCCCCCCCCCCCCCCCCCCCCCCCCCCCCCCCCCCCCCCCCCCCCCCCCCCCCCCCCCCCCCCCCCCCCCCCCCCCCCCCCCCCCCCCCCCCCCCCCCCCCCCCCCCCCCCCCCCCCCCCCCCCCCCCCCCACCCCCCCCCCCCCCCCCCCCCCCCCCCCCCCCCCCCCCCCCCCCCCCCCCCCCCCCCCCCCCCCCCCCCCCCCCCCCCCCCCCCCCCCCCCCCCCCCCCCCCCCCCCCCCCCCCCCCCCCCCCCCCCCCCCCCCCCCCCCCCCCCCCCCCCCCCCCCCCCCCCCACCCCCCCCCCCCCCCACCCCCCCCCCCCCCCCCCCACCCCCCCCCCCCCCCCCCCCCCCCCCCCCCCCACCCCCCCCCCCCCCCCCCCCCCCCCCCCCCCCCCCCCCCCCCCCCCCCCCCCCCCCCCCCCCCCCACCCCCCCCCCCCCCCCCCCCCCCCCCCCCCCCCCCCCCCCCCCCCCCCCCCCCCCCCCCCCCCCCCCCCCCCCCCCCCCCCCCCCCCCCCCCCCCCCCAACCCCCCCCCCCCCCCCCCCCCCCCCCCCCCCCCCCCCCCACCCCCCCCCCCCCCCCCCCCCCCCCCCCCCCCCCCCCCCCCCCCCCCCCCCCCCCCCCCCCCCCCCCCCACCCCCCCCCCCCCCCCCCCCCCCCCCCCCCCCCCCCCCCCCCCCCCCCCCCCCCCCCCCCCCCCCCCCCCCCCCCCCCCCCCCCCCCCCCCCCCCCCCCCCCCCCCCCCCCCCCCCCCCCCCCCCCCCCCCCCCCCCCCCCCCCCCCCCCCCCCCCCCCCCCCCCCCCCCCCCCCCCCCCCCCCCCCCCCCCCCCCCCCCCCCCCCCCCCCCCCCCCCACCCCCCCCCCCCCCCACCCCCCCCCCCCCCCCACCCCCCCCCCCCCCCCCCCCCCCCCCCCACCCCCCCCCCCCCCCCCCCCCCCCCCCCCCCCCCCCCCCCCCCCCCCCCCCCCCCCCCCCCCCCCACCCCCCCCCCCCCCCCCCCACCCCCCCCCCCCCCCCCCCCCCCCCCCCCCCCCCCCCCCCCCCCACCCCCCCCCCCCCCCCCCCCCCCCCCCCCCCCCCCCCCCCCCCCCCCCCCCCCCCCCCCCCCCCCCCCCCCCCCCCCCCCCCCCCCCCCCCCCCCCCCCCCCCCCCCCCCCCCCCCACCCCCCCCCCCCCCCCCCCCCCCCCCCCCCCCCCCCCCCCCCCCCCCCCCCCCCCCCCCCCCCCCCCCCCCCCCCCCCCCCCCCCCCCCCCCCCCCCCCCCCCCCCCCCCCCCCCCCCCCCCCCCCCCCCCCCCCCCCCCCCCCCCCCCCCCCCCCCCCCCCCCCCCCCCCCCCCCCCCCCCCCCCCCCCCCCCCCCCCCCCCCCCCCCCCCCCCCCCCCCCCCCCCACCCCCCCCCCCCCCCCCCCCCCCCCCCCCCCCCCCCCCCCCCCCCCCCCCCCCCCCCCCCCCCCCCCCCCCCCCCCCCCCCCCCCCCCCCCCCCCCCCCCCCCCCCCCCCCCCCCCCCCCCCCCCCCCCCCCCCCCCCCCCCCCCCCCCCCCCCCCCCCCCCCCCCCACCCCCCCCCCCCCCCCCCCCCCCCCCCCCCCCCCCCCCCCCCCCCCCCCCCCCCCCCCCCCCCCCCCCCCCCCCCCCCCCCCCCCCCCCCCCCCCCCCCCCCCCCCCCCCCCCCCCCCCCCCCCCCCCCCCCCCCCCCCCCCCACCCCCCCCCCCCCCCCCCCCCCCCCCCCCCCCCCCCCCCCCCCCCCCCCCCCCCCCACCCCCCCCCCCCCCCCCCCCCCCCCCCCCCCCCCCCCCCCCCCCCCCCCCCCCCCCCCCCCCCCCCCCCCACCCCCCCCCCCCCCCCCCCCCCCCCCCCCCCCCCCCCCCCCCCCCCCCCCCCCCCCCCCCCCCCCCCCCCCACCCCCCCCCCCCCCCCCCCCCCCCCCCCCCCCCCCCCCCCCCCCCCCCCCCCCCCCCCCCCCCCCCCCCCCCCCCCCCCCCCCCCCCCCCCCCCCCCCCCCCCCCCCCCCCCCCCCCCCCACCCCCCCCCCCCCCCCCCCCCCCCCCCCCCCCCCCCCCCCCCCCCCCCCCCCCCCCCCCCCCCCCCCCCCCCCCCCCCCCCCCCCCCCCCCCCCCCCCCCCCCCCACCCCCCCCCCCCCCCCCCCCCCCCCCCCCCCCCCCCCCCCCCCCCCCCCCCCCCCCCCCCCCCCCCCCCCCCCCCCCCCCCCCCCCCCCCCCCCCCCCCCCCCCCCCCCCCCCCCCCCCCCACCCCCCCCCCCCCCCCCCCCCCCCCCCCCCCCCCCCCCCCCCCCCCCCCCCCCCCCCCCCCCCCCCCCCCCCCCCCCCCCCCCCCCCCCCCCCCCCCCCCCCCCCCCCCCCCCCCCCCCCCCCCCCCCCCCCCCCCCCCCCACCCCCCCCCCCCCCCACCCCCCCCCCCCCCCCCCCCCCCCCCCCCCCCCCCCCCCCCCCCCCCCCCCCCCCCCCCCCCCCCCCCCCCCCCCCCCCCCCCCCCCCCCCCCCCCCCCCCCCCCCCCCCCCCCCCCCCCCCCCCCCCCCCCCCCCCCCCCCCCCCCCCCCCCCCCCCCCCCCCCCCCCCCCCCCCCCCCCCCCCCCCCCCCCCCCCCCCCCCCCCCCCCCCCCCCCCCCCCCCCCCCCCCCCCCCCCCCCCCCCCCCCCCCCCCCCCCCCCCCCCCCCCCCCCCCCCCCCCCCCCCCCCCCCCCCCCCCCCCCCCCCCCCCCCCCCCCCCCCCCCCCCCCCCCCCCCCCCCCCCCCCCCCCCCCCCCCCCCCCCCCCCCCCCCCCCCCCCCCCCCCCCCCCCCCCCCCCCCCCCCCCCCCCCCCCCCCCCCCCCCCCCCCCCCCCCCCCCCCCCCCCCCCCCCCCCCCCCCCCCCCCCCCCCCCCCCCCCCCCCCCCCCCCCCCCCCCCCCCCCCCCCCCCCCCCCCCCCCCCCCCCCCCCCCCCCCCCCCCCCCCCCCCCCCCCCCCCCCCCCCCCCCCCCCCCCCCCCCACCCCCCCCCCCCCCCCCCCCCCCCCCCCCCCCCCCCCCCCCCCCCCCCCCCCCCCCCCCCCCCCCCCCCCCCCCCCCCCCCCCCCCCCCCCCCCCCCCCCCCCCCCCCCCCCCACCCCCCCCCCCCCCCCCCCCCCCCCCCCCCCCCCCCCCCCCCCCCCCCCCCCCCCCCCCCCCCCCCCCCCCCCCCCCCCCCCCCCCCCCCCCCCCCCCCCCCCCCCCCCCCCCCCCCCCCCCCCCCCCCCCCCCCCCCCCCCCCCCCCCCCCCCCCCCCCCCCCCCCCCCCCCCCCCCCCCCCCCCCCCCCCCCCCCCCCCCCCCCCCCCCCCCCCCCCCCCCCACCCCCCCCCCCCCCCCCCCCCCCCCCCCCCCCCCCCCCCCCCCCCCCCCCCCCCCCCCCCCCCCCCCCCCCCCCCCCCCCCCCCCCCCCCACCCCCCCCCCCCCCCCCCCCCCCCCCCCCCCCCCACCCCCCCCCCCCCCCCCCCCCCCCCCCCCCCCCCCCCCCCCACCCCCCCCCCCCCCCCCCCCCCCCCCCCCCCCCCCCCCACCCCCCCCCCCCCCCCCCCCCCCCCCCCCCCCCCCCCCCCCCCCCCCCCCCCCCCCCCCCCCCCCCCCCCCCCCCCCCCCCCCCCCCCCCCCCCCCCCCCCCCCCCCCCCCCCCCCCCCCCCCCCCCCCCCCCCCCCCCCCCCCCCCCCCCCCCCCCCCCCCCCCCCCCCCCCCCCCCCCCCCCCCCCCCACCCCCCCCCCCCCCCCCCCCCCCCCCCCCCCCCCCCCCCCCCCCCCCCCCCCCCCCCCCCCCCCCCCCACCCCCCCCCCCCCCCACCCCCCCCCCCCCCCCCCCCCCCCCCCCCCCCCCCCCCCCCCCCCCCCCCCCCCCCCCCCCCCCCCCCCCCCCCCCCCCCCCCCCCCCCCCCCCACCCCCCCCCCCCCCACCCCCCCCCCCCCCCCCCCCCCCCCCCCCCCCCCCCCCCCCCCCCCCCCCCCCCCCCCCCCCCCCCCCCCCCCCCCCCCCCCCCCCCCCCCCCCCCCCCCCCCCCCCCCCCCCCCCCCCCCCCCCCCCCCCCCCCCCCCCCCCCCCCCCCCCCCCCCCCCCCACCCCCCCCCCCCCCCCCCCCCCCCCCCCCCCCCCCCCCCCCCCCCCCCCCCCCCCCCCCCCCCCCCCCCCCCCCCCCCCCCCCCCCCCACCCCCCCCCCCCCCCCCCCCCCCCCCCCCCCCCCCCCCCCCCCCCCCCCCCCCCCCCCCCCCCCCCCCCCCCCCCCCCCCCCCCCCCCCCCCCCCCCCCCCCCCCCCCCCCCCCCCCCCCCCCCCCCCCCCCCCCCCCCCCCCCCCCCCCCCCCCCCCCCCCCCCCCCCCCCCCCCCCACCCCCCCCCCCCCCCCCCCCCCCCCCCCCCCCCCCCCCCCCCCCCCCCCCCCCCCCCCCCCCCCCCCCCCCCCCCCCCCCCCCCCCCCCCCCCCCCCCCCCCCCCCCCCCCCCCCCCCCCCCCCCCCCCCCCCCCACCCCCCCCCCCCCCCCCCCCCCCCCCCCCCCCCCCCCCCCCCCCCCCCCCCCCCCCCCCCCCCCCCCCCCCCCCCCCCCCCCCCCCCCCCCCCCCCCCCCCCCCCCCCCCCCCCCCCCCCCCCCCCCCCCCCCCCCCCCCCCCCCCCCCCCCCCCCCCCCCCCCCCCCCCCCCCCCCCCCCCCCCCCCCCACCCCCCCCCCCCCCCCCCCCCCCCCCCCCCCCCCCCCCCCCCCCCCCCCCCCCCCCCCCCCCCCCCCCCCCCCCCCCCACCCCACCCCCCCCCCCCCCCCCCCCCCCCCCCCCCCCACCCCCCCCCCCCCCCCCCCCCCCCACCCCCCCCCCCCCCCCCCCCCCCCCCCCCCCCCCCCCCCCCCCCCCCCCCCCCCCCCCCCCCACCCCCCCCCCCCCCCCCCCCCCCCCCCCCCCCCCCCCCCCCCCCCCACCCCCCCCCCCCCCCCCCCCCCCCCCCCCCCCCCCCCCACCCCCCCCCCCCCCCCCCCCCCCCCCCCCCCCCCCCCCCCCCCCCCCCCCCCCCCCCCCCCCCCCCCCCCCCCCCCCCCCCCCCCCCCCCCCCCCCCCCCCCCCCCCCCCCCCCCCCCCCCCCCCCCCCCCCCCCCCCCCCCCCCCCCCCCCCCCCCCCCCCCCCCCCCCCCCCCCCCCCACCCCCCCCCCCCCCCCCCCCCCCCCCCCCCCCCCCCCCCCCCCCCCCCCCCCCCCCCCCCCCCCCCCCCCCCACCCCCCCCCCCCCCCCCCCCCCCCCCCCCCCCCCCCCCCCCCCCCCCCCCCCCCCCCCCCCCCCCCCCCCCCCCCCACCCCCCCCCCCCCCCCCCCCCCCCCCCCCCCCCCCCCCCCCCCCCCCCCCCCCCCCCCCCCCCCCCCCCCCCCCCCCCCCCCCCCCCCCCCCCCCCCCCCCCCCCCCCCCCCCCCCCCCCCCCCCCCCCCCCCCCCCCCCCCCCCCCCCCCCCCCCCCCCCCCCCCCCCCACCCCCCCCCCCCCCCCCCCCCCCCCCCCCCCCCCCCCCCCCCCACCCCCCCCCCCCCCCCCCCCCCCCCCCCCCCCCCCCCCCCCCCCCCCCCCCCCCCCCCCCCCCCCCCCCCCCCCCCCCCCCCCCCCCCCCCCCCCCCCCCCCCCCCCCCCCCCCCCCCCCCCCCCCCCCCCCCCCCCCCCCCCCCCCCCCCCCCCCCCCCCCCCCCCCCCCCCCCCCCCCCCCCCCCCCCCCCCCCCCCCCCCCCCCCCCCCCCCCCCCCCCCCCCCCCCCCCCCCCCCCCCCCCCCCCCCCCCCCCCCCCCCCCCCCCCCCCCCCCCCCCCCCCCACCCCCCCCCCCCCCCCCCCCCCCCCCCCCCCCCCCCCCCCCCCCCCCCCCCCCCCCCCCCCCCCCCCCCCCCCCCCCCCCCCCCCCCCCCCCCCCCCCCCCCCCCCCCCCCCCCCCCCCCCCCCCCCCCCCCCCCCCCCCCCCCCCCCACCCCCCCCCCCCCCCCCCCCCCCCCCCCCCCCCCCCCCCCCCCCCCCCCCCCCCCCCCCCCCCCCCCCCCCCCCCCCCCCCCCCCCCCCCCCCCCCCCCCCCCCCCCCCCCCCCCCCCCCCCCCCCCCCCCCCCCCCCCCCCCCACCCCCCCCCACCCCCCCCCCCCCCCCCCCCCCCCCCCCCCCCCCCCCCCCCCCCCCCCCCCCCCCCCCCCCCCCCCCCCCCCCCCCCCCCCCCCCCCCCCCCCCCCCCCCCCCCCCCCCCCCCCCCCCCCCCCCCCCCCCCCCCCCACCCCCCCCCCCCCCCCCCCCCCCCCCCCCCCCCCCCCCCCCCCCCCCCCCCCCCCCCCCCCCCCCCCCCCCCCCCCCCCCCCCCCCCCCCCCCCCCCCCCCCCCCCCCCCCCCCCCCCCCCCCCCCCCCCCCCCCCCCCCCCCCCCCCCCCCCCCCCCCCCCCCCCCCCCCACCCCCCCCCCCCCCCCCCCCCCCCCCCCCCCCCCCCCCCCCCCCCCCCCCCACCCCCCCCCCCCCCCCCCCCCCCCCCCCCCCCCCCCCCCCCCCCCCCCCCCCCCCCCCCCCCCCCCCCCCCCCCCCCCCCCCCCCCCCCCCCCCCCCCCCCCCCCCCCCCCCCCCCCCCCCCCCCCCCCCCCCCCCCCCCCCCCCCCCCCCCACCCCCCCCCCCCCCCCCCCCCCCCCCCCCCCCCCCCCCCCCCCCCCCCCCCCCCCCCCCCCCCCCCCCCCCCCCCCCCCCCCCCCCCCCCCCCCCCCCCCCCCCCCCCCCCCCCCCCCCCCCCCCCCCCCCCCCCCCACCCCCCCCCCCCCCCCCCCCCCCCCCCCCCACCCCCCCCCCCCCCCCCCCCCCCCCCCCCCCCCCCCCCCCCCCCCCCCCCCCCCCCCACCCCCCCCCCCCCCCCCCCCCCCCACCCCCCCCCCACCCCCCCCCCCCCCCCCCCCCCCCCCCCCCCCCCCCCCCCCCCCCCCCCCCCCCCCCCCCCCCCCCCCCCCCCCCCCCCCCCCCCCCCCCCCCCCCCCCCACCCCCCCCCCCCCCCCCCCCCCCCCCCCCCCCCCCCCCCCCCCCCCCCCCCCCCCCCCCCCCCCCCCCCCCCCCCCCCCCCCCCCCCCCCCCCCCCCCCCCCCCCCCCCCCCCCCCCCCCCCCCCCCCCCCCCCCCCCCCCCCCCCCCCCCCCCCCCCCCCCCCCCCCCCCCCCCCCCCCCCCCCCCCCCCCCCCCCCCCCCCCCCCCCCCCCCCCCCCACCCCCCCCCCCCCCCCCCACCCCCCCCCCCCCCCCCCCCCCCCCCCCCCCCCCCCCCCCCCCCCCCCCCCCCCCCCCCCCCCCCCCCCCCCCCCCCCCCCCCCCCCCCCCCCCCCCCCCCCCCCCCCCCCCCCCCCCCCCCCCCCCCCCCCCCCCCCCCCCCCCCCCCCCCCCCCCCCCCCCCCCCCCCCCCCCACCCCCCCCCCCCCCCCCCCCCCCCCCCCCCACCCCCCCCCCCCCCCCCCCCCCCCCCCCCCCCCACCCCCCCCCCCCCCCCCCCCCCCCCCCCCCCCCCCCCCCCCCCCCCCCCCCCCCCCCCCCCCCCCCCCCCCCCCCCCCCCCCCCCCCCCCCCCCCCCCCCCCCCCCCCACCCCCCCCCCCCCCCCCCCCCCCCCCCCCCACCCCCCCCCCCCCCCCCCCCCCCCCCCCCCCCCCCCCCCCCCCCCCCCCCCCCCACCCCCCCCCCCCCCCCCCCCCCCCCCCCCCCCCCCCCCCCCCCCCCCCCCCCCCCCCCCCCCCCCCCCCCCCCCCCCCCCCCCCCCCCCCCCCCCCCCCCCCCCCCCCCCCCCCCCCCCCCCCCCCCCCCCCCCCCCCCCCCCCCCCCCCCCCCCCCCCCCCCCCCCCCCCCCCCCCCCCCCCCCCCCCCCCCCCCCCCCCCCCCCCCCCCCCCCCCCCCCCCCCCCCCCCCCCCCCCCCCCCCCCCCCCCCCCCCCCCCCCCCCCCCCCCCCCCCCCCCCCCCCCCCCCCCCCCCCCCCCCCCCCCCCCCCCCCCCCCCCCCCCCCCCCCCCCCCCCCCCCCCCCCCCCCCCCCCCCCCCCCCCCCCCCCCCCCCCCCCCCCCCCCCCCCCCCCCCCCCCCCCCCCCCCCCCCCCCCCCCCCCCCCCCCCCCCCCCCCCCCCCCCCCCCCCCCCCCCCCCCCCCCCCCCCCCCCCCCCCCCCCCCCCCCCCCCCCCCCCCCCCCCCCCCCCCCCCCCCCCCCCCCCCCCCCCCCCCCCCCCCCCCCCCCCCCCCCCCCCCCCCCCCCCCCCCCCCCCCCCCCCCCCCCCCCCCCCCCCCCCCCCCCCCCCCCCCCCCCCCCCCCCCCACCCCCCCCCCCCCCCCCCCCCCCCCCCCCCCCCCCCCCCCCCCCCCCCCCCCCCCCCCCCCCCCCCCCCCCCCCCCCCCCCCCCCCACCCCCCCCCCCCCCCCCCCCCCCCCCCCCCCCCCCCCCCCCCCCCCCCCCCCCCCCCCCCCCCCCCCCCCCCCCCCCCCCCCCCCCCCCCCCCCCCCCCCCCCCCCCCCCCCCCCCCCCCCCCCCCCCCCCCCCCCCCCCCCCCCCCCCCCCCCCCCCCCCACCCCCCCCCCCCCCCCCCCCCCCCCCCCCCCCCCCCCCCCCCCCCCCCCCCCCCCCCCCCCCCCCCCCCCCCCCCCCCCCCCCCCCCCCCCCCCCCCCCCCCCCCCCCCCCCCCCCCCCCCCCCCCCCCCCCCCCCCCCCCCCCCCCCCCCCCCCCCCCCCCCCCCCCCCCCCCCCCCCCCCCCCCCCCCCCCCCCCCCCCCCCCCCCCCCCCCCCCCCCCCCCCCCCCCCCCCCCCCCCCCCCCCCCCCCCCCCCCCCCCCCCCCCCCCCCCCCCCCCCCCCCCCCCCCCCCCCCCCCCCCCCCCCCCCCCCCCCCCCCCCCCCCCCCCCCCCCCCCCACCCCCCCCCCCCCCCCCCCCCCCCCCCCCCCCCCCCCCCCCCCCCCCCCCCCCCCCCCCCCCCCCCCCCCCCCCCCCCCCCCCCCCCCCCCCCCCCCCCCCCCCCCCCCCCCCCCCCCCCCCCCCCCCCCCCCCCCCCCCCCCCCCCCCCCCCCCCCCCCCCCCCCCCCCCCCCCCCCCCCCCCCCCCCCCCCCCCCCCCCCCCCCCCCCCCCCCCCCCCCCCCCCCCCCCCCCCCCCCCCCCCCCCCCCCCCCCCCCCCCCCCCCCCCCCCCCCCCCCCCCCCACCCCCCCCCCCCCCCCCCCCCCCCCCCCCCCCCCCCCCCCCCCCCCCCCCCCCCCCCCCCCCCCCCCCCCCCCCCCCCCCCCCCCCCCCCCCCCCCCCCCCCCCCCCCCCCCCCCCCCCCCCCCCCCCCCCCCCCCCCCCCCCCCCCCCCCCCCCCCCCCCCCCCCCCCCCCCCCCCCCCCCCCCCCCCCCCCCCCCCCCCCCCCCCCCCCCCCCCCCCCCCCCCCCCCCCCCCCCCCCCCCACCCCCCCCCCCCCCCCCCCCCCCCCCCCCCCCCCCCCCCCCCCCCCCCCCCCCCCCCCCCCCCCCCCCCCCCCCCCCCCCCCCCCCCCCCCCCCCCCCCCCCCCCCCCCCCCCCCCCCCCCCCCCCCCCCCCCCCCCCCCCCCCCCCCCCCCCCCCCCCCCCCCCCCCCCCCCCCCCCCCCCCCCCCCCCCCCCCCCCCCCCCCCCCCCCCCCCCCCCCCCCCCCCCCCCCCCCCCCCCCCCCCCCCCCCCCCCCCCCCCCCCCCCCCCCCCCCCCCCCCCCCCCCCCCCCCCCCCCCCCCCCCCCCCCCCCCCCCCCCCCCCCCCCCCCCCCCCCCCCCCCCCCCCCCCCCCCCCCCCACCCCCCCCCCCCCCCCCCCCCCCCCCCCCCCCCCCCCCCCCCCCCCCCCCCCCCCCCCCCCCCCCCCCCCCCCCCCCCCCCCCCCCCCCCCCCCCCCCCCCCCCCCCCCCCCCCCCCCCCCCCCCCCCCCCCCCCCCCCCCCCCCCCCCCCCCCCCCCCCCCCCCCCCCCCCCCCCCCCCCCCCCCCACCCCCCCCCCCCCCCCCCCCCCCCCCCCCCCCCCCCCCCCCCCCCCCCCCCCCCCCCCCCCCCCCCCCCCCCCCCCCCCCCCCCCCCCCCCCCCCCCCCCCCCCCCCCCCCCCCCCCCCCCCCCCCCCCCCCCCCCCCCCCCCCCCCCCCCCCCCCCCCCCCCCCCCCCCCCCCCCCCCCCCCCCCCCCCCCCCCCCCCCCCCCCCCCCCCCCCCCCCCCCCCCCCCCCCCCCCCCCCCCCCCCCCCCCCCCCCCCCCCCCCCCCCCCCCCCCCCCCCCCCCCCCCCCCCCCCCCCCCCCCCCCCCCCCCCCCCCCCCCCCCCCCCCCCCCCCCCCCCCCCCCCCACCCCCCCCCCCCCCCCCCCCCCCCCCCCCCCCCCCCCCCCCCCCCCCCCCCCCCCCCCCCCCCCCCCCCCCCCCCCCCCCCCCCCCCCCCCCCCACCCCCCCCCCCCCCCCCCCCCCCCCCCCCCCCCCCCCCCCCCCCCCCCCCCCCCCCCCCCCCCCCCCCCCCCCCCCCCCCCCCCCCCCCCCCCCCCCCCCCCCCCCCCCCCCCCCCCCCCCCCCCCCCCCCCCCCCCCCCCCCCCCCCCCCCCCCCCCCCCCCCCCCCCCCCCCCCCCCCCCCCCCCCCCCCCCCCCCCCCCCCCCCCCCCCCCCCCCCCCCCCCCCCCCCCCCCCCCCCCCCCCCCCCCCCCCCCCCCCCCCCCCCCCCCCCCCCCCCCCCCCCCCCCCCCCCCCCCCCCCCCCCCCCCCCCCCCCCCCCCCCCCCCCCCCCCCCCCCCCCCCCCCCCCCCCCCCCCCCCCCCCCCCCCCCCCCCCCCCCCCCCCCCCCCCCCCCCCCCCCCCCCCCCCCCCCCCCCCCCCCCCCCCCCCCCCCCCCCCCCCCCCCCCCCCCCCCCCCCCCCCCCCCCCCCCCCCCCCCCCCCCCCCCCCCCCCCCCCCCCCCCCCCCCCCCCCCCCCCCCCCCCCCCCCCCCCCCCCCCCCCCCCCCCCCCCCCCCCCCCCCCCCCCCCCCCCCCCCCCCCCCCCCCCCCCCCCCCCCCCCCCCCCCCCCCCCCCCCCCCCCCCCCCCCCCCCCCCCCCCCCCCCCCCCCCCCCCCCCCCCCCCCCCCCCCCCCCCCCCCCCCCCCCCCCCCCCCCCCCCCCCCCCCCCCCCCCCCCCCCCCCCCCCCCCCCCCCCCCCCCCCCCCCCCCCCCCCCCCCCCCCCCCCCCCCCCCCCCCCCCCCCCCCCCCCCCCCCCCCCCCCCCCCCCCCCCCCCCCCCCCCCCCCCCCCCCCCCCCCCCCCCCCCCCCCCCCCCCCCCCCCCCCCCCCCCCCCCCCCCCCCCCCCCCCCCCCCCCCCCCCCCCCCCCCCCCCCCCCCCCCCCCCCCCCCCCCCCCCCCCCCCCCCCCCCCCCCCCCCCCCCCCCCCCCCCCCCCCCCCCCCCCCCCCCCCCCCCCCCCCCCCCCCCCCCCCCCCCCCCCCCCCCCCCCCCCCCCCCCCCCCCCCCCCCCCCCCCCCCCCCCCCCCCCCCCCCCCCCCCCCCCCCCCCCCCCCCCCCCCCCCCCCCCCCCCCCCCCCCCCCCCCCCCCCCCCCCCCCCCCCCCCCCCCCCCCCCCCCCCCCCCCCCCCCCCCCCCCCCCCCCCCCCCCCCCCCCCCCCCCCCCCCCCCCCCCCCCCCCCCCCCCCCCCCCCCCCCCCCCCCCCCCCCCCCCCCCCCCCCCCCCCCCCCCCCCCCCCCCCCCCCCCCCCCCCCCCCCCCCCCCCCCCCCCCCCCCCCCCCCCCCCCCCCCCCCCCCCCCCCCCCCCCCCCCCCCCCCCCCCCCCCCCCCCCCCCCCCCCCCCCCCCCCCCCCCCCCCCCCCCCCCCCCCCCCCCCCCCCCCCCCCCCCCCCCCCCCCCCCCCCCCCCCCCCCCCCCCCCCCCCCCCCCCCCCCCCCCCCCCCCCCCCCCCCCCCCCCCCCCCCCCCCCCCCCCCCCCCCCCCCCCCCCCCCCCCCCCCCCCCCCCCCCCCCCCCCCCCCCCCCCCCCCCCCCCCCCCCCCCCCCCCCCCCCCCCCCCCCCCCCCCCCCCCCCCCCCCCCCCCCCCCCCCCCCCCCCCCCCCCCCCCCCCCCCCCCCCCCCCCCCCCCCCCCCCCCCCCCCCCCCCCCCCCCCCCCCCCCCCCCCCCCCCCCCCCCCCCCCCCCCCCCCCCCCCCCCCCCCCCCCCCCCCCCCCCCCCCCCCCCCCCCCCCCCCCCCCCCCCCCCCCCCCCCCCCCCCCCCCCCCCCCCCCCCCCCCCCCCCCCCCCCCCCCCCCCCCCCCCCCCCCCCCCCCCCCCCCCCCCCCCCCCCCCCCCCCCCCCCCCCCCCCCCCCCCCCCCCCCCCCCCCCCCCCCCCCCCCCCCCCCCCCCCCCCCCCCCCCCCCCCCCCCCCCCCCCCCCCCCCCCCCCCCCCCCCCCCCCCCCCCCCCCCCCCCCCCCCCCCCCCCCCCCCCCCCCCCCCCCCCCCCCCCCCCCCCCCCCCCCCCCCCCCCCCCCCCCCCCCCCCCCCCCCCCCCCCCCCCCCCCCCCCCCCCCCCCCCCCCCCCCCCCCCCCCCCCCCCCCCCCCCCCCCCCCCCCCCCCCCCCCCCCCCCCCCCCCCCCCCCCCCCCCCCCCCCCCCCCCCCCCCCCCCCCCCCCCCCCCCCCCCCCCCCCCCCCCCCCCCCCCCCCCCCCCCCCCCCCCCCCCCCCCCCCCCCCCCCCCCCCCCCCCCCCCCCCCCCCCCCCCCCCCCCCCCCCCCCCCCCCCCCCCCCCCCCCCCCCCCCCCCCCCCCCCCCCCCCCCCCCCCCCCCCCCCCCCCCCCCCCCCCCCCCCCCCCCCCCCCCCCCCCCCCCCCCCCCCCCCCCCCCCCCCCCCCCCCCCCCCCCCCCCCCCCCCCCCCCCCCCCCCCCCCCCCCCCCCCCCCCCCCCCCCCCCCCCCCCCCCCCCCCCCCCCCCCCCCCCCCCCCCCCCCCCCCCCCCCCCCCCCCCCCCCCCCCCCCCCCCCCCCCCCCCCCCCCCCCCCCCCCCCCCCCCCCCCCCCCCCCCCCCCCCCCCCCCCCCCCCCCCCCCCCCCCCCCCCCCCCCCCCCCCCCCCCCCCCCCCCCCCCCCCCCCCCCCCCCCCCCCCCCCCCCCCCCCCCCCCCCCCCCCCCCCCCCCCCCCCCCCCCCCCCCCCCCCCCCCCCCCCCCCCCCCCCCCCCCCCCCCCCCCCCCCCCCCCCCCCCCCCCCCCCCCCCCCCCCCCCCCCCCCCCCCCCCCCCCCCCCCCCCCCCCCCCCCCCCCCCCCCCCCCCCCCCCCCCCCCCCCCCCCCCCCCCCCCCCCCCCCCCCCCCCCCCCCCCCCCCCCCCCCCCCCCCCCCCCCCCCCCCCCCCCCCCCCCCCCCCCCCCCCCCCCCCCCCCCCCCCCCCCCCCCCCCCCCCCCCCCCCCCCCCCCCCCCCCCCCCCCCCCCCCCCCCCCCCCCCCCCCCCCCCCCCCCCCCCCCCCCCCCCCCCCCCCCCCCCCCCCCCCCCCCCCCCCCCCCCCCCCCCCCCCCCCCCCCCCCCCCCCCCCCCCCCCCCCCCCCCCCCCCCCCCCCCCCCCCCCCCCCCCCCCCCCCCCCCCCCCCCCCCCCCCCCCCCCCCCCCCCCCCCCCCCCCCCCCCCCCCCCCCCCCCCCCCCCCCCCCCCCCCCCCCCCCCCCCCCCCCCCCCCCCCCCCCCCCCCCCCCCCCCCCCCCCCCCCCCCCCCCCCCCCCCCCCCCCCCCCCCCCCCCCCCCCCCCCCCCCCCCCCCCCCCCCCCCCCCCCCCCCCCCCCCCCCCCCCCCCCCCCCCCCCCCCCCCCCCCCCCCCCCCCCCCCCCCCCCCCCCCCCCCCCCCCCCCCCCCCCCCCCCCCCCCCCCCCCCCCCCCCCCCCCCCCCCCCCCCCCCCCCCCCCCCCCCCCCCCCCCCCCCCCCCCCCCCCCCCCCCCCCCCCCCCCCCCCCCCCCCCCCCCCCCCCCCCCCCCCCCCCCCCCCCCCCCCCCCCCCCCCCCCCCCCCCCCCCCCCCCCCCCCCCCCCCCCCCCCCCCCCCCCCCCCCCCCCCCCCCCCCCCCCCCCCCCCCCCCCCCCCCCCCCCCCCCCCCCCCCCCCCCCCCCCCCCCCCCCCCCCCCCCCCCCCCCCCCCCCCCCCCCCCCCCCCCCCCCCCCCCCCCCCCCCCCCCCCCCCCCCCCCCCCCCCCCCCCCCCCCCCCCCCCCCCCCCCCCCCCCCCCCCCCCCCCCCCCCCCCCCCCCCCCCCCCCCCCCCCCCCCCCCCCCCCCCCCCCCCCCCCCCCCCCCCCCCCCCCCCCCCCCCCCCCCCACCCCCCCCCCCCCCCCCCCCCCCCCCCCCCCCCCCCCCCCCCCCCCCCCCCCCCCCCCCCCCCCCCCCCCCCCCCCCCCCCCCCCCCCCCCCCCCCCCCCCCCCCCCCCCCCCCCCCCCCCCCCCCCCCCCCCCCCCCCCCCCCCCCCCCCCCCCCCCCCCCCCCCCCCCCCCCCCCCCCCCCCCCCCCCCCCCCCCCCCCCCCCCCCCCCCCCCCCCCCCCCCCCCCCCCCCCCCCCCCCCCCCCCCCCCCCCCCCCCCCCCCCCCCCCCCCCCCCCCCCCCCCCCCCCCCCCCCCCCCCCCCCCCCCCCCCCCCCCCCCCCCCCCCCCCCCCCCCCCCCCCCCCCCCCCCCCCCCCCCCCCCCCCCCCCCCCCCCCCCCCCCCCCCCCCCCCCCCCCCCCCCCCCCCCCCCCCCCCCCCCCCCCCCCCCCCCCCCCCCCCCCCCCCCCCCCCCCCCCCCCCCCCCCCCCCCCCCCCCCCCCCCCCCCCCCCCCCCCCCCCCCCCCCCCCCCCCCCCCCCCCCCCCCCCCCCCCCCCCCCCCCCCCCCCCCCCCCCCCCCCCCCCCCCCCCCCCCCCCCCCCCCCCCCCCCCCCACCCCCCCCCCCCCCCCCCCCCCCCCCCCCCCCCCCCCCCCCCCCCCCCCCCCCCCCCCCCCCCCCCCCCCCCCCCCCCCCCCCCCCCCCCCCCCCCCCCCCCCCCCCCCCCCCCCCCCCCCCCCCCCCCCCCCCCCCCCCCCCCCCCCCCCCCCCCCCCCCCCCCCCCCCCCCCCCCCCCCCCCCCCCCCCCCCCCCCCCCCCCCCCCCCCCCCCCCCCCCCCCCCCCCCCCCCCCCCCCCCCCCCCCCCCCCCCCCCCCCCCCCCCCCCCCCCCCCCCCCCCCCCCCCCCCCCCCCCCCCCCCCCCCCCCCCCCCCCCCCCCCCCCCCCCCCCCCCCCCCCCCCCCCCCCCCCCCCCCCCCCCCCCCCCCCCCCCCCCCCCCCCCCCCCCCCCCCCCCCCCCCCCCCCCCCCCCCCCCCCCCCCCCCCCCCCCCCCCCCCCCCCCCCCCCCCCCCCCCCCCCCCCCCCCCCCCCCCCCCCCCCCCCCCCCCCCCCCCCCCCCCCCCCCCCCCCCCCCCCCCCCCCCCCCCCCCCCCCCCCCCCCCCCCCCCCCCCCCCCCCCCCCCCCCCCCCCCCCCCCCCCCCCCCCCCCCCCCCCCCCCCCCCCCCCCCCCCCCCCCCCCCCCCCCCCCCCCCCCCCCCCCCCCCCCCCCCCCCCCCCCCCCCCCCCCCCCCCCCCCCCCCCCCCCCCCCCCCCCCCCCCCCCCCCCCCCCCCCCCCCCCCCCCCCCCCCCCCCCCCCCCCCCCCCCCCCCCCCCCCCCCCCCCCCCCCCCCCCCCCCCCCCCCCCCCCCCCCCCCCCCCCCCCCCCCCCCCCCCCCCCCCCCCCCCCCCCCCCCCCCCCCCCCCCCCCCCCCCCCCCCCCCCCCCCCCCCCCCCCCCCCCCCCCCCCCCCCCCCCCCCCCCCCCCCCCCCCCCCCCCCCCCCCCCCCCCCCCCCCCCCCCCCCCCCCCCCCCCCCCCCCCCCCCCCCCCCCCCCCCCCCCCCCCCCCCCCCCCCCCCCCCCCCCCCCCCCCCCCCCCCCCCCCCCCCCCCCCCCCCCCCCCCCCCCCCCCCCCCCCCCCCCCCCCCCCCCCCCCCCCCCCCCCCCCCCCCCCCCCCCCCCCCCCCCCCCCCCCCCCCCCCCCCCCCCCCCCCCCCCCCCCCCCCCCCCCCCCCCCCCCCCCCCCCCCCCCCCCCCCCCCCCCCCCCCCCCCCCCCCCCCCCCCCCCCCCCCCCCCCCCCCCCCCCCCCCCCCCCCCCCCCCCCCCCCCCCCCCCCCCCCCCCCCCCCCCCCCCCCCCCCCCCCCCCCCCCCCCCCCCCCCCCCCCCCCCCCCCCCCCCCCCCCCCCCCCCCCCCCCCCCCCCCCCCCCCCCCCCCCCCCCCCCCCCCCCCCCCCCCCCCCCCCCCCCCCCCCCCCCCCCCCCCCCCCCCCCCCCCCCCCCCCCCCCCCCCCCCCCCCCCCCCCCCCCCCCCCCCCCCCCCCCCCCCCCCCCCCCCCCCCCCCCCCCCCCCCCCCCCCCCCCCCCCCCCCCCCCCCCCCCCCCCCCCCCCCCCCCCCCCCCCCCCCCCCCCCCCCCCCCCCCCCCCCCCCCCCCCCCCCCCCCCCCCCCCCCCCCCCCCCCCCCCCCCCCCCCCCCCCCCCCCCCCCCCCCCCCCCCCCCCCCCCCCCCCCCCCCCCCCCCCCCCCCCCCCCCCCCCCCCCCCCCCCCCCCCCCCCCCCCCCCCCCCCCCCCCCCCCCCCCCCCCCCCCCCCCCCCCCCCCCCCCCCCCCCCCCCCCCCCCCCCCCCCCCCCCCCCCCCCCCCCCCCCCCCCCCCCCCCCCCCCCCCCCCCCCCCCCCCCCCCCCCCCCCCCCCCCCCCCCCCCCCCCCCCCCCCCCCCCCCCCCCCCCCCCCCCCCCCCCCCCCCCCCCCCCCCCCCCCCCCCCCCCCCCCCCCCCCCCCCCCCCCCCCCCCCCCCCCCCCCCCCCCCCCCCCCCCCCCCCCCCCCCCCCCCCCCCCCCCCCCCCCCCCCCCCCCCCCCCCCCCCCCCCCCCCCCCCCCCCCCCCCCCCCCCCCCCCCCCCCCCCCCCCCCCCCCCCCCCCCCCACCCCCCCCCCCCCCCCCCCCCCCCCCCCCCCCCCCCCCCCCCCCCCCCCCCCCCCCCCCCCCCCCCCCCCCCCCCCCCCCCCCCCCCCCCCCCCCCCCCCCCCCCCCCCCCCCCCCCCCCCCCCCCCCCCCCCCCCCCCCCCCCCCCCCCCCCCCCCCCCCCCCCCCCCCCCCCCCCCCCCCCCCCCCCCCCCCCCCCCCCCCCCCCCCCCCCCCCCCCCCCCCCCCCCCCCCCCCCCCCCCCCCCCCCCCCCCCCCCCCCCCCCCCCCCCCCCCCCCCCCCCCCCCCCCCCCCCCCCCCCCCCCCCCCCCCCCCCCCCCCCCCCCCCCCCCCCCCCCCCCCCCCCCCCCCCCCCCCCCCCCCCCCCCCCCCCCCCCCCCCCCCCCCCCCCCCCCCCCCCCCCCCCCCCCCCCCCCCCCCCCCCCCCCCCCCCCCCCCCCCCCCCCCCCCCCCCCCCCCCCCCCCCCCCCCCCCCCCCCCCCCCCCCCCCCCCCCCCCCCCCCCCCCCCCCCCCCCCCCCCCCCCCCCCCCCCCCCCCCCCCCCCCCCCCCCCCCCCCCCCCCCCCCCCCCCCCCCCCCCCCCCCCCCCCCCCCCCCCCCCCCCCCCCCCCCCCCCCCCCCCCCCCCCCCCCCCCCCCCCCCCCCCCCCCCCCCCCCCCCCCCCCCCCCCCCCCCCCCCCCCCCCCCCCCCCCCCCCCCCCCCCCCCCCCCCCCCCCCCCCCCCCCCCCCCCCCCCCCCCCCCCCCCCCCCCCCCCCCCCCCCCCCCCCCCCCCCCCCCCCCCCCCCCCCCCCCCCCCCCCCCCCCCCCCCCCCCCCCCCCCCCCCCCCCCCCCCCCCCCCCCCCCCCCCCCCCCCCCCCCCCCCCCCCCCCCCCCCCCCCCCCCCCCCCCCCCCCCCCCCCCCCCCCCCCCCCCCCCCCCCCCCCCCCCCCCCCCCCCCCCCCCCCCCCCCCCCCCCCCCCCCCCCCCCCCCCCCCCCCCCCCCCCCCCCCCCCCCCCCCCCCCCCCCCCCCCCCCCCCCCCCCCCCCCCCCCCCCCCCCCCCCCCCCCCCCCCCCCCCCCCCCCCCCCCCCCCCCCCCCCCCCCCCCCCCCCCCCCCCCCCCCCCCCCCCCCCCCCCCCCCCCCCCCCCCCCCCCCCCCCCCCCCCCCCCCCCCCCCCCCCCCCCCCCCCCCCCCCCCCCCCCCCCCCCCCCCCCCCCCCCCCCCCCCCCCCCCCCCCCCCCCCCCCCCCCCCCCCCCCCCCCCCCCCCCCCCCCCCCCCCCCCCCCCCCCCCCCCCCCCCCCCCCCCCCCCCCCCCCCCCCCCCCCCCCCCCCCCCCCCCCCCCCCCCCCCCCCCCCCCCCCCCCCCCCCCCCCCCCCCCCCCCCCCCCCCCCCCCCCCCCCCCCCCCCCCCCCCCCCCCCCCCCCCCCCCCCCCCCCCCCCCCCCCCCCCCCCCCCCCCCCCCCCCCCCCCCCCCCCCCCCCCCCCCCCCCCCCCCCCCCCCCCCCCCCCCCCCCCCCCCCCCCCCCCCCCCCCCCCCCCCCCCCCCCCCCCCCCCCCCCCCCCCCCCCCCCCCCCCCCCCCCCCCCCCCCCCCCCCCCCCCCCCCCCCCCCCCCCCCCCCCCCCCCCCCCCCCCCCCCCCCCCCCCCCCCCCCCCCCCCCCCCCCCCCCCCCCCCCCCCCCCCCCCCCCCCCCCCCCCCCCCCCCCCCCCCCCCCCCCCCCCCCCCCCCCCCCCCCCCCCCCCCCCCCCCCCCCCCCCCCCCCCCCCCCCCCCCCCCCCCCCCCCCCCCCCCCCCCCCCCCCCCCCCCCCCCCCCCCCCCCCCCCCCCCCCCCCCCCCCCCCCCCCCCCCCCCCCCCCCCCCCCCCCCCCCCCCCCCCCCCCCCCCCCCCCCCCCCCCCCCCCCCCCCCCCCCCCCCCCCCCCCCCCCCCCCCCCCCCCCCCCCCCCCCCCCCCCCCCCCCCCCCCCCCCCCCCCCCCCCCCCCCCCCCCCCCCCCCCCCCCCCCCCCCCCCCCCCCCCCCCCCCCCCCCCCCCCCCCCCCCCCCCCCCCCCCCCCCCCCCCCCCCCCCCCCCCCCCCCCCCCCCCCCCCCCCCCCCCCCCCCCCCCCCCCCCCCCCCCCCCCCCCCCCCCCCCCCCCCCCCCCCCCCCCCCCCCCCCCCCCCCCCCCCCCCCCCCCCCCCCCCCCCCCCCCCCCCCCCCCCCCCCCCCCCCCCCCCCCCCCCCCCCCCCCCCCCCCCCCCCCCCCCCCCCCCCCCCCCCCCCCCCCCCCCCCCCCCCCCCCCCCCCCCCCCCCCCCCCCCCCCCCCCCCCCCCCCCCCCCCCCCCCCCCCCCCCCCCCCCCCCCCCCCCCCCCCCCCCCCCCCCCCCCCCCCCCCCCCCCCCCCCCCCCCCCCCCCCCCCCCCCCCCCCCCCCCCCCCCCCCCCCCCCCCCCCCCCCCCCCCCCCCCCCCCCCCCCCCCCCCCCCCCCCCCCCCCCCCCCCCCCCCCCCCCCCCCCCCCCCCCCCCCCCCCCCCCCCCCCCCCCCCCCCCCCCCCCCCCCCCCCCCCCCCCCCCCCCCCCCCCCCCCCCCCCCCCCCCCCCCCCCCCCCCCCCCCCCCCCCCCCCCCCCCCCCCCCCCCCCCCCCCCCCCCCCCCCCCCCCCCCCCCCCCCCCCCCCCCCCCCCCCCCCCCCCCCCCCCCCCCCCCCCCCCCCCCCCCCCCCCCCCCCCCCCCCCCCCCCCCCCCCCCCCCCCCCCCCCCCCCCCCCCCCCCCCCCCCCCCCCCCCCCCCCCCCCCCCCCCCCCCCCCCCCCCCCCCCCCCCCCCCCCCCCCCCCCCCCCCCCCCCCCCCCCCCCCCCCCCCCCCCCCCCCCCCCCCCCCCCCCCCCCCCCCCCCCCCCCCCCCCCCCCCCCCCCCCCCCCCCCCCCCCCCCCCCCCCCCCCCCCCCCCCCCCCCCCCCCCCCCCCCCCCCCCCCCCCCCCCCCCCCCCCCCCCCCCCCCCCCCCCCCCCCCCCCCCCCCCCCCCCCCCCCCCCCCCCCCCCCCCCCCCCCCCCCCCCCCCCCCCCCCCCCCCCCCCCCCCCCCCCCCCCCCCCCCCCCCCCCCCCCCCCCCCCCCCCCCCCCCCCCCCCCCCCCCCCCCCCCCCCCCCCCCCCCCCCCCCCCCCCCCCCCCCCCCCCCCCCCCCCCCCCCCCCCCCCCCCCCCCCCCCCCCCCCCCCCCCCCCCCCCCCCCCCCCCCCCCCCCCCCCCCCCCCCCCCCCCCCCCCCCCCCCCCCCCCCCCCCCCCCCCCCCCCCCCCCCCCCCCCCCCCCCCCCCCCCCCCCCCCCCCCCCCCCCCCCCCCCCCCCCCCCCCCCCCCCCCCCCCCCCCCCCCCCCCCCCCCCCCCCCCCCCCCCCCCCCCCCCCCCCCCCCCCCCCCCCCCCCCCCCCCCCCCCCCCCCCCCCCCCCCCCCCCCCCCCCCCCCCCCCCCCCCCCCCCCCCCCCCCCCCCCCCCCCCCCCCCCCCCCCCCCCCCCCCCCCCCCCCCCCCCCCCCCCCCCCCCCCCCCCCCCCCCCCCCCCCCCCCCCCCCCCCCCCCCCCCCCCCCCCCCCCCCCCCCCCCCCCCCCCCCCCCCCCCCCCCCCCCCCCCCCCCCCCCCCCCCCCCCCCCCCCCCCCCCCCCCCCCCCCCCCCCCCCCCCCCCCCCCCCCCCCCCCCCCCCCCCCCCCCCCCCCCCCCCCCCCCCCCCCCCCCCCCCCCCCCCCCCCCCCCCCCCCCCCCCCCCCCCCCCCCCCCCCCCCCCCCCCCCCCCCCCCCCCCCCCCCCCCCCCCCCCCCCCCCCCCCCCCCCCCCCCCCCCCCCCCCCCCCCCCCCCCCCCCCCCCCCCCCCCCCCCCCCCCCCCCCCCCCCCCCCCCCCCCCCCCCCCCCCCCCCCCCCCCCCCCCCCCCCCCCCCCCCCCCCCCCCCCCCCCCCCCCCCCCCCCCCCCCCCCCCCCCCCCCCCCCCCCCCCCCCCCCCCCCCCCCCCCCCCCCCCCCCCCCCCCCCCCCCCCCCCCCCCCCCCCCCCCCCCCCCCCCCCCCCCCCCCCCCCCCCCCCCCCCCCCCCCCCCCCCCCCCCCCCCCCCCCCCCCCCCCCCCCCCCCCCCCCCCCCCCCCCCCCCCCCCCCCCCCCCCCCCCCCCCCCCCCCCCCCCCCCCCCCCCCCCCCCCCCCCCCCCCCCCCCCCCCCCCCCCCCCCCCCCCCCCCCCCCCCCCCCCCCCCCCCCCCCCCCCCCCCCCCCCCCCCCCCCCCCCCCCCCCCCCCCCCCCCCCCCCCCCCCCCCCCCCCCCCCCCCCCCCCCCCCCCCCCCCCCCCCCCCCCCCCCCCCCCCCCCCCCCCCCCCCCCCCCCCCCCCCCCCCCCCCCCCCCCCCCCCCCCCCCCCCCCCCCCCCCCCCCCCCCCCCCCCCCCCCCCCCCCCCCCCCCCCCCCCCCCCCCCCCCCCCCCCCCCCCCCCCCCCCCCCCCCCCCCCCCCCCCCCCCCCCCCCCCCCCCCCCCCCCCCCCCCCCCCCCCCCCCCCCCCCCCCCCCCCCCCCCCCCCCCCCCCCCCCCCCCCCCCCCCCCCCCCCCCCCCCCCCCCCCCCCCCCCCCCCCCCCCCCCCCCCCCCCCCCCCCCCCCCCCCCCCCCCCCCCCCCCCCCCCCCCCCCCCCCCCCCCCCCCCCCCCCCCCCCCCCCCCCCCCCCCCCCCCCCCCCCCCCCCCCCCCCCCCCCCCCCCCCCCCCCCCCCCCCCCCCCCCCCCCCCCCCCCCCCCCCCCCCCCCCCCCCCCCCCCCCCCCCCCCCCCCCCCCCCCCCCCCCCCCCCCCCCCCCCCCCCCCCCCCCCCCCCCCCCCCCCCCCCCCCCCCCCCCCCCCCCCCCCCCCCCCCCCCCCCCCCCCCCCCCCCCCCCCCCCCCCCCCCCCCCCCCCCCCCCCCCCCCCCCCCCCCCCCCCCCCCCCCCCCCCCCCCCCCCCCCCCCCCCCCCCCCCCCCCCCCCCCCCCCCCCCCCCCCCCCCCCCCCCCCCCCCCCCCCCCCCCCCCCCCCCCCCCCCCCCCCCCCCCCCCCCCCCCCCCCCCCCCCCCCCCCCCCCCCCCCCCCCCCCCCCCCCCCCCCCCCCCCCCCCCCCCCCCCCCCCCCCCCCCCCCCCCCCCCCCCCCCCCCCCCCCCCCCCCCCCCCCCCCCCCCCCCCCCCCCCCCCCCCCCCCCCCCCCCCCCCCCCCCCCCCCCCCCCCCCCCCCCCCCCCCCCCCCCCCCCCCCCCCCCCCCCCCCCCCCCCCCCCCCCCCCCCCCCCCCCCCCCCCCCCCCCCCCCCCCCCCCCCCCCCCCCCCCCCCCCCCCCCCCCCCCCCCCCCCCCCCCCCCCCCCCCCCCCCCCCCCCCCCCCCCCCCCCCCCCCCCCCCCCCCCCCCCCCCCCCCCCCCCCCCCCCCCCCCCCCCCCCCCCCCCCCCCCCCCCCCCCCCCCCCCCCCCCCCCCCCCCCCCCCCCCCCCCCCCCCCCCCCCCCCCCCCCCCCCCCCCCCCCCCCCCCCCCCCCCCCCCCCCCCCCCCCCCCCCCCCCCCCCCCCCCCCCCCCCCCCCCCCCCCCCCCCCCCCCCCCCCCCCCCCCCCCCCCCCCCCCCCCCCCCCCCCCCCCCCCCCCCCCCCCCCCCCCCCCCCCCCCCCCCCCCCCCCCCCCCCCCCCCCCCCCCCCCCCCCCCCCCCCCCCCCCCCCCCCCCCCCCCCCCCCCCCCCCCCCCCCCCCCCCCCCCCCCCCCCCCCCCCCCCCCCCCCCCCCCCCCCCCCCCCCCCCCCCCCCCCCCCCCCCCCCCCCCCCCCCCCCCCCCCCCCCCCCCCCCCCCCCCCCCCCCCCCCCCCCCCCCCCCCCCCCCCCCCCCCCCCCCCCCCCCCCCCCCCCCCCCCCCCCCCCCCCCCCCCCCCCCCCCCCCCCCCCCCCCCCCCCCCCCCCCCCCCCCCCCCCCCCCCCCCCCCCCCCCCCCCCCCCCCCCCCCCCCCCCCCCCCCCCCCCCCCCCCCCCCCCCCCCCCCCCCCCCCCCCCCCCCCCCCCCCCCCCCCCCCCCCCCCCCCCCCCCCCCCCCCCCCCCCCCCCCCCCCCCCCCCCCCCCCCCCCCCCCCCCCCCCCCCCCCCCCCCCCCCCCCCCCCCCCCCCCCCCCCCCCCCCCCCCCCCCCCCCCCCCCCCCCCCCCCCCCCCCCCCCCCCCCCCCCCCCCCCCCCCCCCCCCCCCCCCCCCCCCCCCCCCCCCCCCCCCCCCCCCCCCCCCCCCCCCCCCCCCCCCCCCCCCCCCCCCCCCCCCCCCCCCCCCCCCCCCCCCCCCCCCCCCCCCCCCCCCCCCCCCCCCCCCCCCCCCCCCCCCCCCCCCCCCCCCCCCCCCCCCCCCCCCCCCCCCCCCCCCCCCCCCCCCCCCCCCCCCCCCCCCCCCCCCCCCCCCCCCCCCCCCCCCCCCCCCCCCCCCCCCCCCCCCCCCCCCCCCCCCCCCCCCCCCCCCCCCCCCCCCCCCCCCCCCCCCCCCCCCCCCCCCCCCCCCCCCCCCCCCCCCCCCCCCCCCCCCCCCCCCCCCCCCCCCCCCCCCCCCCCCCCCCCCCCCCCCCCCCCCCCCCCCCCCCCCCCCCCCCCCCCCCCCCCCCCCCCCCCCCCCCCCCCCCCCCCCCCCCCCCCCCCCCCCCCCCCCCCCCCCCCCCCCCCCCCCCCCCCCCCCCCCCCCCCCCCCCCCCCCCCCCCCCCCCCCCCCCCCCCCCCCCCCCCCCCCCCCCCCCCCCCCCCCCCCCCCCCCCCCCCCCCCCCCCCCCCCCCCCCCCCCCCCCCCCCCCCCCCCCCCCCCCCCCCCCCCCCCCCCCCCCCCCCCCCCCCCCCCCCCCCCCCCCCCCCCCCCCCCCCCCCCCCCCCCCCCCCCCCCCCCCCACCCCCCCCCCCCCCCCCCCCCCCCCCCCCCCCCCCCCCCCCCCCCCCCCCCCCCCCCCCCCCCCCCCCCCCCCCCCCCCCCCCCCCCCCCCCCCCCCCCCCCCCCCCCCCCCCCCCCCCCCCCCCCCCCCCCCCCCCCCCCCCCCCCCCCCCCCCCCCCCCCCCCCCCCCCCCCCCCCCCCCCCCCCCCCCCCCCCCCCCCCCCCCCCCCCCCCCCCCCCCCCCCCCCCCCCCCCCCCCCCCCCCCCCCCCCCCCCCCCCCCCCCCCCCCCCCCCCCCCCCCCCCCCCCCCCCCCCCCCCCCCCCCCCCCCCCCCCCCCCCCCCCCCCCCCCCCCCCCCCCCCCCCCCCCCCCCCCCCCCCCCCCCCCCCCCCCCCCCCCCCCCCCCCCCCCCCCCCCCCCCCCCCCCCCCCCCCCCCCCCCCCCCCCCCCCCCCCCCCCCCCCCCCCCCCCCCCCCCCCCCCCCCCCCCCCCCCCCCCCCCCCCCCCCCCCCCCCCCCCCCCCCCCCCCCCCCCCCCCCCCCCCCCCCCCCCCCCCCCCCCCCCCCCCCCCCCCCCCCCCCCCCCCCCCCCCCCCCCCCCCCCCCCCCCCCCCCCCCCCCCCCCCCCCCCCCCCCCCCCCCCCCCCCCCCCCCCCCCCCCCCCCCCCCCCCCCCCCCCCCCCCCCCCCCCCCCCCCCCCCCCCCCCCCCCCCCCCCCCCCCCCCCCCCCCCCCCCCCCCCCCCCCCCCCCCCCCCCCCCCCCCCCCCCCCCCCCCCCCCCCCCCCCCCCCCCCCCCCCCCCCCCCCCCCCCCCCCCCCCCCCCCCCCCCCCCCCCCCCCCCCCCCCCCCCCCCCCCCCCCCCCCCCCCCCCCCCCCCCCCCCCCCCCCCCCCCCCCCCCCCCCCCCCCCCCCCCCCCCCCCCCCCCCCCCCCCCCCCCCCCCCCCCCCCCCCCCCCCCCCCCCCCCCCCCCCCCCCCCCCCCCCCCCCCCCCCCCCCCCCCCCCCCCCCCCCCCCCCCCCCCCCCCCCCCCCCCCCCCCCCCCCCCCCCCCCCCCCCCCCCCCCCCCCCCCCCCCCCCCCCCCCCCCCCCCCCCCCCCCCCCCCCCCCCCCCCCCCCCCCCCCCCCCCCCCCCCCCCCCCCCCCCCCCCCCCCCCCCCCCCCCCCCCCCCCCCCCCCCCCCCCCCCCCCCCCCCCCCCCCCCCCCCCCCCCCCCCCCCCCCCCCCCCCCCCCCCCCCCCCCCCCCCCCCCCCCCCCCCCCCCCCCCCCCCCCCCCCCCCCCCCCCCCCCCCCCCCCCCCCCCCCCCCCCCCCCCCCCCCCCCCCCCCCCCCCCCCCCCCCCCCCCCCCCCCCCCCCCCCCCCCCCCCCCCCCCCCCCCCCCCCCCCCCCCCCCCCCCCCCCCCCCCCCCCCCCCCCCCCCCCCCCCCCCCCCCCCCCCCCCCCCCCCCCCCCCCCCCCCCCCCCCCCCCCCCCCCCCCCCCCCCCCCCCCCCCCCCCCCCCCCCCCCCCCCCCCCCCCCCCCCCCCCCCCCCCCCCCCCCCCCCCCCCCCCCCCCCCCCCCCCCCCCCCCCCCCCCCCCCCCCCCCCCCCCCCCCCCCCCCCCCCCCCCCCCCCCCCCCCCCCCCCCCCCCCCCCCCCCCCCCCCCCCCCCCCCCCCCCCCCCCCCCCCCCCCCCCCCCCCCCCCCCCCCCCCCCCCCCCCCCCCCCCCCCCCCCCCCCCCCCCCCCCCCCCCCCCCCCCCCCCCCCCCCCCCCCCCCCCCCCCCCCCCCCCCCCCCCCCCCCCCCCCCCCCCCCCCCCCCCCCCCCCCCCCCCCCCCCCCCCCCCCCCCCCCCCCCCCCACCCCCCCCCCCCCCCCCCCCCCCCCCCCCCCCCCCCCCCCCCCCCCCCCCCCCCCCCCCCCCCCCCCCCCCCCCCCCCCCCCCCCCCCCCCCCCCCCCCCCCCCCCCCCCCCCCCCCCCCCCCCCCCCCCCCCCCCCCCCCCCCCCCCCCCCCCCCCCCCCCCCCCCCCCCCCCCCCCCCCCCCCCCCCCCCCCCCCCCCCCCCCCCCCCCCCCCCCCCCCCCCCCCCCCCCCCCCCCCCCCCCCCCCCCCCCCCCCCCCCCCCCCCCCCCCCCCCCCCCCCCCCCCCCCCCCCCCCCCCCCCCCCCCCCCCCCCCCCCCCCCCCCCCCCCCCCCCCCCCCCCCCCCCCCCCCCCCCCCCCCCCCCCCCCCCCCCCCCCCCCCCCCCCCCCCCCCCCCCCCCCCCCCCCCCCCCCCCCCCCCCCCCCCCCCCCCCCCCCCCCCCCCCCCCCCCCCCCCCCCCCCCCCCCCCCCCCCCCCCCCCCCCCCCCCCCCCCCCCCCCCCCCCCCCCCCCCCCCCCCCCCCCCCCCCCCCCCCCCCCCCCCCCCCCCCCCCCCCCCCCCCCCCCCCCCCCCCCCCCCCCCCCCCCCCCCCCCCCCCCCCCCCCCCCCCCCCCCCCCCCCCCCCCCCCCCCCCCCCCCCCCCCCCCCCCCCCCCCCCCCCCCCCCCCCCCCCCCCCCCCCCCCCCCCCCCCCCCCCCCCCCCCCCCCCCCCCCCCCCCCCCCCCCCCCCCCCCCCCCCCCCCCCCCCCCCCCCCCCCCCCCCCCCCCCCCCCCCCCCCCCCCCCCCCCCCCCCCCCCCCCCCCCCCCCCCCCCCCCCCCCCCCCCCCCCCCCCCCCCCCCCCCCCCCCCCCCCCCCCCCCCCCCCCCCCCCCCCCCCCCCCCCCCCCCCCCCCCCCCCCCCCCCCCCCCCCCCCCCCCCCCCCCCCCCCCCCCCCCCCCCCCCCCCCCCCCCCCCCCCCCCCCCCCCCCCCCCCCCCCCCCCCCCCCCCCCCCCCCCCCCCCCCCCCCCCCCCCCCCCCCCCCCCCCCCCCCCCCCCCCCCCCCCCCCCCCCCCCCCCCCCCCCCCCCCCCCCCCCCCCCCCCCCCCCCCCCCCCCCCCCCCCCCCCCCCCCCCCCCCCCCCCCCCCCCCCCCCCCCCCCCCCCCCCCCCCCCCCCCCCCCCCCCCCCCCCCCCCCCCCCCCCCCCCCCCCCCCCCCCCCCCCCCCCCCCCCCCCCCCCCCCCCCCCCCCCCCCCCCCCCCCCCCCCCCCACCCCCCCCCCCCCCCCCCCCCCCCCCCCCCCCCCCCCCCCCCCCCCCCCCCCCCCCCCCCCCCCCCCCCCCCCCCCCCCCCCCCCCCCCCCCCCCCCCCCCCCCCCCCCCCCCCCCCCCCCCCCCCCCCCCCCCCCCCCCCCCCCCCCCCCCCCCCCCCCCCCCCCCCCCCCCCCCCCCCCCCCCCCCCCCCCCCCCCCCCCCCCCCCCCCCCCCCCCCCCCCCCCCCCCCCCCCCCCCCCCCCCCCCCCCCCCCCCCCCCCCCCCCCCCCCCCCCCCCCCCCCCCCCCCCCCCCCCCCCCCCCCCCCCCCCCCCCCCCCCCCCCCCCCCCCCCCCCCCCCCCCCCCCCCCCCCCCCCCCCCCCCCCCCCCCCCCCCCCCCCCCCCCCCCCCCCCCCCCCCCCCCCCCCCCCCCCCCCCCCCCCCCCCCCCCCCCCCCCCCCCCCCCCCCCCCCCCCCCCCCCCCCCCCCCCCCCCCCCCCCCCCCCCCCCCCCCCCCCCCCCCCCCCCCCCCCCCCCCCCCCCCCCCCCCCCCCCCCCCCCCCCCCCCCCCCCCCCCCCCCCCCCCCCCCCCCCCCCCCCCCCCCCCCCCCCCCCCCCCCCCCCCCCCCCCCCCCCCCCCCCCCCCCCCCCCCCCCCCCCCCCCCCCCCCCCCCCCCCCCCCCCCCCCCCCCCCCCCCCCCCCCCCCCCCCCCCCCCCCCCCCCCCCCCCCCCCCCCCCCCCCCCCCCCCCCCCCCCCCCCCCCCCCCCCCCCCCCCCCCCCCCCCCCCCCCCCCCCCCCCCCCCCCCCCCCCCCCCCCCCCCCCCCACCCCCCCCCCCCCCCCCCCCCCCCCCCCCCCCCCCCCCCCCCCCCCCCCCCCCCCCCCCCCCCCCCCCCCCCCCCCCCCCCCCCCCCCCCCCCCCCCCCCCCCCCCCCCCCCCCCCCCCCCCCCCCCCCCCCCCCCCCCCCCCCCCCCCCCCCCCCCCCCCCCCCCCCCCCCCCCCCCCCCCCCCCCCCCCCCCCCCCCCCCCCCCCCCCCCCCCCCCCCCCCCCCCCCCCCCCCCCCCCCCCCCCCCCCCCCCCCCCCCCCCCCCCCCCCCCCCCCCCCCCCCCCCCCCCCCCCCCCCCCCCCCCCCCCCCCCCCCCCCCCCCCCCCCCCCCCCCCCCCCCCCCCCCCCCCCCCCCCCCCCCCCCCCCCCCCCCCCCCCCCCCCCCCCCCCCCCCCCCCCCCCCCCCCCCCCCCCCCCCCCCCCCCCCCCCCCCCCCCCCCCCCCCCCCCCCCCCCCCCCCCCCCCCCCCCCCCCCCCCCCCCCCCCCCCCCCCCCCCCCCCCCCCCCCCCCCCCCCCCCCCCCCCCCCCCCCCCCCCCCCCCCCCCCCCCCCCCCCCCCCCCCCCCCCCCCCCCCCCCCCCCCCCCCCCCCCCCCCCCCCCCCCCCCCCCCCCCCCCCCCCCCCCCCCCCCCCCCCCCCCCCCCCCCCCCCCCCCCCCCCCCCCCCCCCCCCCCCCCCCCCCCCCCCCCCCCCCCCCCCCCCCCCCCCCCCCCCCCCCCCCCCCCCCCCCCCCCCCCCCCCCCCCCCCCCCCCCCCCCCCCCCCCCCCCCCCCCCCCCCCCCCCCCCCCCCCCCCCCCCCCCCCCCCCCCCCCCCCCCCCCCCCCCCCCCCCCCCCCCCCCCCCCCCCCCCCCCCCCCCCCCCCCCCCCCCCCCCCCCCCCCCCCCCCCCCCCCCCCCCCCCACCCCCCCCCCCCCCCCCCCCCCCCCCCCCCCCCCCCCCCCCCCCCCCCCCCCCCCCCCCCCCCCCCCCCCCCCCCCCCCCCCCCCCCCCCCCCCCCCCCCCCCCCCCCCCCCCCCCCCCCCCACCCCCCCCCCCCCCCCCCCCCCCCCCCCCCCCCCCCCCCCCCCCCCCCCCCCCCCCCCCCCCCCCCCCCCCCCCCCCCCCCCCCCCCCCCCCCCCCCCCCCCCCCCCCCCCCCCCCCCCCCCCCCCCCCCCCCCCCCCCCCCCCCCCCCCCCCCCCCCCCCCCCCCCCCCCCCCCCCCCCCCCCCCCCCCCCCCCCCCCCCCCCCCCCCCCCCCCCCCCCCCCCCCCCCCCCCCCCCCCCCCCCCCCCCCCCCCCCCCCCCCCCCCCCCCCCCCCCCCCCCCCCCCCCCCCCCCCCCCCCCCCCCCCCCCCCCCCCCCCCCCCCCCCCCCCCCCCCCCCCCCCCCCCCCCCCCCCCCCCCCCCCCCCCCCCCCCCCCCCCCCCCCCCCCCCCCCCCCCCCCCCCCCCCCCCCCCCCCCCCCCCCCCCCCCCCCCCCCCCCCCCCCCCCCCCCCCCCCCCCCCCCCCCCCCCCCCCCCCCCCCCCCCCCCCCCCCCCCCCCCCCCCCCCCCCCCCCCCCCCCCCCCCCCCCCCCCCCCCCCCCCCCCCCCCCCCCCCCCCCCCCCCCCCCCCCCCCCCCCCCCCCCCCCCCCCCCCCCCCCCCCCCCCCCCCCCCCCCCCCCCCCCCCCCCCCCCCCCCCCCCCCCCCCCCCCCCCCCCCCCCCCCCCCCCCCCCCCCCCCCCCCCCCCCCCCCCCCCCCCCCCCCCCCCCCCCCCCCCCCCCCCCCCCCCCCCCCCCCCCCCCCCCCCCCCCCCCCCCCCCCCCCCCCCCCCCCCCCCCCCCCCCCCCCCCCCCCCCCACCCCCCCCCCCCCCCCCCCCCCCCCCCCCCCCCCCCCCCCCCCCCCCCCCCCCCCCCCCCCCCCCCACCCCCCCCCCCCCCCCCCCCCCCCCCCCCCCCCCCCCCCCCCCCCCCCCCCCCCCCCCCCCCCCCCCCCCCCCCCCCCCCCCCCCCCCACCCCCCCCCCCCCCCCCCCCCCCCCCCCCCCCCCCCCCCCCCCCCCCCCCCCCCCCCCCCCCCCCCCCCCCCCCCCCCCCCCCCCCCCCCCCCCCCCCCCCCCCCCCCCCCCCCCCCCCCCCCCCCCCCCCCCCCCCCCCCCCCCCCCCCCCCCCCCCCCCCCCCCCCCCCCCCCCCCCCCCCCCCCCCCCCCCCCCCCCCCCCCCCCCCCCCCCCCCCCCCCCCCCCCCCCCCCCCCCCCCCACCCCCCCCCCCCCCCCCCCCCCCCCCCCCCCCCCCCACCCCCCCCCCCCCCCCCCCCCCCCCCCCCCCCCCCCCCCCCCCCCCCCCCCCCCCCCCCCCCCCCCCCCCCCCCCCCCCCCCCCCCCCCCCCCCCCCCCCCCCCCCCCCCCCCCCCCCCCCCCCCCCCCCCCCCCCCCCCCCCCCCCCCCCCCCCCCCCCCCCCCACCCCCCCCCCCCCCCCCCCCCCCACCCCCCCCCCCCCCCCCCCCCCCCCCCCCCCCCCCCCCCCCCCCCCCCCCCCCCCCCCCCCCCCCCCCCCCCCCCCCCCCCCCCCCCCCCCCCCCCCCCCCCCCCCCCCCCCCCCCCCCCCCCCCCCCCCCCCCCCCCCCCCCCCCCCCCCCCCCCCCCCCCCCCCCCCCCCCCCCCCCCCCCCCCCCCCCCCCCCCCCCCCCCCCCCCCCCCCCCCCCCCCCCCCCCCCCCCCCCCCCCCCCCCCCCCCCCCCCCCCCCCCCCCCCCCCCCCCCCCCCCCCCCCCCCCCCCCCCCCCCCCCCCCCCCCCCCCCCCCCCCCCCCCCCCCCCCCCCCCCCCCCCCCCCCCCCCCCCCCCCCCACCCCCCCCCCCCCCCCCCCCCCCCCCCCCCCCCCCCCCCCCCCCCCCCCCCCCCCCCCCCCCCCCCCCCCCCCCCCCCCCCCCCCCCCCACCCCCCCCCCCCCCCCCCCCCCCCCCCCCCCCCCCCCCCCCCCCCCCCCCCCCCCCCCCCCCCCCCCCCCCCCCCCCCCCCCCCCCCCCCCCCCCCCCCCCCCCCCCCCCCCCCCCCCCCCCCCCCCCCCCCCCCCCCCCCCCCCCCCCCCCCCCCCCCCCCCCCCCCCCCCCCCCCCCCCCCCCCCCCCCCCCCCCCCCCCCCCCCCCCCCCCCCCCCCCCCCCCCCCCCCCCCCCCCCCCCCCCACCCCCCCCCCCCCCCCCCCCCCCCCCCCCCCCCCCCCCCCCCCCCCCCCCCCCCCCCCCCCCCCCCCCCCCCCCCCCCCCCCCCCCCCCCCCCCCCCCCCCCCCCCCCCCCCCCCCCCCCCCCCCCCCCCCCCCCCCCCCCCCCCCCCCCCCCCCCCCCCCCCCCCCCCCCCCCCCCCCCCCCCCCCCCCCCCCCCCCCCCCCCCCCCCCCCCCCCCCCCCCCCCCCCCCCACCCCCCCCCCCCCCCCCCCCCCCCCCCCCCCCCCCCCCCCCCCCCCCCCCCCCCCCCCCCCCCCCCCCCCCCCCCCCCCCCCCCCCCCCCCCCCCCCCCCCCCCCCCCCCCCCCCCCCCCCCCCCCCCCCCCCCCCCCCCCCCCCCCCCCCCCCCCCCCCCCCCCCCCCCCCCCCCCCCCCCCCCCCCCCCCCCCCCCCCCCCCCCACCCCCCCCCCCCCCCCCCCCCCCCCCCCCCCCCCCCCCCCCCCCCCCCCCCCCCCCCCCCCCCCCCCCCCCCCCCCCCCCCCCCCCCCCCCCCCCCCCCCCCCCCCCCCCCCCCCACCCCCCCCCCCCCCCCCCCCCCCCCCCCCCCCCCCCCCCCCCCCCCCCCCCCCCCCCCCCACCCCCCCCCCCCCCCCCCCCCCCCCCCCCCCCCCCCCCCCCCCCCCCCCCCCCCCCCCCCCCCCCCCCCCCCCCCCCCCCCCCCCCCCCCCCCCCCCCCCCCCCCCCCCCCCCCCCCCCCCCCCCCCCCCCCCCCCCCCCCCCCCCCCCCCCCCCCCCCCCCCCCCCCCCCCCCCCCCCCCCACCCCCCCCCCCCCCCCCCCCCCCCCCCCCCCCCCCCCCCCCCCCCCCCCCCCCCCCCCCCCCCCCCCCCCCCCCCCCCCCCCCCCCCCCCCCCCCCCCCCCCCCCCCCCCCCCCCCCCCCCCCCCCCCCCCCCCCCCCCCCCCCCCCCCCCCCCCCCCCCCCCCCCCCCCCCCCCCCCCCCCCCCCCCCCCCCCCCCCCCCCCCCCCCCCCCCCCCCCCCCCCCCCCCCCCCCCCCCCCCCCCCCCCCCCCCCCACCCCCCCCCCCCCCCCCCCCCCCCCCCCCCCCCCCCCCCCCCCCCCCCCCCCCCCCCCCCCCCCCCCCCCCCCCCCCCCCCCCCCCCCCCCCCCCCCCCCCCCCCCCCCCCCCCCCCCCCCCCCCCCCCCCCCCCCCCCCCCCCCCCCCCCCCCCCCCCCCCCCCCCCCCCCCCCCCCCCCCCCCCCCCCCCCCCCCCCCCCCCCCCCCCCCCCCCCCCCCCCCCCCCCCCCCCCCCCCCCCCCCCCCCCCCCCCCCCCCCCCCCCCCCCCCCCCCCCCCCCCCCCCCCCCCCCCCCCCCCCCCCCCCCCCCCCCCCCCCCCCCCCCCCCCCCCCCCCCCCCCCCCCCCCCCCCCCCCCCCCCCCCCCCCCCCCCCCCCCCCCCCCCCCCCCCCCCCCCCCCCCCCCCCCCCCCCCCCCCCCCCCCCCCCCCCCCCCCCCCCCCCCCCCCCCCCCCCCCCCCCCCCCCCCCCCCCCCCCCCCCCCCCCCCCCCCCCCCCCCCCCCCCCCCCCCCCCCCCCCCCCCCCCCCCCCCCCCCCCCCCCCCCCCCCCCCCCCCCCCCCCCCCCCCCCCCCCCCCCCCCCCCCCCCCCCCCCCCCCCCCCCCCCCCCCCCCCCCCCCCCCCCCCCCCCCCCCCCCCCCCCCCCCCCCCCCCCCCCCCCCCCCCCCCCCCCCCCCCCCCCCCCCCCCCCCCCCCCCCCCCCCCCCCCCCCCCCCCCCCCCCCCCCCCCCCCCCCCCCCCACCCCCCCCCCCCCCCCCCCCCCCCCCCCCCCCCCCCCCCCCCCCCCCCCCCCCCCCCCCCCCCCCCCCCCCCCCCCCCCCCCCCCCCCCCCCCCCCCCCCCCCCCCCCCCCCCCCCCCCCCCCCCCCCCCCCCCCCCCCCCCCCCCCCCCCCCCCCCCCCCCCCCCCCCCCCCCCCCCCCCCCCCCCCCCCCCCCCCCCCCCCCCCCCCCCCCCCCCCCCCCCCCCCCCCCCCCCCCCCCCCCCCACCCCCCCCCCCCCCCCCCCCCCCCCCCCCCCCCCCCCCCCCCCCCCCCCCCCCCCCCCCCCCCCCCCCCCCCCCCCCCCCCCCCCCCCCCCCCCCCCCCCCCCCCCCCCCCCCCCCCCCCCCCCCCCCCCCCCCCCCCCCCCCCCCCCCCCCCCCCCCCCCCCCCCCCCCCCCCCCCCCCCCACCCCCCCCCCCCCCCCCCCCCCCCCCCCCCCCCCCCCCCCCCCCCCCCCCCCCCCCCCCCCCCCCCCCCCCCCCCCCCCCCCCCCCCCCCCCCCCCCCCCCCCCCCCCCCCCCCCCCCCCCCCCCCCCCCCCCCCCCCCCCCCCCCCCCCCCCCCCCCCCCCCCCCCCCCCCCCCCCCCCCCCCCCCCCCCCCCCCCCCCCCCCCCCCCCCCCCCCCCCCCCCCCCCCCCCCCCCCCCCCCCCCCCCCCCCCCCCCCCCCCCCCCCCCCCCCCCCCCCCCCCCCCCCCCCCCCCCCACCCCCCCCCCCCCCCCCCCCCCCCCCCCCCCCCCCCCCCCCCCCCCCCACCCCCCCCCCCCCCCCCCCCCCCCCCCCCCCCCCCCCCCCCCCCCCCCCCCCCCCCCCCCCCCCCCCCCCCCCCCCCCCCCCCCCCCCCCCCCCCCCCCCCCCCCCCCCCCCCCCCCCCCCCCCCCCCCCCCCCCCCCCCCCCCCCCCCCCCCCCCCCCCCCCCCCCCCCCCCCCCCCCCCCCCCCCCCCCCCCCCCCCCCCCCCCCCCCCCCCCCCCCCCCCCCCCCCCCCCCCCCCCCCCCCCCCCCCCCCCCCCCCCCCCCCCCCCCCCCCCCCCCCCCCCCCCCCCCCCCCCCCCCCCCCCCCCCCCCCCCCCCCCCCCCCCCCCCCCCCCCCCCCCCCCCCCCCCCCCCCCCCCCCCCCCCCCCCCCCCCCCCCCCCCCCCCCCCCCCCCCCCCCCCCCCCCCCCCCCCCCCCCCCCCCCCCCCCCCCCCCCCCCCCCCCCCCCCCCCCCCCCCCCCCCCCCCCCCCCCCCCCCCCCCCCCCCCCCCCCCCCCCCCCCCCCCCCCCCCCCCCCCCCCCCCCCCCCCCCCCCCCCCCCCCCCCCCCCCCCCCCCCCCCCCCCCCCCCCCCCCCCCCCCCCCCCCCCCCCCCCCCCCACCCCCCCCCCCCCCCCCCCCCCCCCCCCCCCCCCCCCCCCCCCCCCCCCCCCCCCCCCCCCCCCCCCCCCCCCCCCCCCCCCCCCCCCCCCCCCCCCCCCCCCCCCCCCCCCCCCCCCCCCCACCCCCCCCCCCCCCCCCCCCCCCCCCCCCCCCCCCCCCCCCCCCCCCCCCCCCCCCCCCCCCCCCCCCCCCCCCCCCCCCCCCCCCCCCCCCCCCCCCCCCCCCCCCCCCCCCCCCCCCCCCCCCCCCCCCCCCCCCCCCCCCCCCCCCCCCCCCCCCCCCCCCCCCCCCCCCCCCCCCCCCCCCCCCACCCCCCCCCCCCCCCCACCCCCCCCCCCCCCCCCCCCCCCCCCCCCCCCCCCCCCCCCCCCCCCCCCCCCCCCCCCCCCCCCCCCCCCCCCCCCCCCCACCCCCCCCCCCCCCCCCCCCCCCCCCCCCCCCCCCCCCCCCCCCCCCCCCCCCCCCCCCCCCCCCCCCCCCCCCCCCCCCCCCCCCCCCCCCCCCCCCCCCCCCCCCCCCCCCCCCCCCCCCCCCCCCCCCCCCCCCCCCCCCCCCCCCCCCCCCCCCCCCCCCCCCCCCCCCCCCCCCCCCCCCCCCCCCCCCCCCCCCCCCCCCCCCCCCCCCCCCCACCCCCCCCCCCCCCCCCCCCCCCCCCCCCCCCCCCCCCCCCCCCCCCCCCCCCCCCCCCCCCCCCCCCCCCCCCCCCCCCCCCCCCCCCCCCCCCCCCCCCCCCCCCCCCCCCCCCCCCCCCCCCCCCCCCCCCCCCCCCCCCCCCCCCCCCCCCCCCCCCCCCCCCCCCCCCCCCCCCCCCCCCCCCCCCCCCCCCCCCCCCCCCCCCCCCCCCCCCCCCCCCCCCCCCCCCCCCCCCCCCCCCCCCCCCCCCCCCCCCCCCCCCCCACCCCCCCCCCCCCCCCCCCCCCCCCCCCCCCCCCCCCCCCCCCCCCCCCCCCCCCCCCCCCCCCCCCCCCCCCCCCCCCCCCCCCCCCCCCCCCCCCCCCCCCCCCCCCCCCCCCCCCCCCCCCCCCCCCCCACCCCCCCCCCCCCCCCCCCCCCCCCCCTCCCCCCCCCCCCCCCCCCCCCCCCCCCCCCCCCCCCCCCCCCCCCCCCCCCCCCCCCCCCCCCCCCCCCCCCCCCCCCCCCCCCCCCCCCCCCCCCCCCCCCCCCCCCCCCCCCCCCCCCCCCCCCCCCCCCCCCCCCACCCCCCCCCCCCCCCCCCCCCCCCCCCCCCCCCCCCCCC
>NZ_JAHLJD010000011.1:0-102755 GCF_020496225.1 Pseudonocardia sp. ICBG162
GCCCCCGTGCCCGTCACCCTGGACCGCACCGCCGCGCTCCTGCACGACGCCGTCGACGCCGGGCGCGTCCCGGGGCTGGTCGCCGCCGTCGACGACCCCCGGCACGGCACCGGGGGCACGTCCTCGGCGACGACGGCGCCGGACACCCGCTGCGCCGCGACACGGTCGTGCGGATCGCCTCGATCACCAAGCCGGTCGTCGCGGTCGCCGCGCTCGCGCTCGTCGAGGACGGGATGCTGGAGCTCGACGGGCCGGTCGCGGCCTGGCTCCCGGAGCTGGCCGCGCCGCGGGTGCTGCGCCACGAGGCCGCCGAGCTCGACGACACCGTCCCCGCGCACCGGCCGATCACCCTGTACGACCTGCTGACCTACCGGTGCGGGATCGGGATGCTCCCCCGCTCCGGCGCCGACCTGCCCGTGCAGCGCGCCACCGCCGGGCTCGGCAGCGACGGGCCGCCCGGGTCCTACCCGCTGCCCGACCCCGACACCTGGACCGCACGGCTCGCCGCGGTGCCGCTCGTCGCGCAGCCGGGATCGCGCTGGCTCTACCAGACCAGCGGCGACCTGCTCGGCGTCCTGCTCGCCCGCCGCTGCGGGACCGACCTGCAGACCGTGCTGGCCGAGCGGGTGTTCACCCCGCTCGGCATGCGCGACACCGGCTTCTCGGTGCCCGTCGCCGACCGGGACCGGTTCGTCCCGCTCCTGACCGCCGCACCCGGCGGGGGCTTCACCGTGACCGACCCGGTCGACGGCGCGTGGGCGGCCCCGCCGGTGTTCCCGTCCGGGGGCGGCGGCCTGGTCTCCACCCTGGACGACCTGCTCGCGTTCACCCGGGCCCTGCGCGGGGGGCGGCAGCCCGGTCCTGTCCCCGGCGCCGTCGCCGAGCTGACCACCGACCGGCTGAGCGCCGCGCAGCGGGCCGGTGCCGCCCCGTTCCTCGACGACGGCTGCGGCTGGGGCCTGGGCCTGGCCGTCGAGGACGGCGGCCGCTACGGCTGGGACGGCGGCCTGGGCACCGCCTGGCGGTCCGACCCGGCCACCGGGGTGATCTCGCTGCTCCTGACCCAGGTCATGTGGTCCGGGCCCGAGGGGCCCGCACTCGTGCACTCCTTCCGCGCCGCGGCGCACTCCTGAGAGGACCCACCATGGACTGGACGCTCGAGGTCGTCGTGCTGCCGGTGTCGGATCTCGACGCCGCGGTCGCCTTCTACCGCGACCGGGTCGGCTTCGACCTGGACCACGACACCCGCACCGAGCACATGCACGTCGCCCAGCTGACGCCGCGGGGCTCGGGCTGCTCGATCGTCGTCGGCTCGCTGCCGGCGCAGAACGAGATGGCGCCGGGCTCGATGCGCGGGCTGCAGCTCTGCGTCGCCGACGCCCGGGCCGCGCGCGACGAGCTGGTCGGGCGCGGGGTGGAGTGCAGCGAGGTGACGGTGCTCGACGAGCGCGACGGCGGCACCTTCTTCGGCTTCGCCGACCCCGACGGCAACACCTGGGCGGTGCAGGAGCTGCGGGTCCGCGGTGACCGGCCGCTGATCCCGGAGTCGGCGCGGGGCCGCTTCGGCGGCTGAGTACACCCGGTCACAGCGATTGCGTGACGGTCCCCGGGGGCGCATACTCGTCGTAATTCAACATCAGTTGAAATGAGGTGGGTGTGATGTCGGAGCGGACGACGTGCTGCGTGGTCGGGGGCGGCCCGGCCGGGATGATGCTGGGGCTGCTGCTGGCCCGGGCCGGGGTCGAGGTGACCGTGCTGGAGAAGCACGGCGACTTCCTGCGGGACTTCCGCGGGGACACCGTGCACCCCACCACCCTGGACCTGCTCGACGACCTGGGGCTGGGCGAGCGGTTCGCCGCGCTGCCGCAGAGCCGGGTCGACGAGGTCGTGATCCCCGACGAGCGGGGCGGCGCCCAGCGGGTCGGGAACCTGTCGCTGCTGCGCCGGGTCGGGGTCCGCCACCCCTACATCGCGCTCGTCCCGCAGTGGGACCTGCTGAACCTGCTCGCCGAGGTCGCCGCCGACGAGCCCGCCTTCCACCTGCGGCTCGACACCCGGGCCACGTCGCTGGTCCGGGAGAACGGGCGGGTCGTCGGCGTCCGGTACGCGACGACGACCGCGCCCGGCGCGGAGACCACCGGCGAGATCCGGGCCGACCTCACCGTCGCCTGCGACGGGAGGCACTCGGTCCTCCGGACCGGGTCCGGCCTGCCCGTGACCGAGTACGACGTCCCGTTCGACACCTGGTGGTTCCGGCTGCCGCGCCGCCCCGAGGAGCAGCGGGCCACCCTGCGCCCGCGGATCGGGAAGGGGCGCTTCGCGGTGGTCATCCCGCGCGAGGGCTACTACCAGATCGGCTACCTCGCCCCCAAGGGCGCCGACGCGCGGCTGCGCGCCGCGGGCGTCGAGTCGTTCCGGGCCGACACCGCCGAGCTGATGCCGGAGTACGCCGACCGGGTCGACGAGATCGCGTCGATGGACGAGGTGAAGCACCTCGACGTGAAGCTCAACCGGCTGCGCCGCTGGCACGTCGACGGCCTGCTCTGCATCGGCGACGCCGCGCACGCGATGTCCCCGATCGGCGGCGTCGGGATCAACCTCGCGATCCAGGACGCGGTCGCCGCCGCGACCCTGCTCGCCGCCCCGTTGCAGCGGGGCACCCTCACCGAGCGGGACCTCGGCCGGGTCCGCAACCGCAGACTGCTCCCGACGGTGCTGGTCCAGGGCCTGCAGCGGATCATGCACCGCAACATCGCCGGCCCGGCGCTGGCGGGACGGCTCGACGGCCCCCCGGCTCCGCTGCTGCGGCTGATGCGCGCGGTCCCGGCCGCCCAGATCGTGCCCGCCTACCTGGTGGGTGTGGGCTTCCGGCCGGAGCGGGCCCCGGACTTCGCCCGTCGCGAGCCCGTCCCGGCCGGCTGAGCCGCGGCTAGGCTCGCCGGGTGCTGTCCCTGGACGCCCTCGACGTCGACCTGCTCGCCGCGCTGCGCGACCGGCCGCGGGCCGGGGTGCTGGAGCTCTCGCGCACGCTGCGGGTCGCCCGCGGGACGGTGCAGGCGCGGCTGGACCGGCTGGAACGTGCCGGGGTCGTCACCGGGTACGGCCCGGACGTCGACCTCCCGGCGGCCGGGTACGGCGTGCAGGCGTTCGTGACGCTGGAGATCGCGCAGGGCGAGCTGGGCGACGTCGCCGCCGAGCTCGCCGCGCTGCCCGCGGTCACCGAGGCGTACGCGACGACCGGCTCGTCGGACGTGCTGTGCCGGCTCGCGGCGTCGTCGCACGAGGACCTGCAGGACACCCTGCTCGCGCTCGGCCGCTCACCGCTGGTGGCCCGCTCCACCAGCGTGGTGGTGCTGTCCACCCTGGTCGCGCCGCGCTGGCGGCCGCTGCTGGAGCGCGACCACCGCGAGGGCCCGAGCCGGGCGCCCGCCTACCGGGACTGACCGGCCCCGTAGTTCGACGGTGCCGGCGCCGCGGCGGCCGGGGCACGATCCCCCCGTGTCGAGGACGGTGCTCGTGGTCGTGGTGGTGGCGGCGTTGCTGGTCGGGGCGGCGGGCCTCGTGTGGTGGTACGGCCCGGCCCGCCACGACCGCGTGCGTGAGCTCGCCCGGCAGGCGGCCGAGCGCGAGGCACCGGGAGCGCTGCGCGTGCTGTCGGTGCGGGGGCTCGGCGCCGTCGGTGGGTACGAGGTCACGGCCGCGGTCGTCGGCGACCCCGACGCGGTCGCGTCCTTCGCGACCGGCCCGGGCGGCGCCTGTCCACCCGGGTCGCGGTGCGCGCTCGCCGTCGGGCCCGCGGTGGCGCGGGCCCGGGCCGAGGCGGCGGAGCTGCGCAGCCTCACCAGGGCGCTCGACGGGTGCGGCGCCGACGTGGCGGGGATCCGCGAGCTGCGCCGGATCGACCGCCCCGGCGGCCCGGGCCCGGGTATCGACGACGCCGCGGGACTGGTCGCCGAGCTGACCGTCGTCGCCGGGCCGTCCACGGCCACCGACGGTGGCGCGGCGCTGCTGGCCCTCCTGGACCGGTGCGCCCTCGACGCCGCCCGGGCGCGCGCCGACCTGGCGGGGATCGACCCGGACGGACCGGTCACGCTGTCGGTGCGGGTGCTCGACCCGGCCGACGCCGTCCGGCCCGGGCCGCCCGGGCCCGACCGGCCGCGGGCGCTGGTCCTGCGCGAGGCGGCCGAGGCCGCGGCCGCGCGGGTGCGGCACCGCACGACGGTGCGCGCGACCCGGCACGGCGTGCACGAGGGCGCGACGCTCGACTTCGGCCCGGCCGGGGCGACCGGCTACCGGGCGGCCGCCGAACGGGTGGCCGCCGCGTACCTCGCGGCGACGGGCGTCCCGTCCGCGAACACCCCGGCGCTGCACTCGTTCCGCCAGTACCTGCCGGGCTCGACCGACCGGGTCCGCGCCTACGTGTCGTTCCGCTCCCCCGGGCGCACCGCGCCGGGCGACGACCGGGTGGTCGCGGTCGACGTCGGCGCGGACGGCTCCGACCCGGTGGCGCTGCGGGTGCTCGACGCCCCGCAGCCGTGGCGGCTCCCGTTCGAGCCGGGCCTGCGGTGACGCGGCGGCCGGGTCAGCCGAGGTGGTGCGCCGCCCGGTGCGCGCCGAGCACGTCCAGGCCGAAGTCGGCCGACGGGTCGCGCCACACCGAGTGGGCGTGGTTGGCGTCGCGCTGGGTGTTGTCCCACTCGATGAGCAGGCGCGGGCCCTGCACCCGGTAGTAGTTCGGGGCGCCGTCCTCCAGCGGCCCCGCCCAGGCGAGGTGCACGGCGTCGAGCTCGGTGTCGTCGTCGTAGCGGGAGATCGGCTGCAGCGGCTCGGCGACCCGCTTCAGGTAGGTGCCCAGCAGCGCGCGCAGCATCTCGCGGCCCCCGGCGTCCAGATCCGCCGCCGGCACGCCGGCCGGGGTGCGCGACAGCGCGACGGTCTCCTTCTGCGCGTCGGTGAACGCGGCCCGCTCCTCGATGGCCTCGCTCATGTCGTCGAGCTTGCGCTGCTGCTCGGGGTCGCCGAAGGACTCGGTGCGCCAGATCCCGGCCAGCGGGATCCAGTTGTCGCCCTCCTGCGGCTCGGTGCGGTTGGCGGCGACGAGGTCCGGCGGGGCCTTGTCCAGCAGCACCGCACGCTCGCGCAGCTCGGCGGGCAGCGAGCGGACGAGGTCGCGGGCGAGGTCCTCGACCCGTCCGAGCGGGCGGAGCACGGCGTCGCCGAGCAGCTCGGAGGTCGCGGGGTCGGCGCCCAGGAAGCACGGGGTCGAGGCGACCACGACGCCGTCGACGACCAGCATGTTGATCGAGACGTGGTGCCCGCCGAAGCGCCAGCCCCAGGTGCCGGTGTCCCCGGCTCGCCGAAGACGCGCAGGTGGTACATCTGCGGGTCCCGGCCGCGGGTCCGGTCGAACAGCGTCACGAAGCCCTCGGTGTGGTCGAGGACGTTCTCCAGCCCCATCACGGTCGCGACGGTGACGTAGGCGGCCCGCGACAGCCCGGACGCGACCAGCTTCATGGCGGCGCGCTGCTGCGGCGGGAGCTGGTCGTGGAAGGTGAGCCCGCCGTGGTCGGTGGGGGTGTAGAACCAGCGGCGGCGCTCGGCGTCGGCGTCGCCGTCACCGGTCGGGGCGTGCCCGACGGCGACCTCCCGCTGCGCCGGGTCGAGGGTGTCCAGCCAGGCCAGCGCGGCCCCGGCCATCGCGTCCGCCGTCTCCCGGGTGTCCGCCGCACCGATCATTCTGCCGACGGTAGCGACTGCGGGCAGACTCCACCGGGCGAGATGCGCCATACTCGTTGTGCACAACCAATCGAGCCGGAGGCAACGATGCCCACTCCCACCGACGACAACCGCGACCTGCTCACCGTGATCGCCCGGATGCGCGCGAAGCCGGGCAAGGAGGAGGAGCTGAAGGCGGAGCTCGAGAAGCTGATCGAGCCGACGTCGAAGGAGGACGGCTACGTCAACTACGACCTCCACCAGGGCTGGGACGACCCCGCGGTGTTCTTCTTCTACGAGAACTGGGAGTCCGAGGCGAAGCTCGACGCGCACCTGCAGACCCCGCACCTGGTGCACTTCGTCGGGATCATGGGCGACCTGCTCGACGGCGAGCTCGTGATCCAGAAGCTGCGCCGCATCGCCTGAGCTCAGCTCCGCCGGTACCCGGCCGCCAGCTCCGCGAAGGCGGCCGGGTCCACCAGCGACGTCGTGTCGCCGGGCTCGCGCCCGGCGGTCACGTCGAGCAGCAGCCGTCGCATGATCTTGCCCGAGCGGGTCTTCGGCAGCTCCGCGACGAGCACGACCTCGCGGGGCCGGGCGACCGGCCCCATCTCGCGCGCCACGTGCGCCCGCAGCTGCGCGGCGAGGCCCTCGGTCGGGCCGTCGGTGACCGTCACGAACGCGACGACGGCCTGCCCGGTCGTCGCGTCCGGTGCCCCGACCACGCCCGCCTCGGCGACCCGCGGGTGCGACACCAGCGCCGACTCCAGCTCGATCGAGCCGAGCCGGTGCCCGGAGACGTTCATGACGTCGTCGATCCGGCCCTGCAGCGTCACGTACCCGCGCTCGTCGACGACGGCGCCGTCGCCCGCCTTGTACCAGCCCTGCTCGGCGTAGTCGGCGAAGTAGGACGCGCGGAACCGCTCCGGGTCGCCCCACACGGTCCGTGCCATCGACGGCCACGGCCGGTCGATCACCAGGATCCCGCCCTCGCCGGGGTCGCAGGTCCGCCCGTCGCGGTCGACCACCCGCACCGAGAGTCCCGGCAGCGGCCGGGTCGCCGAGCCCGGGACCAGCGACGTCACGCCGGGCAGCGGCGCGCAGATCGCCGCACCGGTCTCGGACTGCCACCAGGTGTCGACGATCGGGCACCGGCTCCCGCCGATCACCTCGTGGAACCAGCGCCAGGCCTCGGGGTTGATCGCCTCGCCGACGGTGCCGAGCAGCCGCAGCGACGACAGGTCGTGGCGGCCCGGGACGTCGCGGCCCCACTTCATGTAGGTACGGACCAGGGTGGGCGCGGTGTAGTACACGGTGACGCCGTACCGCTCGATGATCTCGAAGTGCCGGCCGCGCTCCGGGGTGTCCGGGGTGCCCTCGTAGATCACCTGTGTGACGCCGTTGGACAGCGGGCCGTAGACCTCGTAGGTGTGCGCGGTGACCCAGGCGAGGTCGGCGGTGCACCAGTAGACGTCGTCGGGCTTGTGGTCGAAGCAGGCCCACGCCGTCCAGGACGCCTGGGTGAGGTAGCCGCCCATGGTGTGCAGAAGACCCTTGGGCGTGCCGGTGGTGCCGGAGGTATAGACGAGCATGAGCGGGCTCTCGGCTCCGAAGGCCTCGGCCTCGTGGACCTCCGGCGCGGTGTCGACGACGTCGTGCCACCACACGTCGCGCCCGGGGGTCCAGCCGACCTCCGAGCCGGTCCGGCGGATCACCAGCACGTGCTCCAGCGACTCCACCCCGGCCGCGGCCTCGTCGGCGTTCGCCTTGACCGGGACGGCCTTCCCGCGCCGGTACTGGCCGTCGGTGGTGACGAGCAGCTTCGCCGCCCCGTCGGCGAGCCGGAACCGCAGTGCCGGGGCGGAGAATCCGCCGAAGACCAGCGAGTGGACCGCCCCGATCCGGGCGCAGGCGAGCATCACGACGACGGTCTCGACCAGCACCGGCAGGTACACGACGACGACGTCGCCGCGCCCCACCCCGAGCGCGGTGAGCGCGTGCGCGCAGCGGGCGACCTCGCGCTGCAGGTCGGCGTAGGTGACGGTGCGCCGGTCCCCCGGCTCGCCCTCCCAGTGCAGGGCGACCGTGTCCCCCGCACCGGCCTCGACGTGCCGGTCGACGCAGTTGCGCGCGACGTTCAGCGTGCCGTCGGCGAACCAGGTGACCTCGGGCCAGCGGCTGCCGTCGTAGCCCTGCTCGGGCGCGCGGTCCCACTCCAGGCGCCGGGCCTGCGCGCACCAGAACGCCTCCGGGTCGGCGGCGGCCTCGTCGTAGGCCGCCGCGGTGACGTTGGCGTGTGCGGCGAGCTCGGGCGGGGGCGGGTACATGCCCCGATCCTCGCCGCCGGATCCCGTGGGGCGCAGGCCGTCGTGAGGGGACTCACCGGTGGGCGAAGGCCCGGTGGTGGTCGTCGAGCAGGTCCACGCCGAAGTCGTTCTCCGGGTCGCGCCACACCGAGTGGGCGTGGTCCGCGCCGTCCTGGGTGTTGTCCCACTCCAGCAGCAGCCGCGGCCCCTGGAGCCGGTGGTAGTGCGGCTCCCCCGGCTCCAGCGAGCCCGCCCAGGCGATGTGCACCTCGTCGAGGGCGGCGTCGTCGTCGTAGCGGCCGGCGGGTGAGACCCCGGCCGGTGCCCGGTCCAGGTAGGCCGAGAGCAGGCGGCGCAGCAGGCCGCGGCCGCGGTCGTCGAGCGAGCTCGCCGGGACACCGCGCGCCGCGCCGGTGAGCGCGACGGCCTCGGTGCCGTCGACCGGGTCCACCGGCCCGGGCGGGCTCTCCCGCCGGATCGCCGAGGTCGGCAGCGGCCGGTCGCCCGGCGCGACCAGCGGCCGGTTCGCCGTCACCAGGTCCGGCGGGGCCCCGGCGGACAGGACCGCGGCCCCGGCGAGCTCGGACGGGAGCCCGCGGACGATCTCCCGGGCCAGGTCCTCGGTCGGACCGAGCGGGCGCGCGACACCCCCGCCGAGCAGCGGCGTCGTCGCGGGGTTCGCGCCGAGGAAGCACGGCGTGGCCGCGGCCACCCGCCCGTCGACGACGAGTGCGTTCACCGACACGTGGTGCCCCCCGAAGCGCCAGCCCCAGGTGCGCGCGCCCGGGTCACCGAAGATCCGCAGGTGGTAGAGCGCCGGGTCCCGGAACCGCTCCCGGTACGGCCGGGTGGGCCAGTCCTGCGCCCGGTCCAGGACGTTCTCCAGCCCCATGACCGTCGCCACGGTGGCGTAGCCGGCCTCGGACAGCCCTGAGGCGACGAGCCGCATCGCGCGCTGCTGCTGCACAGGGGTCTGCGCGTGCAGCGTCAGCCCCCCGTGGTCGGTGGGGGTGTAGAACCAGCGACGACGCTCGGCGTCGGACCCGGCGTCGCCGGACGGGCCGTCGCCGTGGGCGGTCGCGAGCCGGTCGTCGTCCAGGGTGTCCAGCCAGGCCGCGGCCGTGTCCGCCATCGCCGCGGCGACCGTCTCGCTCGTCGTCACACGGCCACGCTAGTCCGCCGGACGGGTCAGTCCGTCGCGTCGCGGACGAGCAGCGCGATCTGCACCCGGTTGTCCAGGCCCAGCTCGCGCAGCAGCCGGGACACGTAGGACTTCACCGTCGCCACCGACATGTGCAGCTCGGCGGCGATGTCGGCGTTGGAGCCGCCGCGGGCGACGGCCTCGGCGACGTCGCGCTCGCGGCCGGCGAGCCGGTCGAGCCGGGCCCGGGCGGCGCGCCTGCGGTCGACCGGCCCGGCGCCGTCGCCGCGGACGATGCCGATCAACCGCCGAGTGATCGCCGGGGACAGCACGGCGTCGCCGTCGGCGGCGGCGCGGACGGCCTCGACGATCCCCTCGGGCGCGGCGTCCTTGAGCAGGAACCCGCTCGCCCCGGCGCGCAGCGCCCGCACGACGTGCTCGTCGGCGTCGAACGTGGTCAGCACGACGACGGTCGGGGCGTCGGGCCGCGAGGTCACCTCCCGGGTCGCGGCGACGCCGTCGACGCGGCGCATCCGCAGGTCCATCAGCACCACGTGCGGCCGCCCCGCGGCGACGGCGGCGGGCACCTCGTCGCCGTCACCGGCGTCGCCGACCACCTGGATGCGCCGTACCGGTCCGGTGCCGTCGCCGGGCAGCGCGTGCCCGTCGAGCATCACCCGCAGCCCGGAGCGGACGAGCGGGTCGTCGTCGACGAGCAGCACCCGGATCGCGCTCGCGGTCATCCCGCCTCCTCCCGCCACGGCAGCACCGCGCGCAGCAGGTGGCCCGACGGCGTCGGGCCGTGGGTCAGCGTCCCGCCGGCGAGGGTCTCGACCCGCTCGCGCAGCCCGACCAGGCCGGTCCCGGCACCCTCGGGCGCCGGACCGGCCGCGGACGGCCCGGAGGTGACGGTGACGGTGAGGTCCCGGCCGGGCCGCCCGTCGAGGGCGACCTCGACCCGGGCCCCGGGTGCGTGCCGGGCGGCGTTGGTCAGTCCCTCGCGGACCACCCGGTGCACGACCCCGGCCAGCGGGCGCCCCGGCGGGGACACCGTCAGCAGCGCCGTCGACCGGAGGCGGACGTCCGCGCCGACCGCGCGGGCCTCGGCGACGAGCTCCTCGACAGCACCGAGGTCGTCGACCTCGTCGGGGACGTCGCCGGTGGGCTCGTGCAGCACCTGGACAATCGTGCGCAGGTCCTCCATCGCGCGGTGCGTGGTGTCGCGCAGCACCCGCGCGGTCTCGCGGACGGTGCGGGCGGGCAGGTCCCCGCGCAGCGCCAGCGCCCCGGCGTGCACCGACAGCAACGACAGCCGGTGCCCGAGCCGGTCGTGCATCTCCCCGGCGATCCGGCGCCGCTCGTCGGCGCGGGCCTGCTCCTCGCGCACCGCGCGCTCGGCCTCGGCGCGGGCGAGCCGCTCGCGCAGGTCGTCGACCATCGCGCGGCGGATCCCGGTCAGCAGGCCCGCGGTCACCGAGATGGCCTGGAACGCGACGGCGCCGCCGAGCAGCACGAGCACCGTCGGGCCGTCGGGGACGTTGCGGTACAGCGTGACCGCGGCGGCCCCCACCGCCAGGGCCAGCACCGGCAGCGTCTCCACCGCGCGGCGCCGGGTCGCGATCACGAACACCCCGACCAGCGGCAGGTAGGTGGCGACGGGCGAGACGAGCGGGCCGAGCACGGCCAGCACCGCGAACACCCGCGGCGCCCGGTAGCGCACCGCGATCGAGCCGATCATCAGCAGTCCGACGACGAGCAGCGTCCACTGCAGCACCCCGGCGGTGGCCTGCGTCTCGGCGACGGTGAGCCCGGCGGCGAGCACCGCGACCACCAGCACGGCGGAGATCACGGCGGGGCGGACCGGCACACGTCGACCATAGGGGGCGGACCGGCGCCGTCCAGCAGGTTTCCGCTCGAACGGGACGGCCACCGGTCCCCTCCCGTCTCCCGACCCCCCGGGATCGACGGTCAGCCTGCCGGGTGGCGTGACGGTGGCGCACCCGCCGAAGGTCGTGCGCACCACGACCGAAGTCGCCGGGCCGCGTCACCCGGAATGAGTACGATTCGGACATGCCGGAACCGCACAGCCACCGCGAGAGCGGGCAGCACGTCATCGAGCACGCGCTCGACCTCCTCGAGGCGGCCGACAAGGCGCAGGACTACCCCCAGGCGACCGACGGCCACACCGCCGCCACCGCCTACGCGGTGAGCGCGCTCTACCAGGAGATGCGCCACGGCGACGACCAGCTCGCGGTGCTGATCTCCGCGGTGCAGGAGCAGACCGCGGTGCTGCGCGAGATCCGGGACTCGTTGCGGGACGGGGCACGTACCGGAAATTGATGATGTCTCGGGCATCCACCGCGATCCCGGGATGACCGCTCCCCGTCCTCGGTTGTGCGCGATCGAAGCGGCCGGCCGGACCGTCCGCCGAGCGGCCCCGGAGCGTGCGCATGTCCCAGCCGGTCGACCCCCGTCTGCGGGTCGCGGACCTGTTCGTGTTCCGCGGCCGCCGGGGCACCGTCCTGGCCCTGACCACCGACCGTTCCGCGGTGGGCGGTCTCGCGTCCGGCGCGACCTACGACCTGCGCATCGACGGCGACGGCGACGCGGTCGAGGACCTGACCTACCGGGTCGTCGTCGACGGCGCCGACCCCGCCGACGGCACCCGCCCGGTCGTGCTGCGCAGGCTGAGCGGCGCCGACGCCGAGGACCCGGCGGCGTGCGGGACGGTCGTCGCCGCGGGCCGCACCGGGTCGACCGTGGCGGGCACCGACGGGCTGCGGCTGTGGACCGGCACCGCCGCCGACCCGGCGCCGGTCGACCCCGGGCTGCTCGCCGCGGTCACCACCGCCGTCGAGCACGGGACACCGGTCGACCTGTCCGGCCGGGTGCTGCCCGCGGCCCCGCCGACCGGGAACCGGGTCGCCGCGGTCGTGCTGGAGATCCCCGACGCCGTGCTCGCCCCGGTCGCGATGCGCGCCGCGGGCCGGATCGGGGTGTGGGCCACCGTCGCGCCCGCCGCCGGGCAGGGCGGCCCGCAGACCCACCGGCGCGGCCTGCCCCTGGTCGGGGAGGTCCTCGCCGGGCTCGACGCGCCGCTGCGCGAGCACCTGGGCCGGGGCCGCCCGGCCGCCGACCGCGCCGAGTTCGGCGGGATGTTCGCGAAGAAGGCCGAGCAGGTCGTCGCCGCCGGTGCCGCGGTGGGCGACCCGAGCGCCTACGCCCGCCGGGTCGCCGACCGGCTGCTGCCCGACGTGCTGCCCTACACGATCGGCACCACCGCCTCGTTCGGTTTCGCTGGGTGGAACGGCCGCGACCCCGCCGACGACGCCGCCGGGGTCGTCTGCAGCGTCGTCACCGGCGTGGCGGTGCCGTTCGGGGCGGGACGGGCCACGGCCCACCGCGCGACGACGACCTGGCCGTACCTGCCGCTGCTCTGACCGGCATGGCCCGATCCGTTCGCGAGGTGCCCGCGGGCCACTCCCGGCCGGCCGGGTGCGGCCGAGCATCGGGGCATGTCCTCTCCGACCTTCCCCTGTGCCGCCGTCGTCGTCGCGGTCGACCCGCAGCGTGCGCGAGAGCTCCAGCACCCCGGCCCGCGCCGGTCGCGCAGCGCGGCGAGCAGGTCGACGTCGAGGGCGTCCAGGGACAGCACCCGGCGAGCCTAGCCGCGGCTCAGCCGGCCGGGACGGGCTCGCGACGGGCGAAGTCCGGGGCCCGCTCCGGCCGGAAGCCCACACCCACCAGGTAGGCGGGCACGATCTGGGCGGCCGGGACCGCGCGCATCAGCCGCAGCAGCGGAGCCGGGGGGCCGTCGGCCGTCCCGCGGCGCCGGGCCGCATGTTGCGGTGCATGATCCGGCGGGCCCAGCCGCACCCGGGAGGTCTGCGGTTGCGGACCGGCCGAGGTCCCGCTCGGTGAGGGTGCCCCGCTGCAACGGGGCGGCGAGCGGGTCGCGGCGGCGACCGCGACCTGGATCGCGAGATCCCGGCCGCCGATCGGGGACATCGCGTGCGCGGCGTCGCCGATGCAGAGCAGGCCGTCGACGTGCCAGCGGCGCAGCCGGTTGAGCTTCACGTCGAGGTGCTTCACCTCGTCCATCGACGCGATCTCGTCGACCCGGTCGGCGTACTCCGGCATCAGCTCGGCGGTGTCGGCCCGGAACGACTCGACGCCCGCGGCGCGCAGCCGCGCGTCGGCGCCCTTGGGGGCGAGGTAGCCGATCTGGTAGTAGCCCTCGCGCGGGATGACCACCGCGAAGCGCCCCTTCCCGATCCGCGGGCGCAGGGTGGCCCGCTGCTCCTCGGGGCGGCGCGGCAGCCGGAACCACCAGGTGTCGAACGGGACGTCGTACTCGGTCACGGGCAGGCCGGACCCGGTCCGGAGGACCGAGTGCCTCCCGTCGCAGGCGACGGTGAGGTCGGCCCGGATCTCGCCGGTGGTCTCCGCGCCGGGCGCGGTCGTCGTCGCGTACCGGACGCCGACGACCCGCCCGTTCTCCCGGACCAGCGACGTGGCCCGGGTGTCGAGCCGCAGGTGGAAGGCGGGCTCGTCGGCGGCGACCTCGGCGAGCAGGTTCAGCAGGTCCCACTGCGGGACGAGCGCGATGTAGGGGTGGCGGACCCCGACCCGGCGCAGCAGCGACAGGTTCCCGACCCGCTGGGCGCCGCCCCGCTCGTCGGGGATCACGACCTCGTCGACCCGGCTCTGCGGCAGCGCGGCGAACCGCTCGCCCAGCCCCAGGTCGTCGAGCAGGTCCAGGGTGGTGGGGTGCACGGTGTCCCCGCGGAAGTCCCGCAGGAAGTCGCCGTGCTTCTCCAGCACGGTCACCTCGACCCCGGCCCGGGCCAGCAGCAGCCCCAGCATCATCCCGGCCGGGCCGCCCCCGACCACGCAGCACGTCGTCCGCTCCGACATCACACCCACCTCATTTCAACTGATGTTGAATTACGACGAGTATGCGCCCCCGGGGACCGTCACGCAATCGCTGTGACCGGGTGTACTCAGCCGCCGAAGCGGCCCCGCGCCGACTCCGGGATCAGCGGCCGGTCACCGCGGACCCGCAGCTCCTGCACCGCCCAGGTGTTGCCGTCGGGGTCGGCGAAGCCGAAGAAGGTGCCGCCGTCGCGCTCGTCGAGCACCGTCACCTCGCTGCACTCCACCCCGCGCCCGACCAGCTCGTCGCGCGCGGCCCGGGCGTCGGCGACGCAGAGCTGCAGCCCGCGCATCGAGCCCGGCGCCATCTCGTTCTGCGCCGGCAGCGAGCCGACGACGATCGAGCAGCCCGAGCCCCGCGGCGTCAGCTGGGCGACGTGCATGTGCTCGGTGCGGGTGTCGTGGTCCAGGTCGAAGCCGACCCGGTCGCGGTAGAAGGCGACCGCGGCGTCGAGATCCGACACCGGCAGCACGACGACCTCGAGCGTCCAGTCCATGGTGGGTCCTCTCAGGAGTGCGCCGCGGCGCGGAAGGAGTGCACGAGTGCGGGCCCCTCGGGCCCGGACCACATGACCTGGGTCAGGAGCAGCGAGATCACCCCGGTGGCCGGGTCGGACCGCCAGGCGGTGCCCAGGCCGCCGTCCCAGCCGTAGCGGCCGCCGTCCTCGACGGCCAGGCCCAGGCCCCAGCCGCAGCCGTCGTCGAGGAACGGGGCGGCACCGGCCCGCTGCGCGGCGCTCAGCCGGTCGGTGGTCAGCTCGGCGACGGCGCCGGGGGACAGGACCGGGCTGCCGCCCCCGCGCAGGGCCCGGGTGAACGCGAGCAGGTCGTCCAGGGTGGAGACCAGGCCGCCGCCCCCGGACGGGAACACCGGCGGGGCCGCCCACGCGCCGTCGACCGGGTCGGTCACGGTGAAGCCCCCGCCGGGTGCGGCGGTCAGGAGCGGGACGAACCGGTCCCGGTCGGCGACGGGCACCGAGAAGCCGGTGTCGCGCATGCCGAGCGGGGTGAACACCCGCTCGGCCAGCACGGTCTGCAGGTCGGTCCCGCAGCGGCGGGCGAGCAGGACGCCGAGCAGGTCGCCGCTGGTCTGGTAGAGCCAGCGCGATCCCGGCTGCGCGACGAGCGGCACCGCGGCGAGCCGTGCGGTCCAGGTGTCGGGGTCGGGCAGCGGGTAGGACCCGGGCGGCCCGTCGCTGCCGAGCCCGGCGGTGGCGCGCTGCACGGGCAGGTCGGCGCCGGAGCGGGGGAGCATCCCGATCCCGCACCGGTAGGTCAGCAGGTCGTACAGGGTGATCGGCCGGTGCGCGGGGACGGTGTCGTCGAGCTCGGCGGCCTCGTGGCGCAGCACCCGCGGCGCGGCCAGCTCCGGGAGCCAGGCCGCGACCGGCCCGTCGAGCTCCAGCATCCCGTCCTCGACGAGCGCGAGCGCGGCGACCGCGACGACCGGCTTGGTGATCGAGGCGATCCGCACGACCGTGTCGCGGCGCAGCGGGTGTCCGGCGCCGTCGTCGCCGAGGACGTGCACCCCGGTGCCGTGCCGGGGGTCGTCGACGGCGGCGACCAGCCCCGGGACGCGCCCGGCGTCGACGGCGTCGTGCAGGAGCGCGGCGGTGCGGTCCAGGGTGACGGGCACGGGGGCCTCCCGGGGTCGGTGGGTCTCACCCGTTCCGACCGCGGCGGCCCCGCGAACTCATCGCTTGATGCCGACCCCGCCGACGATGCAGCGCTGCACCGGGTCCTCGGTGCGCAGCTGCGGGCCGTCGGGCCACCACCGGTAGCAGGGGACGATGCCCGGGTCGACCAGCTCGAGGCCGGGGAACAGGCCGCTGATCTCGGCGTGCGTGCGGAACCGGCCGCTGCCCATCGGGCTGTGGACGAAGACCTGCTCCATCCGCCGGGCCAGCTCGCTGTCGGCGTTCTCCGGGTCGAAGAAGTGCGCGATCGCGACGACGCTGCCGGGGGCGAGCCGCTCGATGTAGCGCGCCATGATCGCCTGCGGGTCCACGGCGTCGTCGAAGTGGTGGATGGTGCCGATCTGGAACAGCGCGAGTGGCTGGTCGAGGTCGAGGAAGCCCTGGACCGTCGGGTCGGTCAGCACCGTCTCCGGCTCGCGGATGTCCGCGGCGGAGAAGCGGGTGAACTCGTTGTCCTCCAGCAGCGCCTGGCCGTGCGCGATGACGGTCGGGTCGTTGTCGACGTAGGCGACCCGGGCCTCGGGCTGCAGCCGCTGGACCACCTGGTGGGTGTTCTCCGCGGTCGGCAGGCCGGAGCCGCAGTCCAGGTACTGGGTGATGGAGGTCTGGGTGGCGACGAAGCGCGCCGCCCGGATCAGGAACGCCCGGTTGTCGATCGCGAGCATGTTGACCTCGGGGGCCACCTGCCGGACCCGTTCGATGGTCTCCCGGTCGACCTCGTAGTTGTCCTTCCCGCCGAGCGCGTAGTCGTAGACCCGGGCGATGCTGGCCTTGGTCGTGTCGATGTACGCGGGAGCGCGACCCTCGGTCGGCTGGGCCATCGGCGGAGTCCTCACTGCGTCGTCGGCGCCGTCGCGCCGGGTCGTCGGTCGGTGCCCGGACGGCGCCCGTCGTGGCGCCGATCACCGGTGCGGCCACCGTAGCGGACCGGCCCGACGGGCACGCACCGTCACCGTCCGGAAGTGGCCCGTGATCGAGACCGCTGACGACCTGCGGAACCGTTGTGTAGGCTGGGTCACCCGATCGGCAGTCCCCGCAACCCGCAGGAGCCCGTCCCGGTGGTCCCCAGCCCGAACAGCCCCACCCCGCCCGGTGCCGACCGCGGCCCGACCGCGCGGCGCATCGTCCTCGGCTCCCACCTGCGCCGGCTGCGGGAGCGCGCGGGCATCTCCCGGACCGACGCGGCGTACGCGATCCGCGGCTCGGACTCGAAGATGAGCAGGCTGGAGTCCGGCAAGGTCGGGTTCAAGCAGCGCGACGTGGCCGACCTGCTGACGATGTACGGCGTCGCCGAGGGCCCCGAGCGCGACCAGGTCCTGTCGATGGCCGAGGAGAGCAACTCCAGCGGCTGGTGGGCCCGGTACAACGACGTCGTCCCCGGCTGGTTCGAGGACTTCGTGGGCCTGGAGGCCTCGGCGTCGCGGATCTCGTCCTACGAGCTGCTGTTCGTCCCCGGCCTGCTGCAGACCGAGGAGTACGCCCGCGCGGTCGTCAGCGGTGGTCACACCGACCTGCCGCCCGCCGACCGGGCCGACGTCGAGAAGCGCCTGGAGGTGCGGCTGCGGCGCCAGCGCGTGCTGCACCGCAAGGACGCCCCGACCCTCTGGACCGTGCTCGACGAGGCCGTGCTGCACCGGCCGGTCGGCGGGGAGGCGGTCTTCCGCGCCCAGCTCGACCACCTGGTCGAGCTGTCGTCGCTGCCGAACGTCATCGTCCAGCTGCTGCCTTGGGACCTGTCCGGCTACGGCGCCGAGCACGCCTTCACCATGCTGCGCTTCGCCGAGCCCGAGCTGCCCGACCTGGTCTACCTCGAGGAGATGACCGGGTCCTCCTATCTGGACAAGCGGGCCGACGTCGAGCGCTACGGCCGGTCGATGGACCGGCTCACCGTCGACGCTCTCAGCCCGGAGCAGACCAAACAGGCCCTGAGCAAGCTGCGCGCCGAGCGCTGACCTGCGCCGACGTCGCTCCCGGGCGACGAACGGCACCGGTGTCCCCGGCAGTGGGGGACACCGTCCGATGCCGACCGCCCACGGCCGCTGCGGCGCACTCGGGCGCGGCCGGACGACCGCCGGGCGCGTCCGTCCTGTTTTGCACGACCGAACCGCGTGCCCCCTGCTAGCTTTTCCGCAACGGAGAATGCACGTGCAGATGAGGTGAGCATTCGCATGGAACAGATGCGCCTGAGCGGCCCCGCGGCGATCGATTCGCTGGCGTGGCGCAAGAGCGTGCGCAGCGGCTACCAGGGCAACTGCGTCGAGCTCGCCGTAGTGACCGGTGGGACCGTGGCCGTCCGCAACTCGCGGGACCCGCACGGCACCGTGCTCGCCTTCCCGGCGACCGAGATGGCCGCCTTCCTGACCTCGATCAGGAACGGCGAGCTGGACGACCTCGCCTGAGCCGTCCCCGCTGACCTCCCGCGGGCGGCCGGCCCGACCCCGGCCGCCCGCGGTGAGCCGAGAATGATCTTCTCGGTGTAGTAAGGAACGGTGAGCCGTTCCGAGCAGGCCCCGTCCTACCGCGGCGCGAGCGCCCACTACCTGTCCCCGTCCCGACGGGACCCCGTCAAGGTCGGTTCCGAGGAGCCGGTCACCCGGCGGGTCATCGCGGGTGCGCTGGCCGCGCTGCACCTGCGGCCCGGAGCCCCGGTCGCCGTGCTCGACGTCGGGTCCGGCACCGCCGACGGGTTCGCCCTCCTCACCCGCCCGGCACCGGACGCCGCGCCGATCGTCGCGGAGGACCGGCTGCGCTACGTCGGTCTCGACGTCGATCCGGAGATGGTCGCCACCGCGCGGGAGACCGTCGGTTCGCCGTCGGCGTCGTTCGTGCTCGGCGACGTGCGCGACGCGCTGCCCGACGGCGCGTTCGACCTCTACCTGTCCTGCGGGGTGCCGTACTCCCACCTCACCCGCGACGAGCTCGTCGCCGCACTGGGATCGGTGCTGACGGCCGTCGCGGCCCGGGGGCGGCGCGCCGCGGTCGTCGTCGACGTCCTCGGCCGGTACTCGGTGGAGTGGCAGCCCCGCTGGGGCACCGAGCGCTGGGACTACGCGATGAGCTTCTTCGCCGGCGGCGGCGGGGCGATCGCCGAGCCGATGACCTTCTACGGCCGCGCCGAGCTCGACGCGACCGTCGACGCCGCGCTGGCCGGCAGCGGCGCGCGGCTGGTGTCGCGCACCGCCGTCGACCGGTCGGTCCTGGTCGGACGGCACACCGCCACCGGCACCTTCCACCCGGCGGTGCCGCGCTTCCGGACCCTGGTGAACGACCTGGTCCGCGACCCGTCCCGGGTCGACCCCGACGACCTCCGGTTCACCCCCGCGACCGGAGGCGCCCCGGAGGAGGTGCTGTCCTGGCTGCGCGGGTTCGCCGACCGCTGGAACGGCGCCCTGGAGCCGTACCGGGGGGCGGGACCGCTCGCCGACGCCGACGCCGACCGGCTCGCCCGGACCCTGCTCGGACTCGAACGGGCCGCGGGGCCCGGCCTGGGCCTCGGCCACTCGCTGACCATGACGCTGGTGGCCGAGCCCGCCTGAGCACCGGCCCCGCGGGTCAGTGGTGCTTGTCGGTCAGGGGCGGGAAGCGGTTCGGGCCCTCGTCCTGCTCGAACATCTCCGCGGCGGGTCCGACGATCAGCCGGTCCGGCGGGGTAGCCACCCCGGTGTCCTTGCCGGGGTAGTCGAACAGGCCCAGGACGTGGCGCATCGCCTCGAGCCGTGCGCGCTTCTTGTCGTTGCTCTTGATCACCGTCCAGGGCGCGTCCTTGGTGTCGGTGTAGAAGAACATCGCCTCCTTGGCCTCGGTGTAGGCCTCCCACTTGTCCAGCGAGGCGAGGTCCATCGGGGACAGCTTCCACTGGCGCACCGGGTCGACCTGGCGGATCAGGAAGCGGGTGCGCTGCTCGTCGCGCGACACCGAGAACCACAGCTTCACCAGGTGGACCCCGGACCGGACGAGCATCCGCTCCAGCTCCGGGGTGGCCCGCAGGAACTCCATGTAGGAGCGGGGGTCGGTGAAGCCCATGACCCGCTCGACGCCGGCCCGGTTGTACCAGGACCGGTCGAACAGCACGATCTCCCCGGCCGAGGGCAGATGCTGCACGTAGCGCTGGAAGTACCACTGGCCGGCCTCGCGCTCGGTCGGCTTCTCCAGCGCCACCACCCGGCAGCCGCGGGGGTTGAGGTGCTCGGTGAACCGCTTGATCGTCCCGCCCTTGCCCGCGGCGTCGCGGCCCTCGAACAGCACGACGATCCGGTTGCCGGTGTCCTTGACCCAGTTCTGCAGCTTCAGCAGCTCGATCTGCAGCAGCCGCTTCTGGCGCTCGTACTCCAGGCGGGACAGACGGTCGTCGTAGGGGTAGCCCTGGCGCCAGGTGTCGACCGGGCTGCCCTCGGGGTCGACGAGGGTCGGGTCGTCGTCGTCGGAGTCGTCGACCCGGAAGTGCCCGGGGTCGGCCGCGGCGGGGTGCGGGATCAGGGTGTCGGGGGCGTCGGCCTGAGGCTCGACCGGGGTCTCGTCCACATGTGGCAACGCTGCGCGCCGGTCATGGCCGCAGGGCCACGCCCGGATGACGGCCGGGTGATCAGCGGGCAGCGGGACGGGGCCGGTCGTGCCAGTAGCCCTGCGCGTGGACCCGGTCCGGGGCGACGCCCGCCTCGTGCAGCAGCGTCCGCACCCGCGCCACCCGGGTGCTCTCGGTGGCGTTCCAGGCGTAGAAGTGCTCGCCGAGGCGGGCGGCCGCCCCACCGTGGGCGCCGGCCCAGTCGGCGACGGCGTCGAGCAGCGGGCGCCCGGGCCGCCGGCAGACCTCCACCGTCACGCCCGGATGGGCGTCGGTGAGCCCGACGGCGTCGGCCGGGTCGCCGACCTCGACCAGCACCCGGCCCCGGTGGTGCGGCGGGAGCGCGGCGAGGATGCCGCGCACGGCGGGCAGCGCGGTCTCGTCGCCGGTGATCAGCACCTCGGTGGCGGGGCCTGGGTCCCACTGCACGCCGTGGCCGGGGTTGCCGCGCCGCACGTCCGGCCCGGAGAGCAGGACGGCGTCGCCGGGGCGGGCGGCCGCGGCCCACACGCTCGCCGGACCCGGCCGGGAGTGGCGGAACACGTCGAGGTCGACCTCACCGCGCCCCGGCCGGACCGCGGCCGGGGTGTAGCTGCGCAGCACCGGCCGCGTGTCGGCGGGCAGCTCCCGCAGCCGGGCCCGCCACTCGCGTTCCAGCAGGCCCGAGGTGAGCGAGGCGGGGTAGCCGTCGTCCGGCGGGACCAGCAGCTTGACCCGCTGGTCCCGGCCGTGCGGGGCGAACCGCGCCAGCTGCGGACCGCCCAGGACGATCCGCCGGAACCCGGGGGAGGGCACGCCGACGGCGAGCACCCGGGCGGCGAACAGGACGTTCGGCGAGGCCGACAGGGGGCTCACCGGCCCAGCGTCCGCTCGATGTCGTCGAGCACCTTCTGCCCGCCGAGCGGCCCGACCCCGGTGATCCAGACCGACTGGTCGACCGGGTGCAGCCGCGGGAAGACCTGCGCGCGCACCGCCTGGACGGCCGGCGGCACCGCCGACGGCGACGCCGGGTCGGTCGCGGTCAGGAACACCTCGTCGGCGCGGGCCTGCTGGACCAGCTCGGGGGACAGGTCCACCGAGATCGAGTTCTCCCAGTCCCGGGGCGGGATGGTGAACCCGGCGCACTCCAGGGTGCTGCCCGCGAACGACGTCGGCCCGTACAGGGTGAGCAGACCGTCGCGGGGGCGGATCATCTGCGCGGTCCGCCCGGCCGTGTCGTGGGTACGCGCCACCTCGGCGCAGCGGTCCCGGTAGCGCGTGAGCAGCTGCTCGGTGTCGGCCTCGCGGCCGAGCGCCCGGCCGACGAAGCGGACGTTGTCCTGCCACGGGTCGGCCTGCGAGGCCATGAACGCCGTCGGCGCGATCGCGGTCAGCCGGTCGTACAGCGCGGCGTGCCGGGACTCGGTGCCCAGGATCAGGTCGGGCCGCTGGGCCGCGATCCGCTCCAGGTCGGGCTCGGCGACGGTCCCGACGACCGTCACCTGCGCACCGGCGTCGCCGAGGTAGGCGGGCACCCCGGTGCCCTCGGACAGGACCCCGGCCCCGACCGGCGGGGCGTCGAGGGCGACGGTGGTGTCGAGCTGCACCGGCTCCAGCACGACGACCCGCTGCGGCGCGGCCGGGACGGTGACCTCGCCGCGTGCGGTGGCGACCGTGCGGGTCTCCCCGGAGTCGGTGGGGCCCGCACCGGGCGCGGAGCACGCGGCGAGGAACAGGGTGAGCAGGGCGGCGAGGGCCACCGCGGCCCGGGGCGGCGTCACGGACGATCTCCTTCGGTCAGGTGAGGTGACCCTAACCCGGGACCGGTTCGGGATGGACTGTCCGGTTCCCGGAGATCGTCCGGCCGCCGCCGGGACCGCTCAGAGCTGCACCCCGCGGGTCAGCGCCCCGTCGACGACCAGGTTGGTGCCGCTGATCCGGCTCGCCCGCGGGCTGACCAGCGAGACCACCGCGTAGGCGGTCTCCTCCGGGGTGCCCATCCGGCCGGTCGGGTTGAGCCCCATGGCGTGCGCGTACAGCGCGGGGTCGTGCTGCTCGACGTTCGCCCACACCCCGCCGGGGAAGTAGACGTTGCCGGGGGAGACGGCGTTGGCCCGGATGCCCTTCGGCGCGAGGTCGAACGCCAGGCCGGAGACGTAGTGCACCAGCGCGGCCTTCATGACGCCGTAGGAGCCGTCGGCGAAGTCGATCTCGCGGCCGGACACGCTGGACACCGCGGTGACCGAGGCGGCGTCGCTGCGCTCCAGGTGCGGCAGGGCGGCCTCCACCAGGCGCACCGTGTGCAGCAGGTCGACCTCGAAGCTCGAGCGCCAGTTCTGCTCGCCCGGGCCGATCGCGAGCGCCGAGACGTTCGCGACGACCGCGTCGACGGCGCCGAAGCGCTCGGCGGAGGCGGCGACCCAGCCGGCCAGCGCGTCGCCGTCGGCGACGTCGACCGCGGTCCCGGCGACCTCGCCGGCGCCCGCGGCGCGCAGCTCCTGCTCGGCCGCGGCGACCCCGTCGGCGTCGCGGGCGCAGAACGCGACCCGCGCGCCCTCCGCCGCCAGCCCGGCGACGACCGCACGCCCGATCCCGCGCGACCCTCCGGTCACGAGCACGACACGACCGTTCAGCAGCATGTCCATGGAAAGGGCCTCTCTTACAGGGAGCGGGCCTGCTCGCGCAGGTGACGGTGGACGCCGCCGTAGGCCGCGGCGGCCGGGAGCAGCGCCTTCGCGATCTTGGTGACGGCGCTGTAGTTGGTGTCGACGACGTTGGCCAGCGGCGACTCCGCGGCCTGGGTGAGCAGCTGATAGGCGTCCAGCCGGTCCAGCCCGTACAGCTCGCCCAGCCAGGCGATCATCCCGACCTGGCTTGCCCGCCACGCGTCCTCCAGCGGACGGGAGGACCCGACGACGACGTAGTGGGTGTCGGTCTCGATCCGCGGCCACGCCGGGACCGGGGCGTTCTTGATCAGCTCGACGATCAGCACGACGTCCATCGCGCCCTCGACGGCCGTGCCGCAGCTCTCGCCCTCGCCCTGGCGGTAGTGGCCGTCGCCGACCGAGAACAGCGCGCCGGGCACGTTGACCTGCAGGTAGCAGGTGGCCCCGGCGCGCATCTCCGGGGTGTCCATGTTCCCGCCGAACACGTCGGGCACCAGCGAGCTGCGCACCTCCCGCCCGGGCGGGGCGACGCCGACGGTGCCGAGCATCGGGTTGCACGGCAGCTCCAGGCGCAGGTCCGCGCTCGTCGCCTCGAACAGCACCGTCCCCGCGGCCCGGTCGAGCTGGTAGATCCAGGTCCGCTCGGGCAGCGGCTCGTGCAGCAGCGCGGTGCGGTCGGTCGTCGACAGCGCCCCGAACAGCGGGATCAGGGTGGAGGCACCCCAGTCCCGGGCCGGTGTCAGCTCCACGAGGTGGATGGCCAGGGTGTCGCCCGGCTCGGCGCCCTCCACGTGGAACGGCCCGGTCTGCGGGTTCACCTCGCTCATGTCGAGCACCGCGCTCGGCCGGTCCGAGGTGGACGTGAGCCGCCCGGAGAACGCGTCCTCGGTCCACAGCCGCAGGCAGGTCCCGGGCGCGACCCGGCGCACCGGGGGCACGCCACCGAAGGTCCAGGCGAACTCGTGCCGTTCCGGCCGGTATTCCACGACGTGCATGGATCGCATCCTGGCCCCCTCCGCGCGTCGCGGGCAACGGTTTCCCGCCGCACCGCGACCGCCCGGTCGTCGATCCCCCCGGGTGGGCCGCCGAGCCGGTACGTTCGCGCGATGGCCCGGTACTTCGACGTGCACCCGCAGAACCCGCAGCCGCGCAGCATCGGACAGGTCGTGGACCTCGTGCGGTCCGGCGGCCTGATCGCCTACCCGACCGACTCGTGCTTCGCACTGGGCTGCTCGCTGGGCAACCGCGACGGCCTGGAGCGGATCCGGCAGATCCGCAAGCTCGACGACCGGCACCACTTCACCCTCGTGTGCGCGGAGTTCGCGCAGCTCGGGCAGTTCGTGCAGATCTCCAACGCCGTGTTCCGCGCGGTGAAGGCGTCCACCCCGGGCAGCTACACCTTCATCCTCCCGGCCACCAAGGAGGTGCCCAAGCAGCTGCTGCACCCGAAGAAGAAGACCGTCGGCGTGCGCATCCCCGACCACGCCACCACCCAGGCGCTGCTGGCCGAGCTGGGGGAGCCGCTGCTGTCCTCGACGCTGCTGCTGCCCGGCCACGACGAGCCGATGACGCAGGGCTGGGAGATCAAGGAGGAGCTGGAGAACCAGGTCGACGCGGTCATCGACTCCGGGGACTGCGGCACCGAGCCGACCACCGTCGTCGACCTGTCCGGCGACGAGCCGGAGATCGTGCGGCACGGTGCGGGGGACCCGTCGCGGTTCGAGTGAGGACCCCTCCGGCGCGGCCGTCCGGCCGCCCGTCGTGTCCGTCCGGGCACCCCTGGTGACCCGCCGGCGGGGGCGCGCCGCCCGCCCGTCCACGATCCACCGCCCACCGCATCAGAGCGAGCGCTGGGCGGACCGACGAGTAGGCTTCGCAACCGTCCCGCCCGCTACCCGAGCGGGTACTGACGTGGCGTCCGACCCCGGGCGCCGTCCGAACGGTTCGGAGGACGATCGCGTGGCGCGAGACGACCCGCCGCCCAACCCGTCCGGCCCGGCGGGTGCCTCGGCCGGGGACGCGGTGCTCGCCGCGATCGCGCACCGGCTGCGGGCCCGTTCGGAGCGCCAGCAACTGCTGACCGAACGCCTGCGTGCCGGTGAGCTGCGCCCGGGTGCGCTGGCCGACCTCGCCGAGCTGGCCGCGGCCGCCCGCCGCGGGGCCCGCGACGGCGACCACATCCTCGTCCTCGCCGGCGCCCCCCGCGGGCCCCGGCTCGCCGCCCCGCCGACCCCGCTCGGGCAGGCGCTCAACACCGTCGTCTCCGCGAGCGAGGCGGCCTCGCGCACGATCGTCCCGCCGACCCCGAGCGTCTCGGTCGACGCGACCGCCGAGCCCGTCCTGGGCCAGATCCTGGCCGAGCTGCTCGCCCACGCCGCGAGCGCCACCCCGGCCGGGGAGCGCATCGAGTTGCTGACCCGCTGGGGTCCCGACGGCGGGATCGTCGTCGAGCTCCAGGGGACCCAGCCGCCGCGGCACCGCACCCCGGTCGAGGAGCTGGACCGGGCGCTGGGCTCGGCGACCCCCGGCGGCCCGGTCGCCCCGCAGGAGATCGGCCTGCACGTGGCCGCGCGGCTGGCCCGCGCCATCGGTGCCCGGCTCGGCGTCCGCGCTCCCGCCGGGAACTCCGCGATCGCCCCGATCGCCGTGCTCCACCTGCCGTCCTCGGTCCTCGGCGGTGGCCGCTCGGAGTCTGCGGCGCCCGCCGCGGAGCCGCAGCCGGCCGAGTCCGTCGAGCAGGCCGGGACCGGGGCGACGGCGTCGCTGCGCCGCCCGGCACCGGACGCCGCCCCCGCCCCCGCACCGGCCGCGGCGGCGGACGTGCCGTGGCCGCCCCGGGAGACCCCGGTGGCGGAGCCCGAGCGCAGCTGGCCGCCGGTCGCTCCCGAACGGGACGAGCTCGCGGCACCCGCCGGGCTGCCCCGCCGTGCCCCCCGCCCGGCCGGCGGGATCGCGGCCGCGGCCCCCTTCGCCGGCTCCGGTGCCCCGGCCGCCCGTCCGCACGCCCCCGGCCCGGCCGGCCCCGGCCCGGGCCCGCGCCCGCCGTACGGGCCGCCGTCGCCGGCCACGGGCCCGGCGCGCAACGGCGCCCCGCCACCGCCGCCCGCGCCGGAGGACCCCCCGGCCACCGAGGCACTGCCCGTCACCGGCGCGGCGGGGACGACCCCGCCGGTGGAGCTGTTCGGACCGTTCGACTCGGAGGTGCCGGTGCCCGTGGACGACGCGGACGACACGCCGATCTTCGCGGCGGTCGCCTCGGCCTGGTTCCGTGAGCCGGGATCGACCGAGACGACGGCGCTCCCGGTCACGCCGAACGACAACTGGCGCACCGCGGGCGACGCCGAGTTCGACGCCGCCCGGATCCGGGCCGACCGGGTCGTCGACCTGCCGACCACCGCGCAGGGCCTGCCGCAGCGCCTTCCCGGGCAGGCGATGGTGCCGCCGTCGTGGCGGGACACCCCGAACGGCGTCGCGCCGACCGGGTCGCGGGAGCGCCAGCCCGACCGGGTGCGCAACCGGCTGGCCAGCTACCAGCGGGGTCTGCGCGAGGGCCGCCACCGCGCCGCGGAGGACCACGGCCCGCACGGACCGGCCGGTGGTGCGCGCAACGGCGCCGTCAACGGTGCGCCGGTGCCCGGCGGGCACCGCAACGGCCACCACCTCGACGACGGCGACGACCGCAGCGTCGGCTGATCACCGTTCGTGCGGCGTCCCGGCGGCCCAGCCGTCCGGGTCGTCCCACGCCTGCAGGGTGCGGCCGCTGACGAAGCGCCGCCGCGCCCCGGTCACCGGGTCGTCGAACTCCAGGGCGCGCGAGAGCAGCTGCAGCGGGCGGGTGAAGTCCTCCGGTGCCCGCCGGTGCAGCTCGGGGTAGACGTCGTCGCCGAGGATCGGCACGCCCAGCCCGTTCAGGTGCACCCGCAGCTGGTGGGTCCGCCCGGTGCGCGGGGTCAGCCGGTAGCGGGCCAGATCGCCCCGCACCCCGGCGAGCTCGACGCGGGTCTCGGCGTTCGGCTCGCCGTCCTCGGTGACGGCGGCGAACACCCCGGGGCGCTTCACGATCCGCGACACCTCGGTGCGCGGCAGCTCCAGGTCCGGGTCGAACCGGGCGAGCGCCTCGTAGGTCTTCACGACCCGGCCGCGGGCGAACAACGTCTGGTAGGCGCCGCGCAGCTCGGGCCGCACCACCAGCAGCAGGACCCCCGCGGTGGCGCGGTCGAGCCGGTGCGCCGGGCTGAGCGCGGGCAGCCCCAGCTCGTGGCGCAGCCGCACCAGCACGGTCTGGCGGACGTGGCTGCCCCGCGGGATCGTCGCGAGCAGGTGTGGCTTGTCGACGACGACCACGTCGTCGTCGGCGTGCAGCACCGGCAGCCCGAACGGCACCGGTACCTCGTCGGGCTCGTCGCGGTAGAGCCACAGCGTCGTCGACGGCGTGTACGGCGTGGCCGGGGTGACCGGGCCGGCCGCGGTCACGATCTCCCCGGCGGCCAGCCGCGCGTCGATCCGCTCCGCGACGTGCGGGAACCGGTCGACGAGGTGGTCGCGCATCGTCGCCCACCCGCCGGTCGCCGGGGTGCGGACGCGGGCCGGCGCGAGGCCGTCGACCGTCGGGAGCGGGGACGCCTCCCGGGACGTGCGGCGCCGGCGGGATCTCACGGGGCAGCAGCCTACGATGGCCCCTCGTGAGCTGGACGTCCTACGGTGCCTATCTGTTGATCGTCGTCGGGCTGGTGCTGATGCCCGGCCCGGACACCTTCGTGATGCTGCGCGCCTCGCTGGTCGGCGGGCGCGCGGGCGGGCTGTCGACGCTGGCCGGGGTGTTCACCGGCAACGCCCTGCAGGGCAGCGCCGCGGCGTTCGGGCTCGGTGTGCTCGTCGCGAGCTCGCACACCGCGTTCACCGTGATCCGCTGGGCCGGGGTGGTCTACCTCTGCGTGCTCGGGGTGCAGGCGCTGCGGGCCGCGCGCCGCGGGGACTACCCCGTGGTCCCCGACGGCGGTCCGCGGGTGCCGGTGCGGCGGTCGTTCCTGGTCGGCTTCGGCTCGAACATCACCAACCCGAAGGTGCTGGTCATGTACCTGTCGGTGCTGCCGCAGTTCCTCGTGCCCGGGGTGACGACCACCGCCGACGCGCTGCTGCTGGCGCTGTCGGTGGCGGTGCTCGGCGGCGTCTACGGGGTGGGCCTGGTCCTCGCCGTGCACCGGGCGCGGGCCTTCTTCACCCGGCGCCGCGTGCGTCGCGCCGGTGACGTCGTCGCCGGGGTCGCGCTGATCGGGTTCGGCGGGGCGCTGGCCGCGACCTGACCTGCGGGGTTGCCCGCATGGTGGGTCTGTGTTCATGATGTGGGTACGACACTGTCGTCGATGCCCAGGGGGGCCATCGTGTCGGACACCGTCATCGTGGTGAACACGGCCGTCGCCGTGCTCGCCGTCGTCGTGCTGATCGTGAGGTTCCGGCTCAACCCGGTGATCTCCCTCGTGATCGGCGCCGTCTACCTGGGCCTGACCGCCGGCCTGGGGGTGACGGGGACGGTCGACGCGGTCACCGGCGGGTTCGGCGACATCCTGGCCGACGTCGGGCTGCTCATCGCCTTCGGCGTCCTGACCGGCGCGATGCTGCACCACGCGGGCGCCATCGAACGGCTGGTCTCCGCGCTGCTGACGGCCTGCGGCCCGCGCGGCATGCCCTACGCCACCGCCGTCACCGTCTCCACCGCACTCCAGTCGATCTTCGTCGACGTGCTGCTGGTCATCTCCGCGCCGCTGGCCCGCCGGATCGCCCCGCGCATCGGGGACAAGGGGCTGCCGCGGATGGCGACCGCGCTCGCGATCGGCCTGGAGTGCGGGATCGTGTTCATGGTCCCCGGTGTCGGCGCGGTCGCGCTCGCCGGTGTGCTCGGGGTGCCGCTGGGCCAGATGCTGATCCTGGGCCTGGTCGTCGTGGTGCCGACCGTGCTGATCGCGACCGGGATCATGTCCGTGCTGCTGCGCCGCGGCTGGTGGGACCCGCACCGCGACGAGCAGGAGCCGGTCGCCGCGGGCGTGCCCGCCGGTGCGGAGGCCCACGCGCCGGACAGCGCCGCACCCGACGCCGCACCCGACGCCGCACCCGACGCCGGGAGCGCCGGCGGACGGCCCACCGGTGCCGGTTCCCCGGACGGCGGGGGCGCGGTCCCGGCCGCCGTCGGCACCGCGGTGTCCGGCACCGCGCGTCGCGAGCTGCCGCTGGCCCTGCTGTTCGGGCCGCTGCTGGTGGGCCTGCTGCTCATCGCCGCGGGCGCCGTCCTCGACGCCGCCGGGATCACCCACCCCGTCATCGCGTTCCTGGGCGAGCCGGTGATCGCGCTGCTGCTCGCGCTGATCGGGACCACCGCCGTCGTCGGCGTCGCCCACGGGCGCGGCATGGTCGAGTCCGCGGTCTCCGACGGGTTCCGCGAGAGCGGGCAGATCCTCATCCTCACCGGCGTCGGTGGCTCGCTCGCCACCACGATCTCCGACGCCGGGCTGGGCGAGATCCTCGGCCGCTTCTTCTCCGCCGGCACCGCCGCCCCGCTGCTGATGGTGTGGCTGATCGCCGCCGTGCTGCACGTCGCGATCGGGTCGGTGACGATCTCGGCGATCACCGCGGCCGGCGTGCTCGCCCCGGTCGCCCCGGTGATCGGCCTGGCCCCGGTGCTGATCGCGCTGGCCGCCGGTGCCGGGGCGCTGTTCGCCATCCACGTCACCTCGAACACGTTCTGGCTGCTGCAGTCGCTGCTCGGACAGTCCGTGCGCGGGACGCTCAAGACCTGCTCGGTCGGGGTCTCCATCGCCTCCGTCGTCGCGATCCTGGTGATCCTGCCGCTGTCGCTCGTCGTCTAGGGAGAGTCGTGTCGCAACTTCCACTGTCCGGGGTCCGGGTGCTCGAGCTCGGCAACTACATCGCCGCCCCCACCGCGGGACGCCTGCTCGCCGACTTCGGCGCCGAGGTGATCAAGGTCGAGCGTCCCGGCACGGGCGACGAGATCCGCAACTGGCGGCTCTACGCCGGGGACACCTCGATGCTGTACCGGACGCTGAACCGCAACAAGCGCTCCATCACCCTCGACATGCGTTCGGCCGCGGGGAAGCAGGCCGTGCTGGACCTGGCCGCCCGCTCCGACGTGGTGCTGGAGAACTTCCGGCCCGGCACGCTGGAGAAGTGGGGGCTGGGCCCGGCCGAGCTCGACGCCGTCAACCCCGACGTCGTGCTCGTGCGGATCTCGGCGTTCGGGCAGACCGGGCCGCTGTCGTCGCGGCCGGGGTTCGCCGCCGTCGCCGAGGCGATGGGCGGGCTGCGCGCGCTGGTCGGGGAGGCCGACCGGCCGCCGTCGCGGACCGGGGTGTCGATCGGGGACTCGATCGCCGGGCTCTACGGCGCGTTCTCCGCGATGATGGGCCTCTACCAGCGCGAGAGCCGCACCGACCGGCCCGCGCTGGATCGGCGCTGCATGGACGTCGCGCTCAACGAGGCCGTGTTCTCGATGATGGAGTCGCTCGTCCCCGACCACCTCGCCTACGGCGTCGAGCGGCGCCGCGTCGGCGGGCGGATGGAGGGCATCGCCCCGTCCAACGCCTACGTCTGCGCGGACGGGGGCAGCGTCGTCATCGCCGGCAACGGCGACTCCATCTACGGCCGGTTCATGACCGTCATCGGCCGCGCGGACCTGGGCGGCGACCCGGACCTGGCCTCCAACGCGGGCCGCTGGGCGCGCCGCGACGAGCTCGACAGCGCCATCGAGACCTGGACCCGCTCGCTGCCCCGCGACGAGGTCCTCGCGAAGCTGGAGGAGGCGGGCGTCCCGGCCGGGCCGATCCACTCCGCCGCCGACATCGTCGCCGACGAGCAGTTCCGCGCCCGCGACATGGTCCAGTACTTCGACGTCGACACCGGCGGCGACGAGCCCGCCCGGGTCGGGTTCCCCGGCATCGTGCCGGTGCTCGACGGCCGCTCGGTCCCGGTCCGCTCGGTCGGGCCGGACCTGGGCGTCGACACCGCCGACGTACTCGGCGGGCTGCTCGGGTACACCCCGGACACGATCCGGGCCGCATCGGGGGAGGACGCATGAGCACCGACGGGGTCGTCCTGCGGGACGTCACGCTGCGCGACGGGCTCCAGCTCACCGGCAAGCCGCTGCCCACCGACCGCAAGGTCGGGCTGGTCCGCGCGCTGCTCGGTGCGGGCGTGCCGGAGCTGGAGATCGGGTCGCTGGCCCGCGGCGACCTGGTGCCGCCGCTGGCCGACACCCTCGACGTCGTCGCCGCGCTGACGCCGGAGGAGCTGGAGCGCTGCTGGGTGTGGGTGGCGACGCCGCGGCACGTGCAGAAGGCGGTGGCCGCCGGGGCCCGCAACGTGCAGTACTGCTTCTCGGTGTCCGACGCGCACAACAACGCCAACATCGGCCGTGACACCGCGGTCTCCCTCGACGCGATGCCGCAGGCCGTCGAGTACGCGCGCGCCGCGGGCGGACGCATCCAGCTGTGCCTCGCGACGGCGTTCACCTGCCCGTTCGACGGCCCCGTCGACCCGGACCGGGTGGTCGAGATCGTCGCCGACCCGCGCACCGCGGGCTCCCGCGACGTCGTCGTCTGCGACACCCTCGGGCAGGCGAACCCGGCCGAGGTCGCCTCGCTGGTCGGGCGCGTCGCCGCGGTCGCCGACGGCCGTCGCGTCGCCTTCCACGGCCACGACACCTGGGGCCAGGGCGTCGCGAACGCGCTCGCCGCGGTGCAGAACGGTGCGACCGTCCTCGACGGCGCGCTGGGCGGACTGGGCGGGTGCCCGTTCGCGCCCGGCGCCAGCGGCAACACCGCCAGCGAGGACCTGCTGTTCGCACTGCGCCCGGACTGGCTGACCCCCGCGGTGCTGGCCGAGCTCGTGACCTGGTCGGAGGACCTGCTCGCCGAGCTGGGGGAGCCGATGCGCTCGGCGACCGCGCGCGGCGTCCGCTCGAACGCCGAGGCCTTCCCGTGGACGGCGGGGCCGCGCGGCTGAACCGCCCGGCCCGCGCCCGCCGGGTCAGCCCGGCGGGCGCCCGCCGAGGGTGCGGGTCAGCCGCTCCGCGGCCCCGACCAGCAGGTCCACGCACTTCTCGCACTCCGAGCGGCCGAACCGGATGGTCGGCCCGCTGACGGTGAGCGCCGCGGTCACCTCCCCGGCATGGTCGAACACCGGCACGGACAGCCCGGAGCCGCCGTCGTCGCGCTCGGCGACGGTGATCGCGAACCCGTCGCGACGGGTGTCGGCCACCAGCTCCCGCAGCCGCTCCGGGCTGGTCACGGTCCGGTCGGTCAGCGGCTCCAGGGGGCCGGACAGCACGTGCTCGGCCCGCTCGGGTGCCCAGGCCAGCAGCACCCGGCCGGCCGAGCCGGTGTGCAGCGGCACGATCCGCCCGACGTGCATCTCCCGGCGCAGTGCGTGCCGCGTCTCGGCGACGGCGACGCACACCCGGTGCCTGCCCTCGGCCCGGAACAGCGACGCGGTCTCCCCGGTGGTGTCGCGCAGCTCGCGCAGCAGCGGCCCGGCCAGCTCCAGCAGGTCCACTCCGCGGGCCGCGGCCCCGGCCCAGTAGGCCATCCGGATCCCGATCCGGACCCGGTCCCCGACCCGGTCCAGCAGCCCCTCGGCGACCATGTTGGACACCAGCCGCTGCACCGTCGAGGTCGGGATGCCGGTCGCCTGCTGGATCTCGCCCAGCCCGAGGACCGGGCGCTGCAGGGTGAACGCGTCCAGGATGTCGGTGATCTTGCCGAGGACCAGGAGCCGCTTCGGGCCCTCGGTGGTCATCCCGCGACCCGGTCCAGGAAGGCCCCCGCCGCCTCGCGGTAGCGCTCCCACGCCGCCGGGGCCGGGTCGGCCTCGTAGCGGGCCGGTTCGGCACCGGCGCTCCACGACGGCGGCGTCGCGCCGCCGTGCAGCGCCCACGCGGCCTGGCGGGCGGCGCCGTCGGCCACGTACTCGCCGGGCTCGGGCACCCGCACCGGCACCTCGAACACCTGGGCGGCGATCCGGCAGACCGCCTCGGAGCGGGCCGCCCCGCCGACCAGGGTCACCCCGGACACGGTGACGCCCTGCTCGCGCAGCGCCTCCAGCCCGACCCGCTGCGCGGACAGCATGCCCTCGACCGCGGCCCGGGCCAGGTTCTCCCGGGTCCCCGACGCCAGCGTCCACCCGTGCAGCGCGCCGGTCGCGTCGGGCAGGTTCGGGGTCCGCTCGCCCTCCAGGTAGGGCACCACGACCAGGCCGCCCGCGCCCGGCTCGGCGGCCAGCGCGAGGCGGCCCAGCTCGTCGTGGTCCACGCCGAGGAGCCGCCGGGTCGCGTCCAGCACCCGGGAGGCGTTGAGCGTGCACACCAGCGGGAGGTAGGCGCCGGTGGCGTCGGAGAACCCGGCGACGATCCCGGACGGGTCCTGGGCGCGGCGCTCCGAGCGGGCGAACACCGTGCCGGAGGTGCCCAGCGAGACGACGACGTCGTCGCCGGCGTCGACACCCAGCCCGGCGGCCGCGTTGTCGCCCGCCCCGGCGCCGACCCGGATTCCGCCCGGCCCGTCGACGGACTCCGCCGGGCCGAGCAGCCGCGGCAGCACCGGCGTCGACCCGAAGAAGCGTTCCAGCAGCTCGGGGCGGTAGTCGACGCCGTCGAACCAGCCGGTGCCCGAGGCGTCGGACCGGTCGGTGACCAGCTCGTCGAGACCCGGGCCGCCGGGATCCCCGCCACCGCGGAGCTTCCAGGTCAGCCAGTCGTGCGGCAGGCACACCGCCGAGGTGCGGGCGGCGTGGTCGGGCTCGTGCCCGGCGAGCCAGCGCAGCTTGGCCAGGGTGATCGAGGCGACCGGGACGACCCCGGTCGTCTCCGCCCACTGCTGCGCGCCGAACTCGTCGACGAGCTCACGGGCGGCGGCGGCCGAGCGGGTGTCGTTCCACAGCAGCGCGTCGCGGACGACCTCGCCGCGGTCGTCGAGGCAGACCATGCCGTGCTGCTGACCCGCGACCGACAGCGCCGCGACGCCGTCGAGGCCGCCCGCGTCGTCGATCGCGGCCTGCAGCGCCTCCCACCAGATCCGGGGCGCGATCTCCGTGCCGTCCGGGTGCGCGGCGCGCCCGGAACGGACGAGCTCGCCGGTGTCGGCGTCGCGGACGACGACCTTGCAGGACTGGGTGGAGGAGTCCACCCCGAGCACCAGTGCCATGCCCCCAGCCTGCCATCGCCGGACCGGCGCGGCGGGAGACAGGCGGGGTGGATCGGTGCCAGGGTGGTCCCATGAGCGACGAGCAATGGTTCTACTGCCTCAAGCACGGCACCGTGGAGACCGCCGACGGCTGCCGGTCGGCCGACCGGCTCGGCCCGTACCCGGACAAGGCCACCGCGGCCCGCGCGCTGGAGATCGCCAAGGAGCGCACCGAGTCCGAGGACCGCAAGGACCGCGAGTGGAACGCCGGGGGCTCCGGGGCGTCCTGAGATGAGCGCGTCGAGCGACGGGGGCCGGGTCGTCGTCGTCACCGGCGGGAGCCGGGGGATCGGGCGGGCGGCGTGCGCGGCGTACGCGGCCCGCGGCGACACGGTCGTCGTCGCCAGCCGCAGGGCCGAGGCGTGCACGGCGCTGGCCGCCCAGCTGACCGCGGAGCACGGCACGCCCGCGCTGGGCGTCGGCTGCCACGTGGGCCGCTGGGCGGACTGCGACGCGCTGGTGGACCGGGTGCTCGCCGAGTACGGCCGGATCGACGTGCTGGTCAACAACGCCGGCATGTCCCCGCTCTACGGGTCGCTCACCGAGGTCACCGAGGAGCTGTTCGACAAGGTCCTCGCGGTGAACCTGCGCGGCGCCTACCGGCTCGGGGCCCGCTGCGGGGAGCTCATGGCCGCGGCGGGCGGCGGCGCGATCGTGAACGTCTCCTCGGTCGCGGCGGTCATGCCCGGCCCCGGCGAGCTGCCCTACGCGCTGGCCAAGGCCGGGCTCAACGCCCTGACCGTCGGGCTCGCCCGCGCCTACGCGCCGTCGGTGCGGGTCAACACGGTGATGCCCGGTCCGGTCCGGACCGACATCGCCGAGCACTGGACCGAGGAGTTCCGCTCGCAGATCGCCGGCACCGTCCCCGCCGGACGGGTGGGGGAGGTCGCCGAGGTCGTCGGCGCGATCCTCTACCTGACCGGCCCGGACGCCGGCTACACCACCGGCGCGACGATCAAGGTCGACGGCGGGATGGCGTGGTCGACGTGAGGTCCCCGGCCGACGTCGTCGACCGGGCCGCGCTCGGGGCCTGGCTGCGCGAGCAGGGCCTCGGCGACTGGTCCGGCGAGCTGGAACCGGTCGGCGGCGGCACCCAGAACGTGGTGCTGCGCACCGTCGTCGACGGCAGGCCGCTGGTCCTGCGCTCCCCGCCGGTGCACCCGCGGCCGGGGTCGGCCCGCACCCTCGCCCGCGAGATCACCGTGCTCGGCGCGCTGCGCGGCACCGACGTGCCGCACCCGGAGCTCGTCGCCGCCTGCACCGACGCCGAGGTGCTCGGCAGGCCGTTCTACCTGATGTCCGACGTGGACGGCGTCAACCCCGGCGAGCGGGTCTCGCCCGAGCAGGCCGCGACCCCGGCGCTGCGGCACGGAGCGGTGCTCGACGTGGCCCGGGCCGCGGCCCGGCTGGGACGTCTCGACCCGGCCGCCGTCGGGCTCGACGGGCTGCGCCGCCCCGGCCCGTTCCTGGAACGGCAGGTGCCGCGCTGGACCGAGCAGCTCGCGTCCTACTCCGAGGTGCCCGGCTACGACCCGGGCGACCTGCCCGACGTGGCCGTCGCCGCGGACTGGCTGACCCGGCACCGGCCGCCCGAGCCGGAACCGGGCGTCGCGCACGGGGACCTGCACCTGAACAACGTGCTGCTGGACCGGACCCGGCCGCGGGTGGCCGCGCTCGTCGACTGGGAGATGTGCACCGTCGGCGATCCGCTGCTCGACCTCGGCTGGCTGCTGGTCACCTGGCCGGTCGACCCCGTCGGGTTCGGCGCCGGGACCGAGCTCGCCGGGCACGGCGGGCTCCCCACCCGGGCCGAGCTCGTCGCCGCCTACGCCGACGCCGGCGGCCGCGACACCACCGGCATCACCTGGTACGCGGGGCTGGCCGCGTTCAAGCTGGGCGTGGTGCTGGAGGGCACCTGGGCGCGGGTCGCCGCGGGCGAGGCGGACCGCGCGGTGGGGGAGCGGCTGCACGGCGCGGCCGTCGCGCTGCTGGAGCTGGCCGTGCGGATCGCCTGCGACGAGTGGGCCGTCAGCGCGGGGTGAGCCGCACCGGGATGCCGCCCACCGGCACCGGCAGCGAGGTGTTGTCCCAGCGCAGCCGGTAGGAGGGCTCGACGCTCCACCGGTAGCGGCGCAGCATCTCGTGCAGGATCGCGGTGACCTCGAGGGTCCCGAAGTGCAGCCCGATGCACTTGTGCACGCCGCCGCCGAACGGGATCCACGCGTCGCGGTCGGAGCGGTCCTCGCGCCGGTCCGGGCCGAACCGCTCGGGGTCGAAGCGCTCCGGGTCGGTCCAGCAGGACCGGTCGTAGTGGTTCACCGCCTGTGCGACGACGACCCGCGTCGCCGCCGGCACGTGGTGCCCGGCGACCGTGGTGTCCTTCACCGCCGTCCGCATGACCAGCGGTACCGGCGCGTCGAGCCGCAGGGCCTCCCGGATCACCAGGTCCAGCGAGGTCAGCTCGCGCAGCTCGGCCACGGTCGGGGCGCGGTCCCCGATCCGCTCGGCGAGCGCGTCGGACTCGGCGCGGCAGCGCTCCTGCCAGACGGGGTTGCGCGCGAGGTGGTGCGCCGCCGACGCCGTCGTGGTGGTCGAGGTGTCGTGCGCGGCCATCATCAGGAAGATCATGTGGTTGACGACGTCGTCGTCGGAGAACGTCTCGCCGTCGTCGGTGCGGGCGTGGCACAGCGCGGAGAACAGGTCGGTGCCCCCGCCCGCGCGCTTGGCCGCCAGGTTCTCCCGGAACCAGTTCTCCAGCACCACCCGTCCGCGCAGCCCGCGCCGCCACCGGGTGCCGGGCAGGTCCTTGCGGACGAAGGAGTTCGCGGCCCGGACGCAGTCGACGAACGCCCGGTTCACCGCCTCGGCCTCCGGCCCGGAGCGGGCGTCCATGAACACCGCCTGCGCCACGTCCAGGGTGAGCCGCTTGAGCGCCGGGTAGAGCCGCAGCCGCTCCGGCCAGGTCGGCAGCACCTCGCGCACGACCGGGGTGGTCGCGGCGACGTAGCTGGAGATGCGGTCCGCGGTGAACGCCTCCTGCATGATGCGCCGGTGTGCGCGGTGCTCGTCGAAGTCGAGCAGCATCAGGCCGCGGTGGAAGAACGCGTCGACCGTCGCACGCCACCCCTCCTGGGAGAACGCCTTGTCCCGGTTGGTGAGCACCTCCCGGGTGGCGGCCGGGCCGGTCACGACGATCGCCCGGCCTGCCGGGGACCGCATCCACCACACCGGGCCGAGCGCCTCGGTGCGGGCGCGGGTGAAGCGGTGCCCGAACCGGACGTAGGCCAGCGCGTGGCCGAGCAGCGGCATGCCGTCGTCGCCGGGGACCTCGGCCAGGCCGTGCGGTGCCGGGCCGAACGGTGCGGGGCGGCGGCCCTGGGCGCCGGTGGCCAGCAGCGCGTCGTCGAGCCGGTCGGGCGCGGGCAGGGTCAGGACGGACGACCAGCGCTCACGCGCCTGCTGCACCAGCTTCACGGGCCTGCTCCTCGGGCGTCGACGTCGGTGTCCCCGCCGAAGTTAGACACATTCGGCAGAACTGTCCAGGCGATGGACGGGCCGTGTCATGATGTCGGCCATGAGCGAGCGGCGGACGATGGCGCGGCGGGCCCGCGACGAGCTGCGCGGTGAGGTCCTCGACGTCGCCGAACGCCTCGCGGTCGCGGGCGAACGACCGTCGATGCCCGAGCTCGCCCGCCGGGTCGGGGTCAGCAGGCAGACCCTCTACAGCGAGTTCGGCGACCGGGACGGCCTCGCCGCGGCCCTGGTGCTGCGCGCCACCGACCGGTTCCTCGACCGGATCGAGGCCGCCCTCGACGGCGAGCCCGACCTGTACGCGGCCTGGGTCGCCGCGGCCGACGCCGCCCTCACCGAGGCGGGGGAGAACCCGCTGATCAAGGCCCTGCTCAGCGGCGACGCGGCGGTCCCGTCCGCGTTCGGCACCGACTCCGGCCCGATCATCGCGGCCGCGGCCGAGCGGTCCGCGGGCTACCTGCGCCGGGTCCGGCCCGAGGCCCGCGAGCAGGACGTCCGGCTCGCCGCCCAGACCGCCGCCCGGCTCACCGTCAGCCACATGGTGCTCCCCACGGGCCCGGCCGCGCGCTCGGCCGAGGACATCGCGACGGTGGTGGTGCGGACGCTCGGCGACGCCTAGCTCCGGACGGCGTCGCCCGCCCCGCGGGGCAGCCGCAGCACGTCCAGTGCCACCACCAGCGCCAGTACCGCGAACACCGCGAAGGTCACCCGGAACGCGGCCGGCGCGTCACTGGTGAGCGCGGCGGCCCCGGCCAGCACCGCGGAGGCCAGCGCGACCCCGAGCCCCATCGACGTCTGCTGCACCACCGCGGCCAGGGTGTTCGCGTGCCGCAGCTCGGGACCGGTCACGTCGGTGAAGGGCAGGATCGAGTACATCGTCAGGCCCACCGACCGGGCCGCCCCGCTCAGCGCGCACACCACGACGACGGCCACGATCCCGGCGTCCGGCGACCAGGTGGCGGCGACCGCCAGGGTCGCGGCGACCGCGACCGCCGCGGTGGCGGCCATCGTCCGCAGCCCGAACCGGCGGATCAGCGCCGTCGTCGCCGGCTTGGCCGCGATGTTGCCCGCGAACACCGCGACCACGACCGCACCCGCCGTCGTCGCGCTCCAGCCGAACACCTGCTGGAACAGCAGCGGCAGCAGGAACGGCACCGCCGTCACGACCGCCCAGAACAGCGCGCCGCCGACCGAGGACGCCCGGAACGTCCGGACCCGCAGCACCCGCACGTCCACGAGCGGGTGCGCGGTCCGCAGCAGGTGCCGTCCGGCGACGGCCAGCACCACCGCGCCCGCCGCCACCGCGACGCCCGCCGCGACCGGCAGGCCGTGGTCGACCAGCGCCGAGGACGACACCAGCCCGCCCAGCCCGGCCGCGCACAGCACCAGTCCCGGCACGTCCAGCGGCCCCGCCCCGCGACCGGGGGTGTCCGGCACCCAGCGCAGCGCCAGCACCAGGCCGAGGACCCCGATCGGCACGTTGATCAGGAACATCCAGTGCCAGCTCGCGTACGTGGTGAGCAGCGCCCCCAGCAGCGGTGCCACCACCGGCGCCGCCAGCCCCGGCCAGACGATCCACGCCATCAGCCGCGGCACGTCGCGCTTGGCGACGCCGTCGAGCAGCATCAGTCGCCCGACCGGCACCATCATCGCCGCGCCGACCCCCTGCACCACCCGCCACCCGACGAGCTCGGCGAGCGTCCCGCTGCTCGCGCACCCCACCGACGCCAGCGTGAACACCGCGATCGCGGCCGTGAGCACCCACCGCGGTCCGAACCGGCCGGTCAGCCAGCCACCGGGCGGCAGGGCGACGGCGAGCGCCACCAGGTAGGCCGCGACCACCAGCCCCACCGACGACGGCGTGGTGCCGAGCGCGCGGGCCAGCGGCTCGGCCGAGGTCGTCACGATCGTGACGTCGAGGTTCTCCATCACGAAGCAGCCCGCGACGAGGGCCGCGAGCCGCCGGGGGATCGGGGATGTCTGCACGACGCAAGCGTGCATGGTGCAATGGTTGAGCACCAGTTCCGATTGCTCAGCCTAGGATTGCGTCCCGTGCAACTCCCGGACCTGAACCTGCTGCCCGCGCTGGACGCCCTGCTCCGCACCGGCAGCGTCACCGGCGCGGCCGCGGAGCTGGACGTCTCGCCGTCGGCGATGAGCCGCACCCTGGGCCGGCTGCGCCGGGTGCTGGGCGACCCGCTGCTGGTCCCGGCGGGGCGGGGCCTCGTCCCGACCGCGCTCGGGCGCGAGCTCGCCCCGCGCGCCGAACAGGCCCTGCTCGGCGCGGCCGACGTGCTCACCCGCCCCGCGCCGCCGGAGCTCGCCGCGCTGGAGCGGGTGTTCGTCGTGCGCGGCAGCGACGAGAGCGGCGTCGTCCTCGCCCCCGCGCTCGCCGCCGCGGCGGCCCGGGAGGCACCGCGGGTCCGCTTCCGGTTCGTCCCGGAGGGCGACGAGGACCCGGCGGACCTGCGCGACCACGTCGACCTCGACGTCGGCACACTGCCGCCCGCCCTCCCGTCCGACGTGCGGGTCCGGCGGGTCGCCGACCACGGTCACTCCGCACTCGTGCGGCCGGCCGCGCCGGTCGGGGAGCGCCTGACGCTCGCGGAGTTCGTTGCGCTGCCGCACGTCGCGGTCTCCCGGCGGGGTCGGGCGCACAGCATCGTCGACGAGCGACTCGCCGATCTCGGTCTGCGCCGTGACGTGTTGGCCACCGTGCCCGCCATCGGCACCGCCATGCTCCTCGCGACCAGCGCCGACGTCCTGGCGCTCGTGCCGTCCGACGCGGCCGCGGTCGTCGCCGGGCCCGCCGGGCTGCGCGTCCACCCGATCCCGCTCGACCTGCCACGGGTCGCGCTCGGGATGCTGTGGCACCGCCGCTGGGACACCGACCCCGCGCACCGCTGGCTGCGCGACCGGGTCGCCGCCCGGATGGCCGGCTGAACCCGGCCCCGGGCTCAGCCGACGATCACCACGTGCAGTGTCCGCGGCCCGTGCACACCCTCCACCCGGTCCAGCTCGATGTCGCTGGTCGCGCTCGGCCCGCTGATCCAGGTGTGCGGCCGCGCCGGGTCCAGCGCCGCCACCGCCTCCGGCACCCCGGCCACGACCTGGTCGGCGCGGATCACACAGACATGCAGGTCGGGGACCAGCGTCGCGGCGCGCCGGCCCTGGCCCGGACCGTGGTCGAGGATGATCGTGCCGGTCTCGGCGATGCCGATCGCGGCCGTCGACAGCACGCCGTCGCAGCGGTCCAGCTCCGACACCGCGACGTCCGGCCCGTCCGGGACGACCTCGACGTCGCCGGGCACCAGGCCGGCCGGGAAGCCCGGCGGCACCAGGATCCGCAGCGGGCCGGAGCCCGCGAGCGGGGACCGGCCGGCCAGGGCGCCGGCGACCCGCGCTGCCGCGGTGCCCGGGTCCGCCCGCTCGACGACGGCGCGGTAGTCCGCGACCCGCTCGTCGAACAGGTCCACGACCTGCGCGTGCGGCAGCGACCGGTCGGGGACCGGCCGGACCACCTCGACGTCGAGCACCGGCTCGACATCGGGCACGTCGGCCAGTGCCCGCCGGGCCTTCGCCAGGATCGCCTCGCGTGCGCTCATGCCCCGTCCCCGTTCTTCCGCCCGCCGTCGGTGTCGTCGCTCCGGCTCCGCCCGCCGTCGGTCCTGGTCCACCACTCCCGGAAGGACTCGGCGGCCGGTACCGGCACGTCGCGCGAGTCCGACCAGGCGCTCGCCGGGCCGGGCACCGCGCCGAGGATGCTGCGCCCGCCGGGCGCGGTGCGGCCCAGCCGTCCGGCCAGCTTCCCGCCGATCCCGGCGACACGTTCCGCGGCGCCGGTGCGCGCGGCCGACGACAGCGTCCACGACGCCGCCCTCATCGCGACGTCCTGCACCGACGGCACCCGGCTCGCCCGCTTGTGGGCGTCGACGACCTCGGCGCGCAGGTGCACCAGCACCTCGGGGATGTCGATGCGGACCGGGCAGACCTCGAAACACGCCCCGCACAGGCTGGAGGCGTACGGCAGCGAGTCGGTCTGCGGGTCGGTGCCCACCCCCCGCAGCTGCGGGGTGAGGATCGCGCCGATCGGGCCCGGGTAGACCGAGCCGTAGGCGTGCCCGCCGGTGCGCTCGTAGACCGGGCACACGTTCAGGCAGGCCGAGCAGCGGATGCAGCGCAGCGCCTGCCGCCCGGTCGGGTCGGCCAGGACGTCGGTGCGGCCGTTGTCCAGCAGCACCACGTGCACCTCCTGCGGCCCGTCGCCGGGGGTGACCCCGGTCCAGGTGGAGGTGTAGGGGTTCATCCGCTCCCCGGTCGAGGACCGGGGGAGCAGCTGCAGCATCACGTCCAGGTCCTGGAAGGTCGGCAGGACCTTCTCGATCCCGACCACCGACACCAGCACCTCGGGCAGGGTCAGGCACATCCGCCCGTTGCCCTCGGACTCGACGACGGTGAGCGTCCCGGTCTCGGCGACGGCGAAGTTCGCCCCCGACACCGCCACCTTCGCCCGCAGGAACTTCTCCCGCAGGTGCTCCCGGGCCGCGGCGGCCAGGCGCTTGGGCTCGTCGGTCAGGTCCGCCGGGGCGGCGCGCCCGGCGCGGCCCATCTCGCGCAGGAAGATCTCCCGGATCTCCGCGCGGTTGCGGTGGATCGCCGGGACCAGGATGTGGCTGGGCAGGTCGTCGCCGAGCTGCACGATCAGCTCGGCGAGGTCGGTCTCCCAGGCGTGGATGCCCGCGGCCTCCAGCGCCGAGTTCAGGTCGATCTCCTGGGTGGCCATCGACTTGACCTTGACGACCTCGTCGGTGCCGTGCCGCCGCGCGATGTCGACGACGACCGCGTTCGCCTCGGCCGCGTCGCGTGCCCAGTGCACGGTGGCCCCGGCCGCCGTCAGCGACCGTTCCAGCTGCTCCAGGTAGTCGGGCAGGTGCCGCAGCACCCGGTTCTTGATGGCCTCACCGGCCAGGCGCAGCTGCTCCCAGTCGTCGACCTCGCCGACGACGTTCCCGCGCTTGGTGCGGATGGTGGACGTGGCGTGGGCCAGGTTGCGGCGCAGCTGGGAGTCCTCCAGCGCGGCGCGCGCCGCCGCCGGGAACGCCGGTGTGCCGAGGAACGTGCCGCTCATCGGGCCGCCTCCGTCGTCGCGTCCGGGACCGCGCTGCCGACGCTCGTCGGGTCCGCGGCCCGCTCGGTGCGCCGCTCGACCACGGGCTCGGTCTGCGCCAGCACCTCGGCCAGGTGCATGACCCGCATCCCCGACCGCTGCCGCGACAGCAGCCCGCCCACGTGCATCAGGCAGGAGTTGTCCCCGGCGACGAGCACCTCCGCGCCGGTCGAGCGGACGTGGCGGGCCTTGTCGTTGCCCATCGCGATCGAGGTCTCGGAGTTCTTCACCGCGAACGTCCCGCCGAAGCCGCAGCACTCTCCCGAGCCCGGCAGGTCGAGCAGGGTGAGCCCGCGGACCGCGCGTAGCAGCCGGGTCGGCCGGTCGCCGACCCCCAGCATCCGCAGCGAGTGGCAGGTCGGGTGGTAGGTGACGCGGTGCGGGAAGTACGCCCCGACGTCGACGACGCCGAGCACGTCGACCAGGTACTCGCTCAGCTCGTACACCGGCGGTGCCGACTCGACGCCGCGGACCAGGCCCGGGTCGCCGGAGCGGCGCGCGACCAGGCCGTGCTGGTGGCGCACCGAGCCCGCGCACGACCCGGACGGGGCGAGGATCGCGTCGTACCCGGCGAAGGCGTCGAGGTGGTTGCGGACGAGCGGGACGGCCTCGTCGAGGTAGCCGGTGTTGACCATCGGCTGCCCGCAGCAGGTCTGCGCGGCGGGGAACTCGACGTCGACGCCGAGGCGGCGCAGCAGGGACACGACGGCCTTGCCGGTGTCCGGGAACAGGGCGTCGTTGAGACACGTGACCATGAGGCCGACGCGGGGCCGGGAGATCGGCATGGCGCCTCCGGTGAAGTGGTGGGACGGAGGGTGTGGTCCGACCAAGGTATCGGTATGGTCGGACCACACACAAGCAGGAGGACGACGTGCGTGTTCCCGCCGCCCACGAGATGGTGCTCGCCCACGTCGAGGAGCGCCTGACGAGTGGCGAGTGGCGCCCGGGGGACCGGCTGCCCCCGGAGCGCGAGCTCGCCGCGACGCTGGGTGCGTCCCGCCAGGCGGTCCGCGAGGCGCTGCGGGTGCTGCAGGCCCAGGGCGTGATCCGCTCGCAGGTGGGCACCGGCGCGGACTCCGGGACGGTCGTCGTGCCGGCCCCCGCGCGGGCACTCGGCCGGGTGCTGGCCCTGCACCTGGCGGTCGACTCGTTCCCGGTGGACGACGTCACCGAGGCCCGGGTCATGTTCGAGCGGTTCTCCGCCGGGCTGGCCGCGCGCCGGCGCTCGGCGTCGGACCTGCTGGAGTGGACGGCCGCGCTGGACGTCATGGACGACGACCTCGACCCGGCCGCCTTCAGCGACGCCGACATCGCCTTCCACGTCGCGATCGCCGCGGCGGCCGGGAACCGCCTGGTGGGGGAGCTGACCCGGGCGATCCGGGAGTCGGTGCGCGGGATGCTGCTCGACGCGATGCAGGCCCAGGGGGACTGGCCCGCGCTGCGCGAGCGGCTGCGGGCCGAGCACCGGGAGATCCACACGGCCATCGCCGACGGCGATGGGGCGCTGGCCGCGGACCGGATCGAGGCGCACATCCGCGCCTTCCACGGCCGGGTCGGACCTGCCTAGGCTCACCGCCGTGACCACCTCCGACCTGCCCGACGCCGCCGTCGTCGCGGTGTCCGCCCGGTACCGGGGCGGATTCGCCGACCTCGTCTCCTCACTCGACGCCGCGCAGCTCGCGGCGCCGAGCCTGTGCGCCGGGTGGGACGTGCGGACCGTCGCCGGGCACCTGGTGTCCGCGCTGACCACGACGGTGCCGTCGTTCCTGGTCCAGGTGCTGCGGGCGCGCGGGAACGTGGACCGGGCGGTCGACCGGGCCGCGCGGCGGGACGCGACCCGCCCGGTCGAGGAGCTGGTCGCGGTCCTGCGCGACCGGGCCGACAGCTCCTTCGCCCCGCCCGGCATCGGGGCGCGGGGCCCGATGACCGACGCGATCGTGCACACCGCCGACGTCACCGTCCCGCTCGGGCTGCCGTTCGACCCCGACCCCGCCGACGTGCGCATCGCGCTCGACTTCGTGGTCGGGACGGTCCCGCTCGCGTTCACCACGCGGCGCCGGGTGGCGGGCCTGCGGTTCGTCGCCGACGACGCCGGGTTCGCGCGGGGCGAGGGCGCGGAGGTCCGGGGACACGGTGTCGACGTGCTGCTGGCCGCCTGCGGGCGCCCGGCGGTGCTGGACCGGCTCACCGGGGACGGCGTCGCGACGCTCGCCGCCCGGCTGACCGGGCGCTGACGCCGCAGTCCTCCCGGCCCTGCCGCACCCGTCGCCCCGGTCCACGCGCCGGTGCCGCGTCCCGTTCATGCGCGCCGAACCGGAGAACGCGCGCGCGATCGGGCGCGCGTTCTCCGACCCGGCGCGCGGACCGGTGTGCGGGGGTGGTGCGTGGTCCGGTGTGCCGGTGGGTCAGGCGTTCGCGTCGCGGTGCAGGCCCAGCAGGTGGACGTAGGCGGCGGCCGACAGCGGGATCGAGTTCCGTTCGGCCTCGCCGAGCTCGCGACGCACCTTCCCCGGGACCCCGGCGACCAGCGACCCGGGCGGCACCACCGTGCCCTGGGTGAGCACCGCACCCGCGGCGATCAGCGACCCGGCGCCGACGTGCACCCCGTTCATGAGCACCGCGCCCATGCCGATCAGCACGTCGTCCTCGACGGTGCAGCCGTGCACGACCGCGCGGTGGCCGATGGTGACGCCGTCGCCGACGGTCGCCGGGAAGCCGGGGTCGGCGTGCAGGACGGAGCCGTCCTGCACGTTGGTGCGGGCGCCGAGGGTGATCGGGGCGAAGTCGGCCCGGATCACGCACGTGTACCAGATCCCGGTCTCCGCACCGACGCTCACCTCGCCGGCGAGCACGGCGCCGGGCGCCACCCAGGCCTGCTCGTGGACCTGCGGGGTGTGGCCGTTCACGGTGATCATGGGGTCAGCCTAGTACTACAGTCGCGTTTATGGGTTGTGGCTGCGGTGTTGGTAGTGGTGCTGTTGGGCGGTGTGTTGGTGTCTTCGTCGCCAGCGTGAGCGGCGCAGCACGTGGCCGGGGTCGGCGATCGTGTCCAGTGCGAGGGTGGCGATGAGGTGGCGGATCTCGGGCAGGCTCAGCGCGATGAGCTCGCCGCTGTCGGCGTGGAGAGCCCCCTTTTTGACCGTGTCACGGTGAGGAAGGCGTGCGCGAGCATGGAGAGAGTGATGTGCCGGTACCAGCCGGTGTATTGCCGGACTTGGTAATGATCGAGGCCGGTCTGGCCTTTCGCGGTCTGGAAGGTCTCCTCGATCGCCCACCGCGCGCCGGCGACCCGGGCCAGCTCGCTGAGCGCGACTCGCTTGGGCGTGTGGCAGAGGTAGTACGCCAGCTCTGAGGGGGCAGTCAGGCTGCGGCGGGCCAGCAGCCAGTACTCGGCGTCGGGATCGCGTTCCCCGTTGATCCGCGCCCGCGCCCACGCGTAGCGACGGTCGCCCTTCGATCCGGCGCCGGCTGACCTGCTGCGCCACGCGGTGGCCGGCAGTCCTGCGATGAGCGCGTCGGCCCGGTACTCGCTCCCGATGATCGACGAGGTGGTCTTGGCGATCACGCGCTGGTTGGAGGGGATCGCGAGCACGTAGCTCATCTGACGGTCTTCGAGGCTCTTGCGGAGCCGGTAGTGCTGTCCGTAGACGGCATCGCCGGTCACCCACGACGCCGGAACCCCGCCGTCGATCGCGCGGGCGATCATCTCGACCGCCAGCTCGGGCTTGGTGCGGAACTCACGATCAGCAGGGATCCCCGCACGGTCACATCGGGGGCGATCCTCGGTCCACGCCTTCGGCAGATACAGCTCCCCGTCCAGGAACGTCCGCCCATGCGGCGTCGCATAGGTCAGGAACACACCGACCTGCGCGTTCTCAATCCGACCCGCCGTGCCGGTGTATTGCCGCGCGACACCCGCCGACCGGTCTCCCTTCTTCAGGAACCCGGTCTCGTCGACGACGAGGATCCCAGCCCGGTCGCCCAGGTGCGCAACGACATACGTGCGCAGATCGTCCCGCACTGCATCGGGATCCCAGTCCGTCGTCGACAGCAGCCGCTGCATCGGATCCGGCACCGGCTGACCGGCCTGCTCGGAGATCGTCCACGAGTTCTTCCGCTCCCGCTCCGAGAGCAGCCCCCGCACATACGCGACCGCGTTCGCCCGCGGCTCCGAACGCGCGAACCGCGACCCAATCAACCGCGCGATCTCGTCCAGACCCGCCGCCCACTCCCGCACATCCGCCACACCAATATCGTCACCCACCGCCAAGGGTTAACACAGTCACGAACACCAGAACCGGAAACACACCGATCACCCTCAACATAAACGCGACTGTAGTACTAGGGCGGTCTCGAACGCGGCGAGGACGTCGTCGCTGAACAGGACGAACCGGACCTCGGTCACCGCGGTGCCCGCCTCGGCGACCTCCCGGACGGTGGCGACGGCGATCCGGGCGGCGTCGTCGAGCGGCCACCCGTAGATCCCGGCCGAGACGGCGGGGAACGCGACGGTCCGGGCGCCGAGCTCGTCGGCGACCCGCAGCGACTCGCGGTAGGCGCTCGCCAGCAGCGCCGACCGGTCCTCGCGCCGTGCGTACACCGGTCCGACGGTGTGGATCACCCAGCGGGCGGGCAGGTCCCCGGCGGTCGTCGCGACGGCCTGTCCGGTGGGGAGCCCGTCGGGCAGATCACCGGCGCGCAGCCGCTCGCACTCGGCGAGGATCGCGGGCCCGCCACGCCGGTGGATGGCGCCGTCGACCCCGCCCCCGCCGCGCAGGCCGGAGTTGGCGGCGTTGACGACGGCGTCGACCCGGGCCTCGGTGATGTCCCCGCGCTCGCAGACGATCCTCATGCGCGTGCCTCCTCGCGCAGCCGTCCCAGCAGCGGGATGGCCGCGATCTTGTCCTCGGTGAGGGACTCCCACACGATGCCGCCCTCGGGGCGGTTCCGGCGGTGCTCCCGGCAGTCGACGACGCGGTCCGGGGTGACGATCAGGTCGACCGGCGCGTCGTGGTCCGCCCACGGGATGACGCCGGCGTCGCGCAGCTGCAGCTCGTGCACGGTGGTGACGACGAGGGTGTCGTCGGAGATCAGTCCCGCCGCGCGGGCCAGCGCGAACTCCAGGTCGGCGAACCCGCCGCCCTTGCCCAGCCGCGCGCCGTCCGCGCCGACGGCCACACAGCCGGTGACGACGAGGTCCACCGGCTCCAGCTCGTCGACGGCGACCCGGCGGGCCGACCGCGTGGCGTTCTTGATCGACACGGCGCGGTGGGGCGGGTCGGCGAGGTGGTCGGGGTCCAGCAGGAAGAACGGGTCGTCCTCGGCCAGCCTCGGGACGGCCATGTACACGGTCTTGCCGTCCTCCAGCGCGTACCGGCGCACCGGGAGCTGGGCGGAGTCCGGGTTGGACTTCACGGTGCGGGCGGCGCGCCACACGTCCAGCTCGCGCAACCGCCGGGCCGCGGCCTCGGCGCCGACGAAGTTCGAGATCCGGTTCCGCGCCCCCGGGAACCGGGAGGCCTTCTGCTCGGTCAGCGCGGTCCAGACCTCCTCGCGCAGCTCCGCCTTGCGGGCGAGGGTCCCGGGGTCGCCCCCGGCGTCGTGGTCGTGACGGCGGCTCATGCCCCGATGATGTCAGTGCTCGCGCAGGGCCCGGATCAGCTCGTCCTTGGTCATGTCCGAGCGGCCGGGGATGCCGACCTTCTGCGCCTGGGCGTAGAGCTGGTCCTTGGTCTGGTCCTCGTAGTCGCCGTGCTCGCCGCCGCGCCTGCCGACGGTGTCGCGACCTTCGGCGGCCGCGGCGTTCGCGATCCGCGCGGACTTCTCCTTGGAGTTGCCCTCCTCGCGGAGACGCTCGTACATCTCGTCGTCCTTGATGCTGCTCGCCATGGCGGTCGACTACCCGCCGAGCAGCGCGGCCAACCTGTCCAGCAACGGCACCTGACCCTTCACGATCTTCTCCCGGGCGGTGGCGAGGTCGAACCACGCGGCGCGGTCCAGCTCGGGGAAGCGGAGGGTGCGCCCGGAGCGGGGCGGCCACTCCATCTCGACCCAGCTGCCGTCGTCGGGACGGTCGGCGACGGCGTCGGCGCCGGTGAAGCCGGACCCGTCCAGCGCGAAGGCGGTGACGGTCTTGTGGGACTGGCGGACCGTGCCGAGCCCGACCGGCTCGCCGTCGGGCGGCGGGGCGCCGATCTCCTCGGTGAACTCGCGGCGGGCGGCGTCGAGCGGGCTCTCGTCGGGGCCGTGCTCGCCCTTGGGCAGCGACCAGGCGTGCTCGTCCTTGCGGGCCCAGAACGGTCCACCCATGTGGCCGAGCAGCACCTCCGGGCCGCCCGGCCCGGCCCGGTGCAGCAGGAGTCCGGCGCTGGTCACGGGAGGCACGCGGGGATCATCCCAGACGGGCGGGCCGGTCGAGCCGGTGCACGTGGGCCAGCGGGGGATCGGCCGGGTTGTCCGGGGGCAGCTCCCCGGTCGCGACCCGGCGGAACCCGGCCTTCTCCAGCGCCCGGCACGACGCCCGGTTGCCCGCCGCGACCGGGACGACCACCGCCGTCGCCTCCGGGTAGCGCTCCCAGCCCTCGGCGACGGCGGCGGCGATGATCCGCGGGCCCAGCCCGCGCCCGGTCAGCTCCACCGGCCCGATGAGGTAGTCGACGGTCAGCGCACCGTCCGGGAGCGTCAGGATCGGCGCGATCGCGGCGACCTCCTCGGGGTAGTCGTGCCAGCGGGCGCGCTGGACCAGCCCGACCGGGACACCACCGAGCTCGGCGACGAGGTCCTCGCCCGGTTCCTCCCCGCGCAGCCCCGCCCCGAAGTCGCGTTCGAGCGCCTCGTCGGTGGTCTCGTGGAACCACCACCGGTGCACGTGCGGCGCGGCCAGCCAGCGCCGCAGCAGGGGCAGGTCGGCCCGCACCAACGGGCGCAGGGTGACGGGGGCGTCGAGGGACGGCCCGTCGGCCGGTGTGACGGGCGGCGGCACGGGGCGGGAGCGTAGCGGCGCCGCGGGCCGCCGCCGAGGGGTTTCCTCCTCCGCCCGGACGAGGACGGGGACGGTGGGCATCTCGTCCTCGCTGCGGATCCGGGCCGGACCCCGGCCCGCCTAGGGTCGTGTTCCGATGGAACGCCATCGGACGAGGGGGACGACGATGACGAGCGACCACACCCGGCCGGCCGCACGGACGGGAGACGGCGGGTCCGCCGCGGACCGCGGGGACGGCGCGGACGCCGTCGCGACCGTGGCACGGGACGCGCCCGCGACCGCCCCCGCACGGACCCGGTGGTGGCGGCGCGACTACAGCCCGGAGGAGATCGAGGCGGGCAAGCAGGCGTGGCGCGACGCGATGCCGTGGGACCACCCGATGTCGCGCGGCGACAAGGTGCTCGTCTTCTCCACGCTCGGCCTGCTCGTGTTCATGCTCGCGACGATGCCGCTGCGGCCGTTCCTGCTGGCGTCGCACCCGGTGTGGCTCGCCGCGGTCACGGGCAGCCTCTCCGCGGTCGGCGCGGGCGCGGCGTTCGCCCGGATCGGCGAGGCGGACCTGTGGGTCGTCATCGCCGCCGGGGTGTTCGGGATGATCAAGTTCGACTGGCTGTTCTGGCTGGCCGGGCGCCGGTGGGGCGAGAAGATCGTCGCGCTGTGGGCGCCCGGTGACCTCGCGAAGCGGTTCGTCGGCCGGATCCGCAGCTGGCCGCGCTGGGCGATGCCGATCGCCGTCGTCGCGGCCGCGCTGCCCGGCATCCCGGCCGCCGCGGTGTTCGCGGTCGCCGGACTGGGGAGGATGCGGCTCGCGACGTTCCTGCTCTTCGACGCGATCGGCGCCGCGCTGATCACCGGGCTCGTCGCCGGGCTCGGGTTCGGCCTCGGGCAGGACGCCGTCGACGTGGTGCTCGCCGTCGACAAGTACGCGTTGTGGATCAGCCTGGCGCTGGTCGTGTTCGTGTCGTTCCAGGCGAGCCGCAGGCAGAAGCAGCAGGCCCCGCCCGCCGCGTGACGGTGCCCGCGCCGGCTCGGGACCTCAGGTCCCGAGCCGCTGCTGCAGGCCGCTCGCGCGCCCGGCCGGGCGGCCGATCGCGGCGCGTACCGCCTCCTCGGTGCCGATGATCCGCACGGACTCCTTGGCCCGGGTGACGGCGGTGTAGAGCAGCTCGCGGGTCATCAGCGGCGAGTCCGCGGGCGGCAGCACCACGGTGATCCGCCGGAACTGGCTGCCCTGGCTGCGGTGCACCGTCATCGCGTGGACGGTGCCGACGCCGCCGAGGCGTGCCGGCTCGAACGCGACCGAGGAGTTGTCCCGGGCGAACACCGCGCGGCGTCCGGACGCGGTCCGGACCACGACGCCGGTGTCGCCGTTGAACAGGCCCAGGTCGTAGTCGTTCGTGGTGACCAGCAGCGGACGGCCCGGGTACCAGGGGGCCTCGGCGGCGAAGCCGGGACGCTCGGTCTCCACCCAGCGCTCGATCTCCGCGGTCCAGCGGGTCACCCCGTGCGGGCCGCGGCGGTGCGCGCAGAGGACGCGGTGGTCGTCGAGCACCCGCAGCGCCTGCTCGGAGTCCCCGGCCTCGGCCGCCCCGATCACGTTCACCGCGGCCCGGGTCACGTCCTGGCGGAACGTGTCCAGCCGGCGTGCCTCGATCTCGGCCGCGTCGCCGTCGACGAAGGACAGGTCGGCCGTGCCGCGACGCAGCAGCGCGACGGCGGCGTCCGGGTCGTTGCCCTGCACGGCGGCGGCGAAGTCCGCGATCGTGCCGCCGAAGCGCCAGTTGCGCTCCAGCCGCACCACCCCGTTGGGGATCACGACGGGCGGGCCCGGCTCGGCGGGCGCGGGGGTGCCCGCGGCGCCGGAGGCCGGGACGGGCCGGTCCACGCGGAACGCCCCGCAGGCGCTCAGCGCGTCCTGCAGCGCGGGCTCGGCCCGGCCGCCCGCGGCGGCGAGGTCGCCGAGGACCGCACCGGCCTCCACCGACGCGAGCTGGTCCGGGTCCCCGACCAGCACCAGCCGGGCGTCCGGGCGGACGGCCTCCAGCAGCCCCGCCATCATCGTCAGCGACACCATCGACGTCTCGTCGACGACCACGACGTCGTGCGGCAGCCGGTTGCCCCGGTGGTGGCGGAACCGGCCTGAGGTGCCCCGCGAGCCCAGCAGCCGGTGCAGCGTCGACGCCGTCGCCCCCGCGACGGCGGCCCGGTCGGTCTCCGGCAGCCGCCCGTGGGCCTCGGCGACGGACTGGGTCAGCCGGGCAGCCGCCTTCCCGGTCGGCGCGGCGAGCGCCACCCGCAGACCCGGCGCGCCGGGCGGGGCGGCCGCGCGGTGCAGGTCGTGCAGGACGGCGAGCAGGGCCGCGACCGTCGTCGTCTTGCCCGTGCCGGGACCGCCGGCGATCACGGCGACCGGCCGCAGCGCGGCGACCGCGGCGGCGAGGCGCTGCCGTTCGGCGCCGGGGTCGCCGAGCAGCCGGTCCAGCGCCGCGCACAGCCGGTCGGGGTCGACGGCCGCGACCGGCCTGGCGCGCGCGGTGAACTCGCGGCGGACCAGCTCCTCCTCCTGCCAGTAGCGCTCCAGGTAGAGCAGGTCCCCGAGCAGGCGCAGCGGGCGCCCGGCGGGACCGTCCTCGCCGACGGCGACCAGCGGGCTGTCCGCGCAGGCCGCGCGCCACGTCGCGGGCTCCGGCCAGGGCAGCCCGGACACGTCGACGGCGACCTCGCCCTCGCCCGCGGTCGTGGCCGCGGCCTTCACCAGGTCGACGCACACCGACCCGTTGCGGATCGCGCGCACGGCCAGCGCGGCGGCGAGCACCACCGGTTCGGGCTCGGCGGCGGCCGGGTCGGCGGCGGTGGTCGGGTCGCCGCGTCCGCCGAGGGCGGCGAGCCGCCGGGCGACGTGCACGTCGCCCGGCGCGAGGATCTCGGCCTCGTTGAACGCGGCAAGCACCCCGGTCGCGGTGCGGGCGGCCCGTGGACCGAACGGGTCCCGCTCGGGGGCCGGGGGTGCCGTCGGCGCCGGGGTGGGGGGTGCGGTCGTCGTCACGGGGTGCCTCCGTCCAGCAGGTCCGACAGCTCCTCGACCAGGGCGGCGGGTGGCCGCCAGGCGAAGACACCGCACGGCGCGGCCAGCGGCCCGGACCCGGTGACCGGGGTGTCCGGCCCGCACATGCCGCGCAGGAACAGGTAGCCGACCCCGCCGAGGTGGGTGTCCGGGTCGTAGCCGGGCAGCCGCCAGCGCAGGTAGCGGTGCAGCGCGACGGCGTAGAGCAGCGCCTGCAGCGGGTAGTGCGCGTCGGCCATCGCCGTGGCCAGCCGGTCGGCGGTGTAGTGCGCCGCGGTCAGCGGGTCGCGCCCGGACGGGCCGACCGGGCCCAGCCAGTTCGTCTTGTAGTCCACGACGAGGAATCGCTCCCCGGCCCCGTCACGGACCCGGAGCACCGAGTCGATGCTGCCCGTCAGGTAGCCGCGCAGCGGCTGTCCGGCGAGGTCGGGGGAGTCGAGGAGGTCGGCGTAGCCGTGCAGCGGGTCGCCGGGCCCGAGGTGCCTGCGGACGGCGGCGGCCAGCCCGGACAGGGTGAGCCGCCCCGTCGGGGTGTCCCCGCCGCACAGCGGCAGCTCGAAGTCCAGCTCGGACAGCCGGTCCTCCGGGGCGACGTCGGCCAGCGCCAGCCCGGACGCGATCGGCCCGAGCGGGGTCCGCAGCACCGGGACGAGCGCGTCGGCGAGCTCGTCGGGATCGAGGTCGGCCGGCTGGTGGCGCAGCTCCTCGGTGACGTGCGCGACGACCTCGGCCCGCAGCGCGGCGTCACCCTCGGCCGCGGTGGTCGTGTCGAGGTGTTCCAGCACGGCGTGCACCAGGGTGCCGAACCCGGTGCCCGAGGGCAGGTCGGCCATGGGGGAGGGGAACGCCGCCGGGTCGGCTGTGCCCGCCGTGGCGTCCCCGGTGGGGCCCGCACCGGGCAGCGGGGCGGGGTCGGGCTCGTCGACGATGCCCTCGTCCTCGGGCTCGGTCAGCACCCCGGGCGCGGTCGCGGCCGGTTCCGGCTCGGCGTCGACGGCCGGGTGCGGGTGGTGCGCGGCGTGCGCGGCCGCGGTCAGCGCGGTGTAGGACGTGCGCCGCCACGCGGTGTCCAGCGTGCGGGTGAACGTCGCGACGGCCAGCCCGGCGTCGGGCGGGACCGGGGTGCGGTCGGCGGGGTCGCGGTCGTGCAGGGTCTCCACCGACGCGCCGGCCGGGGCGAGCCGCTCCCGCAGGAACGCCAGCGCGTTCGCGTCGCCGGGGACCTTCGCGGTCGGTTCCGGCTCCGCGCCGGGCCCGGCGTGCCCGAACAGCACCCGGTGCAGCGACGCCGCCGCGGTCGTCGTCCCCGGGACCCACCAGGCGACGACCTGGCTGCAGGCTCGGGTGAGCGCCACGTACAGCAGCCGCAGGTCCTCGCCCGCCTCCTCGGCCTGGTGCAGCGCGGTGCGCCGGGTGCGGTCCGGCCCGGTGGACCCGCCGACGTCGAGCAGCCGGCGCTGGCCACCGGCACCGGCCGGGGTGTCGTGGTAGAGCAGCGTCTCGGGCCGGTCGTCGACCCAGCGGTCCCACGCGAACGGCAGGTACACCACCGGGAACTCGAGCCCCTTGGACCGGTGCACCGTCACGATCTGGACGGCGTCGGCGTCGGACTCCAGCCGCCGGCTCCGCTCGGCGGAGGTGTCGCGGGCGGCCTCGCCGATCCGGTGCCGCAGCCACTCGGTGAGCGCCGTCGGTCCCAGGTGGCGTTCCAGCGCCGCGGAGTGCAGCACCTGGCCGACGTGGCGCACATCGGTGAGGTCGCGCTCGCCGTCGGGGCTGCGCAGCAGGCGCTCGGCGGGGGCGTAGCGGGCGAACACGGCCTCCTGCAGGGCGGCGACCCCGCGCTCGGCGAGGACCTGGTGCCAGGCCCGCAGGTCCGCGCCGAGCTGGTCGACCAGGCCCTCGGCGTCGGGCCCGCACAGGTCGGCGACGGTGTGGCCGACGAACCGGGTCAGCGCGGCGGCGCGCAGCCGCATCGAGCGCTGCGGCTGCTCGACGGCCTCCAGCAGCGTCAGCCACTCCGCGGCGACCGGCGTGGTGAACACGCTGGTGGAGCCGGTGAGCACGGCGGGCACCCCGGCCTCGGCACAGGCGTCGCGCACCAGCAGGCCCTGGGCGTTGGTCCGCACCAGCACCGCGACCTGCCCGGGGCGCAGCCGGTCCCCCGCGAAGCGGGCGGTGCCGTCGAGCAGCTGCGACAGGTCGACGGCGACGTCGCGCGCCACCACCGCGCGGGCGCCCTTGGCCCGGGCCAGCCCGCGCCCGGTCAGGTCGAGCCGGTCCCGGTCGACCAGCCGCAGCCGCAGCGGGGCGTCGTGGCGGGCGGTCAGCCGCCGGCCGGTGTGGTGGGCCCGGACCGGGTGCACGACGATCCCGGAGTCTCCGAGGGCGGCCTCGCCGAACACCCCGTCCAGCGCGGTGAGCAGGGCCGCGTCGCTGCGGCGGTTGGTCGAGAGGGTGCGCCGGGTCGCCGCCGCGTCGGCGGCCCGCAGGTAGCTGTGCACGTCGGCGCCGCGGAAGGCGTAGATCGCCTGCTTCGGGTCGCCGATGAGCACCAACGTGGTGTCGGGTGCGGAGTGGAACGCCAGGGACAGGATCTCCCACTGCAGCGGGTCGGTGTCCTGGAACTCGTCGACGAGCACCACCGAGAACCGCGACCGCAGCCGCTCCCGGGCGGCGGGGCCGCGGACCGGGTCGCGCAGCGCCGCGGCGAGGCGGGTGAGCATGTCGTCGTAGCTGTAGATGCGCGAGCGCCGCTTGCGGGCGTCGACCTCGCGGCGCACCGCGGAGGCGAAGCCGTACCGGGTGGCGGCCGGGGTGGCCGGGTCGGCGTCGCGGGGCTCCAGCTCGGCCTGCGGGTCGCCGACGGCGCGGCGGGCCAGCGCCAGGGCCGCGGCCCGGTCGAAGGCCGGGCGGCCCGCGTTCGGGGCGGCGTACTTGCGCACGTAGAAGTCGTCGACGACCTCGGTGACGACGTCGTCGACGTGGTCGACGAACTCGGCGTCCGGGTCGTTGTCCCCGGCCACGCCCAGCCCGGCCAGCATCTGCATGCAGAACTGGTGGGTGGTGGCGATCGTCGCCGCGTCGAACGACGCCGACGCCGTCGCCAGCCGGGCCCGGCGCCGCTCCAGCTCGGCCGGGTCGGTGGCGGCCAGGTGCGCGACCACGGGGTCGGCCTCCGGCGTCGGCGGGGCGGCGCCGGACTGCACGGCGGCGAGCGCCCGCTCGGTGCCCACCAGCCGCTCCCGGACCCGCTCGCGCAGCTCCTGGGTGGCGTCGCGGCCAAAGGTGACCAGCATCAGCCGGTCCAGGTCCGCGACGCCCTCGGCGACGTAGCGGGTCGCCAGCGCGGCGATCGTGTAGGTCTTGCCCGTCCCCGCGCTCGCCTCCAGCACGACGGTGCCGGTCGGCAGCGGCCCGTCGACCTCGAAGGTCGGTGCCGACAACACGCTGGTGGTGCTCACGGCGCGTCCTGCCTCTCGTGGTCGAGCAGCGGTGCCCACAGCCGGACGGCGAGCTCCCCGAAGCGGGTGGGCTCCCCGCCGGAGCCGGGCTCGGGACGGACGACCAGCGGGCCGCCCGCGGCGCCCCGGACGAAGACGTGCGGGGCCTCGGCGTGCTCGAAGCGCGACCACTCGCTCTCCGCGGCGGCGAACGCGTTGGCCGGGACCACCCCGCGGGCGCGGTTGCGGGCGTAGACGGCGGCGGCGTCGGTGGGCAGCGGCAGCGGCGCCCGCAGGCCCTCGCGGCGCAGCGCGACCAGGTCGGCCAGGGTGCGGCGGGCGAGGCCCGGGTCGACCGGGCCGAGCACCGAGCGGGCCGCGCCGCCGGGGCCGCGCCCGACGGTCACCGCCGTCCAGGACCGGCCGGGGTGCGCGGCGGTGAGCGCGAGCAGCTGCACCCACGCCCGCAGCCGGTGCTTTGCCTTGAGCCGCGAGTACTCGACGCGCACCACGACGTCGCCGTGCAGGCCCGGCACCGTCCCGGCGACGGCGCGGCCGTCCTCCGGTGTGCCGGTGAGCTGCGCGACGAGGTCCTGCGATCCCGCCTCGCCGGTCGCGACCGCCGCGGCGACGGCGACCAGGGGCTCGACCTGCCCGCCGACCTCGGTGAGCACCCGGTGTCCGATCCCGCCGGGCGGGAGGTCACCGCGCAGCGTCTCGGCCCGGGCGACGGCCTGCGGTGCCGCCCCGGCGAGCCGGTCGGTCAGCAGCCGGTCCCCGATCTTCCAGGTGGCCAGGCCGTCGAGCTCGACTGGCAGCGCGTCGTCGGGCTCGACGTTCTCCTCCGGTGGCAGCACCCGCACCCGCTGGCGCAGGAACGCCCGCACCGGGTGCTCGACGAACGCGACCAGCTCGTCGAGCTCGACCACCCCGTCCGGCGGGTCCTCCGGCGGAGGCAGCGGGTCCGCGCCGAACAGCGGGGTCACGGTGCGCGGCCCGGCCGCGGCCTCGGCACCGCGCAGCGCGGCCCGGTCGAAGCTGAACGGCCCGGCGGCCAGCAGCGCGCCGGAGGTGAAGTTGCGCCGGTCGAACGGCTGCAGCGGGTGCCGGGCCCGCAGCGCCTGCGACGCGGTCGCCTCGGTCCCGGTCCGCACGCAGGCGTCGATCGCGTCGCACAGCTCCCCGACCGGCACCGACGGCGGCCGGTCGGCGCCGGTGCGCTCGTCGGCCCCGGAGGACACCACCACCAGGTGCCGGGTGGCCGAGCAGATCGCGTCGAGCAGCAGCTGGCGGTCCTCCCCACGCGGGTCCCGCTCGCCGACGACCGGGTCGCGGGCCAGCACGTCGTCGCCGTCGGGGGCGCCGGCGCGGGGGAACACCCCGTCGTCGCAGCCCAGCAGGCACACGACCTTGTGCGGGACGGCCCGCATCGGCACCAGCGTCGCGACGGTCAGCGTGCCGGTCCGGAAGTTGGCCCGGCTGGGCCGCCCGCGCAGCCGCTCGGCGAGCAGGCCGCGCACGTCGGGCAGGTCGAGGTCGACCGTGGCGGCCTGCGGCCCCGCGGACGCGACGACGTCGGCCAGCTCCGCCCGGGCCTGCCCGGCCTGCCAGGCGTCGGTCGGGGTGGTGTCGGTCAGCGCGGACAGCCCCTCGACCAGCGCGTCCACCCAGACCGACAGCGGCTGCGGGCCGCGCAGCGCACCGAGCACCGTCGCGAGCCGGTCGACGAACTCGGCGAGCCGCCCGACGAGGTCCACGTCGGAGGAGTCGACCTCGTCCAGCGGCAGCGCGGTGCCCAGCCAGGCCGGGGCGCCCGGCGTCTCGGCCATCGCGACGCCGACGAGCATCCGGTCCAGTCCGGCCCGCCAGGTGTTCTGCTCGACCCCGTCGAGCCGGTAGGGCCGCCGGTGCGCGGCGTCGAGCCCCCACCGGACCCCGGCCGCGGTGACCAGCTCGGACAGCCGCTCCAGCGCGTCGTCGTCGAAGCGGAAACGGCGCCGCACCGGGGCGGAGGCGACCAGGTCGAGCACCTGGGAGGCGCTGACCCGGGACCCGGCCAGCTCCAGCAGCGACGACACCGTGCCCAGCAGCGGGTTCGCCTGGCGCAGGGCGCGGTCGGCCAGGCGCACCCGCAGCCGGTGCCCGGGGTGGAGCTCCTCCCGCGACGGGCCCGCACCGTCGGGGGAGTCCGCGTCCGGGGCGAGGCCGAACGAGGCGGTGATCAGCGGCGCGAACACCTCGATGTCCGGGCACATGACGATGATGTCGCGCGGCTCCAGGTCCGGGTCGGCGGCGAGCAGGCCGAGCAGCACCTCGCGCAGCACCTCCACCTGCCGGTCCGGGCCGTGGCAGGAGTGCAGCGCGACGCTGCGGTCGTCCGCGTCGAGCAGGGGACGGTCCTCCGGGGCGGGCGGCACGGCGTCGTCGCGCAGGGCGGTCTGCAGGCGGTGCAGCAGGGTCGGCGCGCCGGTCCCGGCGGGGGCCGGGTGGTGGGTGTCGGTCACGCCGGGCCCGGCCGCGGGGAGCCGCAGGGCCAGCTCCCGGGTGTCCCGGCCGAGCGAGCGCAGCAGCGGATGACGCACGGCCTCGGCGCTGGTGTCGGCGGCACGCGAGGGCACCCCCGGTGTCCGCGCGGCGCGCACCGCGTCCCACATCGCCGGCGACGGGTGCGGCAGCCACAGGTGGACCTCCCGGTGCGTCGCGAGGGACTCCAGGACGGTCAGGTGCTCGGCGGCCAGCCGGGTCGGGCCGAACAGCGACAGCCGCGGCCCGACCTCGGGGCCCGGGTCGGCGCCCCCGCGCAGGCGGGCCACCGCGTCGTCGAGGCGCTCGGCGGGACCGGGCACCCCGAGTGCGGCGTGCAGGCGGCGCCACAGCTCCGGCTGCCACCCCAGGTCGGTGGGCACCGCGTCCTCCCCGGCGCGCCAGCGGCGCAGCAGCTCGGGGCGGTGCGTGGCGTAGGAGCCGAACAGCCCGGCCAGCGTGCGGGCGAGCGCGTAGCGGCGGCCGTGCCCGCCCCGCTCCAGGTGCGCGGCGAGAGCGGTGAACCGGTCGTCCCCGGGAGCCGCGACGGCCTCGTCGATCAGCTCCAGCAGCGGCCACACCGACCGGCCGGGCGACCACGGGTCGGTCGCCGGGTCGGTGCCGGTGACGTGCGCGACGACCCCGCCGAGCAGCGCGGCCGGCGCCGGGAACCGGACGTTCGCACAGACCCCGCCGCTGCCCGTCCCCGCACCGAGCCGGTGCGCGAGCCGCTGGGCCAGCCAGCGCTCCACCCCGCGCTCGGGGACCGCGACGGTCTCGGCCGCGAACGGGTCGCCCGAGCCGGCCGCCAGGACGTCGGCGAGCGCCTCGACGAGGGTGTCGGCGCGTTCGGCCCGATGGATCTCCAGCACGGACCGCACGGTAGCGGCGACCCCCGACAGTGACGGGTGGACCCCTCTACCAGGAGGACACGCGGTAGTTCTTCAGGAACACTCCGTGCAGGTCCTCGCCCGCCTCCCCGGCGACGATCGGGTGGTAGACCCGGGCGGCGCCGTCGGCGAGGTCGAGCGGGGCGTGGAACCCCTCCTCGGCCAGGCGCAGCTTCATCGGGTGCGGGCGCTCGTCGGTGATCCAGCCGGTGTCCACCGCGGTCATCAGGATCCGGTCGGTCGCGAACATCTCGCCCGCGCTGGTGCGGGTCAGCATGTTCAGCGCGGCCTTGGCCATGTTCGTGTGCGGGTGTCCGGGCCCCTTGTAGCCGCGCCCGAACACGCCCTCCATCGCCGAGACGTTCACGACGTACTTGTTGCGGGCGCTCGACGCCGCCATCGCCGGGCGCAGCCGCGAGACCAGCACGAACGGCGCCGTCTGGTTGCACAGCTGGACCTCGAGCAGCTCGAGCGGGTCCACGTGCTGGACGTGGTCGACCCAGCTGTTGACCGCCGCGGTGTCGGGCAGCAGCCCGCCCGCGTCGACCGCGGTGCCGGCGGCCATCCGCTCCGGCGACGCCGAGCGGGCCGTCGTCGCCAGCGCGGCCAGGTCGCGCCCGCCCGGGACCGCGCCGGCCAGCAGGAGCGGGTGCTCGCGCGAGGCGCTGGTGAACGACACGATCTCCGGCAGCTCGCCCGCGGGCAGCTCCTCGTGCTCGGCGGCCTCCAGCGCGGAGTACGAGCCGGGGGAGCGGCGCACCGTCTGCGCGGCGTTGTTGACCAGGATGTCCAGCGGTCCCGCGGCGGCGACCTCGTCGGCGACGGCGACGACCTGGCCCGGGTCACGCAGGTCCACCCCGATCACCCGCAGCCGGTGCAGCCACTCGGCCGAGTCGGGCAGCGCGGCGAAGCGGCGGGCGGCGTCGCGCGGGAAACGGGTGGTGATGGTGAGGTGCGCGCCGTCGCGCAGCAGCCGCAGCGCGATGTACATCCCGATCTTGGCGCGGCCGCCGGTGAGCAGCGCGCGGCGCCCGGACAGGTCGGTGCGGGCGTCGCGGTGGGCGCGGTGCGCGGCGGCGCAGTCCTGGCACAGCTGGTGGTAGAAGGCGTCGACGACGGTGTAGCGCGTCTTGCAGACGTAGCAGCCGCGGGCGCGGTGCAGCGTCCCCGCGGTCGCTCCGGGGGTGTTCGACACCAGCGGGATGCCGGCGGTCTCGTCGTCGATGCGCCCGGCCGCGCCGGTCGCGGTGGCGGCGGTGACGGCCTCGTCGGAGGACCTCTCGGCCTGCCGCTTCTCGGCGCGGCGCCGCAGCCGCACCGACTTCCAGATCCCCGCGGTCGCCCGCCGGACGACCACGGCGTCGGGGTGTTCGGGTGGCAGCTCGTCGACCTGCGCCAGTACCTTCAGCGCGGTCGCGAGCTCGTCCGGGTCGATGCCGGGGCTGGACACCGGGACACTCCTGGGATCGGTGGTCGGGGGACGGGCGTCGAGTCTAGGGAGCCCGTACGAGTGCTCCGGGGCTCGACCCCAGCTCGGCCTTGACCATCGCACCGAACGCGCTGGGTGTGGCGTACCCCGCGGCGTGCGCCACACCGGCGAGCGGACGGCCGTCGGCGAGCTCGGCCAGGGCCGCGACCAGCCGGGCCCGGCGCCGCCAGGCCGCCACGCCGAGCCCGGTGCCCTCACGGAACCGGCGCTCCACGGTCCGCCGGCCGGCTCCGCAGCCCCGGCACAGCGCGTCGACCCCGGCCGGGTCGCCCGGCGCGGCGAGGATGCGCTCCGCGGCCCGGCGCGCGGCCGGGTCGGTGGGCAGTGTCAGCAGCAGCGGGGTCATCGTCGTGGCCGCGGCGAGCTCGCGCTCGGTCAGGTCCAGCAGGGCCGCGGCGGCCCGGTCGTCGTCCGGGTACAGCGGCGCGCGGGCGACCGCGGCCAGCAGCAGCTCGCGCAGCAGGGGGACCACCCGGACCACCCGCGCCGGACCGGGCCGGGCCCCGCGCAGGTACAGGGTGCGCAGCCGGACCGTCGCGACCGCCCGGACCCGGTGCGGCACCCCGGCCGGGACCTCGACGGCGGCACCCGGTGGCACGAACCAGGAGCCGTCGGGCAGCTCGAGGGTCATCGCACCGGTGGTGGTGAGCAGCACCTGGTGCCAGCCCGGCGGCTGCGGGGGCACGATCGTGCCGGCCGGGTGGGTCACCGCGTAGCTGCGGACGGGCGGATCCTGTCGCACACGCGACAGGATCGGTCGTGACGGCGACGGAGCGCCAGTGCCCGCCGGGCCAGACTCCGATCCATGACGACGCCGACGACACCGACGACCCCGCCCATCGGCACGGTCGCCCACATCGCGATCAACTCCGACGACACCGACGCGAGCCGCGCCTTCTACGGGGCCGTGCTCGGCTGGCGGTTCGAGCCGTGGGGCCCGCCGGAGTTCTTCCGGGTGCACACCGACCGCGGGCGGGACCCGGGTCCGCTCGCGGCCCTGCAGCACCGGCGGGTGTTCGACGGCGGCGTGGCCGCCCCCGTGGAGATCACCGTCGCCGTCGACGACGTGGCGGCCCGCCTGGCCGCGGCCGTCTCGGCAGGGGGCCGGGTGCTCATGGAGCCGACGACGATCGCCGGTGTCGGTGAGCTGGCGTTCGTCGCGGACCCGTCCGGGGTCCCGGTCGGGCTGATGCGCTACGACCCCGCCGCCGGGTGACGGCCCGGCTCAGGACGCCAGCGGCTGCGCGAGCCCGACCTCCTCGGCCATCTCGGTGAGGACGGCGATGTTCAGCTCGAAGGCGTGCACCGCCTCGGCGAGCAGCCGGTCCCGCTGCGCCGGGGTCCAGGCCGCGTCGTCGAGCAGCGCGCGGTAGCGGGTCCGGAACGCCGACGGGCTGCCGAGGGACTTGAAGTCGTAGAACAGCCGTCCGGGGCCGTCGATGCCGTAGGTGCGCTGCAGGATCTTCCCGACGATCTGGCCGCCGGCCAGGTCACCCAGGTAGCGGGTGTAGTGGTGGGCCACGAACAGTGCGGGGTCGGTCGCGGCCTCGCGCAGCCGCGCCACGTAGGCCGCGGTGGAGGGCAGGACCCGCGGGACCCCGCCGCCGAGGGCGTCGAGGTCGGCGTGCAGGGCGGGCACCCGGCGCAGCTCGTCGATCACGAACGGGGCCGCGACCGGGTCGGCGGCCAGGGCGTCCCCGGCCTCCTCCAGCGCGGTGTAGATCGCGATGTACTGCTCGGCGAGCAGGGTGTAGGCGTCCAGCGGCAGGGCGCCGTCGAGCAGCGCGCCCATGTACGACGAGTGATGTGCCCGCTCGTGCACCGCCCAGGTGGCCTGGCGGAGATCGGCGGACAGCGTGCCCGTGATGGGGGTCGTGGCGTCCATCGGCCCTCCCGTGACGTGACGTCTGGTGCAACGGCACGGCGCCGGATCTGACACCGTGTCAGATCACGATGGTAGGGCCCCGACGCGGGTAAGGCTAGCCTCAGTCGCGCGCAACCGTCGAGACCGCTCGCAGCACGGCCGCGACCGCCGTCCCGATCGAGGCGTCGAGCTCCGCCGGGTCGACGTCGACGATCCGCCTGCTCGACAGCGCCCCCGCCACGACGGCGGCGAGCACCCGGGGGTCGTCGTCGACCATGCAGCCCTGCGCCGCGCCCTCGCGCAGCACCGCCACCAACCGGTCCCCGATGGGGTCGGCGTGCGCGGCGATCCGGCGGTAGGCGGCCGGGTCGAGGGCGCCGGCCAGCGCCTGGCCGGGCGGGAGGTGGAACTCGGCGAGGCGGCGCAGCTGCAGCCGGGCGAAGGCGGCGAGCCGTTCGCGGGGGTCCGCTGCCTCGGCGAGCGCGGCGTCGAGCTCGGCGACGTAGCGCTCCGCCTCGTGCTCGACGAACGCGACGAGCAGGGCCTGGCGGTCGGGGAAGTGGTTGTAGAGCGCCGAGCGCCCCACTCCGGCGGCCGCGGCGACCCCGGACAGGGTCACCGTGTCGAAGCCGCGTTCGTAGAGCTGCACGCGCAGGGCGTCGAACACCCGCTCGCGCACCTGCTCGCGGTGCGTCGCCAGCGAGCCCAGGACCTTCGGCACGCGGGCCAGTGTAGGCCCGCGTGCCGGTCGGCCCGGAACCTCAGAGCTGCGCTAGCACCGACTCGACGCCGGAGATCTCGACGGTCGGCGGGACCGGCTCGACGCCGATCCAGCGCACGACGCCGTCGGTGATGATCGCGGCGTAGCGCTGCGAGCGGGTGCCGAGGCCGAACTTCGACCCGTCCATGTCCAGACCGGCGGCCTTGGCGAAGTCGCCGTTGCCGTCGGCGAGCATGAGCACCGCGTCGCCGGCGGCGCGGGACTCGGCCCAGGCCTCCAGGACGAACGCGTCGTTGACCGAGGTGCAGGCCACGGTGTCGACGCCCTTGGCCTTGAGCTCGTCGCGGCGCAGGACGTAGCCGGGCAGGTGGGTGTCGGAGCAGGCCGGGGTGAACGCGCCGGGCACACCGAACAGCACGACCGTGCCGGTGCCGAGCACCGAGGCGCTCTGCACGGGCTTCGGGCCCTCGGCGGACGGGGTCATCAGGGTGACGTCGGGGATCTGGTCACCGGCGGCGAGAGCCACGGGTTCCTCCTGGTGCTGCGGGGTGGAGCGGTCGGGACCGACCCTAGTCCGCCACCGCCCCGCCCGGCCCCGCGCCGTCGTCACACCCCGCCCTGGCATCCGGCACCGCCGCACAGGTTCGGGCGCCGCCGCACAGGTTCGGACCCGTGCGGCGCGTACGGAACCCGTGCGGCGCCGGGGCGGCGGTCGCGATCGTGAACGGGATGGGCCGGATCGGGCGTGGTGGGGGCGGGGAACGGGTTCGGTGGGGGCATGGACGGACCCCTCCCGGCACACGGTGTCCGGTTCCGTGCGGACCTGCGGGCGGCCGGCGTCGACGACGGCGAGATCGGCCGGGCGCTGCGTCGCGGAGAGCTCGTACCGATCCGCCGGGGCGTCTACCTCGACCACGGCGACCCGGCACTCGTCGACGCCCGCGTCCGGCACCGGGCCGCGGCCGGTGCGGCGCTCGAACGCCTCGGCCCCGGCGCCTACGCCAGCCACGTGTCCGCGCTCGTCCTGCTCGGCATCGCCTTCTGGGACCTGCCTCTGGACCGCGTCCACGTCACGCGTGACCGCTCCCACGGTGGTCGTCGCACCCGGGACCTGCACGTCCACCCGTCCTCGCTGCCGCTGGAGCACCGTGGGCGAGCCGGCGGGCTCCCCGTGACCGGCCCGGCCAGGACCGTCGTCGACATCGCGCGGAGCTGCGGCGTCGAGCGCGGGCTGGTCGTCGCCGACCGCGCACTGGCGCAGCGGTCCGGGAACCGACCGCCGCCGACGACGCCGGAGGCGCTCGCCCGGGTGGCGTCCGGTGTGGCGGGCCGGACCGGCATGCCGCTGGTCCGGCGCGTCCTGGCGTTCGCCGACGGCCGCTCGGAGAGCGTCGGGGAGACGCGCAGCAGGCTCGCGATCGCCGTCGCCGGGCTCCCCGCACCGGTCCTCCAGTGGCCCGTGGAGGTGGACGGCCGGCGGCACCGGACCGACTTCGCGTGGCCGGAGCACCGGGTGGTCGGGGAGTTCGACGGCCGGATCAAGTACGGCCGATCGGCGGGCCCGGGCCAGGACCCGGCGCAGGTGCTGTGGGAGGAGAAGCTGCGCGAGGACCGCATCCGGGCCGCCGGGTTCGTCGTCGTCCGCTGGACCTGGTCCGACCTGACCCCCTTCACCGCGACCGCCTCCCGCCTGCGCGCGGCACTCGGTCGCTGACGACACCGGCGCCGCACACGTCGTGGACGCGCCGCACAGGACAGAACCTGTGCGGCGGCGACACGACCTGTGCGGCGCCGGCTCGGAGTGGGGCGGACGGTCAGTGGCAGCTCTTCGGCGCCGGCGGGACGTCGAGGGTGGGGTTGCGGTCGAAGAACCCGGCGGGCTTCAGGACGAAGCCGGTGTAGTCGACCGGCATGACCGGCCAGTCCTCCGGCCGCGGGAAGTGGGTCAGCCCGAACGTGTGCCACAGCACGACGTCCTGGCCGTCGAGGTCGCGGTCCGCGGCCACCCAGGACGGCAGCCCGTCCCCACCCGGGTTCTGGTTGACGAAGTCACCGGCCGGGTAGCGCTGCGCCGGGTCGTAGCGGGTCACCCACAGCGCCTTCGAGGCGAACGTCGCCCGCGCGTGGATCGACGACGCCGGGTCCGCCAGCAGGGTGGGCTGCCCGTGCGGGTGCAGGACGTAGCCGACCGGCCGTCCCAGCGCGTTGGTCTTCTCGGTGTTCACCACGTGCCAGACCCGCCCGGAACCCGGGTCGGCGTCCCGCTGGGCCTGCGACTCCGAGGTCAGCCGGGTCGCCGAGCGGGCGAACGCGTTGCCGTAGGCGTTGCCCTCGCCCATCGGCACGCGGACCGCCTCGACCTCCTCGACGGCGTTGGCCGTGCCGTCGACGGTCATGTCCAGCCGCGCGGAGAACAGGTGCTGGTGGAACGGCGCACCCAGGCCGGGCGCGACCTCGGTGGCGTGCTCGCCGGGCGTGCCGGAGGTGAACACGATGCCGGTCGCCTTGCACTCCAGCTCGATGGTGCCGTCGAGGTAGAGGTACCAGTAGAAGCCGTAGTCGTAGTTGCCGATCGGGGTGAAGAACGAGATCACCAGGCGACGCTGGCGGCGCACCTCACGGGCGCCGGTGAAGATGTCGGTGTGCTTCCAGAGGACGCCGTGGTCCTCCTCGTGCATGCAGATGGCGTTGCTGATCGTGCGCGGGTTGCCCAGGTCGTCGGCGACGACCGCGTCGAGGTAGTGGATGTCGCCGAGGCAGTCGCAGCCCAGCTGCAGGGAGTCGGCGTAGCGGGCGAACATGTACTCGCCGCAGTCGAAGTAGTTCTGCCAGAACCGCACCGGCGCCGGGTCGGCGTAGGGCACGACCATCTCCGCGACCGAGGCGCGGTAGCAGATCGGGCGGTCGTCGAAGGCGATCTGGTGCAGGGTCAGGCCCTCGCGCTCGTTGAACCCGACGCGCAGGTCCCACTTGCCCCAGCGGACCCGGCCGTCCTCGACGGTGAACGAGCGTCCCTCGGGCTGGGTGATCTCGATCGGCTTGAGCGAGGTCATGTGCTCGCCCTGCACGGCCGGGTCGTCGAAGTTGCCGCTGGTCGCGGGCACCGGCACGACACCGGTGTCGATCACCCGGTCTACCGTGCGGGCGGTGAGGTCGACGTAGGCGACGAGCCCGTCGACGGGGTGCGCCCAGGCGTGGTCGGCCTCGTGGTCCTGGCGGAACCCGAAGGCGCGGGCGAGCCGGCGGCCCTTCTCCCCGGGGATGTCGTAGACGCCGGCCGAGAGCGGCACGGCGCGCACCGAGGCGGGTTCCAGCCCGCGCTTCTCCAGCGCGGCGAGCCAGTCCGGTGAGGCGTTCAGGACGTCCTCGATGAACTCGAACTCCGAGTCGATGATCGGCGGCTGCCCCTCCCGCTCGGGCTCCAGCTCGCGGCAGGAGACCAGCTCACGACGGGCGACCGAGACGACCGTGTCGTGGGAGCGGCCGGTGCCCAGGTCCAGCAGCACCGCGCGGAAGCAGCGGTCGGTGTCGGCGCCGTCGGAGTGGGCGAGGACCTCGGACTTCGGCGGCTCCTCGGGGGCGAAGAACGCGAAGCGGACGTTCTCCTCGAGCAGCCCGGCCGCGGCGAGGACCTCGCGGACGACGGTGACCTCGGCCTCCGTGGTCGGGGCCAGCGGGTGGCTCGCGGTGGTGCGCGGCTCCTGGACGGCGGTCATCGGGTCTCCTCCTGGAGGTCGGTTCCGGCGGTGTCGTGCCCGGTGTCGTTCCCGGTGACGCTTCCGGGCGCGTCGAGCGAGGGCAAGGTTTCGGGGCGGGCACCCGTGAATCGGGTCAGGACCGTTCCGAGTACGAACGCGGCGACCAGGACCCCGCCGATGGCGGTGGCCAGCGCGGGGGAGCCGCCGATGAGCGTCGGGAAGTTCGCGACGGTCAGCCACAGGCAGACCAGCAGACCGGCCAGCCCGAGCGCCGGGGCCAGGACGGTGTGCCAGAACCGGGTGTCGACGCGCGAGCGGCGGAAGTACACGAGCACCGCGGCGCAGGTCAGCGCCATCAGCGCGAGCACCCCGAGGGTCGCGGTCCCGGCCATCCAGGCGAACACCTGCGTCACCGGGTCCATCCCGGTCACCGCGAACACCGCGATCAGCGCCAGCGCGGTGCCCGACTGGGCCGCCGACGCGGCGTGCGGCGACGCGTGCCGGGCGTGGCTGCGGCCCAGCGCGGCGGGCATCGAACCGGCGTTGCCGAGGGCGAACAGGTAGCGCGAGAGCACGTTGTGGAACGACAGCAGCGCCGCGAACAGGCTCGTGACCAGCAGGACCTGGGCCAGGTCACCGCCGACGGGGCCGAGCACCGCGGTGATCGTCGTGACGATCATGTTCCCGGGGTCCTCGGTCGCGCGGGCCACGGCGCCGTCGTCGCCCCAGGCGGAGACGACCGCCCACGACGACAGCGTGTAGAACGCGCCGATCAGCACGAGGGCCAGGTAGGTCGCGCGGGGGATGGTGCGCTCGGGGTCGCGGGCCTCGTCGCGGAACACCGCGGTGGCCTCGAACCCGATGAACGACGCGATCGCGAACATGATCGCGATGCCGAGCGAGCCGGACAGGAACTGCGACGGCACGAACAGCGCCGTCGAGCGGCCGGAGCCGAGCCCGCCGGTCGCGGCGACGACGGCGTCGAACACCAGCACGATCGCGACCTCGGCGACCAGCAGCGTGCCCAGGACCTTGCCGGACAGCTCGATGTGGCGGTAGCCGAGCACCCCGGCGACGACGAGCGCCACGGCCGCGTAGAGGTACCAGGGCAGGGCGGGCCCGCCGTAGTGCTGCACCAGCGCGTCGACGGTCGCGCCCAGGTAGCCGTACACCGCGGCCTGCACCGCGGTGTAGGTGACCAGCGCGAGGAAGGCCGACCCCAGGCCCGGCGCGGCACCGAGCCCGCGGGCGACGTAGGCGTAGAACGCGCCGGCGCCCGGCACGTGCCGCGACATCGCGCAGAAGCCCACCGCGAACAGCAGCAGCACCACCGCGCACAGCACGAACGTCATCGGGAACGCGGCACCGTTGCCCGCGGCCAGCCCCAGCGGCACCGTCCCGGCGACGACGGTCAGCGGCGCGGCCGCGGCGACCACCATGAACACGATCGACCCGGCGCCCAGCGTCCCGCGCAGACGGTGCCGGTCCGCGGGCTCCGGGGACGGCGACGGTGGTGACGGGCGGGGCGCGGGTGCGCTCACGGTTCCTCCTGGCGGTCGAGGCGGACGTCGGGTGCCGGGACGGTGGCCGGTGTCGCGGACCGTGCACAACGCCGGATCCCGTGTGGTGCGAATCACCGGCCGTGGTGTTCCCGCACTGCGGGAACGGCGCCGGAGTTTTTCTCGTTCGACCCGTCGTCGCTGGTCATGGCGTCGACATGGGGAGCTAGTGTCCGCGGGCGAGGATCACCGGTGAGGGCGGGGAGGGGGCGTCGTGACGTCGTTGCGTGACCGGTCACCGGTGCACGGTCTGGCCCGGCGACGGCTGGGCCCGGCCGACGTCGCGGCCCAGTCGATCGCCGGATCGGCACCCTCGGCGGCGATGGCGGCCACCCCGGTGATCGTCGCGGGCATGGCCGGGGCGGGGACGGTGTGGTCGTTCGTCGTCGCCGGCGTGCTCGCGCTGCTCGTCGCCGCCTCGGTCTCCCGGTTCACCCGCCGGATGGCGGCACCCGGCGGGATCTACACGCTGACCGCGCAGGGCCTCGGCGCCGGACCGGCGTTCGCGGCCGGGATCGCGACGCTGGCCGGGTACCTGCTGCTGTGCGGCGCGGCGATCGCGGGTGCCGTGGCCTACCTCGGGTCGCTGTGCGGGCCGTGGGCGACCGGGCCGCTCGCGTCGGCACTGCTTGCCGTCGCGGTCGGCGCGGTGGTGACCGCGCTGGTCGTGCGCGGGGTACGCCCCGCGGCACGGGTGGTGCTGCTGGTGGAGGCGGTGGCGGTCGCGGTGCTGGTCGGGGTGTTCGTGGTGCTGCTCGTCGGCGGCCCGCTGCCCGGCTCCGGCGCGCCCGCCCCGCCCGCCGGCCCGGGGGCGGTCGCCGCGGGCGTGGTGCCCGCGCTCGCGGCGTTCATCGGGTTCGAGGTGGCGACCTCGCTCGGGGCCGAGGCCCGGCGCCCGTTCCGGTCGGTGCCGCGCGCGGTCACAGCGACCGCGGCGGTGACCGCGGTGCTCTACGTCTTCGCGGCCGCGGTGCAGGTCGCCGGGTTCGCCGCCGTGCCGGGCGGGCTCGCCGGGCAGACCCAGCCGGTGCAGGTCCTCGCCGTCGCGCGCGGCTGGTCCTGGATCCCCCCGCTGCTCGACGCCGCCCTCGTCCTGTCCTTCCTCGCCTGCGCGGTCGCGACGGTCACCGCGCTGTCGCGGGTGCTGTTCGCCCTGGCCCGCGACGGCGTCGTGCCCCGCCCGCTGGGGCGCACCCACCGCCGGTTCCGCACCCCGCACGTCGCCGTCGGGCTCGGGGCACCCGCGGCGACGCTCGCGGTCGCCGTCCCGGTCGGGCTGGGCGTCCCGGTCGGGACGGTGCTCGCCGCGCTGCTCGGCGTCGCGACGGTCGGGTTCCTCGTCGGCTACGCGCTGGTCTGCCTGGCCGCGCCGGTGTTCCTGCGCCGCATCGGCGAGCTCACCCCGGCCGCGGTCGCGACGGCGGTGGTGGCCGTCCCGTCGCTGGTCGCGGCCCTGGTCGCGTTCGTCGTCGCCGCCCCGGCCACCGGGATCGCGCTCGCCGTCGCGCTCGCGGCCGGTGCGGTGTGGGCCGTGGTGCTGCGCCGCCGCGGGCGGCTGCACGACCTGGGCGTCTACGACGAGACCGTCGCCTCCGACGTCTGGGGGCGGGCCCGGTGACGGTCGACCCGGCGCCGATCAGCGGACGCCAGCCACGGGCCGTGCGGACCGCGCTCGCGGTGCTCGAGGAGGTCGTCGCGGCCGGGCCCGGGGTCACCGCCAAGGAGATCTCGACGGCGCTGCGGCTGCCCCCGGCGACCACCTACCGGGTGCTGAACCTGCTCGTCGGCGAGGAGTACCTGGTCCGGCTGCCCGACCTGCGCGGCTTCGCGCTCGGGCGCCGCGCCGCGCGGCTGTCCCCGGTCGCGGTCCCGCGGCTGCCGACCGCCGCGCGCACCGTCGTCGACCACCTGCGCGGCCGGGTCCGCTGGGGCGTGCACCTGGCGATCTTCGACGGCGCCCGGCTGCAGGTCCTCGACCCGGACCCGGACCACCCGCCCAGCGACGCCGACCTGCTCGCCCGGCTGCCCCAGGCCTCCGCGCTGGGCAGGCTGCTGCTCGCCGAGCAGCCCGACTGGCGGGCCCTGGTCCGCGACCTGCGCCCGGTCACCGACCGCACCGTCACCGACCCGGACGCGCTCGACGCCGTCCTCGACGCCGTCCGCCGCGACGGCCTGGCCGCCCAGACCGGTCAGCTGCGCCCGGACCGCGGGTGCCTGGCCGTACCGGTCCGTTCGCCCGCGGACGGGGCGCTCGTCGCCGGGCTCGCGCTGTCCGGCCCGGCGACCCGGGTCGCCGACCCGGACCCCGAGCTGGTCACCCTCCTGCGCGAGCACGCCACGACGCTGGGGCCGCTGCTCGGCTGAGCCACCGCGCCGGTCACCCCGGCGGGGTCACTGCTCCAGCTCGGCCAGGTCCTTGCGGGCCTGCTCCAGCTCGGCCTCCAGCTCCGCGACCCGCGCGGCCTTCGCCGACCGGGCGCCCTCGATGAGCTCGTCGACCGGACCGGACAGGTCGGCGTGCAGCGCCGCGGCCGCCGCGGACACCGCCGACGCCGTCACCGGCAGGCCGCGGGCCACCCAGGTGGTGCCCTGCTTCAGCTCTGCCTGCCAGTCGCCGTCGGCGGAACCGCTGACGGTCAGGGTCATGGTCACGACCCGGGTGGTGCGGGCCGTCGAGCCCGGTGGCCTGCCCCGCTTCCGCTTCGGCGGCTCGGGCGCCGCGGTGCTCGCGGTGTCCGCGGGCGGGGTCTCCCCGCCGGTCGTCAGCTCGTCGTCCACGTGCGTCCTCGTCCCTCTCCACTCGGCTGCACGGCCAGGTACAAGGGTGATTCACGAACGCCCGTTCGCCGGTAGCGACCCGCCCGATTGGTCCGTGTGGGTGTCGACGTCCGACGCCCGGTCACGGTCCGGGGCGGTGGCGGTCACCCACAGGAGGATCTGCGTGCGGGCGGCCCGGCTGCCAGCATCGCGGGCATGCGCATCGACCACCTCGACCACCTCGTGCTGACCGTCGCCGACATCGACGCCACCGTCGCCTTCTACACGCGGGTGCTCGGGATGGAGGCCGTCGAGTTCGGCGGCGGGCGCCGCGCACTCGCCTTCGGCCCCAACAAGATCAACCTGCACGAGGCGGGGCGGGAGTTCGAGCCGAAGGCCGTCCGGCCCACCCCGGGCAGCGCAGACCTGTGCCTGATCACCCTCGACCCGATCGAGCAGGTCCGGCGCGAGCTGGCCGAGGCCGGCGTCGCCGTCGAGGTGGGGCCGGTCGAGCGGACCGGGGCCCGGGGCCCGCTGCTCAGCGTCTACCTGCGGGACCCGGACGGGAACCTGGTCGAGATCAGCAACGAGGTCTGAGCCTCACGCGGTGTCCGGCGTCCCCGCCCCCGCGCGGGCCCGCGCCGCGCGGTGCTCGGGGAACAGCCGCTCCGCGACCGCCGAGACCGGGACGGTCAGCAGCCAGGACAGCATCGCCCAGGTCGGGCTCAGCGGTGCGATCACCAGCGACGGGAGGAACGACACCACCGGCGCCAGCCCGTTGACCAGCGTGTGGCGGGCCTCGTCCGGGGTCACGTCGGCGCGGGTCAGGCGGCCGCGGTAGGAGCCGTAGGCCCACATGGCGGCGGAGAACGAGCCGATGACGACCAGGTTGGCCGCATAGAGCACGACGGCCGCGGTGCTGTCGCCGTGCCCGCCGAGCAGCGACGTCGGGAACGGCAGGAACGCGATGCCGAACAGGTAGCCGAGGTTGAGCGTCATCATCCGGGCGTCGGCGCGGTCGAAGCGGGCGAACAGCTGGTGGTGGACCGTCCAGTACCGCCCGATCACCGCGAAGCTCAATGCGAAGGTGAGCATCCGCGGCAGCAGCTCCACCAGCTGCGGGGCGACCGGGCCCGGGCCGATCTCGGCGTCGGTCAGCGGCAGCACCAGCAGCGTGATCGCGATGGCGAACACCCCGTCGCTGAAGAACGTGATCCGTTCCAGCCCGACCTCGACCCGACGCCGCATCCCTGTCCTTTCCCCGTGCAACGGCGCTCATCGTGCCCTACCGGCCGCCGCGGACCTAGGCTGGTCCGTCGTGACGACCCCGCTCGTGCGCACCGTCCGCTTCCACGCCACGGGCGGCCCGGAGGTGCTGCGGATCGAGCGGCTGCCGCTGCGCGACCCGGGCCCGGGGGAGGTGCGGATCCGGGTGCACGCGGTCGGGCTCAACCGCTCCGAGGTCAACTTCCGCCGCGGCACCTACCTCGACGCCCCGGTGCTCCCCGCGGGCCTGGGCAGCGAGTGCTCGGGCACCGTGCTCGGGACCGGTCCGGGGGTGACGGGCTGGGCGCCCGGCGACGAGGTGTGCGTGATCCCGGCGTCGTCGCAGAACGAGCACCCGGTCTACGCCGACGAGGCCGTCGTGCCGGTCCGGTCGCTGCTGGCCCGTCCGCCCGGTCTCGACGACGACGGCGCCGCCGCGCTGTGGATGCCGCTGCTGACCGTGTGGGGCATGACCCGCCACGCCGTCCGGCTGCGGGAGGGGGACCGGCTCGTGGTCACGGCTGCGGCGAACAGCATCGGGGCCGCGGCGCTGCAGGTGGCGCGGCACCTCGGGGTGCACGCCGTCGCCGTGGTGCCCGACGACCGGCACGCCGGGGTCCTGCGCTCCGCCGGGGCCGCGGAGGTGCTGACCGGCACGCCCGACGCCGAGGCGCTGCGGTCCGCGCTCGGCGGCGGTGCCGACCTGGTCCTCGACGCCGAGGGCGGGCCCGGCGTCGCCCGGCTGGTGCGGGCCTGCGCACCGGGCGGCGCGGTGATCGTCCACGGCGGGCTGTCCGGGGAGCCGACACCGCTGCCCGCAGCCGGGTACGCGCCGGTGTGGCTGCGCCGCTTCCACGTCCGCGAGGTCACCGGCGACGCGGCGGTGCTGGCCCGCGCCGAGGCGTTCGCCCGCGCCGGGCTCGCCGCAGGCACGCTCACCCCGCTGGTGGAGCGGGTCTTCGACCTGGACGACGGCGTCGCGGCCGTCGCCGCTGCGCACGCGCACCTGGAGTCACCGGACCGGGCCCCGGGCAAGCCGGTGCTGCGGACCGGTCAGCGGAACAGGTAGGCGCCCAGCAGGGCGTTCCCGACGCCGGCGACCAGGCCGAGGGCGCCGAGCGCGATCGCGACGACGGCGGTGCGCCCCGCGCCGCGGCGGCGGGCCGTGACGCCCATCCACATCGCGAACGCGCCACCGGCCCAGCCGAGCACGGCCAGGAGCAGGGCGCCGATCGCGGCGAGTGCGCCCAGGAACGCGGCCTGCCGGGCGAGGCGGTCGGCCTCGGCGGCGGTGTGCGGCACGGGGCCTCCTCGACGTCGGGGTCCCGACCGTAGCGGGGCATGGGCACGATCACGGTCGTTCGCATTGCTCATGACATGGGTTGCGTGATGCAATGTTCAACAGGTCCGATACGTCCATGATCTCTCCAGGGTCCGTTCCCGGGGAAAGGCGATGACATGTCCCGAACATCCGGTGCAGCGCACGCCCCCAGCCCGTTCCGTCAGCCCAAGGCCGTCTGGGCGGTGGCCTTCGCCTGCGTCATCTCGTTCATGGGCATCGGGCTGGTCGACCCGATCCTGCCGTCGCTGTCCGGGCAGCTGCACGCCACGCACGCCGAGGTCGAGCTGCTGTTCACCAGCTACCTCGTCGTGACCGCGATCGCGATGCTGGTGACCGGCTGGGTGTCGTCCCGGATCGGCGCGAAGAAGACCCTCATCACCGGCCTGGCGCTGATCGTGGTGTTCGCCGCGCTGGCCGGGGCGTCGTCGGGGATCTGGGGCATCGTCGGCTTCCGCGCCGGCTGGGGCCTGGGCAACGCGCTGTTCATCGCGACCTCGCTCGCGGTGATCGTCGGCTCGGCGTCGGGCGGGTTCGCCGGCGCGATCGTGCTCTACGAGACCGCGCTCGGCGTCGGCATCGCCACCGGTCCGCTGCTCGGCGGGCTGCTCGGCAACGTCTCCTGGCGGGGCCCGTTCTTCGGTGTCTCGGTGCTGATGCTGATCGCGCTCGTCGCGACCGTCGTGCTGCTGGAGCCGACGCCGGTCCCGACCCACAAGGCGACGCTCTCCGAACCGCTGACCGCCCTGCGCCACCGCGCGCTCGCGACGACCAGCGGGGTCGGGCTGCTCTACAACTGGGGCTTCTTCACCCTGCTCGGCTACGCACCGTTCCTGATGGGCGGGCTCGACCCGATCTCGCTCGGTGCGGTGTTCTTCGGCTGGGGCCTGCTCGTCGCGGCCTTCGCGGTGTTCGGCGCGCCCTGGCTCAAGGACCGCTTCGGCACCGCGCGCACCCTCTACGGCGCGCTCGTCGGCATCGCGGTCCTGCTCGCGGCCATCGGGCTGTTCGACGACGTGCCCGCCGTGGTGATCGTCGCGGTGGTCCTGTCCGGCATCGTGGTCGGTGTCAACAACACCCTGGTGACGACGGCGGTCATGTCGATCTCGCCGGTGCCCCGCCCGACCGCGTCGGCCACCTACGGGTTCGTCCGGTTCATCGGTGGCGGCCTCGCCCCGTTCGCCGCGGGCCTGATGGCGGCGGCCGTCGGCGCCTCGGTGCCGTTCCTGATCGCCGCGGTCGTCGTGCTGGTGGGGGTGGCGCTGCTGTCGACGATCCGCCGCGACCTGGACGCCGCCGACGCCGAGGCCGAGCAGCCCGGCCCGTCGCACGAGCGCGCCGACGCCGAGGAGGCCGTCCGGGAGGTGCCCGGGCTGCCGACCGAGGCCGTGATCGCCGAGGACGCGCTGCAGCACGACCGGCGCTGAGTCCCCTCCGCCCTGAGCGGCCCCCGTCCGGACCGTCCGGACGGGGGCCGCTCCGTGTCGTGCCGCCCGGCGGCGCGGTCAGCCGGTGACGAGGGCGGCGAAGCGGTCCAGGTCGACGTTGCCGCCGGAGATCGTGACTCCGATCCGCGCCCCCGCCCACCGCTGCGGGTCCGCGGCGACGGCGGCCCGCACACCTGCGAACGCCAGCGCCCCGGTCGGCTCGACGAGCACCTTGTAGCGCGCCGCGAACAGCGCCATCGACTCGACCAGGGCGGTGTCGGGCACGGTCACGATGTCGGTGACGAGCTGCGCGATCACCGGGAACGTGTGGTCGCCGAGGTGGGTGGTGGCGGCGCCGTCGGCGAGCGTGCGGGGCTGCGGGATGCGCACGACGTGCCCGGCGCGCAGGGACTGCACGCCGTCGTCGCCGGCCTCGGGCTCGACGCCGTACACCCGGGCGTCGGGGGACAGGGCCTGCGCCGCGAGCAGCGACCCGGAGAGCAGCCCGCCCCCACCGAGGCAGACGAACAGCGCGTCGAGCGGGCCGTGGTCCTCCAGCAGCTCCAGCACCGCGGTGCCCTGCCCGGCGATGACGTGCGGGTGGTCGTAGGGCGGGACGAGGGTGAGCCCGCGCTCCTCCGACAGCGCGGTCGCGATGGCCGCGCGGTCCTCGGCGTAGCGGTCGTAGCCGACGACCTCGGCGCCGTAGCCGCGGGTGGCGGCGAGTTTCGAGGCCGGGGCGTCGTGCGGCATCACGATCGTCGCGGGGACCTCCAGCAGCTGCGCGGCCAGCGCGACGGCCTGGGCGTGGTTGCCCGAGGAGTACGCGACGACCCCCGCCCGCCGCTGTGCGTGGGACAGCCGGGACAGCGTGTGGAACGCCCCGCGGAACTTGAAGCTCCCGGTGCGCTGGAGGTTCTCCGCCTTCACGAACACCTGCGCGCCGAGCTCGGCGTCGGTGAGCCGGGAGGTGAGGACGGGGGTGCGGTGGGCGTGACCGCGCAGGATCGCTGCGGCGGCACGGACGTCGTCGGGGGTGGGGAGAGCGTTCACCGGACCACCTTCCGCCGCCCGGCGGAGCCGGTTCAAGTCCGTTCGGATTCATTCACGATCGGGTGTAACGACCGACACGTCCGGATCGCTGCTACCTGCGTGGCTCCCCCCACGTTCCCCGGAAGGACACCCCCGATGCGCCTCCGCTCCCTGTCCGCCGCCGTGCTCCTCGCGACCGCGGCCGCCCTCCCGCTCGCCGGTACGGCCTTCGCCCAGGACCGCGACTGCAAGGACTTCGCCAGCCAGGCCGACGCACAGGCGGCCCTGACCCCGGGTGACCCCTACGGCCTCGACCGCGACAACGACGGTCAGGCCTGCGAGGACCACGACTACGGCACCGCCACCTCCACCTCCGACGACGTCGCGGCCGACAGCGTCGCCGCCGCCGGTTCCCAGGTCACCGCGACGCCGGTCGGTGGCGTCGAGGCCGGTGGCGGCCCGGCCGACGTGCTGCCGCTGGCGCTCGGTGCCGTCGTCGCCGGTGGCATCGGCGCGGTCGCGGTGCGGCGCGTCGCCGCCGGTCGCCGCGGCTGACCCCGGCACCGTGCCCGGCCCCGTCCTCCCGGCGCCCGGACCCGCCGCACCGTCCGGTGCGCGGGCCGGGCGCGGCCCCGTGGCCGGGGACCGGGCCGAGCGCGGCTCTGTGGCCGGGGACCGGGCCGGGCGCGGCCCTGTGGCCGGGGACCGGGCCGGGACGGTGCGGCGCGGGAGCCCGGACCGCGGGCGACGGGCGCGGCGACGGGCCGGTGCGCTGCGCCGGGTGACGCGGGTGCTGGCGCCGGTCGGTGTCCTCACCGCCGCGCTGCTGCTCGCCGACCCCGCGGGCGCACCCGAGCCCGGGGCGACGGCCGTCGCCTCCGTCCCGGTGCCCGCTCCGGCGCCCGCGCCGGGCGCGTTGCTGCCGCCGGGGCCCGCGCCGCTGGTGCGGTCGGAGCCGGTCCGGCTGCGGGTCGACCGGCTCGGGCTCGACACCGTGCCCCGACCGATGGGGCTGACCGCGGACCGGTCGATGGAGGTCCCCGCGGATGCGGGCACGGTCGGCTGGTACACCGGCGCACCGACCCCCGGCGAGGTCGGGCCCGCCGTGCTCACCGCGCACGTCGACTGGAAGGGGCTGCCGGGCGCCTTCGCCGACCTGGACACCCTGGAGCCCGGCGACGAGATCCGCGTCGACCGCGCCGACGGGACGTCGGTGGTGTTCGCCGTGCGACGGGTCGGGCGCTTCCCCAAGGCGGAGTTCCCGACCGCCGAGGTCTACGGCGACCTCGACCACGCGGGCCTGCGGCTGATCACCTGCGGCGGGGTGTTCGACCGGTCGGCCCGCAGCTACGTCGACAACGTCGTCGTGTTCGCCGACCAGGTCCGCTGAGCAGTCCGCGCGCCCCGCGCTCGTCGAGATGCAGCTCAGCGGGCCGTGGAGATCCACAATTCCCGCTGAGCTGCATCTCGGCGACCGGGCCGGCTGGACCGGGTCGCCGGGCGGGGCGCGGGGCTCATCTCCGGCGCCCGGTGCCCCGTCCCGGTGTCGCGGTCCGCGGGTCCTCGGGCCAGGCGTGCTTCGGGTAGCGCCCGCGAAGCTCGGCCCGGACCTGCGGGTAGGCGTTGTCCCAGAACGAGTCCAGGTCCGCGGTGACCGCCGTCGGACGCCCGGCGGGGGAGAGCAGGTGCAGCACCACCGGCACCCGCCCGTCGGCGACGGCCGGGGAGCCGGTCCACCCGAACACCTCCTGGACCTTCACCGGCAGGGCCGGGGCCGCGCCGGAGTAGTCCAGCGCGATCCGGGACCCGGTGGGGACGGTGAGCCGCTCCGGGGCCAGCTCGTCGATCCGCCCGGCGAGCCCGCCCACGTACGCGGCGACGTGGCGGCGCAACGCCGGGCCGGCGTCGACCCGGGCCAGGTCGGAGCGTCGCCGGGCGGTGGCGAGCGGACCGGCCAGCCACCCGGCGGGATCGGCGGCGGAGTCGAGCAGCGCCTCCTCGGACACGTCGGGCCACGGCGCGCCCAGCACCCGGTGCAGGAAGCCCAGCCGCTCGCGCAGTGACACCGCCCCCGCCGTCCAGCGCAGCAGCCCGGTGCCCTCGGCACGCAGCCCGGCGACGAGCGCGTCGCGGACGGCACCGGGGTCGGGGGAGCGGTCGGGCTTCTCCGACAGCACGATCGCGCCGAGCCGGTCGACGGTGCGGGCGCGGACGTCGCCGTCGCTCCAGACGGCCTCCGAGCCGGTGACCCGCAGCGGCGCGGCGGCCCGCAGCGCGGTCGCGGCGTCGGTGGTCGCGGCGAGGCGGACCCGGCCGTGGGTCTGCCCGGGGCGCCGGTCGGCGACGGCGACGGCCAGCCACTCGGCGTCGCGCAGCGGGCCGGGCGGGACCTCGACGGCGGTGCCACCGGTCATGAGGAACACCCCGGCCGCGGCGTCGCGGCGCCGGGCGAGCCGCTCGGGGTAGGCGAGCCCGGTGACCAGCGCGACGAGCTCGGTGCCCGGAGTCCCCTCGGCGCGACCGGCCCGTTCGCGCGCACGGCCCGGGGCCCCGGCGGCCGGGCCGGAGCGGACCCCGGCTCCCGGCGAGGTGCCCGGCGACACCGCGCCGGTCGGCGAGGCGGCGGCCGCGGGGGACGAGGCGGAGGACGAGGCGGGGGACGAGGCGGGGGACGAGGCGCGGGCGCGGCGCAGCGCACCGGTCAGGCGGTCCCGGTCCCCGCGCCACCGCCCGGCGCCGGGGGCGTCGCCGGAGCGCAGCCGGGCCAGCGCGGCGGTCAGGTCGTCGGCGGGACCGGCGAGGGTGTCGTCGTCGAGGACGGCGACGATCCCGGCGACCTCCCGCGGGTCCCCACCGGCGGCGACGCCGTCGAGCAGGGCCCTGGCGAGGCGCGGGTGCAGGCCCAGCGCGGAGATCCGCCGTCCCCGGTCGGTGACCGCGCCTCGCGGGTCGATCGCGCCGAGTGCGGTCAGCACCGTCCGTCCGGCGGCCAGCGGACCGGGCGGCGGGGCGTCCCACCAGCGCAGACCGCTGCCGTCGGGGGTGCCCCAGACGGCGAGGTCCAGCGCGAGCGCGGTGAGGTCGGCGGTGCGGATCTCGGGGTCCGGGGCGTCGGCGAGACCCTCGCCCTCGGGCCAGCAGCGGTAGGCGAAGCCGGGTGCCTCCCGGCCGGCGCGGCCCGCGCGCTGGGTCGCGACCGCGCGCGAGACCCGCCGCGTCACGAGGCCGGACAGCCCGCGCCGGTGGTCGGTGTGCGGGACCCGGACCAGCCCGGAGTCGACGACGGCCCGCACACCGGGCACGGTCAGGCTGGACTCGGCGACGGCGGTGGCGAGCACGATCCGGCGCCGCGGCCCGTCGCGCAGCGCCGCGTCCTGCTCGGCGGCGGGCAGCCTGCCGTGCAGCGCGAGGACGTCGGCGTCGGGTCCCAGCTCGCGCAGCGCCGACGCGGTCCGCCCGATCTCCGCGACGCCCGGCAGGAACGCCAGCACGCTGCCGTGCTCGAGCGCCCGCACGCACGTCCGGGCGACGGTGTTCTCGATCCGCTCGGTCCCGCCGCGACCGGCCCGGGCGGGCGGGACGTGGGTGACGGCGACGTCGTAGCTGCGGGCGGCGACCTCCAGCACCGGCGCGGGCCGGTCGTCGTCGCCCAGCAGTACGGCGGGGCGGGCCGCGTCGAGGGTCGCGGAGGTGGCGAGCAGCCGCAGGTCGGGCCGCAGCCCGTCGCGGGCGTCGAGCAGCAGGGTGAGCAGCAGGTCGGCGTCGAGGTGACGCTCGTGCACCTCGTCGAGGACGACGGTGGACACCCCGGTCAGCTCCGGGTCCCCGGCCAGGCGGCGCAGCAGCAGCCCGGAGGTGACGACCTCGACCCGGGTGCCGGGCCCGGTGCGGGCGTCGCCGCGGACGCGGTAGCCGACCGGCCCACCGACCTCGGTCCCCAGCAGCGACGACATCCGGGCCGCGGCGGCGCGGGCGGCGACCCGGCGCGGCTCGGCGACCAGCACCGTGCCCTCGGGTGCCGGGCCGGAGCCGTCGAGCCCGGCCAGGGCGAGCGGGACGAGGGTGGTCTTGCCGGTGCCGGGCGGGGCGACGAGCACGGCGCCGCCGCGGTCGTCCAGCGCCGCCCGCAGCTCGTCGAGGACGGCGCGGACCGGCAGGTCGGGGAGTGGGGGCATCACTCCCGAGTATGGGTCAGGCCAGCCCGCTGTAGGACAGCACCATGATCACGACGACGGCGGCGGCCAGTCCGGCGGTGATCAGCAGCAGCACCCAGCCCGGCAGCGCGGTCTCGTCGAGGACGGGGGCCGCGGGGCGGTGGGTGGCGGCGGTGGTGGCGGGCATCGTTGCTCCTGCGGGTTCGGACTGCGTCAGACGGACGAACCTGATGTCGCGTACGGACCAGGAACCGTTAACCGTGGTCCCCGAAACTGATGACGGCTAGGTTCGGAGCGACGTCGACGACGACCGTCAGGCCCACCTTCCGGAGGTGCGATGAGCTCGCCCACCACGACCCGACCGGCATCCGACGCGGCCCGCGTGGCACAGGCCGCCCGGGAGGTGGTCGAGGCCCACGACCCGCGGTCGGTGCCGCGCGAGGAGCTGTTCGGCGCCCTCTACGACGCCGGTCTCGCCTGGGTGCACCACCCCGAGGGGCTCGGCGGGCTCGGCCTGTCCCGCGGGCTCCAGTCGGTGGTCGACCAGATCGTCACCGACGCCGGCGGCGAGCGGATGTTCGCGGTCAACCCGATCGGCTACGGCATGGGCGCGCCGACCGTCGTCGAGTACGGCCCGGACCGTGAGCAGGTCGCGGCCTGGCTCCGGCCGATGGCCACCGGCGAGGAGATCTGGTGCCAGCTGTTCAGCGAGCCCGGCGCCGGCTCGGACGTCGCGGGCCTGTCCACCTCCGCGGTCCGCGACGGCGACGAGTGGGTCGTCGACGGGCAGAAGGTCTGGACGACCCTGGCCCACGTCGCGCGGTGGGGGATGCTCGTCGCCCGCACCGACCCCGACCAGCCCAAGCACCGCGGCCTGACCTACTTCGTGATCGACATGACCCAGCCGGGCGTCGACGTGCGCCCGCTGCGGCAGATGACCGGGCAGGCCGAGTTCAACGAGGTCCACCTGCACGACGCCCGGGTCCTCGACGCGCACCGGCTCGGCGAGGTCGGCGCCGGCTGGAAGGTCGCGATCACCACCCTGATGAACGAGCGCACCGCCATCGGCGGGGTCACCGGGCGGCGCGGCAGCGGCGTCATCGGCGAGGCGCTGGGCCTGTGGCGGGCCCACCCCGACCGGCACACCCCGGTGCTGCGCGACCGGCTCGCGGCACTGTGGACCCGCGCCGAGACCCACCGCCTCACCCTCGCCCGCGCGCGGCGCACCGCGAGCGCCGGACAGCCCGGCCCGGAGGGCTCGGTGTCCAAGCTGGTCGGCGCCGAGCTGAACCAGGACGTCTACGAGTTCTGCATGGACCTGCTCGGCCCGGACGCGCTGCTCTACGACGACTGGACGATGGACCGCGGGCGGGTCCACACCGACCCGAACTCCACGGTGCAGCAGCGCTTCCTGCGCTCGCGCGCGAACACCATCGAGGGCGGCACCTCGGAGGTCATGCGCAACATCCTCGGCGAACGCGTCCTCGGCCTGCCCGGCGAGCCCCGGTCGGACTCCGACCGCCCCTGGAAGGAGGTCCCCCGTGGGTGAGCAGGAGCTCCGGGAGTTCGACGTCACCGACGAGCAGCGTGAGCTGCGCGCGGCGCTGCACCGCTTCGCCGAGCGCCAGCACGACGAGGCCACCCTGCGCCGGCTCGTCGACACCACCGACGGATTCGACCGGGCACTGTGGGCCCGGCTCGGCACCGAGCTCGGCGCGCTGTCCCTCGCGGTGCCCGAGGACCTCGGCGGCGCCGGCGGGACCTGCGTGGACCAGGCCGTCGCGGCGGAGGAGCTGGGTGCGGCGCTGGTGACCGGGCCGCTGCTCGGCACCGTCGCGCTCGCGGTCCCGGCGCTGGTCGCGGCCCCGGCGGGCGACGCGCGCGACGCGCTGCTCGCCGCGCTGGCCGACGGCTCGCGCACCGCGGCCCTGGTCGCCCGGCTCACCGCGCCCTACGACGGCGCCTCCGCGGCCGGTGTCACCGCCGACGGCGACCGGCTCACCGGCACGGTCTCCCACGTCCCGGACGCGGGCGCCGCGGACGTGCTGGTCGTCGCGGCCGCGGGGCCCGACGGCCCGGTGCTGGCCGTGGTCGACCCCGGCGCCGACGGGGTCCGGGTGGAACGGTGCGGCTCGTTCGACGTGACCCGCCCGGTCGCCCGGGTCGTCCTCGACGGGGCGACCGGCACCGTGCTCGCCACCGGCGCGGACGCCGACGGGGCGCTGCGGCACGCTTTCCGCACCGCCGGGGCGCTGCTCGCCGCCGAACAGGCCGGCATCGCCCGGCGGCTGCTCGACCTGACCGTCGCCTACGCGAAGGAGCGGCTGCAGTTCGGCAGGCCCATCGGGTCGTTCCAGGCGGTCAAGCACCGGTGCGCGGACATGCTCGTCGCCGTCGAACAGGCCCGGACCGCGGCGCTGCACGCGGCCTGGGCGGTCGACGACCCGCGCGTCGACGACGCCGACCTCGCCGTGTCGATCGCGCAGGCCACCTGCTCGGAGACGGCGTACCGGGTCGCCGCCGACGCGGTGCAGCTGCACGGCGGGATCGGGTTCACCTGGGAGCACGTCGCGCACCTGTACTACAAGCGCGCCGTCGCCGACGCGGCGCTGCTCGGGTCCGCCGAGGCCCACCGCGAGCGCATCGCCGCGCTGGTGCTGGACACCCTCGGCGACGACGTCCGCGAGCCCCGGGTGGCGACCGGCTGAGCGCCGGGGGCCGGGTCAGACCTTGTTCAGGCCCGGCTCCCGGTCCGGTACCACGAACGACGCCGCCGTGCGCACCGTGGCACCGGGCTCGCTGACCCGGGACACGGTGCGGAAGTCCGCGCGCATCTGCGCGGGGGTGAACGTCGCCAGCACGTAGCCGCGCCGATCGAGCGACCACACCGAGCTGCCGCTGCCACCGGACTTCGCGTCGCCGTCGCCGTCGCCGCCGGAGGTGACCGAGGTGGTGACGAGCTCGGTGCCGGCGATCCGGTCGTCGGCGCCGGGGATCTCGTTGGCGTGGTGGACGTGCTCGTCGCCGGTGAGGACGACGGCGTTGCGCACACCCGCCTCGGTCCAGCCGCGGACCACCCGCTCCCGGGACCCGGTGAACTCCCCCCAGGTGCCGGACTTGCCGCCGCGGCGCGGGGCGAAGAACACCTGCTGGGCCAGCACGTCCCAGCCCGCGGCGGAGTCGGCCAGCCCGCGCAGCAGCCAGCGTTCCTGGTCGGCGCCGAGCATCGAGCCGCGCATCCGGTACTGGCGGGTGTCCAGGACGTGGAAGGTGGCGAGCGAGCCCCACGAGAGCCGCCGGTAGAGCTGGATGTCCGGGCCGTCGGGCACCGAGGCCCGGCGCAGCGGCATGTGCTCGTAGTACGCCTGGGCCGCGGCCCGGCGCCGGTCGGGCGTCGCGCCGTCCCAGTCGTTGACGACCTCGTGGTCGTCCCACACCACCACCCACGGGGCGACGGCGTGGGCGGCGCGCAGGTCGTCGTCGGAGCGCTGGTGGGCGTGCGTACGGCGGTACCCGGCGAGGGTCTTCGGCTCCGGCGGTCCCGGGTCGCGGACCTCGCCCCGGTCGGTCTCGTAGAAGTAGTCGCCCAGGTGCAGGACGAGGTCGGGTGCATCGGCGGCCAGCCCGCGGTAGGCGGTGAAGTGGCCCGCCCCGAACTTCGCGCACGACGCCGTCGCGATGGTCAGTGAGGCGGCGGCCGCCCCCGCCGCGGGAGCGGTCCGGGTGCGCGCGACGGGGGAGAGGTGGCCACCGGTACGGAACCGGTAGAAGTACTCGCGGCCCGGGGCGAGTCCCGCGGGCTCGGCGTGCACGCTGTGCGCGAGCTCGCGGGTGGCGGTCTCGGTGCCGCGCGACACGACGCGGGCGAAGCGCTCGTCCTCGGCGACCTCCCACTCGACCTCGACGGCCCGGTCGGGCATGCCGCCGCGGCCGTCCTCGGCGTCGGGCTCGGGGGCGAGCCGGGTCCACAGGACCATCCCGTCGGGCGACGGGTCGCCCGAGGCGACGCCGAGGGTGAACGGGTCGGGCGTCGTCGCCTGGCGCAGGGCACCGGCGAACCAGCGGGGCACGGCGGCGGGCTCACCGCCGGGCGTGGCCGGCACCAGCCCGGCGACCGCGGCCCCGAGGGTGCCGAGCAGCACGCTGCGGCGTGGCAGTGCGGTCACACGTCCTCCTGTGCGTGGTGGTCGGGGAGAACCGTCCATGCTCCGCCCCGGCGACCCCGGCGGCGGTGCGCACGCGCCGGGGCCGGTGTCGCCGGACGAGTGAATCACCGCGCGTGCCCGGCCACGGGCGATCGGCCGGAACCGGCCGGGTGCACCCCCGGTCCTCCGCGGCACGCCCGCACCGACGACTGATATGTAGTGAGCTGCATCACATCCAGGCTCACGTCGAACCTCCGCTCGTCGAGTCACGAAAACAGTTCATCGGGATCGCGTCGCATCGCGGCCCGCGACCGCGACGCCCTCGACGTCGCGGTCGGAATCGTGCCGCTGTGCCCCGGAAACGGTGTGAGCCCGGGGTCGGTCGATCATAAAAAATGACTATGTAACGCGTTGGAAATGGTCGACGATTCTGCCCGTACACGCTCGTACTGCCGGGGGATGGCGGTGGTGTCGAAAGACGGGGTGATGACCGCCGGGCCTGTGCGCGAACAGGAATCGCGCACGGTGTCCGAGTCGGAACACGCTGTCGTGATCGCGTTCACAGCGATCATCACGGAGCTGCTCGACGCACCCGTGCGGCCGGACGACCACTTCTTCGTCGACGCGGGTGCCGACTCGATGGTCCTCGCCCGGTTCTGTGCGCGGGTCCGGCAGCGGCCGGACCTGCCGCACGTCGCGATGACCGACGTCTACGCCCACCCCACCGTGGCCGGGCTGGCCGCGGCACTCGCCCCGTCGGTCGCGCACCCCGCTCGCACCGTCGACGACGTGCGCGACGGCTACCGGGCGATCCTCGCCGAGCTGGTCGGCACCGAGGTCGGGGCCGACGCCGACGTGTTCACCGACCTCGGTGCCGACTCCATGACGATGACCCGCTTCTGTGCCCGGGTGCGCCGCCGCGACGACCTTCCCGACGTCGCGATGACCGACGTCTACGCCCACCCCACCGCCGCCGGCCTGGCCGTCGCACTCGCCGGCGACGCCGGTCCCGTGCCGGACGAGGCGCCGCCCGCGCAGCCGGTCCCGACCGGCACCACCCGTGCCTACGTGCTGTGCGGCGCGGCGCAGCTGCTCACCTTCGTCGCGTTCACCCTCGCCTACGGCACCCTGCTCGGCGCGGTGTACCAGTGGATCGCCCTCGGCACCGGGTTGGTGGACTTCTACCTGCGCTCGCTGGCCGCGGTGGCGGTCGCCTTCACGGTGTTCGCGGTGCTCCCGATCGCCGCGAAGTGGCTGCTCGTCGGCCGCTGGACCGAACGCGAGATCCCGCTGTGGAGCGCGTCGTACTACCGGTTCTGGCTGGCCAGGACCCTGGTCCGCACCAACCCGCTGCTGCTGGTCGCCGCGGGCTCGCCGCTGCTGCCGCTCTACCTGCGCCTGCTCGGCGCCCGGATCGGGCCCGGCGTGGTCATGCTGGCGCGCACCATCCCGGCCTGCCCGGACCTGCTCACGATCGGCGCGAACACCGTGCTGCGCAAGGACTCGATCCTGTCCTGCTACCGCGCCGAGCCGGGCATCATCCGGACCGGCCGGGTCACGATCGGTGCCCGCGTCGTCGTCGGCGAGGCGTCGGTGATCGACATCGGGACCGAGATCGGCGACGGCGGACGGCTCGCCCACGCCTCCTCGCTGCACACCGGCCAGGTCGTCCCGGCCGGACAGACCTGGTGGGGGACACCCGCCCGCCCGGGTGGCGGCGACCCCGGTGCCGCGGTGTCCGCCCCGGTCGGGCCGGGCCGGCGCGCCGGCTACGCGGTGGGCCAGCTCGGCTGGCTGCTGCTGGTCTGGCTGCCGCTGGGCACCGGCGTGCTCGACGCGGTGCTGGAGCGGATCCCGACCGTGGCCACGGTGCTGTCCGCCGGGACCGCGGACGTCCTGTCCGGGCGGATGTGGGTCGAGGCGCTCGCGACCACCACGGTCCTGATGTTCGGCGGCATGGTCATCGGGCTGATCGGCGCCACCGTCGTCGCCCGGGTGCTCTCGGCCGGCCTCACCGAGGGGCGTGTGTATCCGCTCTACGGTCTGCGATACACGTTGCAGCGCACCGTGTTACGGATCACCAACATCAGGTTCTTCACGTATCTGCTCGGCGACAGCTCCTACATCGTCGATTATCTCCGGATCATCGGACACGATCTCCGGCGCACCCCGCAGACGGGAACGAATTTCGGTACCGCGGTGAAGCAGGAGACGCCGTACGCCAGCTCGATCGGAACCGGGACGATGGTCGCCGACGGTTTGTCCATCGTCAATGTCGACTATTCGGACACCGCATTCGTCGTGAACCGGACCCGGATCGGGTCGAACTCGTTCCTGGGCAACAGGATCGTCTACACCGCGGGTTCCCGGGTCGGCGACGACTGCCTGATCGCCACCAAGACGCTCGTCCCCACCGACGGCCCGGTGCGCACCGGCGTCGGGCTGCTCGGGTCGCCGCCGTTCGAGATCCCCCGCACCGTCGCCCGGGACTCGACCTTCGGGCACCTGCACACCGGGCTCGACCTGCACGACCGGTTGCGCGCCAAGAACCGCTACAACCGCCGGTCGATCGCGCTGGCCCTGGCGGTCCGCTGGGGCGCCCTGTTCGGGATCACCCTGCTCTCGCTCGTCGTCGCGACGCTGATCGTGCCGCTCGGCCCGATCGCGGTCGGGGTGCAGCTGCTCGTGTCGCTGCTGTTCACGATGGCGTACTCGATCGCCGTCGAGCGGCTCGCCGTCGCCGGGCGGCGCCGGCTGCGGCCCCGCTTCTGCTCGGTGTACGACCCGTACTTCGGGTGGCACGAGCGCTACTGGAAGCTCGTGGTGCAGGGCTGGGACCGGATGCTCGCCGGGACCCCGTTCAAGAACCTCGTCACCCGCGCGCTCGGCGTGCAGATCGGCCGCCGCGTCTTCGACGACGGCTGCGGCATGACCGACCGCACGCTCGTGCGCATCGGCGACGACGCCGTCCTCAACGCCGGCGCGGTCCTGCAGTGCCACTCGCAGGAGGACGGCACCTTCAAGTCCGACCACATCACCGTCGGCACCGGCGCCTGTCTCGACGTCGGCGCCTTCGTCCACTACGGCGCCGTCGTCGGCGACGCCGCCCGCATCGGCTGCGACGCCTTCCTCATGAAGGGCGAGGACGTCCCCGCCGGTGCCGTCTGGGAGGGCAATCCGGCCGCCGCCCCGCGCTCCCGCCCCGCCCCGACCCCGCTGCTGAACGGAGAGACCGCACGATGACCGGCACGCTCGCCGACCCCGCCACCACGACCGCCCGCGAGTACTGGACCCGGGTCCTGCTCACCGGCGGTGCCACCCCGGCCCCGTCCTGGACGGCGACGTCCCGGCCCGGGACCGCCGTGCACACCGAGCCGATCCCGCGGGACGCGGTCGCCGCCGTCGCCGCGGTGACCGGCGTGGAGGCCGGCGCGGTGCTGCTCGCCGCGCACGCCGCCGTCCTCGCGGCCCTGTCCGGCGACACCGAGGTGACCGCCGGGGTCCCGGCCCGCACCGGCGCGACGCCGCTGCCGGTGTGCCTGGACACGGCCCGCAGCTGGTCCGCGCTGGTCACCGCGGCCGCCGACACCCTGGCCGGGCTGCGCGCCCACCCCGAGCCCGACCTGGGACGCCTCGCCGCCGAGCTCGGGACCGCGGTGCCGTCGTTCGGCACGGTGCTCGACCCGGGCGCGGACCTGCGCGGCGCCGAGATCGCCCCCGGCGCGCTGGACCGGACCGGTGAGCGCGGTGCCGACCCGGACACCACCACCGGCGACGGGCCCGGTGCCGCCGGGCTGCACGTCGCGGTGTCCGGGGGGACCCTGCGCCTGACCCACCGTCTCGACCTCCTCGACGAGGGCGCGGCCGCCCGGATCGCCGGCTACCACGCCGCGGCCCTGGCGCTCGCCGCCGCCGACCCCGACGCGCCCGTGCGCCCGTCGGCGCTGGTCGGGCGGGCCGAGCGCGACGCCCAGCTCGGCGACCTCGCCGGCCGGCCCCGGGACCTGCCCGACCGCCGCCCGCACGAGCTGCTCGCCGACCGCGCCGCCGCGGCCCCCGACGAGGTCGTCGCCGAGCACGCGGGCGTCACCCTCACCCGCGCCGAGCTGGAGGACCGCGCCGCCCGCGTCGCCTCGACCCTGCTCGACGCCGGGCTGGCGCCCGAGGACGTCGTCGCCGTGGTGTGCGACCGCGACCTCGACTGGATGGTCGCGGTGCTCGCCGTCCTGCGCGCCGGTGGCGCCTACCTGCCGGTCGAGCCGCACTTCCCGTCCGAGCGGATCGCCCGCACGCTCACCCGCGCCGGGTGCCGGATCGCGCTGACCACCGACGCCACCCGCGCCCACCTCGACGAGGCCGGCGTCGCGACGACGGTGCTGACCGTGCCCGACGCGGTCGCCGCCGCCGACGGCCCCGCACCCACCGCCGACGTCCCGGCCGACGGGCTCGCCTACCTGTACTTCACCTCCGGCTCCACCGGCGAGCCCAAGGGCGCGATGTGCGAGCACGCCGGGATGCTCAACCACCTGCTCGCCAAGATCGAGGACCTGGAGCTGGAGCCGGGCTGCGTGGTCGCCCAGACCGCGCCGCAGTGCTTCGACATCTCGCTGTGGCAGCTCGTCGCGGGTCCGCTCGCCGGCGGGCGGACCCTGCTCGTCGAGCAGGACGTGATCCTCGACGTCCGCCGCTTCGTCGACACCCTGGTGCGGTCCCGGGTCACCGTCGCCCAGCTCGTGCCCAGCTACCTCGAGGTCGTGCTGACCTACCTGGAGGAGCACCCCACGGCGCTGCCCGACCTGCGGATGGTCTCGGCCACCGGGGAGGCGCTCAAGACCGAGCTGGTGCAGCGCTGGTTCCGGGTGCTGCCCGGCGTCCCGCTGGTCAACGCCTACGGCCTCACCGAGACCTCCGACGACACGAACCACGCCGTGCTGCGCGAGGCCCCCGCGGACGGCCGGGTCCCGCTCGGCGCCCCGGTGCCCGGGGTGAAGGTCTACGTCGTCGACGCCGACCTGGCGCCGGTCCCGCTCGGCGCGCCCGGGGAGATCGTGTTCTCCGGGGTGTGCGTCGGCCGCGGCTACGTCAACGACCCCGACCGCACCGCCGCCGCGTTCGGCTCGGACCCGCACCGGCCCGGTGAGCGGCTCTACCGCAGCGGCGACCACGGCCGCTGGCGCCCGGACGGGCAGCTCGAGTTCCTCGGCCGCCGCGACAACCAGGTCAAGATCCGCGGGTTCCGGATCGAGATCGGCGAGATCGAGAACGCGCTGCTGGCGGTGCCCGGCGTCCGCGACGCGTGCGTCGTCGTCGCGACGACCGCGGGCGGGCCGCAGCTGGTCGCCTACCACGCCGGCGACGGCCCGGACGCGCCCGAGGTGCGGGCCCGGCTGGCGCGCAGCCTGCCCGCCTACATGGTCCCGCCGACGGTCCACCGGCTCGACCCGCTGCCGGTCACCGCCAACGGCAAGATCGACCGCAAGACCCTCACCGCGCACGCGACCGCGGCCGCGGCGCAGGCCGCCGTCGCTCCGGCGGTGGGTGGCCCGACCGGCGGCGAGCTCACCGCGGCCCAGCGCCGCGTCGTCGACGCCGTCACCCGCGTGCTCGACCTGCCCGCCGGATCGGTGGGCCCCGACGACGACTTCGCCGACCTGGGGGGCAGCTCGCTGTCCGCGGTGAAGCTCGTGATCGCACTCGGCCGGGCCGTCACGGTCCGCCAGGTGCTCGACCATCCCGTCCTCACCGACCTCGCCGGGTTGCTCCCGGCCGACCAGCTCTGACCACCACAGGGGGAGACATGACCGGATCACTGCTGGGGGTGCGCCCGCACCCCGGACGACCGCCCGTCCTCGACGCCGGCCCGGGCGGCGACGCCGCCGGCTGGACCGAGCGCCACGGCGACGCGCTGCGCGACCTGCTCGACGACCACGGTGTCGTGCTGGTGCGCGGGCTCGGCCTGCGCACCGTCGCCGACGTCGCCGGTGTGGCCGCCCGGCTGGGGACCGGCAGCTACGTCGAGCGCGAGGCGATCGCCGCCCGGACCCTGCTGTCCGACGGCGTCTACTCGGCCACCCCGTGGCCCGCGCGCCAGCCGATGTGCGCCCACCACGAGCTGTCCTACGTCCTGGACACGCCCGCCACGCTGCTGTTCGCCTGCCTGCGTGCACCCGAGACCGGCGGCGCGACACCGCTGGTCGACACCACCCGGGTCGCGGCGGACCTGCCGCCCGCACTCGTCGACCGCGTCGAGCGCGAGGGCTGGATCCTCACCCGCTCCTACGGCGACGACATCGGCGCCTCCTGGGAGCAGGCGTTCGGCACCGCCGACCGCGACGCCGTCGAGCGCTACTGCCGGGCCAACGCCATCGCCACCGAGTGGACGCCCGACGGCGGGCTCCGCACCCGCCAGCGCCGGCACGGCGTGCTGATGCACCCGGTCACCGGGCAGCGGGTCTGGTTCAACCAGATCGCGTTCCTGTCGGAGTTCGCGATGGACCCCGAGGTCCGCGAGTTCCTGCTGGAGATGCACGGCCCGGACGGGCTGCCGTTCAGCACCCGCTTCGGCGACGGTTCCCCGGTGCCCGAGGCGGTCGTCGACGAGATCAACGCCGCGCACGACCGGCACGCCGTCCGCGAGCCCTGGCAGGACGGCGACCTGCTGGTCGTGGACAACCTGCGGTTCGCCCACGGCCGCGACCCCTACACCGGTGACCGGCACGTCGTCGTCGCCATGACCGACGGCGTCGCCGTCCCCGCCTTCGAGGGAGCCCGATGAACGCCCCGGCCGAGTCCGTCCCCGCCTTCTCCGTGATCTCCGGCGCCCAGGTGGCGCGGGCGCTCGGCGGGCGGGAGAAGGAGCTCGTCGAGCTCGTCGAGGACACCTACCGGGTGCACGGTGCCGGCGCGACGGTGAACCCGCCGTCGTACTTCCTGCGGTTCCCGGACCGGCCGTCGTCGCGGATCATCGCGCTGCCCGCGTCGCTGGGCGGCACCGGTGACGACACCGGCGTCGACGGCATCAAGTGGATCTCCAGCTTCCCGGAGAACGTCGCCCGCGGCGTCCCCCGGGCCTCGGCGGTGCTGATCCTCAACGACCCCCGCACCGGCTACCCGTACGCCTGCCTGGAGAGCTCGATCATCTCCGCGACGCGCACCGCGGCGTCCGCGGCCTCGGCGGCCGACCGGCTGTCACGCGACGGGGCCCGCCCGCGTCGCGTCGGGTTCGTCGGGACCGGCCTGATCGCCCGCTACATCCACCAGTTCCTGGTCGGCACCGGCTGGACCTTCGACGAGGTCGGCGTTTTCGACCTCTCCGCGGACTCCGCCGGGGGGTTCCGGGGCCACGTCGAGCGCACCGCGCCGGGCGAGGTCCGGATCCACGACTCCGCCGAGTCGCTGGTCCGCGGCAGCGACCTGGTGATCTTCGCGACCGTCGCGGGGACCCCGCATGTGCACGACCCCGCCTGGTTCGACCACCACCCGCTGGTGCTCAACGTGTCGCTGCGCGACCTGTCCGCGGACATCGTGCTCAGCGCCTTCAACGTCCTCGACGACGTCGAGCACTGCCTCAAGGCCGACACCTCCCCGCACCTGGCCGAACAGGCCACCGGGAACCGCGACTTCGTCGACGGGACCCTCGACCAGGTGCTCGACGGCACGCTGGCCGTCCCCACCGACCGCACGGTCGTGTTCTCCCCGTTCGGCCTCGGGGTCCTCGACCTCGCCGTCGGACGGTTCGTCCACGCCGAGGTCGCCCGCGCCGGCGAGCTGCACACCGTCGACGACTTCTTCCACGAGCTGAGCCGGCACGGCTGAGCCGCCACCACTGGTACACGAGGGGTCGACGATGACCGTCATCTCCGCACCCGAAGACTTCAACACCGACGACCTGTACGTCGACCTGACCGGGGTCCTCGGGCTGTCGCTCTACCTCAAGTGCGAGGGCTTCAACTTCGCAGGATCGGTCAAGCTCAAGGCCGCACTCGGCATGGTCACCGACGCCGAGCGGCGCGGCCTGCTGCGTCGCGGATCGGTGCTCGTGGAGTCCTCCTCGGGCAACCTCGGCGTCGCGCTCGCCATGATCGCGGCGAGCCGGGGCTACCGGTTCGTCTGCGTCACCGACCCGCGCTGCAACCCGGCGACGCACCGGCTGATGGAGGCGCTCGGCGCGGAGGTCCGCGTCGTCGACACCCCGGACGCGGCCGGTGGCTTCCTCGCCACCCGGATCGCACTGGTCCGCTCGCTGGTCGCCGGCGACGACCGCTACGTCTGGCTCAACCAGTACGCCAACCCGGAGAACCAGGGCTCGCACCTGGTCACCACGGGGCCGGAGATCGAGGCGGCGTTCCCGCAGCTCGACGTGGTCTTCGTCGGCGCGGGCACGACCGGCACGCTGATGGGCTGCGCCCGCTACTTCCGGTCCCGGCCGCGGCCGGTCCGGGTGGTCGCGGTCGACGCGGCCGGGTCGGTCACCTTCGGCGACCGGCCGACGCCCCGGATGATCCCGGGGCTGGGCACCAGCGTCCGCCCGGAGGCGCTCGACGAGTCCTACATCGACGACGTCGTGCACGTCGCCGAGCCCGACACGCTCGAGGCGTGCCACGCCCTGGCCCGCCGCGGGTTCCTGTTCGGCGGGTCGACGGGCACCGTCGTCGCGGGGGCCGCGGACTGGCTGCGCCGCCACGGTGACGCGACGACCACGGCCGTCGCGCTCGCCCCGGACCTGGGGGAGCGCTACCTCGACACGGTCTACCGGCCGTCGTGGCTGGCCGAGCACTTCGGCCCCGAGGTGGCGGCCGGGATGCCGCAGCCGCGCGACGCCACGATCACCGAGGTCACGCCCGCCGGTGTGGTCACCGAGATCCTGCCCGGCGGCCCGGCCCTGGTCGCGGGGTCCCGCTGATGGCCCGCACCAGGACCCCGCGGGCCCCGCTGGTCCCGCCGCGGCGCGAGGCACCGGCGGAGACGGCGGCCGGGGCGTCGCCGTCCCGGCCGACGCCCTACCGCCGCGAGAACGCGTCGCAGGAGCCCGCCGGCGGTGCCCCGGGTGCCGTCGACGACGCCTCCGCGACGACGGCGCTGCCCGCGTTCACCCCGTCGTCGGCCGGTGGGGGGCCGGTCCCGGCGCGCAACGCCGGGACGGCGGCCCCGCCGCAGCAGGGCGGGGCGTCGGCCCTGCCGTCCTCCGGTGCGGCCCCGGCGCGGGGCGACGAGCGAGTCCCGGTGCGCGACGCCGACCCGGCGTCGCCCGGCACCGGTGCCGCCGAGCCGTCCCGCTCCGCCGAGCCGTCGCGTTCCGCTGAGCCGTCGCGTTCCGCTGAGCCGTCGCGTTCCGGCACGCCGGAGCGGGCCCGGTCGCGGCGGCGGGGGCTGCTGCCGCCGCCGGGTGCGGTGACCCGCGCCGAGCCCGCCGCGTCGCCGGCGGGTGCCGGTACCCCGGACGGTTCCGGCGCTCCCGGTGCTTCCGGTACGTCCGGTGTCTCCGCTGCTTCCGGCGCTTCCGGGGTGGAGGACACCGTGCAGACGCGCCCGCGCACCGGGGCCGACCCGCGCAACGGCACCGACCCGCGCAACGGGACCGACGCGCAGCACGGGACCGAGTCGCGCACCTCGGCCGGGGCACGCACCGGGGCCGAGACACGCAACGGCACCGACGCACGCAACGGCACCGAGCCGCGCGCCGGGGCCCACCGCACCGCGACCCCGACGTCGCTGCCGACCTCACCCCGCACCGACACCCCGGCCACGTCCACGGCTCCGCCTCCGGCTCCGGTGAACGGCGCGAAGGGCGTGAACGGCGTGAACGGCGTGAACGGCGTGAACGGTGCGCACGGCGCGGCGTCGGCCACGACGCCCGTCGACCCGTCGGCGGTCACGGGGACGGCGCCGGTCACCGGCCCGTCGGCCCTGCCCACCCGGTCCACAGCGTCGGGCGCGCCGGCACCGACGGCACCGTCCCGCCCGTCCCCGGCCACCTCGGCGATCCCGCGGGTGCCGCCGACGGCGTCCGTGCCCACCCGGGCACCGGCCCCGCAGCGGTCCCCGGTCGCACCCCTGCGCCCGGCCCCGACGGGATCCGCACCCGCGCTGCCGGCCGGGTTCGACGGTCCGGCCCCGCCGACGGCCCCGCCCGTGGCGCCCCGGCCGGACCGGACCGCGGCACCGGCCCCGTCGACCACCCCCGCGGCCGCACCGATCCCGGCCGCGACACCGGCACCCGTCCCGTCCGGGGCGGACCGCAACGGCCCCCTGACGGAGATCGGCGCGACCCTGCGCCGTCGCCGCGTCCCCGTCACCGGCGCCGTGCTGCTCGCGGCCGCGGGCGCCGCGGGCCTGGCCGTGCTCTTCCCACCGCCCACCGTCGCGACGACGTCGGTGCAGGTCGGCTCGGTCGGCACCGCCGACCCCGGGCCCGCCACCACCCGCGCGCTCGCCGCGGCCGGCAGCGCCGCCTTCACCGACCGCGTCGCCCAGCTGACCGGCTCCACCGTCACCGACGTCGCCGGGCGCCTCGTGCTCACCGCACCCGAACCGGGTGTGGTCGCCGTCCGCGCCACCGGCACCGACGACGCGACCGCCACCGCGCTGGCCGGTGACGCGGTCACCGCGCTGCGCGAGCGCATCGGCGCCCTCGACGCCGCCGTCACCACCGGCGGCACCCAGCCGCTGCGCGCCGAGATCGACCGGCGCGCCGCCGACGCCCAGGCCACCGGCAACTCGGGCACCACCGGGACCGACCCGGTCGCCGAGCAGCTCGGCCGGACGCTGGCCGACCGGACCGGGCAGGTCACCGTCGTCGTCGACGGGCCCGCCCCGGTCGTCGCACCGGAGGTCCCGACCGCGTGGTGGGTCGGCGGAGCGGCCGGGATCGGCGCCGGTGCGGCGCTGCTGCTGGCCGGTCTCGGGGTGCCCGCGGTCCGCCGCGGCCGCGGGCTGCTGCCCGAGGCCCACCCCGAGGACCGGCTCCGGGCCCGGCTCGACGTGCCGGTGCTCGCCCCGGGCACCGCCCCGGACGCGGTGCCGCGCCTGGCCGGTGCCTACCGCGACCTGCTGCGCGACGTCGAGTGCCTCACCGTCGTCCAGCTGACCCGCGAGCCCGCCTGCGACGTCGCGTCCGAGCTGGTCAAGGCGGCCGCACTGGTGGGGGACCGGCGTGACTACCGCGACCTCACCCCCGGCGCCCCGGCGACGACCGTCGCCCCCGGGACGCCGGTGGTGCGGGCCCTGCGCGTCCCGCGGCTCGCCCACGAGGACCTGCGCACCGTGCGCGACGGCGGGCCGAGCGTGCTCGTCGTCGAGACCGCCGCGACGACCACCGAGGACGTCGTGACGGCCGTCGCCGCGCTGCGGGCGGTCGGCGCGCCGCCGCTGCTCTGCCTGGTCTGGCCGGGACGCCTGCCCCGGGACCCGGCCCGCGTGCCGCTGCCCGCGGACGCCCGGATCCGGTCGCAGAACCCGTGAGACGGGCCGGGTCGGTCGAGTGCGCCGTCGTCGGGCTGGGTGTGCTCGGCGCGGCGTCGCTGCTCGCGCTGGCCCGCGCCGGGGTGTCCTGCGTCGGGCTGGAGTCCGGGCGCGTCGGCCACCCCGACGGCGGCTCCGGCGGCGAGACGCGGATCTTCCGCACCGCCGTCGCGACCGGGCCGGACCACGTCCGCCTGCTCGACCGCAGCCGTGAGCTCTGGACCGGGCTGCCCGGCGCGCCGTTCACCGCCTGCGGCGCGCTCACCCTCGGCGCGCGCGACGACCCGCGGGTCCGGGCGGTCGCGCTGCCGGGCCGGACCACCGTGCTCGACGCGGCCGCGGCGGCCGTGCGCTGGCCCGCGCACCTGCTCGGCGCGGACGAGGTGGCCGTGCTCGACCCGGGCGGCGGGCTGCTCGACGCCGGCACCGCCACCCGCGGGCTCGTCGCGGAGGCCCGCCGGGCCGGGGCGGCCGTCCGGGAGGGCGTCACCGTCGTCGGCATCGGCAGGCGGCGCGGGCGCGTCGTGCTCCACACCGTCGACGGCGAGACCGTCGCCGACAGCGTCGTGATCGCCACCGGCCACGGCGCCGGTCTCGTCCCGGGCGCCACCGGGATCGAGCAGCGCCGCGTCGTGCTGAGCTGGTTCGGGGTGCGCGACCCCGCCCGGTTCGCGCCCGCGGTCTTCCCTCCCGGGATCCACACCGCGGCACCGGTGCACTCGTTCTTCCCCGCCGTCGACGGCGCCACCGTCAAGATCAACCACCAGCAGCCGCAGCCCCGCGTCCACTCGCCGGCCGACCACCATCCGCTGGTCGAGGCCGGCTACACCCGGGACTGGGCCGGTGCGGTCGCCGCCCGCCTCGCCGGGATGTCCGACCGGCCCGCCCGGCTGGAGTCCTACGTCGAGGGCTACACCCCGACCCGCCGCGGCATCGTCGCGCTCGCCCCGGGGGAGCCGCGCACCGTCGTCCTCGGCGGGTTCTCCGGCCAGGGCTTCAAGTACGCCCCGGCCGTCGGCGAGCTCGTCGCCGACCTGGTGCGGACCGGCCGGTCCGGGTCGCCGGCGTTCGCCCCGGCGCTCGCGGTCGGGGGCTGAGCGGCCCGCTTCCCCGGACCCGCCCCGGGGTGCGATCGTGGGTGCCGTGCGAGCGCAGCTGATCTCCCGTGCCGACCTCGACTTCCTGCTCCACGACTGGCTGCGGGTGGTCGAGCTCTGCGACCGCGAGCGCTACGCCGAGCACGACCGCGACACCATCGACGCCGTCGTCGACCTCGCCGCGCAGGTCGCGACCGAGCACTTCGCGCCGCACCGCAAGATCTCCGACACCCGCGAGCCCGAGTTCGACGGCGAGCGCGTCACCCTCCCCGACGAGGTCCGCGCCGCGCTGAAGGTGCTGGGCGACACAGGGATCGTCGGCGCCGGGCTCGACGCGCGGGTGGGCGGCATGGCGCTGCCGGCCGTCGTCGTCCAGGCCTGCTTCGTCTGGCTGCACGCCGGCAACGTCGCCACCGCCGCCTACCCGATGCTCACCGTCGCCGCGGCCAACCTGCTGCTCACCCACGGCAGCTCAGAACAGGTGCAGACCTGGGTGCGCCCGATGGTGGAGGGCCGCTACTTCGGCACGATGTGCCTGTCCGAGCCGCAGGCCGGGTCGTCGCTGGCGGACGTCACCACCCGGGCCGAGCCCCGCGACGACGGCACGCACCGGATCACCGGCACCAAGATGTGGATCTCCGGCGGCGAGCACGAGCTGGGGGAGAACATCGTCCACCTGGTGCTGGCGAAGATCCCCGGCGGACCGGCCGGGGTGAAGGGCATCTCGCTGTTCGTGGTGCCCCGGGTGCTGGAGAACGGCGAACGCAACGACGTCGCCCTCGCCGGGCTGAACCACAAGATGGGCTACCGCGGCACCGTCAACACCGTGCTGAACTTCGGCGAGGGCCGCGCCACGCCGGGTGGCGAGGCGGGCGCCGTCGGCTACCTGGTGGGGGAGCCGCACACCGGCCTCGCCCAGATGTTCCACATGATGAACGAGGCCCGGGTCGGGGTCGGGGCGGGAGCCACCGCACTCGGCTACGCCGGCTACCTGCTGGCCCTCGAGCACGCCCGCACCCGCACCCAGGGCCGCCCGGCCGGCGCGAAGGACCCGGCGAGCCCGCAGGTCCCGCTCGTCGCCCACACCGACGTGCGCCGGATGCTGCTCGCGAGCAAGTCCTACGTGGAGGGTGCGCTCGCGCTGAACCTGTACTGCGGGCGGCTCCTCGACGAGGAGCGCACCGCAGGCACCGAGCAGGAGCGACGCCGGGCGCACCTGCTGCTGGACGTGCTGACCCCGGTCGTGAAGAGCTGGCCGTCGCAGTGGTGCCTGCACGCCAACGACCTCGCGATCCAGATCCACGGCGGCTACGGCTACACCCGCGACCACGACGTCGAGCAGCTCTACCGGGACAACCGGCTCAACCCGATCCACGAGGGCACCCACGGCATCCAGGGCCTGGACCTGCTGGGGCGCAAGGTCGTGATGCAGGGGGGTGCCGGGCTGACGCTGCTGCGGGAGACGATCGGGGAGACCGTGGCGCGGGGCCGTGCGGCGGGCGGGGAGCTCGCCGCGCACGCCGACGCCGTCGCCGCGGCCGCGGACCGGGTCGTCGAGGTCACCGGGACCGTGCACGGCCAGGACGACCCGGCGCTCGCCGTCGCGCACTCCTCGGTCTACCTGGAGGCGGTCGGGCACGTCGTGCTCGCCTGGATCTGGCTGGAGCAGGCGCTCGCCGCCGAGGGCCGCGACGGCGACCTGTACGACGGCAAGCGCGCCGCCGCGCGCTACTTCGTGCGCCACGAGCTGCCCCGCACCGGACCGCAGCTGGACCTGCTCGCGTCGCTGGACCGGACCACCCTCGACGTCCGCGACGCCTGGCTCTGACCCGGCGCCGCCTCAGCCGGGGAACACCGGGACGCACGTCCCGGTGGCCCGGCCGTCGGGGTGCAGCAGCCACCCCATCCGCTTGCGGGTCCGCAGGATCACCGAGGTGTCCACGATCTGCGCCTGCGGCAGCGACCGCTCCAGCGCCGACTGCATTCCCACCAGCTCGCCCAGCGAGTGCGTCCAGGCGGTGAGCAGCAGGTTCTCCGGCCCGGTGAGCGACAGGCACAGCCGCACCCGCGGGTCGGTCCGGACCCGGCGCACCGCGGCCTCGACCGCGGCGGTCGGCAGCCGGATCCACCACGTCACGCAGATGGGCCACCGGGTCAGCAGCTGTGCGACCTCGCAGCGGAACACCAGCGCCCGCGAGCGCACCAGCGCCGACAGCTGCCGGCGCACCGTCGACGCCGGCCGCCCGACCCGGGCCGCGAGCTCCGCGGCGCTCTCCCGCCCGTCGGCGCACAGCTCCCGCACCAGCGGCGCGTACACCGGACCCCGCAGGTCGACGCCGCCCGCCTGCGGTGTGGTGTCCGCCCGGCGCAGCGCGCGCACGGCCGCGACCTGCCGGGCGTCGAGCGCGTCGAGCCGCCACCGGCTGCCCTCCCGGTGCACCCGCGACGCCAGGTGCGTGCGCACCGACGCGACCCCGGCGACCCGCCCGATCCGGTCCAGCACCAGCCCGGACAGCTCCGTGAACGACGCCGCGTTCACCGTCAGCAGCAGGTCCCGGCCGCGGGCGGCGTACTCGATGGTCATCACCGACGGCTCGGAGTCCAGCGCCGCGGCGACCCCCGCGAGCCGCCCCGGGGCGCAGTCCACCTCGACCAGCGCCACCTGCATGGCGTCCTCGCCGACCACCGGGTAGCAGCTGATCCACGCGTGCCCGGACCCCTGCAGGCGGGCCCAGCGCCGGGCGAGTGTCACCGGCGCGGCGTCGAGCACCGGGCCGAGCCCGGCCCAGCTCGCGCGCGGGTGCAGCTGCAGCGCGTGGACGAGCGCGAAGTCGTCCTCGGACAGCGGATGGCGGTCGGTTCCGTCCACGGGGCCCCCGATCCGGATCGGATCGGTCGATGTTACGTGCCGTAACGCGCGGGCTCCGAGACTCGGGCAGGACCTCCGGCGGGCAGCGTGGCCCTCCGGTACGACCCGAGGGGACGCTTGTGGATCTTCGTGACGACGCCCGGTCGCTGCAGCCGGACCTGGCGCACCTGCGCCGGGAGCTGCACCGCGACCCCGAGGTCGGCCTGACCCTGCCCCGGACCCGCGACCGCGTCCTCGACGCACTGGCGGGACTCCCGCTGGAGATCACCGGGGGGACCACGACGACGTCGGTCACCGCGGTCCTGCGCGGCACCGCCCCGGGCGGCGGCGCGGACGCCCCGGTGGTCCTGCTGCGCGGCGACATGGACGGCCTCCCGGTCACGGAGAACTCCGGCGAGGACTTCGCGGCGCGGACCGGCACCATGCACGCCTGCGGCCACGACCTGCACACCGCGGCGCTGGCCGGGGCCGCGCGGCTGCTCAGCGCCCACCGCGACCACCTCGCCGGCGACGTCGTGTTCATGTTCCAGCCTGGCGAGGAGGGCTTCGACGGCGCCGGCCACATGCTCGCCGAGGGTGTCCTGACCGCGGCCGGGCGGCGCGCCGACCACGCCTACGGCCTGCACGTGTTCGCCAACCGGATGCCCGCCGGGCTGGTCACGACCCGACCCGGGGTGTTCCTGTCCGCCTCGCACGCGCTCGACGTCGTCGTGCACGGGGCGGGTGGCCACGGCTCCAACCCGCACACCGCCCGGGACCCGATCGCCGCGGCCGCGGAGATGATCACCGCACTGCAGACGATGGTGACCCGCCGCTTCGACATGTTCGACCCGGTCGTGCTGACCGTCGGCGTCGTCGCCGCCGGCACCCGGCGCAATGTCATCCCCGACACGGCCCGCTTCGAGGCCACCGTGCGCAGCTTCTCCGACGTCCACGCCGCGACGCTGCCGGTGCTGGTCCGCGAGGTCTGCGACGGTGTCGCCGCCGCCCACGGCGTCCGCGCCGAGGTCGTCTGGACCGACGAGTACCCGCGCACCGTCAACGACGCCGACGAGGCCGCGTTCGCCGCCGGGGTGTGCGCCGAGCTGCTCGGCGAGGACCGGTTCCGGCTCGCCCCGAACCCGGTCAGCGGCTCCGAGGACTTCTCCCGGGTGCTCGCCGCCGTCCCCGGTGCGTTCCTCGGGATGGGCGCCTGCCTGCCCGGCCGGCGCCGACCCCGACACCGCGCCGATGAACCACTCGCCGCTCGCCCGCTTCGACGACGGCGTCCTCGCCGACGCGACCGCGCTGTACGCCGCGCTCGCCACCACCCGCCTCGCCCCGGCCGCGGTGGCGGCATGACCGAGCGCACCGAGCGGCGTCGCACGATCCTCGGGATCGGCGCCGGCAACGCCATGGAGTGGTTCGACTGGAACGTCTACGCGACGTTCTCGGCGTTCTTCGCCCCGCAGTTCTTCGCCGGCGACGACACCGGCACCGCCCTGCTCAAGACGCTCGCGGTGTTCGCCGTCGGGTTCGTCGCCCGCCCGTTCGGCGGCTTCCTGTTCGGCTGGATCGCCGATCGCCGCGGCCGGAAGCTGTCGATGGCGCTGTGCGTGGCGACCGCCGCGGTGGGCAGCCTGGTGATCGGGCTCGTCCCGACCCACGCCGTCATCGGCATCGCCGCACCGGTCGTGCTGGTCCTGGCCCGGCTGGCGCAGGGCCTCGCGCACGGGGGCGAGCTGCCCGCCGCACAGACCTACCTCGCCGAGATGGCCCCGCCCGCCCGGCGCGGGCTGTGGTCGAGCCTCATCTACTTCTCCGGCACCGCGGGCATCCTGGTCGGGACGGTGCTCGGAGCCGTCCTGTCGAGCGTGCTCACCCGCGAGGAGATGGCCGCCTACGGCTGGCGGGTGCCGTTCGTCCTGGGCGGGCTGTTCGGGCTGTACGCGCTGGTCATGCGGCTGCGGATGCGTGAGTCCGACACCTACTCCCGAGAGGAGGAGGCCCGCACCGCGACGCCCGGCCGCCCGTCGCTGTGGCGCCAGGTCCT
>NZ_JAHLJD010000012.1:0-14435 GCF_020496225.1 Pseudonocardia sp. ICBG162
GCATGGTCACCGACGCCGAGCGGCGCGGCCTGCTGCGTCGCGGATCGGTGCTCGTGGAGTCCTCCTCGGGCAACCTCGGCGTCGCGCTCGCCATGATCGCGGCGAGCCGGGGCTACCGGTTCGTCTGCGTCACCGACCCGCGCTGCAACCCGGCGACGCACCGGCTGATGGAGGCGCTCGGCGCGGAGGTCCGCGTCGTCGACACCCCGGACGCGGCCGGTGGCTTCCTCGCCACCCGGATCGCACTGGTCCGCTCGCTGGTCGCCGGCGACGACCGCTACGTCTGGCTCAACCAGTACGCCAACCCGGAGAACCAGGGCTCGCACCTGGTCACCACGGGGCCGGAGATCGAGGCGGCGTTCCCGCAGCTCGACGTGGTCTTCGTCGGCGCGGGCACGACCGGCACGCTGATGGGCTGCGCCCGCTACTTCCGGTCCCGGCCGCGGCCGGTCCGGGTGGTCGCGGTCGACGCGGCCGGGTCGGTCACCTTCGGCGACCGGCCGACGCCCCGGATGATCCCGGGGCTGGGCACCAGCGTCCGCCCGGAGGCGCTCGACGAGTCCTACATCGACGACGTCGTGCACGTCGCCGAGCCCGACACGCTCGAGGCGTGCCACGCCCTGGCCCGCCGCGGGTTCCTGTTCGGCGGGTCGACGGGCACCGTCGTCGCGGGGGCCGCGGACTGGCTGCGCCGCCACGGTGACGCGACGACCACGGCCGTCGCGCTCGCCCCGGACCTGGGGGAGCGCTACCTCGACACGGTCTACCGGCCGTCGTGGCTGGCCGAGCACTTCGGCCCCGAGGTGGCGGCCGGGATGCCGCAGCCGCGCGACGCCACGATCACCGAGGTCACGCCCGCCGGTGTGGTCACCGAGATCCTGCCCGGCGGCCCGGCCCTGGTCGCGGGGTCCCGCTGATGGCCCGCACCAGGACCCCGCGGGCCCCGCTGGTCCCGCCGCGGCGCGAGGCACCGGCGGAGACGGCGGCCGGGGCGTCGCCGTCCCGGCCGACGCCCTACCGCCGCGAGAACGCGTCGCAGGAGCCCGCCGGCGGTGCCCCGGGTGCCGTCGACGACGCCTCCGCGACGACGGCGCTGCCCGCGTTCACCCCGTCGTCGGCCGGTGGGGGGCCGGTCCCGGCGCGCAACGCCGGGACGGCGGCCCCGCCGCAGCAGGGCGGGGCGTCGGCCCTGCCGTCCTCCGGTGCGGCCCCGGCGCGGGGCGACGAGCGAGTCCCGGTGCGCGACGCCGACCCGGCGTCGCCCGGCACCGGTGCCGCCGAGCCGTCCCGCTCCGCCGAGCCGTCGCGTTCCGCTGAGCCGTCGCGTTCCGCTGAGCCGTCGCGTTCCGGCACGCCGGAGCGGGCCCGGTCGCGGCGGCGGGGGCTGCTGCCGCCGCCGGGTGCGGTGACCCGCGCCGAGCCCGCCGCGTCGCCGGCGGGTGCCGGTACCCCGGACGGTTCCGGCGCTCCCGGTGCTTCCGGTACGTCCGGTGTCTCCGCTGCTTCCGGCGCTTCCGGGGTGGAGGACACCGTGCAGACGCGCCCGCGCACCGGGGCCGACCCGCGCAACGGCACCGACCCGCGCAACGGGACCGACGCGCAGCACGGGACCGAGTCGCGCACCTCGGCCGGGGCACGCACCGGGGCCGAGACACGCAACGGCACCGACGCACGCAACGGCACCGAGCCGCGCGCCGGGGCCCACCGCACCGCGACCCCGACGTCGCTGCCGACCTCACCCCGCACCGACACCCCGGCCACGTCCACGGCTCCGCCTCCGGCTCCGGTGAACGGCGCGAAGGGCGTGAACGGCGTGAACGGCGTGAACGGCGTGAACGGTGCGCACGGCGCGGCGTCGGCCACGACGCCCGTCGACCCGTCGGCGGTCACGGGGACGGCGCCGGTCACCGGCCCGTCGGCCCTGCCCACCCGGTCCACAGCGTCGGGCGCGCCGGCACCGACGGCACCGTCCCGCCCGTCCCCGGCCACCTCGGCGATCCCGCGGGTGCCGCCGACGGCGTCCGTGCCCACCCGGGCACCGGCCCCGCAGCGGTCCCCGGTCGCACCCCTGCGCCCGGCCCCGACGGGATCCGCACCCGCGCTGCCGGCCGGGTTCGACGGTCCGGCCCCGCCGACGGCCCCGCCCGTGGCGCCCCGGCCGGACCGGACCGCGGCACCGGCCCCGTCGACCACCCCCGCGGCCGCACCGATCCCGGCCGCGACACCGGCACCCGTCCCGTCCGGGGCGGACCGCAACGGCCCCCTGACGGAGATCGGCGCGACCCTGCGCCGTCGCCGCGTCCCCGTCACCGGCGCCGTGCTGCTCGCGGCCGCGGGCGCCGCGGGCCTGGCCGTGCTCTTCCCACCGCCCACCGTCGCGACGACGTCGGTGCAGGTCGGCTCGGTCGGCACCGCCGACCCCGGGCCCGCCACCACCCGCGCGCTCGCCGCGGCCGGCAGCGCCGCCTTCACCGACCGCGTCGCCCAGCTGACCGGCTCCACCGTCACCGACGTCGCCGGGCGCCTCGTGCTCACCGCACCCGAACCGGGTGTGGTCGCCGTCCGCGCCACCGGCACCGACGACGCGACCGCCACCGCGCTGGCCGGTGACGCGGTCACCGCGCTGCGCGAGCGCATCGGCGCCCTCGACGCCGCCGTCACCACCGGCGGCACCCAGCCGCTGCGCGCCGAGATCGACCGGCGCGCCGCCGACGCCCAGGCCACCGGCAACTCGGGCACCACCGGGACCGACCCGGTCGCCGAGCAGCTCGGCCGGACGCTGGCCGACCGGACCGGGCAGGTCACCGTCGTCGTCGACGGGCCCGCCCCGGTCGTCGCACCGGAGGTCCCGACCGCGTGGTGGGTCGGCGGAGCGGCCGGGATCGGCGCCGGTGCGGCGCTGCTGCTGGCCGGTCTCGGGGTGCCCGCGGTCCGCCGCGGCCGCGGGCTGCTGCCCGAGGCCCACCCCGAGGACCGGCTCCGGGCCCGGCTCGACGTGCCGGTGCTCGCCCCGGGCACCGCCCCGGACGCGGTGCCGCGCCTGGCCGGTGCCTACCGCGACCTGCTGCGCGACGTCGAGTGCCTCACCGTCGTCCAGCTGACCCGCGAGCCCGCCTGCGACGTCGCGTCCGAGCTGGTCAAGGCGGCCGCACTGGTGGGGGACCGGCGTGACTACCGCGACCTCACCCCCGGCGCCCCGGCGACGACCGTCGCCCCCGGGACGCCGGTGGTGCGGGCCCTGCGCGTCCCGCGGCTCGCCCACGAGGACCTGCGCACCGTGCGCGACGGCGGGCCGAGCGTGCTCGTCGTCGAGACCGCCGCGACGACCACCGAGGACGTCGTGACGGCCGTCGCCGCGCTGCGGGCGGTCGGCGCGCCGCCGCTGCTCTGCCTGGTCTGGCCGGGACGCCTGCCCCGGGACCCGGCCCGCGTGCCGCTGCCCGCGGACGCCCGGATCCGGTCGCAGAACCCGTGAGACGGGCCGGGTCGGTCGAGTGCGCCGTCGTCGGGCTGGGTGTGCTCGGCGCGGCGTCGCTGCTCGCGCTGGCCCGCGCCGGGGTGTCCTGCGTCGGGCTGGAGTCCGGGCGCGTCGGCCACCCCGACGGCGGCTCCGGCGGCGAGACGCGGATCTTCCGCACCGCCGTCGCGACCGGGCCGGACCACGTCCGCCTGCTCGACCGCAGCCGTGAGCTCTGGACCGGGCTGCCCGGCGCGCCGTTCACCGCCTGCGGCGCGCTCACCCTCGGCGCGCGCGACGACCCGCGGGTCCGGGCGGTCGCGCTGCCGGGCCGGACCACCGTGCTCGACGCGGCCGCGGCGGCCGTGCGCTGGCCCGCGCACCTGCTCGGCGCGGACGAGGTGGCCGTGCTCGACCCGGGCGGCGGGCTGCTCGACGCCGGCACCGCCACCCGCGGGCTCGTCGCGGAGGCCCGCCGGGCCGGGGCGGCCGTCCGGGAGGGCGTCACCGTCGTCGGCATCGGCAGGCGGCGCGGGCGCGTCGTGCTCCACACCGTCGACGGCGAGACCGTCGCCGACAGCGTCGTGATCGCCACCGGCCACGGCGCCGGTCTCGTCCCGGGCGCCACCGGGATCGAGCAGCGCCGCGTCGTGCTGAGCTGGTTCGGGGTGCGCGACCCCGCCCGGTTCGCGCCCGCGGTCTTCCCTCCCGGGATCCACACCGCGGCACCGGTGCACTCGTTCTTCCCCGCCGTCGACGGCGCCACCGTCAAGATCAACCACCAGCAGCCGCAGCCCCGCGTCCACTCGCCGGCCGACCACCATCCGCTGGTCGAGGCCGGCTACACCCGGGACTGGGCCGGTGCGGTCGCCGCCCGCCTCGCCGGGATGTCCGACCGGCCCGCCCGGCTGGAGTCCTACGTCGAGGGCTACACCCCGACCCGCCGCGGCATCGTCGCGCTCGCCCCGGGGGAGCCGCGCACCGTCGTCCTCGGCGGGTTCTCCGGCCAGGGCTTCAAGTACGCCCCGGCCGTCGGCGAGCTCGTCGCCGACCTGGTGCGGACCGGCCGGTCCGGGTCGCCGGCGTTCGCCCCGGCGCTCGCGGTCGGGGGCTGAGCGGCCCGCTTCCCCGGACCCGCCCCGGGGTGCGATCGTGGGTGCCGTGCGAGCGCAGCTGATCTCCCGTGCCGACCTCGACTTCCTGCTCCACGACTGGCTGCGGGTGGTCGAGCTCTGCGACCGCGAGCGCTACGCCGAGCACGACCGCGACACCATCGACGCCGTCGTCGACCTCGCCGCGCAGGTCGCGACCGAGCACTTCGCGCCGCACCGCAAGATCTCCGACACCCGCGAGCCCGAGTTCGACGGCGAGCGCGTCACCCTCCCCGACGAGGTCCGCGCCGCGCTGAAGGTGCTGGGCGACACAGGGATCGTCGGCGCCGGGCTCGACGCGCGGGTGGGCGGCATGGCGCTGCCGGCCGTCGTCGTCCAGGCCTGCTTCGTCTGGCTGCACGCCGGCAACGTCGCCACCGCCGCCTACCCGATGCTCACCGTCGCCGCGGCCAACCTGCTGCTCACCCACGGCAGCTCAGAACAGGTGCAGACCTGGGTGCGCCCGATGGTGGAGGGCCGCTACTTCGGCACGATGTGCCTGTCCGAGCCGCAGGCCGGGTCGTCGCTGGCGGACGTCACCACCCGGGCCGAGCCCCGCGACGACGGCACGCACCGGATCACCGGCACCAAGATGTGGATCTCCGGCGGCGAGCACGAGCTGGGGGAGAACATCGTCCACCTGGTGCTGGCGAAGATCCCCGGCGGACCGGCCGGGGTGAAGGGCATCTCGCTGTTCGTGGTGCCCCGGGTGCTGGAGAACGGCGAACGCAACGACGTCGCCCTCGCCGGGCTGAACCACAAGATGGGCTACCGCGGCACCGTCAACACCGTGCTGAACTTCGGCGAGGGCCGCGCCACGCCGGGTGGCGAGGCGGGCGCCGTCGGCTACCTGGTGGGGGAGCCGCACACCGGCCTCGCCCAGATGTTCCACATGATGAACGAGGCCCGGGTCGGGGTCGGGGCGGGAGCCACCGCACTCGGCTACGCCGGCTACCTGCTGGCCCTCGAGCACGCCCGCACCCGCACCCAGGGCCGCCCGGCCGGCGCGAAGGACCCGGCGAGCCCGCAGGTCCCGCTCGTCGCCCACACCGACGTGCGCCGGATGCTGCTCGCGAGCAAGTCCTACGTGGAGGGTGCGCTCGCGCTGAACCTGTACTGCGGGCGGCTCCTCGACGAGGAGCGCACCGCAGGCACCGAGCAGGAGCGACGCCGGGCGCACCTGCTGCTGGACGTGCTGACCCCGGTCGTGAAGAGCTGGCCGTCGCAGTGGTGCCTGCACGCCAACGACCTCGCGATCCAGATCCACGGCGGCTACGGCTACACCCGCGACCACGACGTCGAGCAGCTCTACCGGGACAACCGGCTCAACCCGATCCACGAGGGCACCCACGGCATCCAGGGCCTGGACCTGCTGGGGCGCAAGGTCGTGATGCAGGGGGGTGCCGGGCTGACGCTGCTGCGGGAGACGATCGGGGAGACCGTGGCGCGGGGCCGTGCGGCGGGCGGGGAGCTCGCCGCGCACGCCGACGCCGTCGCCGCGGCCGCGGACCGGGTCGTCGAGGTCACCGGGACCGTGCACGGCCAGGACGACCCGGCGCTCGCCGTCGCGCACTCCTCGGTCTACCTGGAGGCGGTCGGGCACGTCGTGCTCGCCTGGATCTGGCTGGAGCAGGCGCTCGCCGCCGAGGGCCGCGACGGCGACCTGTACGACGGCAAGCGCGCCGCCGCGCGCTACTTCGTGCGCCACGAGCTGCCCCGCACCGGACCGCAGCTGGACCTGCTCGCGTCGCTGGACCGGACCACCCTCGACGTCCGCGACGCCTGGCTCTGACCCGGCGCCGCCTCAGCCGGGGAACACCGGGACGCACGTCCCGGTGGCCCGGCCGTCGGGGTGCAGCAGCCACCCCATCCGCTTGCGGGTCCGCAGGATCACCGAGGTGTCCACGATCTGCGCCTGCGGCAGCGACCGCTCCAGCGCCGACTGCATTCCCACCAGCTCGCCCAGCGAGTGCGTCCAGGCGGTGAGCAGCAGGTTCTCCGGCCCGGTGAGCGACAGGCACAGCCGCACCCGCGGGTCGGTCCGGACCCGGCGCACCGCGGCCTCGACCGCGGCGGTCGGCAGCCGGATCCACCACGTCACGCAGATGGGCCACCGGGTCAGCAGCTGTGCGACCTCGCAGCGGAACACCAGCGCCCGCGAGCGCACCAGCGCCGACAGCTGCCGGCGCACCGTCGACGCCGGCCGCCCGACCCGGGCCGCGAGCTCCGCGGCGCTCTCCCGCCCGTCGGCGCACAGCTCCCGCACCAGCGGCGCGTACACCGGACCCCGCAGGTCGACGCCGCCCGCCTGCGGTGTGGTGTCCGCCCGGCGCAGCGCGCGCACGGCCGCGACCTGCCGGGCGTCGAGCGCGTCGAGCCGCCACCGGCTGCCCTCCCGGTGCACCCGCGACGCCAGGTGCGTGCGCACCGACGCGACCCCGGCGACCCGCCCGATCCGGTCCAGCACCAGCCCGGACAGCTCCGTGAACGACGCCGCGTTCACCGTCAGCAGCAGGTCCCGGCCGCGGGCGGCGTACTCGATGGTCATCACCGACGGCTCGGAGTCCAGCGCCGCGGCGACCCCCGCGAGCCGCCCCGGGGCGCAGTCCACCTCGACCAGCGCCACCTGCATGGCGTCCTCGCCGACCACCGGGTAGCAGCTGATCCACGCGTGCCCGGACCCCTGCAGGCGGGCCCAGCGCCGGGCGAGTGTCACCGGCGCGGCGTCGAGCACCGGGCCGAGCCCGGCCCAGCTCGCGCGCGGGTGCAGCTGCAGCGCGTGGACGAGCGCGAAGTCGTCCTCGGACAGCGGATGGCGGTCGGTTCCGTCCACGGGGCCCCCGATCCGGATCGGATCGGTCGATGTTACGTGCCGTAACGCGCGGGCTCCGAGACTCGGGCAGGACCTCCGGCGGGCAGCGTGGCCCTCCGGTACGACCCGAGGGGACGCTTGTGGATCTTCGTGACGACGCCCGGTCGCTGCAGCCGGACCTGGCGCACCTGCGCCGGGAGCTGCACCGCGACCCCGAGGTCGGCCTGACCCTGCCCCGGACCCGCGACCGCGTCCTCGACGCACTGGCGGGACTCCCGCTGGAGATCACCGGGGGGACCACGACGACGTCGGTCACCGCGGTCCTGCGCGGCACCGCCCCGGGCGGCGGCGCGGACGCCCCGGTGGTCCTGCTGCGCGGCGACATGGACGGCCTCCCGGTCACGGAGAACTCCGGCGAGGACTTCGCGGCGCGGACCGGCACCATGCACGCCTGCGGCCACGACCTGCACACCGCGGCGCTGGCCGGGGCCGCGCGGCTGCTCAGCGCCCACCGCGACCACCTCGCCGGCGACGTCGTGTTCATGTTCCAGCCTGGCGAGGAGGGCTTCGACGGCGCCGGCCACATGCTCGCCGAGGGTGTCCTGACCGCGGCCGGGCGGCGCGCCGACCACGCCTACGGCCTGCACGTGTTCGCCAACCGGATGCCCGCCGGGCTGGTCACGACCCGACCCGGGGTGTTCCTGTCCGCCTCGCACGCGCTCGACGTCGTCGTGCACGGGGCGGGTGGCCACGGCTCCAACCCGCACACCGCCCGGGACCCGATCGCCGCGGCCGCGGAGATGATCACCGCACTGCAGACGATGGTGACCCGCCGCTTCGACATGTTCGACCCGGTCGTGCTGACCGTCGGCGTCGTCGCCGCCGGCACCCGGCGCAATGTCATCCCCGACACGGCCCGCTTCGAGGCCACCGTGCGCAGCTTCTCCGACGTCCACGCCGCGACGCTGCCGGTGCTGGTCCGCGAGGTCTGCGACGGTGTCGCCGCCGCCCACGGCGTCCGCGCCGAGGTCGTCTGGACCGACGAGTACCCGCGCACCGTCAACGACGCCGACGAGGCCGCGTTCGCCGCCGGGGTGTGCGCCGAGCTGCTCGGCGAGGACCGGTTCCGGCTCGCCCCGAACCCGGTCAGCGGCTCCGAGGACTTCTCCCGGGTGCTCGCCGCCGTCCCCGGTGCGTTCCTCGGGATGGGCGCCTGCCCACCCGGCGCCGACCCCGACACCGCGCCGATGAACCACTCGCCGCTCGCCCGCTTCGACGACGGCGTCCTCGCCGACGCGACCGCGCTGTACGCCGCGCTCGCCACCACCCGCCTCGCCCCGGCCGCGGGGGTGGCGGCATGACCGAGCGCACCGAGCGGCGTCGCACGATCCTCGGGATCGGCGCCGGCAACGCCATGGAGTGGTTCGACTGGAACGTCTACGCGACGTTCTCGGCGTTCTTCGCCCCGCAGTTCTTCGCCGGCGACGACACCGGCACCGCCCTGCTCAAGACGCTCGCGGTGTTCGCCGTCGGGTTCGTCGCCCGCCCGTTCGGCGGCTTCCTGTTCGGCTGGATCGCCGATCGCCGCGGCCGGAAGCTGTCGATGGCGCTGTGCGTGGCGACCGCCGCGGTGGGCAGCCTGGTGATCGGGCTCGTCCCGACCCACGCCGTCATCGGCATCGCCGCACCGGTCGTGCTGGTCCTGGCCCGGCTGGCGCAGGGCCTCGCGCACGGGGGCGAGCTGCCCGCCGCACAGACCTACCTCGCCGAGATGGCCCCGCCCGCCCGGCGCGGGCTGTGGTCGAGCCTCATCTACTTCTCCGGCACCGCGGGCATCCTGGTCGGGACGGTGCTCGGAGCCGTCCTGTCGAGCGTGCTCACCCGCGAGGAGATGGCCGCCTACGGCTGGCGGGTGCCGTTCGTCCTGGGCGGGCTGTTCGGGCTGTACGCGCTGGTCATGCGGCTGCGGATGCGTGAGTCCGACACCTACTCCCGAGAGGAGGAGGCCCGCACCGCGACGCCCGGCCGCCCGTCGCTGTGGCGCCAGGTCCTGGCCCGGCCGAAGGCGCTGGCCCGGGTGGTGTTCCTGACCAGCGGCCTGACCGTCGTCTACTACGTCTGGTCGGTCGCGGCCCCGGCGTACGCCATCACCGCGCGCGGGGTGGACCCGGCGGCGGCGCTGTGGGCCGGTGCCGGCGCGCTGGCGGTGTTCATGGTGCTGCTGCCGCTGTGGGGCGCGGCCTCGGACCGGTTCGGCCGCCGCCGCACCCTGCTCGTGCCCGGCGCGGTGCTCGTCCTGGCGCTGTTCCCGCTCGACGCGATGATCCACGACGGGCCGACGCTGTTCGTCGCGATGACCGTCGCGCTCGCGCTGATCGGGGCGGGCTGCGCCGTCGGACCCGCCCTCTACGCCGAGATGTTCCCGACCGGGGTGCGCGCCGCCGGGCTCGGCGTGCCGTACTCGATCTCCGTCGCGCTGTTCGGCGGGACCGCGCCCTACCTGCAGACGCTGTTCGCCGAGATCGGCAGGCCCGGCCTGTTCCTCGGCTACGCGATCGCGCTGCTGCTGGTGTCCGGGCTGACGGTGTACCTGCTGCCCGAGACCCGGGGGATCGACCTCGCGACCGCCGGCCTCGACGGGGCCGAGCAACCCGCGCACGCGACCACCCCACCGGTGCGGTGACGGTCCCGGACGGAGGTACGGGTCACGCTGCGTACCTCCGTCCGGCGGGAAGAACGCGGCGAACGGGCGCGTTGCTCCCACCTGTGCGGGGGACGGGTGTGTGGCTGGTGAGCCGGCGGGTGATCGACCTGTGCCGCCGCCCCGCGACGGGCTGTCCGGGCTCCCGATGGCCCACGTCCGTCCGCACACCTCCTGGAGGATCCCCGTGTCACTCGCCGTCCGTGCCGCACGCGCCTGGCAGCGCCCGCGCGTGTTCGCACTGCTCACCGTCGCCGGGCTCGTCCTCGGCGCCCTGCTCGGGCTGACCGCTCGGGTCACCGGCTCCACCGGGCTGGCGTCCACGCTGGACACCGTCGGCGGCCTGTTCACCGGGCTGCTGCAGTTCACCGTCGCGCCGCTGGTGTTCCTCGCGATCGTCGTCGGCATCGTCAGCCTGCGTGACCTCGGCGGCGGCCGCACCGCGGCCCGGCTCGGCGGGCGCACCGTCGCGTGGTTCGCCGGGACCTCCCTGGTCGCGGTGCTGATCGGCATCACGATCGGGCTGATCGGGCGGCCCGGCGAGGGCGTCACGATCGCCGCCGACCCGGCCGACGTCGAGGCCGTGGGCGCGAAGACCGCGGGCTCGTGGGAGGCGCTGCTGTCGAACCTCGTCCCGGACAACCCGGTCGCCGCGTTCGCCGCGGACAACGTGCTGCAGGTCGTCGTCGCGGCGCTGCTGGTCGGTGCCGCCGCCTACGCGCTGGGGGAGAAGGCCGAGCCGTTCGTCGCGTTCTCCCGCTCCGCCTTCGAGATCGTCCTGACGATCATCCGCTGGATCGTCGTGCTCGCCCCGATCGGCGTGCTCGGCCTGATCGGCAACGCGTTCGCCACCTACGGCAGCGGTGTCGTCGGGTCCCTGGCCGGGCTGATCGTCACCGTCTACCTCGGCTGCGCGATCGTCCTGTTCGGCGTCTACCCGCTGCTGCTCAAGGTCGTGGCCGGCATCGGGCCGCGCCGCTTCTTCGGCACTACCTGGCCGGTGCTGCAGTTCGCCTTCGTGTCCCGCTCGTCCGGCGCCGCCCTGCCGATGTCCCGGCAGGCCGCGATCGACCTCGGCGTGGACCGCAACTACGCCGGGTTCGCCGTCCCGCTGGCCACCACCACCAAGATGGACGGCTGCGCCGCGGTCTACCCGGCGCTCGCGACGATCTTCATCGCGCACGTCTCCGGGGTGCAGCTCGCGGCGTGGCAGTACCTGGTGATCGTCGCCGTCGCCGTGTTCGGGGCGCTGGCCACCGCCGGGACGACCGGCTGGTTCACCATGCTGACCCTGACCCTCGCCGCGGTCGGGATGCCGCCCGCGGTGATCGCGGCCGGGATCGCGGTCGTGATCGGTATCGACCCGATCCTCGACATGATGCGCACCGCCACCAACGTCGCCGGGCAGATCACCGTGCCGACGCTCGTCGCGGCGCAGGAGGGGATCCTCGGGCGCGACGCCGCCGATCCCATCGACGCCACCGAGGACACCGACCCCACCGAGGCCACCGCCTCCGGCGAGGGTGCGACGGCCGACCGGGTGTCGGCCACCTCCGCCTGACCCCGGTCGCGCACCGGTCCGACGCGCCCGGGCCGCGCGCCGCCGGTCCGGAATCGATCAGTACCTCGGCGCTGCCCCGGCGCGCCCCGGCAGCGCCGAGGTACTGATCGACAGGGGCGTGCCGGCCGGGGCAGCTCCGTGGTCGGCGTGACCCGGGTCGCACCGCCCCGTGGCAGTCAACACTGACTGTTTCCTGCTACCGTCGTGGCGAGTCGACGGCCCCGTCCGGGCGCCGTCCACCGTCGCGAAGGAGCGAACACCGTGCGAGACGCAGTCATCGTCGAGGCCGTACGCAGCCCGGTCGGCAAGCGCAAGGGCGGCCTGGCGGACGTCCACCCCACCGACCTCTCCGCGCACGTGCTGCGCAGCCTGGTGGAGCGGTCCGGCGTGGACCCGGCCCACATCGACGACGTCATCTGGGGCTGCGTGTCCCAGGTCGGCGAGCAGACCTTCGACATCGGCCGCAACGCCGCGCTGGCCGCCGGGTTCCCCGAGACCGTCACCGGTGTGACCGTGGACCGGCAGTGCGGGTCGAGTCAGCAGTCGGTGCACTTCGCCGCGGCCGGGTTGATCGCGGGCCAGTACGACGTCGCCGTCGCCGGTGGTGTCGAGTCGATGACCCGTGTCCCGATGTTCTCCTCCAGCCAGGGGCAGGACCCGCTGGGCTCGGACTTCGCCGCGCGTTACGGGGTGGCCCCCAACCAGGGCGTGGGCGCGGAGATGATCGCCGAGAAGTGGGGCTTCTCCCGTACCCGGCTCGACGAGTTCGCGCTGCTGTCGCACGAGCGTGCCGCGCAGGCGCAGGACGACGGCCGCTTCGAGGGCCAGATCGCACCCATCGCGGGCGTTTCGGCCGATGAGGGCATCCGCCGGGGCGGCACCCTGGAGGGCCTGGCCCAGCTCAAGACGGTGTTCAAGGACGCCGACCAGGGTGGGGTGATCCACGCGGGGAACTCCTCGCAGATCTCCGACGGCTCGGCCGCGTTGCTGATGACCACCAGCGAGAAGGCCACGGAGCTGGGTCTGACCCCGATCGCGCGGGTGCACACCGCGGTGCTGGCCGGTGCCGACCCGGTCATCATGCTGACCGCGCCGATCCCCGCGACGCAGAAGGCACTCACGCGGTCGGGTCTGTCGCTGGAGGAGATCGGTGCGTTCGAGGTCAACGAGGCCTTCGCCCCGGTGCCCCTGGCCTGGCTGGCCGACATCGCCGGTGAGGACACCTCGGTCGCCGAGCGGCTCAACCCCAACGGCGGCGCGATCGCACTCGGTCACCCGCTGGGCGGTTCCGGCGCGCGGATCATGACCACCCTGATCCACCACATGCGCGACAACGGCATCCGTTACGGCCTGCAGACCATGTGCGAGGGCGGCGGCCAGGCCAACGCCACCATCCTCGAGCTCCTCTGACACCCGCTCCCCACCCGGAAGGAAACAGACAGAACATGGACATCAACGGTTCCGTCGCCGTCGTCACCGGCGGTGCGTCCGGCCTGGGCCTCGCCACCACGGAGAAGTTCGTGGAGCTCGGCGCCAAGGTCCTGATCATCGACCTGCCGTCATCGCAGGGCGAGGCCGTCGCCGACAAGCTGGGCGAGAACGTCCGCTTCGTCGCCGCCGACGTCACCAACGAGGAGCAGGTCTCGGCCGCCCTCGACGCCGCCGAGGAGCTCGGCACCGTCCGCGTCGCGGTCAACTGCGCCGGCATCGGCAACGGCATCAAGACCTACGGCAAGACCGGCCCGTTCCCGCTGGCCGACTTCACCAAGGTCGTCAACGTGAACCTGATCGGCACGTTCAACGTGATCCGGCTGGCGGCCGAGCGCATCGCCAAGGCCGAGCACGTCGACGGCGACCGCGGCGTCATCATCAACACCGCCTCGGTGGCGGCGTTCGAGGGCCAGATCGGGCAGGCCGCCTACTCGGCGTCCAAGGGCGGCATCGTCGGCATGACCCTGCCGATCGCCCGTGACCTGGCGAGCATCGGCATCCGGGTGAACACCATCGCCCCCGGCCTGTTCGAGACCCCGCTGCTGGCCGGGCTGCCCGAGGACGTCAAGACCTCGCTGGGCAAGCAGGTCCCGCACCCGTCGCGGCTGGGCCAGCCGACCGAGTACGGCAAGCTCGCCGCCCACATCGTCGAGAACCCGATGCTCAACGGCGAGACGATCCGCCTCGACGGCGCGATCCGGATGCAGCCGCGCTAACCACCACCACCCGAGGGGAGGCGGCGCCGTGAAGCGCACGCTCTACGAGTCCGACCACGAGGACTTCCGGGAGGCGTTCCGCGCCTTCGTCGAGAAGGAGATCGTCCCGCACGAGGCGCAGTGGGAACGCGACGGCGCCGTCGCGCGGGAGCTGTTCACCACCGCCGGTGCGAACGGCTTCCTGGGCATCGACGCACCGGAGGAGTTCGGCGGCGGCGGGGTCAAGGACTTCCGCTTCAACGCCGTCATCAGCGAGGAGCTGCTGCGCGTCGGCGCCGCCGGGTCCGGCCTGGGCCTGACCCTGCACAACGACATCGTGCTGCCCTACCTGCTCACCTACTGCACCGAGGAGCAGAAGCAGCGCTGGCTGCCGGGCGTCGTCAGCGGCGAGACGATCCTCGCCATCGCCATGACCGAGCCGGGCATCGGCTCGGACCTGGCGTCGATGTCGACGACCGCGATCCGCGACGGCGACCACTACGTCGTCAACGGCGCGAAGACCTTCATCACCAACGGGATCAACGCCGACCTGATCGTCGTCGCGGT